>NZ_AP022606.1:1918262-2557683 GCF_010728725.1 Mycobacterium branderi
CAGCCGGGTCGGCGCGTAGCGGACGTCGAGGGAGAAGCCGCCGTCGCAGATGGCCTCGACGCTGTCGTCGTAGCCGAGCACGATCAGGGCACCGGTGCGGCCGCGCAGGATGCGCTCCAGGCCGTCGCGCAGGGCGGTGCCCGGCGCCAGCCGGCCGACGGCCTCACGCAGGGTGGGCCGCGCCGCCGGCACCACACCGATTCTGGTCGTCTTGCTCGCAGTCATTACCAGCCATTGTGCTATGCGGGCGGCGGATCAAGCAGGCGCAGTGGCGGCGGAGTGCGCGCGGCGTGCTCGACGATGTCGAGCATGTGGTGCAGCGCCGCGACGATGGTGGGCGCCTCCAGGATGCGTAACCCCGTCGGTGTTGCGCCGCATCCGGGCGGAATCAGGGCGGTGGTGAAGCCCTGCCGGGCCGCTTCGGCCAGCCGGCGGTCCATCCCCGTGACCCGACGCAGATCGCCCGCCAACCCGACCTCGCCGATCATCACCGCCGTGGTGGGCAGCGGCAGGCTCGCGTAGGCCGAAGCCAACGCGGTCGCCACCGCGAGGTCGGTCGACGGGTCGGTCAACCGCATGCCCCCGACGGTGGAAAGGAAGGTGTCGTTGACCGAAATCCTAAGCTGCGCATGCTTTTCCAGCACCGCCGTGATCATCGCGGCGCGGGCATGGTCGATGCCGCTGACCGCGCGCCCTGGGCGGCCATCCGGCGGCGTCGCGAGCAGCGCCTGAACCTCACCGACCAGCGGGCGCTTGCCGTCCAGCGTCACCGTGATCGCGGTTCCCGGAACCGGATGCGGCCGCTGATCTAAAAACAGGCCGGACGGATCGGTTACGCCGTCGATGCCGCCGTCGTGCAGAAGGAAGCAACCGACTTCGTCGGCCGCGCCGAACCGGTTCTTGAGCCCGCGAACCATGCGCAGGGCGGAGTTGCGATCGCCCTCGAAGTGCAGCACCACGTCGACCAGATGTTCCAGCGAGCGCGGCCCCGCGATGGCCCCGTCCTTGGTGACGTGGCCGACCAGGATCATCGCCACCGCGGTGCTCTTCGCCGCGGCTGTTAGGGCCGTCGTCACCGCGCGGACCTGCGTGACCCCGCCGGTGACACCGTCGGCGTCGGTGCTCGACATGGTCTGCACGGAGTCCACCACGACCAGCGTGGGCCGCACGACGTCGATGTGGCCGAGCACCGTGTGCAGGTCGGACTCGGCGGCCAGGAAAACCTCGTCGTGGCTGCAGCCGGTCCGGTCGGCCCGCATCCGGATCTGGCCGAGGGACTCCTCACCGGACACGTACAACGCCCGCCGGCCGGATTGCGCCCACCGGTGGGCGACCTCCAGCAGCAACGTCGACTTACCCACCCCCGGATCGCCGGCCAGCAACGTCACCGAGCCGGGCACGACGCCGCCGCCGAGCACCCGGTCGAGCTCGTCGACCCCGGTGGGGCAGTGCCGGGCGCTGCGCGGCTCGATGGAGCTGATCGGCACCGCGACCGATGTCGGCGCTACCGGCCGGCGGGCATTGCCGCTGACAGCGGACAGCACCGCGACTTCGTCGACCGTGCCCCAGGTGCCGCATTCCAGGCAGCGCCCCACCCATTTAGGGGTGACATGGTGGCACTCCGAACAGCGGTATTGCGAACGTGTCTTGGCCACGGACCGACGGTATCCGCCGGGTACGACATTGCGGCCTAATGATGCTCGGCCGGCCCCGGGGTTTCGCTCTTACGGGGTGCCAGACCGGCCGAAATCGGCACCGGCAGGCTGGCGCTGCCCGCCTTTTCGAAAGTGAAGGTGAAGTTGTAGGTGAGCCCGTTGGTGATCGGCTTGGTCAACGCCACGGCCGCCTTCGCGGTGTGAGCGGGCTCGACGGCGTTGACGGCCTTGATGTTCTGACCGTCGGCGGTACCGACGAACAGCATCCCGGCCGACGGGAGCCGGGTGTCGCCGGACAGCGTCACCGTGCCGATGTCGGTGGTGATGGCCACCAGTTTGTCGGCGGTGTCCGGTGACTGGTTGCTGAGCGCCGCCACCAGGTCCACCGACTGGCCCGGCCGCAAGAAGTCGCCGGTTTGCACGGCCTGGATGTGGACATTGCGCAGCGCGACGCTGCCGACCACCGCCTGGGCGCCGTTGACGGCGGGCACCTGGGCGGCGGTCTGGGAGAGCTGGCCGCTGCCGCAGCCGGTGAGCAGGAGCGCGCCGGCCAGCGCGGCGACGGTCATCGAGCGTCTGTCTAAGCGGTTCACTCAAAGCCTCCTGCTCAAGCCCCGATTGCTCGGCTCCTCCTCGCACCGCACGCGGTCCGCATCGTCGCCGAGCGGCCTCGTCGCAGTTCGACTATGCACAGTAGTAGGTCGGCCAGGCGGGCGGTAGCACAGGGCTCAGCGCAGCGCAGTACGATCTTCTGGTGCCCTCCGCCGGGTTCCCAAAAGGTCGGTGCCATGCACGAATTCACCGGTCTGTCAACCCCCACCCTTGGCGTGCGGTGCCCCTGACCTGCACCGTTGTTCCGCGTGTGTCGAGGCGCCGTGTTAAGATCGAAGCAACGAAAGGGGCTCGAACCAGATGATTTTCAAGGTCGGTGACACCGTTGTCTATCCACACCACGGTGCAGCGCTAATCGAGGCGATCGAAACCCGGACCATAAAAGGGGAACAAAAGGAATATCTCGTCTTGAAGGTGGCGCAGGGTGACCTGACCGTTCGAGTCCCCGCCGAGAACGCCGAGTACGTGGGCGTGCGCGATGTGGTTGGCCAGGAAGGCCTCGACAAGGTGTTCCAGGTGCTGCGCGCCCCGCACACCGAGGAGCCCACCAACTGGTCGCGCCGCTACAAGGCCAACCTCGAGAAACTTGCCTCCGGTGACGTCAACAAGGTCGCCGAGGTCGTGCGTGACCTGTGGCGCCGCGACCAGGAGCGCGGGCTGTCCGCCGGCGAGAAGCGCATGCTGGCCAAGGCGCGCCAGATCCTGGTCGGGGAGCTGGCGCTGGCCGAAAGCACCGATGACGCCAAGGCGGAGACCATCCTCGACGAGGTTCTGGCCGCAGCCTCCTGACTGTGACGGGCACGGTCGCGGTAGTCCCGGCCGCTGGATCGGGTGAGCGGCTAGCCGCAGGTGTTCCCAAAGCGTTCTTTCATCTCGACGGCCGGACCCTGGTCGAACGGGCCGTCACCGGCCTGCTGGAATCCGGCGTGGTCGATCGCGTGGTCGTGGCGGTGCCCGCGGATCGCACTGATCAGGCCAAGCTGATCCTGGGCCACGTCGCCACGATCGTGGCAGGTGGGGCCAATCGCAGCGAGTCGGTCGCACGGGCATTGGCGGCTGCCGGCGAACCGGAGTTTGTACTGGTCCACGACGCGGCACGGGCCCTGACGCCACCGCGGTTGGTCGTCCGCGTCGTCGAGGCGCTGCGGTCGGGTCATTCGGCCGTCGTGCCCGCGCTGCCGGTGCCCGACACCATCAAGGCTGTCGACGCCAACGGGGTGGTGCTGGGCACGCCGGAACGAGCCGGTCTGCGGGCGGTGCAGACCCCGCAGGGATTTGCCACCGAACTGCTGCAGCGCGCCTACGAGCGGGCCGCAACCGCTGATTTCACCGACGACGCGTCGATGGTCGAGCACATCGGCGGTCAGGTCCAGGTGGTCGACGGCGACCCGCTGGCCTTCAAGATCACCACCCGGCTAGACCTGCTCTTGGCGCAGGCCATCGTGGCGCAGTGAACCTCCGGGTCGGCCTGGGCACCGACGTGCACCCGATCGAGCGGGGCCGGCCGTGCTGGCTGCTGGGCCTGTTTTTTCCCGACGCCGACGGCTGTGCCGGCCACTCCGACGGCGATGTCGCCGCGCACGCGTTGTGCGACGCGCTGTTGTCCGCGGCCGGACTCGGCGATATCGGCAGCGTGTTCGGCGTCGACGACCCCCGCTGGGCCGGCGTCAGCGGAGCCGACATGCTGCGCCACGTCGCCGAGCTCATTGGGTCCGGCGGGTGGCGGCTCGGCAACGCCGCCGTCCAGGTGATCGGAAACCAGCCCAAGGTGGGTCCGCGTCGCGCCGAGGCGCAGGAGCTGCTGTCCGCTCTGCTGGGCGCTCCGGTGTCGGTGTCGGCGACCACGACCGACGGCCTGGGCCTCACCGGCCGCGGCGAGGGCCTTGCGGCCATAGCAACGGCGCTGGTAGTAGCCCGGTAAGCTGGCACGTCGTGACCGATCGCGCCCAGCTGCGGCTACACGACACGGCGACCGGCGCCGTGCGTGATTTCGTCCCGCTGCGGTCCGGCCACGTCTCGATCTATCTGTGCGGCGCCACCGTGCAGGGCCTGCCGCACATCGGCCATGTTCGCAGCGGGGTGGCCTTCGACATTCTGCGTCGCTGGCTACTGGCCCGCGGCTACGACGTCGCGTTCATCCGCAACGTCACCGACATCGACGACAAGATCCTCAACAAGGCCGCCGCGGCCGGCCGGCCCTGGTGGGAATGGGCGGCCACCTACGAGCGGGCGTTCACCGCCGCCTACGATGCGCTGGGCGTCTTGCCGCCGTCGGCGGAGCCCCGCGCCACCGGGCACATCACCCAGATGGTCGAGTTGATCGAGCGGCTGATCTGCACCGGACATGCCTACACCGGCAACGGCGACGTGTACTTCGACGTGCTGAGCTATCCCGACTACGGCCAGCTCTCCGGCCACAAGATCGACGACGTCCACCAGGGTGAGGGCGTGGCGACCGGCAAGCGCGACCAGCGCGACTTCACGCTGTGGAAGGGCGCCAAGCCCGGCGAGCCGTCGTGGCCCACACCATGGGGGCGCGGGCGGCCCGGCTGGCATCTGGAATGCTCGGCCATGGCCCGCACCTACCTCGGTCCGGATTTCGACATCCATTGCGGCGGAATGGATTTGGTCTTCCCGCATCACGAGAACGAGATTGCCCAGAGCCGCGCGGCCGGCGACGGGTTCGCCCGCTACTGGCTGCACAACGGCTGGGTCACCATGGGCGGCGAAAAGATGAGCAAGTCGCTGGGCAACGTCCTGGCGATCCCGGCGATGCTGGAGCGGGTGCGGCCCGCCGAGTTGCGCTACTACCTAGGCAGCGCGCACTACCGCTCGATGCTGGAGTTCTCCGAGACCGCGCTGCAGGACGCGGTCAACGCCTACGTCGGTATCGAGGACTTTCTGCACCGGGTGCGCAACCGGGTGGGCGTCGTCGTCCCCGGACAGTGGACACCGCGGTTCGCCGAAGCACTCGACGACGATCTCGCGGTGCCGATCGCACTGGCCGAGGTGCACCATGCCCGCGCGGAGGGCAACCGGGCGCTCGACGCCGGCGACCACGAGCGCGCGCTGGCTCATGCCGCCGCCATCCGAGCGATGATGGGCGTCCTGGGCTGCGATCCCCTCGACGAGCGGTGGGAGTCCCACGACGAGGCCTCGGCTGCGCTGGCGGCCGTCGACGTGCTGGTGCGTTCGGAGCTGGAACGACGGGAAAAGGCTCGCGAACAACGCGATTGGGCCCTGGCCGACGAGATCCGCAACCGGCTCAAGGACGCGGGCATCGAAGTCACCGACACCGCCGATGGACCGCAGTGGTCGTTGGGAACCGAAACCGATGCCCGGTAATTCGCGGCGCCGCGGCGCGGTCCGCAAGCCCGGCACCAAGAAAGGGCCCACCGTCGGTTCGGGGGGTGTGCGCCGACGAGGGTTGGAAGGCCGCGGCGCGACGCCGCCGGCACATATGCGGCCCCACCATCCGGCCGCCAAACGCGCCAAAGCTCAAGCGCGCCGGCCGGTTAAACGCGTCCAGGACGAAACCGAGACCGTCCTGGGCCGCAACCCGGTGCTGGAATGTCTGCGGGCCGGTGTGCCGGCGACCGCCCTTTATGTTGCGCTCGGCGCTCAGGCAGACGAGCGGCTTACCGAATCCGTTACTCGCGCAGCAGATTCCGGTATTGCGATCCTCGAGGTGCCGCGCGCCGATCTGGACCGGATGACAACCAACGGCCTGCATCAGGGCATCGCGCTGCAGGTTCCGCCCTACGAATACGCCCATCCCGACGACCTCCTTGCGGCGGCGATGGAATCCCCGCCCGCACTGCTGGTCGCACTGGACAACATCTCCGACCCGCGCAACCTGGGGGCGATCGTGCGGTCGGTCGCCGCGTTCGCCGGTCATGGCGTGCTGATCCCGCAGCGGCGCTCAGCTTCGGTGACGGCGGTGGCGTGGCGGACCAGCGCCGGCGCAGCGGCGCGGGTTCCGATTGCGCGGGCCACCAATCTGACTCGCACGCTCAAGGATTGGGCCGGCCGAGGTGTGCAGCTGGTCGGGCTGGACGCGGACGGCGACACGACACTCGACCACCTGGACGCCACCGGCCCGGTGGCCGTGGTGGTCGGATCGGAAGGCAAGGGCCTGTCGCGGCTGGTGCGGGAGAACTGCGACGCGGTGGTGTCGATCCCGATGGCCGGCCCCGCCGAGTCGCTGAATGCCTCGGTGGCCGCCGGGGTAGTACTTGCCGAAATCGCGCGCCAGCGCAGGCATTGACGGCATGCGGCTGCGGGCACTGGCACTGGCAGCCGTCATTGTCATCGTCCCGTACCCGACGGCCGTCGCACAGCAACCCGATTTCGACGTGGTGGCGCATCGCGGTGCCGCCGCCGCGCTTGAAATCGGCGTTACCACTTTGGAATTCGATATCGGCATCACCAAAGATCACCAACCGGTGGTGTGGCACGACCAGGACATGCAGCTGCGAAAGTGCACCGATACCGGCCCCGTTTCGCACGCCGACCCGCAGTATCCCTACGTCGGAAAGCTGGTGCACGAGCTGACCCTCGCCCAGATCCGCACTCTTGACTGCGGCGACCGGATCGCTACGCTGCCTGAGATCTTCGCACTCACCGACTCGTATCGCGCAGACGTCCGCTACGACATCGAAACGAAGGTGGATCCCGAGCAGCCGACGGCGACGGCCGGCCCGCAGGAGTTCGTCGACGTGATCCTTGCCGCGGTCCGGGCCGCGGGCAAGACCGACCGCGTCGAGATACAAAGTTTCGACTGGCGAACGCTGCCGTTGGTGCGGCAGGCGGAGCCGTCGATTCCCGTTGTGACCTTATGGAATCAGGCGACGTGGCAACCGGATTCGCCGTGGCTGGCCGGGATCAACCCCGCCGTCGTCGGTGATCCGGTGATCGCCGCCAGGATGATCGGCGCAAGCATCGTCTCGCCCGCCTACTGGCTGGTCGACAAGCCGTTTGTCGACCGGGCACATGCGTTGGGGCTCAAGGTGCTTCCGTGGACCATCAACGACACCGCGACCATGCGCCAGCAGATCGACGACGGCGTCGACGGCATCATCACCGACGATCCCGTGGCTTTGCGCGCGGTGATGGCCGATCTCGGCATGCCGCTGCCGCCGAGCTATTAGACGCCGAGCAGCCGCACACTGGCCCACAGCGCCAGCACCGCCGCGACGAGCGCGGTGGGCACCGTGCACAGCCCGAGCCGGGTGTATTCGCCGACGCTGGCCGGAACGTCGTGGCGACGTAACACCCTGCGCCACAGCAGGTTCGACAGCGACCCGACATAGGTCAGGTTGGGTCCGATGTTCACCCCGATCAGCACCGCCAGGATCGCCGCCGGCCCGCTGCTCGCGGCCAGCGGCACCAGCACCAGCGTCGCCGGCAGGTTGTTGACGATGTTCGCCAGCACCGCCGCAACGGCCGCGATGCCCAGCAGCGCAAGCAGACCCGAACCCGTCGGCAGGACCGCCCGCATGCCGTCGGCGAACCCGTTGAGCATCACGGCCTGCACCACCACACCCAGTGCGAGCACGAACAACAGGAACGGAACGTTGACCGCGCGCACGATCTCAACCACCGAGGTGTGCCGGCGAGCGAGGCTGCGCACCGCCAGCACCGACGCGCCCGCCAGCGCCGCCCAGGCCGGTGCCACGCCGGCGGCTTCGGCGATCGCAAACCCCGCCAACGTCAGCGCGACCACCACCAGAACGAACACCGGTGGCCGGGCCGGCGGCCCGATTTCCTGACGATCCGGCACCACGCTCAGATCACGCCTGAAAAACCACCGAAATACCACGTACACGCTGACCACCGCCGCCAGCCACGGCAGCGTCATCAATACCGTGAATTTGACGAACGACAGGTCCGCGACATGAAACGCGAGCAGGTTGGTCAGATTCGACACCGGAAGCAGAAGCGACGCGGCGTTGGCCAGATGCGCGCTGGCATACGCGTGTGGGCGCACCGGCGCGCGCAGCCACCGGACCGTGGCCAGCACCACCGGAGTCAACAGCACCACGGTGGCGTCCAGGCTCAGCGCAGCGGTGATCACCGCGGCAATGACGAACACCTGCCGCAGCAGCCGTCGCGGCCCAAAGCGGGAGTGCGCCAGTGCCGCGCCGGCAGCCTCGAACAGGCCCTCGTCGTCGCAGAGTTTGGCCAGCACCAGCACCGCACCCAGGAACGCGACCACCCGCGCCAGGCTCGCCACTTCGGCCACGGCCTGATGCAGCGAGATCGCGCCGACGCCGAGCAGCACGGCGACGGCGGGGACGGCGGCGAATGCCTCCGGCCATCCCCGCGGCCGGGCGACCGCGAACGCCAGCACGACGGCAAGAAGCAGCAGTGCGACGAGCAAGGTCAATGTTGTTAGTTCCAGGGGTCTTCGCGTCGCCACACCGTCGGCATATCCAGTGTGATTCCGTCCTCGGCGGCCAGCCGGTCGAGGACTCGCATCGAGGCATCCAAATCGTCGCCCGCATAGGGCAACGCCCGCAACGGTTTCGACAGCGGGCGGAAGAGGTCGTCCCAGTGGATCGGCACCACGCGGCGCGCACCCACCGTGCGCACCGTCTCGGTCCAGTAGTCGACAAGATAGCTTTCCGGCTGCAGGCCAAGCTGTCCCACGCCGAGGTAGGCTACGTCGGCGCGCTGCCCGGCCAGCGCGCCTTCGACGAAACCGGCGCTGCCCTGGATCAGGCACCGCCGGCCCGACGATCGATGGTGCACAATCGCCGACCAGGCCTCCCCGCACCGGTAGGCCGAAGCTCTCACCGGCGGCACCACTGGTTCGGTGATCGCGCCGGGAACCCGATCGGGTGGGCAGTGCCGGGATTCGAACAACGTCAACTCGAAGGCGCCCAACACAATTGGTTCGCCTGAGGCTGCCACCGTTATGCGGTCCGCCGGCAGTCCATACCCGCGGCCGATGTTGGCAGCCGATTCGCCGCCGACCAGTTGCGCGCCGGTGCGGTCGGCCACCAGCGCGGAATCCAAGGCGTGGTCGATATGCGTATGCACCGGGATCACGGCCTCCAGCCGCGAGACCTTGGCCCGGGCCAGGCAGCCGTCGACCCGGGCCGGCGAGGGTGCCACTTTGCGCAGCGCGATGCGCGCCAGGCTGGGCCGGGAGAAGTAGCCGTCGGTCAGAAGCGCCGAAGCTCCGTCGTCGAGCAGCAGCGTGGAGACTCCCAGCCACGTCACCGCCAGCGGCGCACCAGAACCCGCAGCGGGAACGGTGAACCGGTGGGCATACCGGGCGATGTCCGGGCGCCCGAGACGCAGCCGCATCAGCTGAACGCCTTCACGTCGATACCGTCGGCCTTCAGGCGATCGCGCACCGCCGCGGCGATCTGCACCGCCCCCGGCGAATCACCATGCACACAAACAGATTCCACGCTTACGGAGATTGACGATCCCTCGACGGCGACGACGCGGCCTTTGGTCACCATCGTGACGACCCGCTCGGCGATCGCCGCCGGGTCGTGTAAGACCGCGCCGGGTTCACGCCGGGACACCAGCTGGCCGTCCGCCCGGTAGGCGCGATCAGCGAAAGCTTCCGGCACGGTGCGAAGGCCGCGTTGCGCGGCCTCGTCGAAAAATGCCGAACCCGCCAGGCCCAGCACCGGCAGCCCGGGGTCCACCGACCGCACCGCCTCGGCGACCGCGGCGGCCTGCGTATGGTTGGTCACGATCGTGTTGTACAGCGCGCCATGGGGTTTGACGTAGGACACCGCCGAGCCGGCAGCCTGCGCCAGGCCTTGCAGGGCGCCGATCTGATACACGACGTCGGCGAGCAGATCTTCTGCGGTGACGTCGATGAAGCGTCTGCCGAAACCGGCCAGGTCGCGGTAGCTCACCTGCGCGCCGATGCGCACACCCCGTTCGGCGGCGATGCGGCAGACCCGCAACAGCCCGGCCGGGTCGCCCGCGTGGAAGCCGCACGCCACGTTGGCGCTGGTGACGATGCCGAGCATCGCGTCGTCGTCACCGAGCCGCCAGACGCCGAAGCCCTCGCCCAGGTCGGCGTTGAGATCCACGGAGGCCACGGAGGTTAGCTTAGGGCCGTGGAGAGCACACGTGCCGAGGTCTTGATTACCGCGACCGAGCTAGCGGAGCGCATCGGCAAGGGTCGACCGGTGACGATTCTCGATGTGCGCTGGCAGCTCAGCGAGCCCGACGGGCTTGCGGCCTACCGCCACGGCCACATTCCGGGCGCCGTGTACGTGTCGCTCGAGGACGAACTCACCGACCACGCCGTGACCGGCCGGGGCCGCCATCCGCTGCCCTCCGGACGCAGCGTCGAGGCGGCCGCGCGGCGGTGGGGCATCCGTCGAGGTGTGCCGGTGGTGGCCTACGACGACTGGAATCGGGCCGGTTCGGCGCGGGCCTGGTGGGTGCTGACGGCGGCGGGCCTCGACGACGTTCGCATCCTCGACGGCGGCCTGGCCGCGTGGCTCGCGGCCGGCGGCCCGCTCGAGGCCGGGACCGTCACACCCGAGCCCGGCGACGTCACGGTGCCGCACAGCGACCTGTATGCCGGAGCCCGGCGCACGCTGACGGCGGAACAGGCCGCAGACTTCCTATTGCTCGACGCCCGCGCGCCCGAACGCTTCCGCGGCGACGTCGAACCCGTCGATCCGGTCGCCGGCCACATTCCGGGCGCCAAAAACGTGGCCAGCACCAGCGTGCTTGGAACTGACGGCACGTTCCTGCCCGACACGCAACTGCGTGAGCTGTTCGCTGAATACGATGCCGACACCGGTGTGTACTGCGGCTCAGGGGTCACCGCCTCAGTGGTCGTCGCGGCGCTGGCCGCCACCGGGGTGGACGCGGCGTTGTATCCCGGCTCGTGGTCGGAGTGGATTTTGGATCCCGGGCGGCCGGTAGCCCGTGGCGAGCACGGTTGAACCGGTAGCCTCACGGGACATGAGTCCCACGCCGCGACGGCGGGCGACCCTGGCATCGCTCGCCGCCGAGCTCAAGGTGTCGCGGACCACCATCTCCAATGCCTACAACCGGCCCGACCAACTGTCGCCCGAACTGCGGGAGCGGGTGCTGGCCGCCGCCAAACGACTGGGGTATCCGGGGCCCGATCCGGTCGCGCGGTCGCTGCGCACCCGCAAAGCCGGCGCGGTGGGCCTGGTCAGCACCGAACCACTGACCTATTCGTTCAGTGACCCCGCCGCGCTGGATTTCGTTGCGGGACTGGCACAGTCGTGCGAGGAGCGGGGCCAGGGACTGATGCTGATCGCCGTCGGGCCAAGCCGCACGGTGGCCAAGGGATCCGAATCGGTACTCGCGGCGGGCGTCGACGGCTTCGTAGTGTATTCGGTGTCCGACGACGACCCCTATCTGCAGGTCGCGCTGCAACGACGGCTGCCTGTCGTCGTGGTCGATCAGCCCAAAGACGTCCCCGGCACGTCGCGGGTCGGCATCGACGACCGGGGCGCGATGCGCGAGCTCGCCGACCACGTGCTCGGCTTCGGCCATCGCCAGATCGGGCTGCTGACCATGCGGCTGCGCCGGGATCGGCGCGAAGGGGTGGTCAACTCGGGACGTCTGAGGTCTGCCACGTTTCAGGTGCAAGCCGAACGTATCCACGGTGCTCGCGACGCGATGGCGGCCGCCGGCGTCGACCCGGAGTCACTGACGGTCGTCGAAAGCTACGAGCACACGCCCACGTCGGGCGGTGCCGCCGCCGAGGTCGCGCTGCAGGCCAACCCGCGCATCACCGCGCTGATGTGCACCGCCGACGTCCTCGCCCTGTCGGCAATGGACTACCTGCGCGGCCGGGGCATCTACGTTCCAGGTCAGATGACCGTGACCGGCTTCGACGGGGTGCCCGAGGCGCGGCGTCGCGGGCTGACCACGGTCGCGCAACCAAGCCTGCACAAGGGCCGTCGCGCCGGTGAGCTCTTGCACGAAGACGGAAGCCATCCGTCGGTCGAGTTGCTGGAAACGACGCTGATCCGGGGACGGACCGCCGGCCCGCCGGCGTAGATCCGGGCTAAATCTTCGGGTGCTCCTGGTCGCCGATCAGCAGCCGCACGGCCAAGTCCAGCCGCTTGCTCACGTCCGTCGCCGATGCCCGACGGGTGAGCCAGGCGAGCAGGTTCGACGTCCAGACATTCGAGAGCACCCGAGCGATGTGGTACTCCTCCTCGGTCGGTTCGCCTTCGGCCATCGCGCGGGCGAACATGGAATCGATGACCTTCTCGACGTGGTCCACCTCGCCGGCCGCCGACGCGTCGGCAAAGACATACGCGCGGGTCATGGCCTCGGTCAGCAGCGGGTTGCGCTGCATCGCCCGGTTGAGCCTGTTGATCATGAAATTCAGCCGCTGATAAGGCGTTCCGCCTGTCAGTGTGGACCGGTCGGTCTTGGCGTCGATGCGCTCGAACTCGCGGCCCAGCGCCGAAACCAGCAAATGCACCTTGGATGGAAAGTAGCGGTACAGCGTGCCGACAGCGACGTCCGCCCGGTCGGCCACCGCGCGCATCTGAACTGCTTCGTAGCCGCCCTTGGAGGCAATCGCCATCGTCGCGTCCAGAATGCGTTTGCGACGCTCCCGCTGCGCCTCGGACCCGAGCTCGGACTCGGCCAAAACCGCCACGTTCATGACCTCACGGGGCTGTGCATCCCCGGAGCGACCCGAATTGGCGTTCGCTGGCGACGACATGTGACGGGCAGCTCCTTCTGTTGCGTTCCCGCTCAAACGATACGCACGCAGAGCGCGAATTTCCCATCTCGCTGCAGTCGGGACACCGGAGCGTCCTGCTGCGATGGCGTTCGACTTGACGGTCGATCGCTGGCACTATTAGAACACGTTCTAGTCGACCGAGGAGCCTCAACGTGCCAGCCACTATCACCGACGAACAGTTCGCGGCGCGTGAGTTGGTGCGCGATTGGGCCGCCGGCGCGGGTACCACCGCCGCGATTCGCGACATCGAGCAGGGCAAGCCCGAGGCCTGGCGGCCGGTGTACGAGGGCCTGGCCAGCCTGGGCCTGTTCGGTGTCGCGGTTCCGGAGGACCGCGGCGGCGCCGGCGGAACCATCGACGACCTGTGCGCGATGGTCGACGAGGCGGCGAAGGCGCTGGTTCCCGGTCCAGTCGCGACGACGGCGCTCGCCACGCTGGTGGTGAGCGACCCTTCGCTGGTATCGGGTGAGCGGGTCGCCGGGCTGGCGCTGGCCGGGGATGTGGCCTTCGACGGTTCGCGGGCGTCGGGCAGCTTGCCGTGGGTGCTGGGCGCCGACGGCGAGGGCTTGCTGGTGCTGCCGGCCGGTGACAAATGGCTGCTCGTCGACGCCACCGCCGACGGTGTGACGATCGAGCCGCTGCAGGCCACCGACTTCTCCCGGCCGCTGGCGCGGGTAGAGCTGGCGTCGGCGCCCGCCACCGTGCTCGACGCGCCGCACCTGGAGGATCTGGCCGCAACCGTGCTGGCGGCCGAGACGGCCGGAGTGGCCCGGTGGGCGCTGGACACCGCCGTCGCCTACGCGAAGGTGCGCGAGCAGTTCGGCAAACCGATCGGCAGCTTCCAGGCGATCAAGCACATTTGCGCCGAAATGCTCTGCCGTGCAGAACAATCCGCGGTCGCCGCGGCCGACGCCGCACACGCCGCAGCCGACCCGGAGCAGTTGCGCATCGCGGCGGCCATTGCCGCGGCTATCGGTATCGAGGCCGCCAAGGCCAACGTCAAGGACTGCATCCAGGTGCTCGGCGGCATCGGCATCACCTGGGAGCACGACGCGCACCTGTACCTGCGGCGCGCCTACGCCATCGGCCAATTCCTCGGCGGGCCGGCGCGCTGGCTACGTCGCACCGCCGCGCTGACCCAGGCCGGTGCGCGACGCAACCTCTCCATCGACCTGAGCGACGTCGCCGACCTGCGGCCCCAGATCGCCGAGGCGGTCGCCGAGATCGCCGCGCTGCCCGAAGACGAGCGGCAGGCGGCGCTGGCCGAAAAGGGCCTGCTGGCACCGCACTGGCCCCCGCCCCACGGCCGCGGCGCCGGACCGGCCGAGCAGCTGCTGATCGACCAGGAGATGGCGGCCGCCGGGGTGTCGCGGCCTGACCTTGTGATCGGTTGGTGGGCCGCCCCGACCATCCTCGAGCACGGCACCCCCGAACAGATCGAGCGCTTCGTGCCGGCCACTCTGCGCGGCGAAATCTTTTGGTGCCAACTGTTTTCCGAGCCCGGTGCCGGCTCGGACCTCGCGTCGCTGCGCACCAAGGCCGAACGGGTCGACGGCGGCTGGAAGCTGACCGGGCAGAAGGTGTGGACGTCGTCGGCGCACAAGGCGCAGTGGGGTGTGTGTCTGGCCCGCACCGACCCGGAGGCCCCGAAACACAAGGGCATCAGCTACTTCCTGGTCGACATGAGCTCGCCGGGCATCGAGATCCGGCCGCTGCGGGAGATCACCGGCGCCGCGTTGTTCAACGAGGTCTTCCTCGACGGCGTGTTCGTGCCCGATGAGATGGTCGTCGGCGACGTGAACGACGGCTGGCGGCTGGCCCGCACCACGCTGGCCAACGAGCGGGTCGCGATGGCCACCGGCACCGCACTGGGCAACCCGATGGAGGAACTGCTCAAGGCAGTGGCCGACCGCGATCTCGACGACGCTCAGCAGGATCGGTTGGGGCAGTTGATCATTACCGCGCAGGCCGGCGCGCTGCTTGACCAGCGGATCGCCCAACTGGCCGTCGGCGGCCAGGATCCGGGCGCGCAATCCAGCGTGCGCAAGCTCATCGGGGTGCGCTACCGACAGGCGCTGGCCGAATACCGGATGGAGCTGACCGAAGGTGCGGGCCTCGTCGAAGACTCGACCGTCCAGGATTTCCTCAACACCCGCTGCCTGACGATCGCCGGTGGCACCGAGCAGATCCTGCTCACGCTGGCCGCCGAACGGCTGCTGGGGCTGCCGCGCTGATGAGCTTTCCGCGAGAGTGAATTTGACGACGTGACACGCCGAAAATGTGTCGGGCATTTCACTTTCGAGCGTCGAGGGGAAGCAGACTGAACGCTTCCCCCCATAACGGTCCAATCGCGCGAAAGTGTCGATCGACGCTGAGTAGATCGACGGTCCGGTAACGCCGAGCGATCACTGCTACCGAGGCGTCCGCTATCCCAATATTCATGTCGGCATACGTGTTCACCAGGTTCACTGCTGACTCGAGGTCCTCGTCGTCGAAACCCACCAGACGATAGACCCTTTCGGTCACGTCAGCTAAGAACGCAGACTCGGCCCGCCGCCCTAGTCGTTTAGACACGAGGTAATCGGTCTCCGCCAGGATCAACGGCGACAGCAATAGAGGGCCGTCGTAGCCGTCAATCGCCCGATGCGCGTCGTGGTGGTAGCTGTCGGACGAGTCCAGCAGCGCGTAGAGGCCGCCGGTGTCCAAGACGATCACTCACCGAATCCCTCCGCGAGAACCTCGTCTACCCGCTCGGAGGTGTCTGGGTGGCCGCTCGCGCCCAGGGGGCGCGGACGGCGGGGCGGCCGATCGTCGTCGACGATCATGCGCTCGACCGCGTCACGGATCAGGGCAGCCCGCGAACGGCCACGTCGCCGCGACATTTCGGCGAGCCGACTGTCGGTGGCGTCGTCCAGATAGATCGTCGTCTTCTTCACGGTGCCACCTTACCGTATATATGGCATGCCAGCTATTGGTACGCCTGCGGACGGCTCAACTCAATTGCCGGCGCAAGCTGTCGATGTCGCCGATCACCACGCGTCGGTGATCAGGCCATCGGCGGCGGTGAAAAACCCTGCGCCGGTGTAGCTGAAGGTGCGTCCCGTTAATCCGGTGCAGCGCGACGGATTTGATCTCGGTACCTCCGCCATTCGTCACGTCCCACCGTGTATCGGCCCATCGACGGCGTCGTCGTCCCAGTCGTTCCACAACCGCTGATAAAACGGCGTGACTAGATCGGCGATGCTCAAGAGAAGTTGGTCTGCGCGCAAGTGCTGGGCGAGGTGAGGTTGACCCCGCTGTAGACCACCTGGATGTGCGTGCAGACGATGACGCTGACGTCGGTCTTCGGTTGCCCGTTGTGCCAGTCGGTCGAGTCGATCCGACCGCTGCTCTGGTACTTCTCCGGCGGGCCCTCACCCATGTAGATGTCGGTCATCACGTCGGTGCCGCCCTGCTTCATGATCCGCTCGTACTGACCGTCGGCATGCACGTCGAGGTAGGCCATCCGGTTCGGCGAGCGGAATTCGGTGCTTTGGCGCGCCCAGAGATCGGACGGGAAACCGGTCACCCCGTCGGGCGTCCGCAAGTCGGCACCGACGGTGAAGTCGCAGCTGCCGATCGGCTTGTGGCAGTCGAGCAGGACGCGCGTCTCCAGCTGGTTAGCCTCGTCGACCGGCATCAGCGTGGTCGCGGTATTGCTTGCCGCCGACGAGGAAGGCGCCAACACCAACGCCGCCACGAGACCCGTCAGTGCCACACCGAGCCGCTTGATCACCACAAGAACCTATCGCTCGCGGCTATTCGTCATAAGTGACTTCGACTGAATCGGTCTCCGGATGCGACTGGCACGCCAGGATCAGGCCCTCGTCGAGGTCCTGCTGCTCCAGCACGTCGTTGACCTCCATGTTCACCTTGCCCTTGCGCAGGGTGCACGCACACGCGCCGCAGTGGCCCTCGCGGCAGGAGAACGGCGCGTCCAGGCCGGCGTCCAGCAGCACGTCGAGCAGCTTGGCTCCGCGCGGCCACGACACCGTGTGGGTTTCGCCGTCGAGCTGCACCACCGCGGTGGCCGGCGGCTCATCGCCCGAGTCCTCGATCTTCACCGCGGCGAACGGATCCGACTCCAGCGACTTGAACACCTCGAGATGTACTTGGGCCGCAGGCACTTTCAGGGCATCCAAGGCCTCCCGCGCGGCAGCCATGAACGGCCCGGGCCCGCAGATGAACGCCTGCCGGTCGGTGTAGGGGCCGGCCAGTTGCGCCAGCGCCGTGGCGCTCGGCAGCCCCTGCAGCGACTCCAGCCAGTGCACGACGGTCAGCCGGTCGGGATACTTGGCGGCTAGCTCGCGCAACGCGTCGCCGAAGATCACCGAGCGGTCGTCGCGGTTGGCGTACAGCAGCACCACCTGCCCGCTGCCCTCCGAGAGGGCCGACTTGCAGATCGACATGATCGGGGTGATCCCGCTGCCCCCGGCGATCAGCAGGAAATCGTCGTCGAGGGTCTTGGGCACGAAGTTGCCCGACGGCGCCAGCACGTGCATCCGCATGCCGGGGTGGGCATGGTCGCAGATCCAGTTCGACGCGTAGCCGTCCCTGTCCCGCTTGACGGTGACGGTCAGCGAGTCGTCGGTGAAGGGCGAGCTGCACAGCGAATAGCAGCGCGCGACCGAGCCGGTGCGGTCGCTGGGGATGCGCAGCGTCAGGAACTGGCCGGGTGCATAGCGCAGCCGGTCGGCGGGGATCTCCACGCCGTCGGGCACCGCAAAGACCAACGACCGCGCGTCGTCGGTCTCGGCGACGACGTCGGCGACCTGCAGCTCCAGGACGTGGCTGCCGAGCGGCTCGTCGGGAACGGTCACGGCCCTTCCTTCAGTCATAACTAGAACAGGTTACAGAAAAACCACTATGTACCGCTACCAGCCGCAGGAATACCCTGCTCGACACAAATCGGAACGTGTTCTAGTCTTTGATCTATGTCAGCCTCTATTCAACAGCGTGACGCGCAGTCGGTCCTGGCCGGCATCGACGACTTGCTTCCCCAGCTGCGCGATCGCGCTCAGGCCACCGAGGATCTGCGTCGGCTGCCCGACGAGACCGTCAAGGCGCTCGACGACGTCGGCTTCTTCACGTTGCTGCAGCCCGAGCAGTGGGGCGGCCTGCAGTGCGACCCGGCGCTGTTCTACGAGGCTGCGCGACGGCTGGCCAGCGCCTGCGGCTCCACCGGCTGGGTGGGATCCATCATCGGGGTGCACAACTGGCACTTGGCGTTGTTCGACCAGAAGGCCCAGGAAGAGGTCTGGGGCGAGGACCCGACGGTGCGGATCTCGTCGTCGTATGCCCCGATGGGTGCCGGCACGGTGGTCGACGGCGGCTATCTGGTCAGCGGGTCGTGGAACTGGTCGTCCGGCTGCGACCACGCCACCTGGTGCTTTTTGGGCGGCCCGGTGATCAAGGACGGCCGGCCCGTCGACTTCGGTAGCTTCCTGATCCCGCGCACCGAATACGAGATCAAAGACGTCTGGCACGTGGTCGGGCTGCGCGGCACCGGCAGCAACACGATCGTTGTCAAGGACGTCTTCGTGCCGCGCCATCGCTTCCTGTCCTACAAGGCGATGAACGACGGCACCGCCGGCGGTTATGAGACCAACACCGCGCCGGTCTACAAGATGCCTTGGGGCACAGTGCATCCCACCACGATCTCGGCCCCCATCGTCGGTATGGCCTACGGCGCCTACGAGGCGCACGTCGAGCATCAGGGCAAGCGGATCCGGGCGGCGTTCGCCGGGGAGAAAGCCAAAGACGACCCGTTCGCCAAGGTCCGCATCGCCGAGGCCGCCAGCGACATCGACGCCGCGTGGCGACAGCTGATCGGCAACGTCAGCGACGAGTACGCATGTCTGGTGGCCGGCAAGGAGATTCCGTTCGAGCTGCGGGCACGTGCCCGCCGCGACCAGGTCCGCGCCACCGGCCGGGCGATCGCCTCGGTCGACCGGCTGTTCGAGGCGTCCGGAGCCACCGCACTGGCCAATGATGCTCCGATCCAACGGTTTTGGCGCGACGCACACGCCGGCCGGGTGCACGCCGCCAACGACCCGGAGCGCGCCTACGTGATCTTCGGGAACCACGAGTTCGGGCTGCCGCCCGGCGACACAATGGTATGACCGCCACCGAGGAGCTGACGTTCGAGTCGACCTCGCGCTTCGCCGAGGTCGACGTCGACGGACCGCTGAAGCTGCACTATCACGAAGCCGGCAGCGGCCCAACGATTGTCCTGCTGCACGGCGGCGGGCCAGGCGCGTCGAGCTGGTCGAACTTCTCCCGCAACATCGCCGTGCTGGCGCAGCACTTTCACGTGCTGGCCGTCGACCAGCCCGGCTACGGCCACTCCGACAAACGCGCCGAGCACGAGCAGTTCAACCGCTACGCCGCCAGGGCGCTCAAGGGGCTCTTCGACCAGCTGGAGCTGGGACGTGTTCCGCTGGTGGGTAATTCGCTGGGCGGCGGCACCGCCGTTCGCTTTGCGCTCGACTACCCGGATCGGGCGGGCCGACTGGTGCTGATGGGTCCCGGCGGGCTGAGCATCAACCTGTTCGCACCCGACCCCACCGAAGGGGTCAAGCGGCTGGGCAAGTTCTCCGTCGAACCCACGCGGGAAAACCTCGAGGCGTTCCTGCGTGTGATGGTCTACGACCAGAAGCTGATCACCCCCGAGCTGATCGAGGAGCGCTTCGCGCTGGCCAGCACACCCGAATCGCTGGCCGCCACAGCAGCGATGGGAAAGTCGTTCGCCGGGGCCGACTTCGAGGCCGGCATGATGTGGCGCGAGGTGTACCGGCTGCGCCAGCCGGTGCTGCTGATCTGGGGCCGTGAAGACCGCGTCAACCCTCTCGACGGCGCGCTGGTCGCGCTGAAGACCATTCCGCGTGCGCAGCTGCATGTCTTCGGGCAGTGTGGACACTGGGCACAGGTGGAAAAGTTCGACGAGTTCAACAAGCTGACCATCGACTTTTTGGGAGGCGCGTGATGAGCATCCGGTCGCTGGGCTATCTGCGCATCGAGGCCACCGACGTGGCGGCCTGGCGCGAGTACGGGCTGAAGGTGCTCGGCATGGTCGAGGGCAGCGGCACGACCGAGGGCGCGCTGTACCTGCGGATGGACGACTTCCCGGCCCGGCTGGTGATCCTGCCCGGCGAGCACGACCGGCTGTCGGTGGCCGGCTGGGAATGCGCGAATGCCGAAGGGCTGCAAGAGATCCGCAACCGGCTCGACGTCGAGGGCACGCCGTACAAGGAAGCCACCGACGCCGAGCTGGCCGATCGGCGCGTCGACGAAATGATCCAGTTTGCCGATCCGTCGGGCAACTGCCTGGAGGTCTTCCACGGCGCCGCACTGGAGCACCGCCGAGTGGTCAGCCCGTACGGGCACAAGTTCGTCACCGGCGACCAGGGCCTGGGCCACGTGGTGCTGTCCACCCGCGACGACGACGAGGCGCTGCACTTCTACCGCGACGTGCTCGGCTTCAAGCTGCGCGACTCGATGCGGCTGCCCCCGCAGCTGGTCGGTCGCCCCGCCGACGGCGCCCCGGCCTGGCTGCGGTTCTTCGGCTGCAACCCCCGGCACCACAGCCTGGCGTTCCTGCCGATGCCGACCCCGAGCGGCATCGTGCACCTGATGGTCGAAGTGGAGAACTCCGACGACGTGGGGCTGTGCTTGGACCGGGCATTGCGGCGCAAGGTGCCGATGTCGGCGACGCTGGGCCGGCACGTCAACGACCTGATGCTGTCGTTCTACATGAAGACGCCTGGCGGGTTCGACGTCGAATTCGGTTGTGAGGGGCGGAAAGTCGACGACCACGACTGGATCGCGCGGGAAAGCACCGCGGTCAGCCTGTGGGGCCACGACTTCACGGTGGGTGCCCGTAACCAGTGAGCGCCGCGCCGATCGACCCGCGCACGTTCCGCAACGTGCTGGGTCAGTTCTGCACCGGGATCACGATCATCACCACCGTCCACAACGACGTTCCGGTGGGCTTTGCCTGCCAGTCGTTCGCGGCGCTGTCGCTGGAGCCGCCGCTGGTGCTGTTCTGCCCCACCAAGGTGTCGCGGTCGTGGCAGGCCATCGAGGCTAGCGGAAAGTTCTGCGTCAACGTGCTGACCGAGGGTCAGAAGCACATCTCGGCGCGGTTCGGCTCCAAGGAAGCCGACAAGTTCGCCGGGATCGATTGGACCCCATCGGAACTCGGGTCGCCGATCATCGACGGGTCACTGGCCTACGTCGACTGCACGGTGCACTCGGTGCACGACGGCGGTGATCACTTCGTGGTGTTCGGCGCGGTGAAGTCGTTGTCGGAGGTGCCGAAGATCAAGCCGCGGCCGCTGCTGTTCTATCGCGGCGACTACACCGGCATCGAACCGGACAAGACCACGCCGGCGCAGTGGCGCGACGACCTCGAGGCGTTCCTGACGACGACGACGCAGGACACCTGGCTGTAGGACGTTGGCCTGTCGCGGCGGCGGCGGTGGTGCGATGATGGGACTGCAATGCGCCGCATCGTTCTTCTGGTCGGCGCGGTTTTCGGTGCCGCGCTGCTGAGCGCAGGCGTGGCGAGTGCAGACCCGGTCCAGCTACGGAGCCGGCTGGGCAATTGGTGTCTGGACGCCCCGAACGGCACTGCGACCATGGTCAACCCGTGTGACGGGTCGAAATCCCAGCTGTGGGTCTTCAACCCGGCCGGCCAGATCGAAAGTGCGGCCTTCCCCGGATATTGCGTCAGCATCGGCGGCGCAGCGGATAACACCCCAGTGACCCTCGCGCCGTGTCAGGCCAATACGGCTGGCGAGCAGTGGACTCACCAACCCAACGCCCAAATCACCAGTGCCCTCGGCCCGTGCCTGAACGTGTTCGGCGGTGTGGCGCAGCCCGGCACCCCGGTGATCGCCTACCACTGCATTCCCGATGTGGCCGACGAGCAATGGGATTAGCGTTCCGGATGCCAGCGGGCCTGATGCTCGGCGTGCGTCGGCAGATAGGCGTCGGGACCGAATAACTCGTCGTAGAAGTCGGTGTCGAGGTGCTGGGCCTGCAGATACATCAGCACGTGCACGGTCGGCACGGTGCCGGGCAGCTTGCCGAAGGTGTCATAGATATACGACGCCTCGAGCGTGACAAGTTCCTGGATGCCCGCCGGCGGCAGCGCGGAGGCGCGAACCCTGGGGGTATCCGACCACGGGCCGGGTGTGTCCGGGTGAAACGGACCACCGGGGCCGTACTTGCGGGCGACGAGCTTCTCGACCCCTGTTGCGACCGACGGCACATGCGGGGGGCTGAGCGTCTCGAAGTATCCGGGGAGGCCGGTGACGTTGGGGAAGGGCCAGCGTTCGTCGTCGTCGGCGACGAATCCCAGGCCGTCCAGCACCGACAAGCGGTTCAGCCCGTCGTACATCCAGCCGCCCAGGCCCATGGCCTGCAATGCCAACACCCCGTTGTTGGCGCCGACGGCGAGCTCAGCACTGGCTTCGGTCAGCGTGTACTGCTCGACGAACGACAGCGGGATCGGGTCGTCGGCATGGGGTAGGTTCGAAAACCGTTCGGCACCAGGGATATTGCGGCCAGTGATGTCATCGGTGATCACATAGCCGTTGGCGGCGAAGAACCACAGGTTTTCCATCAGGTGCTCGGCGAGATCGGCCACTGGGAAGGCCAGCAGGCTGCCGGGGTGGTTGGCGATCCAGAGGTTGTGGCCCTCCATGTGCGGCTCTTCGCGCGGCACTTCGAGGCGGGTGTCCGAAATCCGCACATAAGAGTCGGCGGTGTGGCTGATCCAGTCCTCGATGCTGTCGAACTCGCGCGGCTGCGCGTCGCGGGTGGGCAACATGTACGTGCCGGTGTCGTCGGTGAAGAACAACTGGCTGGTGTGGAAGCCCGCGGCCGACGGGAAGGTGCGGCCGGTCGCGCTGCCCGAATAGTTGGGCAGCGACGGCGCATAGCCTGGGTGGTGGGTGATGCCGAAGTGCCAGCCGGTCACGCCGCCGGCTATCGAAATCAACAGTGCCCGTTCGACTTCCGACAGCGGTTGGACAGGACGGCGACTGGTGTACGCCAGCGCCCCGGCGGGGATCCGACCCCCGACGGGAAATCGGCGCGACCGCCGTCCGGTGATGGCCGCGAACAACCGGAATTGTGTGGCCTCGGCCAGCGCAGCTCGCTCGTGATCGGAGATGACCAGGCTCATCGATGCAGCCACGACCTTATCCGCCGCAACGCTTCCTCGATGTCGCTGGTCGGGCCCGCGAACGACAGCCGGACAAAATCTCCACCATGCACGGTGTCGAAGTCAATGCCGGGCGCGATCGCAACACCGGTGTCCGCCAAGAGTTTCGAGCAAAAGGCCATCGAGTCGTCGGTGAAGTCCGACACGTCGGCATAGACGTAGAAGGCGCCATCGGTAGGCGCCAGCCGGTCGATGCCCATGTCCCGCAGGCCGTCGAGCAAGAGCCTGCGGTTGACTGCGTATTGGTGCAGGTGTCCGTCGGCTTCCGTCACCGATTCGGGAGTGAAGGCCGCAATGGCGGCATGCTGCGACAACACCGGGGGGCAGATCGTGAAATTGCCGGTCAGTCGGTCGACCGCGCGACGCAGCTCGGTCGGCACCAGCAGCCAGCCCAGCCGCCAGCCCGTCATCGCGAAATATTTGGAAAAACTGTTGACCACCACAGCATTTCGTGATGTCTGCCAGGCGCAGCTGGTTTCCGGCGCGCCTTCGTAGACCAGACCGTGGTAGACCTCGTCGCTGATCAGCCGCACGCCCGCGGAGTCACACCACGACGCTATGGCCGCCAGTTCCGCGGGCGGAATCACCGTGCCGGTCGGGTTCGCCGGGCTGGCCACCACCACGCCTTGCACCGGCGGCTCGATGTCGGCGAGCATCTGCGCGGTGGGCTGAAAGCGGGTGTCCGGCCCGCACTCGATGTCGACGACCTCACAGCCGAGGGCGGACAGAATGTTGCGGTAGCACGGGTATCCCGGACTGCTGACCACCACCCGATCGCCGACGTCGAAGCAGGCCAAAAACGTCAGCAGGAATCCGCCCGAGGAGCCGGTGGTGATCACCACCTCGTCGGTGTCAACCGATAGCCCGTGGCGGTCCTGATACGACGCTGCGATTGCCCCGCGCAGCTCCGGAATGCCCAGCGCCACCGTATAACCCAGCGGACTGCGCTCCAGCGCGGCTTTGGCGGCGGCGCGCACCGGCGCAGGGGCGCCGGCGCTGGGTTGTCCCGCCGACAGATTGACCAGATCGCCGTGGCTGCGCTGGCGCTCGGCGGCCGCCAGCCAGACGTCCATCACGTAGAACGGCGGGATCCCGGCGCGCAGGGCGACGCGGTCGTTCATATCGCCCAGGCTAGAACACCTCGGATTCCAGCCGGCGCAAGTGTTCGCGGGGCGGACCCAATAGTTGCGAACTGCCGTGTGCGCGTTTGAAATACAGCTGCATGTCGTGTTCCCAGGTGATCGCGATACCGCCGTGCAGCTGAATGCCTTCGGCGGCCACGGTGGAAAACGCTTCGCTGGCGGCGACACGGGCCAGCGCCGCCGAGGTCGGCGATGGTTCCGCGACGGCGTCGTTGACGACCGCACGCGCGGACTGCACCGCGACGTACAGGTCGGCCATCCGGTGCTTGAGCGCCTGGAAGCTGCCGATCGGCCGGCCGAACTGCACCCGCTCCTTGGTGTAGTCGACGGTCAGCTCCAGGCAGCGGGCCGCCGCGCCGATCTGCTCGGCGGCCAGCAGGATGGCGGCGGTGTCGGCGAGGCCGGGGTCCGCACCGAGCGGCGCGGTCTGCTGCGGGGTGACCCGCGCCAGCCGCCGGGTCGGATCCATAGCGGCGACGGGCTCGGCGTCGAACTCGGTCCAGCGGGTGAGTTTTTCGCCGTCGGCCGCGACCACGACGTCGGCGATGTCGCCGTTGACCACGTAGTCGGGGTCAAACACCACAGCGCCGATCGCGGTGCCCTCGGCCAGCCGCTCCAGCGCGTCGGTGTCGGGCTTGTCGGCGGCTAGCAGCGCCAGTTCGGCGAGCGTGGTGCCCAGCAGCGGAGTGGGCACCAGCCCCTTGCCGAGTTCCTCGACGACGACGACGGCGTCACCGAGACTGCCGCCGGCGCCGCCGTATTCCTCGGGAACCACCAGGGCAGCGGCCCCGACCTGCTCGCACAGCAGGCGCCACAGCGATTCGTCGTAGCCGCGCTCGGATTCCATCGCCGTCCGGACCGCCTCCGGCGAGGCGTGCTTGGCGACCAGCGCTGCAACGGTCTCGCGCAGCAACTCCCGTTCGTCGGTCATCCCAGCGCCTCCAACACCCGCCGCCGATGGGCGGCGGGATCGCCCCATGCTGGCCGCAAAGCCTGGACGCGCAGCAGCCACAGCGACAGGTCGTGTTCGGCGGTAAAACCAATGGCGCCGTGGGTTTGCAGCGCCGAGCGGGCGGCCAGCAGCGCGGCCTCCGACGCGGCGGCCTTGGCGGCGCTCACATCACGGGCGCTCAGCGACAGGGCAGCTCCGTACACCAGCGGGCGGGCCAACTCGACCGCGATGTGCACGTCGGCCAGCTTGTGCTTGATCGCCTGATACGAGCCGATCACCCGGCCGAACTGGGTGCGCTGCTTGGCGTACTCGACGGCAGCGTCCAGCAGGGCCTGTCCCGCGCCGACCAGTTGCGCGGCGGTGGCCAGCGCGCCGAATTCGTAGGCGCGGGCGACGTCGGCGTCCCACGCCTTACCGGCGGCTGTGACGTCGAAGAGGCGACGGCTGGGATCGACGGACTCGTGTTGTTGGCCTGCCTGCCCTTCGCTGACTTGACCATCGGCCGCCAGCAATACCAGGCCGGCGGTGTCGGCGTCGACCGCTCGCGGCGCCTGCGGCGGCAGCGCGACGGTGGCGATCAGTTCACCGGATGCCAGCGCAGCACACCGCTCGTCGTCCGCAAGCAAAACGGGCGCCACTGCGACGGATTCGGCGACAGGACCGGGCACGCACCAGCGTCCGAGCCGCTCCGCCGCGACCACCAGATCGACCGGATGCGCGCCGATGCCGTCGAACCGCTCGGGCACCATCAACGCGGTGACGCCGAGGTCGGCCAATTGGGCCCACACCTTGCGGCCGGGCGCGGTGTCGCCGGCGGCCCAGGCGCGCACGGCCCCGGGTACGTCGGCGGCCGCCAGCGCCGCGTCGATGCTGGCCGCGAAATCACGTTGCTCCGCGTCTAGATCAAACTTCATCTCGGTAGCCCCAATAGCCGCTCGGCAATGATATTGCGCTGAATCTCGTTGGTGCCGGCATAGATCGGGCCGCCGAGCGCGAACAGCAGCCCGTCGGTCCACGAGTCGGCCAGTTCGCCGTCGGCGCCGCGGATGTCGAGCGCGGTCTGGTGAATCGCGACGTCGAGGTCGGACCAGAATACCTTGGTCACCGACGACTCGGCGCCGAGTTCGCCGCCTTCGGTCAGCCGGGTCACGGTGCCGAAGGTGTGCAGCCGGTAGGCCTGTGCCTTGATCCAGGCATCGGCAACCTGGTCACCAAAAGCGCTGTCGCCGCTGTCTTTCCACACTTGTGCGAGCCGCTCTGCGGCAGCTATAAAGCGGGCCGGGCTGCGCAGCGACATGCCGCGCTCGTTGCTCGACGTGCTCATCGCGGCCCGCCAGCCGTCGTTCACCTGGCCGATGACGTCGTTGTCGGGGACGAACACGTCGTCGAGGAAGATTTCGCCGAAACCGGTGTCGCCGCCGAGCTGAGCGATCGGCCGCACGGTGATCCCGTCGGCCTTCAGGTCGAACATGAAGTAGGTGAGCCCGCGGTGCCGCTCAGCGGAAGGATCGGAGCGAAACAGCCCGAATGCCTTGTCGCCGAACGGTGCTCGGGAACTCCAGATCTTCTGCCCGTTCAAAAGCCAGCCGCCATCCGTGCGCGTGGCCGTCGACCGCAGCGACGCCAAGTCGCTGCCGGACTCGGGCTCCGACCACGCCTGCGCCCAGATCTCCTCGCCGCTGGCCATCTTGGGCAGCACCCGATCCAGTTGTTCCTCGGTGCCGTGCGCGAACAGCGTCGGCGCCAACATCGACGTACCGTTGGCGCTGGCCCGACCGGGTGCGCCGGCGCGGAAGTACTCCTCCTCGAACACCACCCACTGCAGCAGGGTCGCGTCACGACCGCCGTACTTGTGCGGCCAGGTGATCACGGACAGCCCGGCGTCATACAGCACCTTGTCCCAGCGGCGGTGCTGTTCGAAGCCCTCAGCGGTGTCGTAGGACTTGGTGGGGAATGAATCACGGTGCGCCGCAAGGAACTCGCGCACTTCGCTTTGGAAGGCGCGGGTCTCGTCGTCGAAGTCAAGGTCCATCTAGGGCATCTCTCGCAGTAGCGGTTTGACCACCTTGCCGCCCGCGTTGCGGGGCAGCGTGTCGACAAACCTCACCGAACGGGGGGTTTTGAAATTCGCCAGGTGCTCACGGGTATAGGCGATCACGGCCTTTTCGTCGAGGTCACATTCGGGCCGGGTCACCAGGAACGCCCGGCCGACCTCGCCGAGCCGCTCGTCGGGCACGCCGATCACCGCGGCGTCGAGCACACCGTCCAGGCGGGCCAGCACCTGCTCCACCTCGGCGGGATAGACGTTGAACCCGCCGCAGATGTACATGTCTTTCAGCCGGTCGGTGATCTGCAAATTGCCTGCGGCATCGAGCTTTCCGACGTCGCCGGTGTGCAGCCAGCCATCCGCGTCGATCGCGGCCGCCGTCGCCTCCGGGTCGTCGAGGTAGCCGAGCATCACGTTGGGGCCGCGCAGCAGAACCTCGTCGTGCTCGCCGATTTGCAGCTCGAAGTCGGCGATCGGGCGCCCGCAGGTGGTAGCCACGGTGACGGCGTCGTCGTCGGCGCGGCACATGGTGCCGAACCCGTTGGACTCAGTCAGGCCGTAGGCGGTGAGCACGATGTCGATGTCGAGCTCAGTCTGCATCCGCTCGATCAACACGACCGGGACCGTCGCCGCGCCGGTGACCGCGAACCGGAGCGAACTCAGGTCGTAGTCGGCGCGCTTGGGATGGTCGAGCAGTGTCTGGTAAATCGTGGGCGGACCGGGCAGCACCGTGATCCGATGCTCGGCCACCGCGCGCATCGCCTCCTCGGCGTCGAAGGTCAGCTGCGGGATCAGCGTGGCGCCGGTCTGCAGGCAGGCCAGGATGCCGGCCTTGTAGCCGAAGTTGTGGAAGAACGGGTTGATGCACAGGTAGCGGTCGTCGGCGGTGATCTTGCCGCAGGCGGCCCAGGCCGCAGACCCGGCCAACGACTGCCGGTGTGCGCACCGCACGCCTTTGCTGCGGCCGGTGGTGCCGGAGGTGAACAGGATGTCGGAGACGTCATCCGGTTGTACCGCCGCGGCACGGGCAGCGGCCACGCCAAGATCAGTGCCCTGCGCGACGAACTCGTCCCACGTCCCGTCGTTGCTCTGGATCGGCACCCGCACGATGTGGCGCAGATCGGGGAGGGCGCCGCGGTCGATGCCGGCGACCTTGTCCGCGCCGAGAAATGAGCCCATCGCGACCAACACCGGCGCTTTGGTCCGGGCCAGGATGTCGGCGGCCTCCGACGCGGTGTAGCGGGTGTTCAGCGGAACCATGGTGGCGCCCGCATAGTGCGTCGCCAGGCACGCGACCACCCAGTGCCAGGTGTTGGGTGACCAGATCGCCACCCGGTCACCGGGCTCAACCCCGAGCTCGATCATCGCGGCCGCGGCCCGGCGGACCTCGTCCCGCAACTGGGCAAAGGTGAGCGTGCGATCGGCGGTGACCAGCGCTTTGTGGTCGGGAAGCTCACCCGCGATGCGTTCCAACGCCGCAGGAATGGTCCGCGGCTGGGTCGACATCGACGCTCCTCCCGGCGCTGGAAAGTTCGATCGCCTGCCTCCTCCTCAGGCCGCTTCACGGCCTGCATCGTCGCCAGGCTACAAAGCAAGTGCTTGGTAGGTTAGCCTACAGGGATGCAGGACGTCGAGGAGTTCCGGGCCGAGGTCCGCGATTGGCTGGCCGAGAACCTGGTCGGTGAGTTCGCCAAGCTCAAGGGCCTCGGCGGTCCCGGCCGCGAGCATGAGGCGTTCGAAGAGCGCCGCGCCTGGAACCAGCACCTCGCCAAGGCGGGCTTGACGTGTCTGGGCTGGCCGGTGGAGCACGGCGGGCGCGGACTGTCGGTCGCGCACCGGGTGGCGTTCTACGAGGAGTACGCGATCGCCAACGCGCCCGCGAAGGTCAACCATTTCGGCGAGGAGCTGCTCGGGCCGACGCTGATCGAGTTCGGCACCCCCGAACAGCAGCAGCGGTTCCTGCCCAAGATCCTCGACGTGACCGAGCTGTGGTGCCAGGGCTACTCCGAGCCGGGCGCCGGCAGCGACCTGGCCAACGTCTCGACCACCGCGGTGCTCGACGGCGACCAATGGGTGATCAACGGCCAGAAGGTATGGACGTCGCTGGCGCATTGGGCGCAGTGGTGTTTCGTGGTGGCGCGCACCGAGAAGGGCTCGAAGCGCCACGCCGGATTGTCGTATCTGCTTGTGCCGCTGGATCAACCGGGCGTGCAGATCCGTCCGATCGTCCAGCTGACCGGCGACTCGGAGTTCAACGAGGTGTTCTTCGACGACGCCCGCACCGACGCCAACCTGGTGGTCGGCGCGCCCGGTGACGGCTGGCGGGTGGCGATGGGCACGCTGACCTTCGAGCGCGGAGTGTCGACGCTCGGCCAGCAGATCGTCTACGCGCGCGAACTCCAAGGCGTTGTCGAACTCGCCAAACGCACTGGGGCCGTTGACGATCCGCTGATCCGTGAACGCCTGACCCGGTCATGGGCGGGCCTGCGGGCGATGCGGTCGTATGCGCTGGCGACCATGGATGTAGAGCAGCCCGGCCAAGACAACGTGTCAAAGCTGTTGTGGGCCAACTGGCATCGCGAGCTCGGCGAGATCGCGATGGAGGTGCAGGGCAAAGCGGGCATGGTGCTGGACGGCGGCGACTTCGACGAGTGGCAGCGGCTGTACCTGTTCACCCGGGCCGACACGATCTACGGCGGCTCCAACGAGATCCAGCGCAACATCATCGCCGAGCGAGTGCTCGGCCTGCCCCGAGAGGTCAAAGGATGACGTTAGCGGTCGCGCCGAAAGAGATTGACGGGCACGGTCTTCTGACGGGCAAGGTCGTGGTCGTCACCGCAGCAGCGGGGACGGGCATCGGCTCGGCCACAGCGCGGCGTGCGCTGCTCGAGGGCGCCGACGTCGTCGTCTCCGACCACCACGAACGACGCCTCACCGACACCGCCGGCGAACTGTCGAAGTTGGGCCTGGGCCGCGTCGAGCATGTGCTGTGCGACGTCACGTCCAGCGTGCAGGTCGACGCCCTGTTCGCCTCCGCCCACGCGCGGATGGGCCGCGTCGACGTCCTGGTCAACAACGCCGGCCTCGGCGGGCAGACCCCGGTGGTCGACATGACCGACGAAGAATGGGACCGGGTGCTCGACGTCACGCTCTCGTCGGTGTTTCGCGCCACCCGGGCGGCGCTGCGGTACTTCCGCGACGCCGACCACGGCGGTGTAATCGTCAACAACGCGAGTGTATTGGGTTGGCGGGCACAGCATTCACAGGCGCACTACGCCGCGGCCAAAGCCGGAGTGATGGCACTGACCCGGTGCAGCGCAATTGAGGCCGTCGACTACGGCGTGCGGATCAATGCGGTGTCGCCCAGCATCGCGCGGCACAAATTCCTGGACAAAACCAGTTCGCCGGAGCTGCTCGACAGGCTGTCGGCCGAGGAGGCGTTCGGCCGGGCCGCCGAGCCGTGGGAGGTGGCGGCCACGATCGCCTTCCTAGCCAGCGACTACTCCAGTTACCTGACTGGAGAAGTGATTTCGGTTTCGAGCCAGCACCCATGAACCGCCGCGAGGAACTTCTCGAACTGGCCGCGACGATGATGGCCGAACGAGGCCTACGCGCGACCACAGTGCGCGACATCGCCGACGGCGCCGGCATCCTGTCCGGCAGCCTGTATCACCATTTCTCCTCCAAGGAGGAGATGGTCGACGAGGTGCTGCGCGGATTTCTGGACTGGCTCTTCGCGCGCTACCAGGAAATCGTTGACACCGAACCGAATCCGCTGGAGCGGCTCAAGGGACTGTTCATGGCGTCGTTCGACGCGATCGAGCACCGGCATGCGCAGGTCGTGATCTACCAGGACGAAGCCAAGCGGTTGCAGTCGCAGCCGCGGTTCTCCTACATCGAGCAACGCAACAAAGAACAGCGCAAGATGTGGGTCGAGGTGCTGCGACAAGGCATCGAAGAGGGCTATTTTCGGCCCGACCTCGACGTCGACCTGGTTTACCGATTCATCCGCGACACCACCTGGGTGTCGGTGCGCTGGTATCACCCCGGCGGACCGCTCACCGCCGAACAGGTGGGTCGGCAATATCTCGCCATCGTGCTGGGCGGAATCACCAAAGAAGGAGTCTGAAAAATGACAGAGGCGTACGTCATCGACGCGGTGCGCACCGCGGTCGGCAAGCGCAATGGATCACTGGCCGGCGTACATCCAATTGACTTGGGGGTGTCTGCCTTTCACGGATTGTTCGGCCGCGTCGACGTCGACCCCGCCGCCGTGGACGACGTGATCGTGGGTTGCGTCGACGCGCTGGGCGGACAGGCGGGCAACATCGGCCGCAACGCGTGGCTGGCGGCCGGCTACCCGGAGGAGGTTCCAGGCGTCACCGTCGACCGGCAATGCGGGTCCAGCCAGCAAGCTATTTCCTTTGGCGCACAAGCGATTATGTCGGGGACCGCCGACGTCATCTTGGCCGGCGGCATGCAGAACATGAGCCAGATCCCGATCGCGTCGGCGATGGTGGTCGGCAAAGAGTTCGGCTTCACTTCGCCCACGAACGAGTCGAAGAACTGGCTGCACCGCTATGGCGACCAGGAGATCTCGCAGTTCCGCGGTGCCGAGTTGATCGCCGAGCGCTGGAACATCTCCCGCGAGGAGATGGAGCAGTTCGCGCTGACCAGCCATCAGCGGGCGCTGGCCGCGATCCGTGGTGGGCACTTCGACAACGAGATCGTCGACGTCGACGGGTTCCGCATCGACGAGGGCCCGCGCGAGACGTCGCTGGAGAAGATGGCCGCGCTGAAGACCCTGTCGGAGGGCGGGCGGCTGACCGCCGCTGTGGCGAGCCAGATTTCGGACGGCGCCAGCGCGGTGCTGCTGGCCTCTGAACAGGCGGTCAAGGACCACAAGCTCACGCCGCGCGCCCGCATCCACCACATCAGCGCCCGCGGCGCCGACCCGGTGTTCATGCTGACGGGCCCGATCCCGGCCACCCGCTACGCGCTGGAGAAGACCGGGCTGTCCATCGACGACATCGACACCGTCGAGATCAACGAGGCGTTCGCACCGGTGGTGATGGCCTGGCTCAAGGAGATCAAGGCCGACCCGGAGAAGGTGAACCCCAACGGCGGCGCGATTGCCCTCGGCCACCCGCTGGGCGCCACCGGGGCCAAGCTGTTCGCCACGATGCTCAACACGTTGGAGCGCACCGGCGGTCGCTACGGCCTGCAGACGATGTGCGAGGGCGGCGGCACGGCCAATGTCACGATCATCGAGCGGTTGTAGTCCCCTTCTCCGCCGAGTGTGAACCACGCGACGCATCACCGGCGTGTCGCGTCGTGTGGTTCACACTCGCGGCGGGGATCATCGTGACAGACCGGCGATGATGTCGTCGACGGTGCGGCGCGCCAACGAATCCACCTCCCGCCGGCTCGCGCCCCGCAGTGGACCATGCAGGGCCAGTTCGGCGAACCCGTGCACCGCGGACCAGCATGGCCACTCGGCGCCGTCGCGCTGCTTGGGTGACAGCGCGCCGGCCTCCACCATGGCATCGAGCGCCTCTGTCAAAGCCAGATACGGTGGTGCACTGCCTGTTTCGTCGGACTGGCTAGCTCCGAAGAATGCGACCGCGAACCACCCGGGCTCGTCCAACGCGAACTTGATATAGCCGATACCGACGGCGCGCAGCAGTTCGGTGGGGCCCCGTCGGCGCACCGAGGTTCGCATCCGTGCTGTCATCCGATGCAGGATCGCGGTGGCGACGGCCTCTAGCAATGCTTCCCGGTCGGCGAAGTGACGATATGCCGCATTGGGCGAAACCCCGACGCGCCGCGTCGCTTCCCGGATAGTGAGCGCGTCCGGCCCACCCGCGCGGGTCAGCTCGAGGCCGGCGTCAACCAATGCCGCGCGCAGATCACCGTGGTGGTAACTCAACTCTTGACCCTCCTCGGGCCGGAAGTGTACGGTGTGAACATTACCAATGTTGACGGCGTGAACATGACAAATAGCGATGAGGAGTCACCATGACCGACGAGGTAGTCAGCGAGGTCGCCACCGTCGATGCGTCGGCGGCGACCGTATTTCGGATCCTGGCCGACCCGACGACGCACGCCGCCATCGACGGAACCGGTTGGGTCCGTGAATCACTCGACGGCCGGAAACTGAGTGACGTGGGGCAGATCTTCCGGATGGCGATGTATCACGACAACCACCCGGTGGGGACCTACGAGATGGCCAACCAGGTGACGGTCTTCGAGCCTTCGCGCGCCATCGCCTGGAAACCGGGACAAGACAAGGTCGGCGACGGCAGCATCGAATACGGCGGCTGGGTCTGGCGATACGACCTGACGCCGCTGGGTCCGTCGCAGACGCGGGTCACGTTGACCTACGACTGGTCGGCGGTGCCGGGCGCGCTCCGCGAGCACATCCAATTTCCGCCGTTCCCAACGGACCATTTGAAGAACTCACTAGGCCATCTGGGTGAGCTTGCCAAAGATGCCGCACCCGCATTGCCGCCAATCGTCGACCAGGAAACCTGGCAGCGTGAATTGGATGCCCTACGCGTCCGCGAAAAGGCGGCTACCCGCGAGCTCGATGCGATCGCCGCGCAACGACGACGCCTGCCGATGGTCGAGATGCCGGACTACACGCTGGACGGCGAGGACGGACCGGTGCGATTGGTCGACCTATTCGACGGCAAGCGGCAGCTGATCGTCTACCACCACATGTGGTTTCCCGGCGAGGAATGGCAGTGCCCCGGCTGCACCGGATTCACCTCGCAGTTCACCCGCCTGGAATTCCTCGACAGCTACGACGCCCGGTTCGTCATCGTCACGCAGGGGCCAATCGACGAGGCGCTGGCGTACAAGCGGCGGGTGGGTAACCGGATGACGTGGTACTCGAGCGCCAATAGCCCCTTCGGCGCCGATGTCGGAGCACCACCAGGCGGCGGTTTCGCGGTCAATGTCTTTCTGCGCGACGGGAATCGGGTATACCGCACCTGGCACACCAACGGACGCGGGACCGAACAGCTCAGCCACTCGTTCGCGTTGATCGACATCCTGCCCTACGGCCGTCAGGAAGAGTGGCAGGATTCCCCGGACGGCTGGCCCCAGCGTCCCACCTACAGCGGGTGGGAGCTCAGAGGAAATCGCCCGCGCCTACGGCGCCCAACCACAAGGAGCAAGATGACCGGCCTGACGACGATCAGCCTGGTGTGCGTGCCGACGCCCGACCAGGACAAAGCAGTGGAGTTCTACGAGTCGCTCGGATTCGAGAAGCGAACCGATCAGCCCTTCGGCGGCGGCTATCGCTGGATCGAGGTTTATCCACCCGAGGGCACGACCGGCATCGCGCTCGCTCCGCCCCCGCCGGACAGTGGACCGGTGCAGCCGACCAATACCGGTATCACGTTGACCACCAACGATATCGACGCTACCCATGCGGCGATGAAGGAACTCGGCGTCGACGTCGATGCACAGGTGGCGCGAATGGGTGAGCCGGTCCCACCGATGTTCTGGTTCCGCGACCCGACCGGACACACACTGATGGTGGTGGAGGTCTGATCACTGCGCCGGCTGGGAATCTGGCGACGCCAGCACGGCGTGTCGCGTCGTCAGGTTCCCACTCGCGGGCGCTGTGGACGGCCGTACGCAGTATTCGCCGGCTGCTGGCAAGCTGCGGCCATGGGGGAGTTGCCCTGGCCATTCCTGGGCGCCGAGGCGTTGGCCGACAAAGCGATTCCCGAGCGGGCGATGCGGACGCTGTACGAACCGGTCTACCCGGGCGTCTACGCACCGTGGGGCGTCGAGTTGACGGGACTACAGCGGGCGAAGGCCGCGTGGCTGTGGTCGCGGCGTCGGGGTGTAGTCGCCGGTAACTCTGCTGCGGCGCTGCTGGGCGCCAAGTGGGTGAGCCGGGACCTCGACGCCGAGCTGGTGCACGACAACCGCAAGCCGCCGCCCAGGCTCGTCGTACACACCGACGCCCTGAAGCCGGACGAGGTGGTGACCGTCGACGGGATTGCGGTCACCGGACCGGCGCGCACCGCCTTCGACATCGGCCGGCGAACCAGGTCGCGGCTGCAGAGCCTGCAACGCCTTGACGCGCTGGCCAATGCCACCGCCGTCGGCATCGACGAGGTCGAGTCGAGGCCGTCATCGCCGGACACCCCGGCGTACGGGGCCTGAAGCGGCTCCGCCGGGTACTGCCGCTCGTCGACGGCGGTGCGGAATCCCCGCAGGAGACCCGCACCCGGCTGGCGCTGATCGACGCCGGTCTGCCCCGCCCGGAAACCCAGATCATGGTTTACGACGAGTACGGCGAGTTCGTGGCACGGGTCGATATGGGCTACCGAGACCTTCGGGTCGGGATCGAGTACGACGGCCCGCAGCATTGGACCGATCCGGAGCAGCGACGGCGCGACATAGACCGGCAGTGGGCCCTGGTCGCCCTGGACTGGGTGATCATCCGGGTCAGCGCCGAGCTGCTTCGCTACCGTGAGGCCACGTTCATCGGCCGGGTGGAAGCAGCGATGTACGCAGCCGGGTGGGCCGGCCGGTCCGCGAGTGTGAAATCTACGACGGTGGATCGGCGTGTCGCGTCGTGATATTCACACTCGCGGCTCTATGAGGGACGACGCCGCCTGTAGGTGCTTGATCGCGTCGGCAACAATCGTCTGGATGAGCTCCGCGCACGACGGCAGGTCCTCGACGATGCCCGCCACCTGACCGGACGCCAACACGCCGGCGTCGGTGTTGCCTTCCACCAGGCCGGCTTTCAGCAGCATCGGGGTGTTGGCTGCCATGATCACCTGCGACCACGAAAGTTCCTTGCCGTGGCGCATCGCCAGCCCGTCGCGAATCATCGACGGCCAGGTCATCTGCGACATCTTCTTGAACTTGGCGGCGTTGCGCACCGCTGCGGTGAAACCCCTTGCCCGTGAACCGCTCTCCAGCTTCTCGACCAGGCCGGTGCGCAGCACGCGATGTGGCATGCCGTCGACGCGGGTGGTCACCACCGTGCCGTCGAGCCCAGCCTCAAGGTAACGCCGTTTGACCGCTTCGGGCACCGTCGAATCCGACGTCAGCAAGAACCGGGTGCCCATCGCCACGCCGGCCGCGCCGTAACACAACGCGGCGGCCAGCCCTCGCCCGTCGAAGAACCCGCCCGCAGCAATCACCGGAATATCCACGGCGTCAAGCACCGACGGCAGCAACAGGGTAGTTGCGATTGGGCCCGTGTGCCCGCCGCCCTCGCCGCCCTGGACAATCACCGCGTCGGCACCCCAGGACGCCACCTTACGAGCGTGCTTGGCAAGACCAACCGACGGAATCACCACGGAGCCGGCCTCTTTCAATCGGGTGATCAGCTCCTGGCGAGGCGCCAACGCGAACGACGCCACCTTGACGCCCTCACGAATCATCAACTCCACCCGGTCGCCCGCGTCGGCCGCGTCGGCGCGGATGTTGACGCCGAACGGCTTGTCGGTGGCCGCCTTGACCTTGCCGATCGCCACAGCCAACTCGTCCAACGTCATCGTCGCCGACGCCAGGATTCCCAGCCCGCCGGCGTTGGCAGTCGCCGACACCAGCCGGGCGCCGGCCACCCAGCCCATCCCGGTCTGTACCACCGGATGCTCGACGCCCACCAGCTCGGTCAGCGGCGTACGCAACCTCATACCCGCACCTCTTTGTCCCGCAACGATTTCGGGTCGAGCACCTCGCGGATCAGCCGCAGTTCGTCCACATCGGGCGGTCGGGTCTCCTCCGCATCAGACAGACCGTGCACCCCGAACGACGTGGCCTCCCGCACGTCGTCGGCCTTGACGCCCGGATGCAGGGACAACGCCCGCATCGTATGGTCCGGGCCGCCGAAGTCGAACACGCCAAGATTGGACACCACCCGGTGTACGTTGACGAACCGGAACGCCGGGTTGTCGGGGTCGATCTTGTCGTAGCCGATCCCCGAGACTACGTCGACGGCGTCGCAGAACACCCGCGGCGAGTGGTTGCCCACCCAGTAGCTGGTGGAGTGGTTGATCGTGTTACCAGGAGCGCCGCGAACGCCGAACATCTGCCGCGTCGGGTGCTGCAGCGGGCCGAACGCCGAGAGGTTCTGATTGCCATAGCGGTCAACCTGATTGGCGCCCATCACCACATGCCGGCGCCCCCACGCCAGCGTCTCGAACACCCGGCCGAACGGCATCCAGCCCTCAATCGCGCCGGCGGCGCCCAAAGCAGGCGTATCGGCGAGCAACTGCGCTTCGCCGTCGGTCAGCAGAATGTCGGGGGAGAACGTCAACCGGGCCAGGCGGGCGCCGACCAGCGCCACCGTCGTCATCGGGCTGATCATGATCTCGCCGGCATCGCGGAACAGCTCGGCGCAGGCGGTCACGCAGATTTCGGCTCGGGTGATCATGACTGTGCTCCAAACTTGCGGACCGCCTCCTGATAGTCGGCTTCACTGCCCGACAGATACGTCGCCACAAAGTCGCGCCAACCCTCCTCGGTACCGGCGGCCTCGACGTAGTGTCGCTGGAATTTCTCGTCGCGTCCGTAATCCGGTGCAGCAGTGGTGAAATGCGCACCTAAAGGCGCTTCCACCACCGCGTCGACCATCATCCGGTTGACCAGGAGCGCCTGCGGCGGCACCGCCTTGACCAGTTCCTCAGTCGACACCAGACGCTCGACCGACAGGTAACGCTTCTCGGCGGCCATCAGATACAGGTCGTCGAAGTACGGATCGATCCCGGTGTAGGCCGCATTTCCGCGAGCGTCGCCGAGGTTCATGTGCACAAAGGCAGCGTCCAGGTTCAGGGCCGGCATCGCGATCAGTGTCTCGTGCCCACCACCAGGTGACGGATACGGCGAAGTGACTGTTTGCAATTCGCCTTCGAAGAAGTCCGGCACGGAGCTGCCCAGGCCGGCGCGGATCGGCAGGAACGGCAGCCGCTGTGCGGCGGCCTGTAGCCCGCAGCGCAGCATGCCCTCGTCCATCTCCCGGGCCTCGATCGCGCCGCTGGTACGGGCGCGAGCGAACCACGGGTCGTAAAACGGCGGCGAATCCAGCGAGACAAAGCCGTAGTAGACCCGGCGAACCTTGCCCGCCGAGCACAGCAGCCCGAGATCGGGCCCGCCGTAGGTCACGACGGTCAAATCCGTGACGTCCGTACGCAGAATCGCGCGCACGAACGCCATCGGCTTGCGCCGTGACCCCCAACCGCCGATGCCGATGGTCATGCCGCTGCGCAGTTCGGCAACGGCCTCGTCGAGAGAAACCCGTTTATCGCTCATGACTTCTTCACAAATGCGTCGCGGTGCTCGTCGGAAACCCCGGCGAGGTTGAGTTCGAACGTAAAGCCTTGCTCCATGCGGTAACTGGAGTTGACTCGCTGCACGTCGATGAAGTTCAGCGCCTCCTTGGCGGCCCGGATCACCCGGGTATCCTTGGCGGCGATGTCGCGGGCCACCCGTAATGCGGCCTCGTCCAACTGTTCTCGAGGTACCACCTCGTGGACGGAGCCGAAGTGGTGCAGGGTGGCGGCGTCCACGGTGGCGGCGGTGAAGAACAGCCGCCGCATCATGTGCTGGGGCACCAGCCGCGACAGATGGGTCGCCGCGCCCAGCGCTCCGCGTTCCACCTCCGGCAGCCCGAACGTCGCATCGTCGGAGGCGACGATGACGTCGGCGTTGCCGACCAGACCGATGCCGCCGCCCACGCAGAAGCCGTTGACGGCGGCGATCACCGGCACCGCGCACTCGTAGACCGCGCGGAACGCGGCGAAACAACCGCGGTTGGCGTCGATCAACGCGGTGTAGCCCTCGGTGCGCTGCATCTCCTTGATGTCGACGCCAGCGTTGAAGCCGCGGCCCTCGGCGCGCAGGATCACCGCGTGGGTGTCGGGATCGTCGCCGGCGGAGGTCAGCGCATCGGCGAGTTCGAACCAACCATGCGACGGGATGGCGTTGACCGGCGGAAAGTCGACCGTGACCGCGACGATGCCCGGTTCGACGGTGCGAGACGTGATCGGCATATCCACTTCCTGGGGTCGATTACCTGAGCAAGCACTTGCTTGGTACGCTAGCACAGTGACTGGCGCGGCAGCAGGGCTCAATCTGGGATTGTCCGGCCGGGTGGTGCTGGTGACCGGCGGCGTCCGGGGGGTCGGCGCCGGCATCAGCTCGGTTTTCGCCGGCCAGGGCGCGACGGTGGTGACCTGTGCGCGCCGCGCCGTCGAGGGCCTGCCCTATGAGTTCCACAGCTGCGACATCCGCGACGACGAGGCCGTCCAAGCGCTGATCAATACGATCGTCGACCGCCACGGCCGGCTGGACGTCGTCGTCAACAACGCCGGCGGATCCCCGTACGTGCTGACCGCGGAATCCAGCCCGAAATTCAACCGCAAGATCATCGAGCTGAACCTCATTGGCGCGCTGTTGGTTTCGCAGTGCGCTAACGAGAAGATGCAAAACCAGCAACACGGCGGCGCGATCGTCAACATCTGCAGCCTCAGCGGTCGCCGGCCGTCCCCGGGCACTGGCGCATACGGGGCGGCCAAGGCCGGCCTGGAAAGCCTCACCCAGACGCTGGCCGTCGAATGGGCGCCCAAGGTCCGGGTGAACGCATGCGTGGTCGGCATGGTCGAAACCGAACAGGCCGACCTGTTCTACGGCGACGCCGAGTCGATCGCCGCGATCTCGAAGAACGTGCCGCTGGGCCGGCTGGCCAAACCGGAGGATGTCGGTTGGGCCGCAGCGTTTTTGGCATCGGACGCGGCAGCATACATCAGCGGTGCATCGTTAGAGGTGCACGGAGGCGGCGAACCGCCGCACTATCTGGCCACAACGAACGCGAGCGCGATCAAGTAGAGGGAGACAAAGCTATGGGAGTGGTCGACGGCCGAGTCGTGATCGTCACCGGAGCCGGCGGCGGCATTGGCCGCGAGCATGCGCTGGCCTTCGCGGCCGAGGGCGCGCGCGTCGTGGTCAACGATATCGGGGTCGGCCTGGACGGTTCGCCGGCCAGCGGCGGCAGCGCCGCGCAGAGCGTGGTCGACGAGATCACCGCTGCCGGTGGCGAAGCCGTTGCCGACGGCTCCAACGTCGCGGACTGGAACCAGGCGGGCAACCTGATTGCAAAAGCCGTCGACACCTTCGGTGGCCTGGACGTCGTGGTGAACAACGCCGGCATTGTGCGGGACAGGATGATCGCCAACACCAGCGAGGAGGAGTTCGACGCCGTCGTCGCCGTACATCTCAAGGGACACTTCGCCACGATGCGGCACGCCGCGTCGTATTGGCGCGGGCTGTCCAAGGCCGGCGAAACCGTTGACGCACGGATCATCAACACCAGCTCCGGTGCGGGCCTGCAGGGCAGCGTCGGGCAGGGCAACTACAGCGCCGCCAAGGCCGGCATCGCCGCGCTGACGCTCGTCGGCGCCGCGGAGATGGGCCGGTACGGCGTCACCGTCAACGCGATCGCACCGTCGGCTCGTACCCGCATGACCGAGACGGTGTTCGCGGAGATGATGGCCAAGCCCGACCAGGGCTTCGACGCGATGGCGCCGGAAAACGTTTCACCGCTTGTGGTTTGGCTGGGTAGCAGCGAGTCGAAAGACGTCACCGGCAAGGTCTTTGAGGTCGAGGGCGGCATCATTCGCGTCGCCGAGGGCTGGGCACACGGCCCGCAGGTCGACAAGGGCGCGAAGTGGGATCCGGCCGAACTCGGGCCCGTCGTCGCCGATCTGCTGGCCAAGTCGCGGCCGCCGGTCCCGGTCTACGGAGCTGGGTCCTAGCTCAGGGCTCGCAGATGACGATCGGGATGGTCCGGTCGGTCCACGACTGGTAGTCCTCGAACGACGAGTACATCTCGACCAACGAAGGCCAGTACTTTGCGCGCTCTTCCTCGGTGGCGTCGCGCGCGGTGAGGTCGAGCACCTCTTTTTTGATCTGAACCGAAACCTTGGGATTGGCTTTGAGATTGAGATACCACATCGGGTTGCTGGCGCGGCCGCCGTGCGACGCAACCAGCACGATGCGGTCGCCGTCGCGCAGGTAGAGCAGCGGACTTACCCGCGGCTGGCCAGACTTGCGGCCGACCGTCGTCAACAACGCGACCGGCGCTCCCTGGAGGAACTTGCCGCCCAGCTTGCCGCCGGTCGCCTTGTACAGCCATGCGTTGGTGCGCGACATCCATTTGATGAAGACGCCTGTGCCGGCGGAGTTGAGTGCGCGCGGCGGATTGGCCATCGGTAATCCCTATCGCTGGATGAACGGGCGGAGTTGGGCCCGGATGTGGTGGATTTTGCCATCCGGGATGACAAACGTCTCGTCGACGTGCGCACACACCCGTCGACCCAAGAACGACGGCTTGGTGATCACGTCGAACCGTGCCCGCACAGAATCGCCGTCGACGCTGAACTGCGGCAGCGTGGTGGCCTCGATCAACCGGAATTGCGGGCCGCGATTCAGGCTGCGCCGCAAGTGGTTTCCGGAAAATCCCGTCTTGATGCCCTGCTCGATCCGCACACAGCCCGGCGCGAATGGAACAGCGTCGGCGTCGTGGCTGACCAGCGCGTCGATATAGGCCTGCGCCGCGGCAATGCGGTCGTCGTCGGAAACCACTAGATGCGCTCGATGATGGTGCCCGTCGACAGGGCCCCGCCCGCGCACATGGTGATCAGCGCGGTGCTCTGATCGGAGCGCTCCAGCTCGTGCAGCGCGGTGGTGATCAGCCGACTGCCGGTGCACCCCACCGGATGGCCCAGCGCGATCGCGCCGCCGTTGACGTTGACCCGGTCCATGTCGGCTTCGTGCACCCGCGCCCAGGACAACACCACCGACGCGAACGCCTCGTTGATCTCGGTGATGTCGATGTCGCCCATCTTCATGCCGGCCTTCTCCAGCACCTTCGCGGTCGACTGCACCGGGCCGTCCAGGTGGTAGTAGGGCTCGGCGCCGACCAGCGCCTGGCTGACGATGCGGGCCCGCGGCCGCAAGCCGAGCGCCTTCGCCTTGTCCTCGTCCATCCACAGCACCGCGGCCGCGCCGTCGGAGATCTGCGACGAGGTACCCGCGGTGTGGATACCGCCGTCGAGCACCGGCTTCAACGCTGCCAGGCCCTCCAGCGTGGTGTCCCGCAGGCCTTGGTCGCGGCTGACCATGTGCCGCTCGCTGGTCGGCTGCTTCTGCTCGTCGAGCACCGGCGCCTCGATCGGCGAGATCTCCCGGTCGAAGCGGCCCTCGTCCCAGGCCCGCTTGGCCTTGAGCTGGGACTGGAGCCCGAACTCGTCGATGTTTTGACGTGTGATGCTGCGGCGCTTGGCGATGCGCTCGGCGGCCTCGAACTGGTTGGGCAGGTCGATGTCCCACGATTCGGCGCGCCAGTTGCGGTCCGGGCCAGCGTTGGCGCCCAGCCCGACGCGGCTCATCGCCTCGATCCCGCAGGCGATGCCGATGTCGATGGCGCCGGCCGCGATCAGCCCGGCGATCAAGTGGTTGGCCTGCTGGCCGCTGCCGCACTGGCAGTCGACGGTGGTGGCGCCGACCTGCTCGGGCAACCCGACGGTCAGCCACGACGTGCGGGTGATGTTGTTGGACTGCTCGGCATACTGCGTGACGCAGCCGCCGATCAGCTGCTCGACGGCGCCGGCGTCGATGCCCGCTTTCTGTACTAGGGCCTTTTGCACCGACCCCAGCAGCTCGGTGGCATGCAGCCCCGACAACCAGCCGTTTCGTTTACCGATCGGGCTGCGGGTGGCTTCAACGATTACCGGGTTACCCATGCGGTCAGGCTAGAACACGTTTTATTGCTATGCCAAGCGAGGATGCGTTCACACCTTTTGGTCTGCGGTGGAGCCGTGTTTTACTGGCACTAGAACACGTTGCAATGAGGAGCCAGCGATGCCTACCCCTAATCTTGCCCCCGGGTTCGACTTCCTCGATCCTGATGTGAACGTCAAGGGCCTGCCGGTCAAGGAGCTTGCCGAGCTGCGCCGCTCGCAGCCCATCTTCTGGGTGGACGTCCCCGGCGGGACCGGCGGCTTCGGGGACAAGGGCTATTGGGCGATCACCAAGCACAAGGACGTCAAGGAGATCTCCGTCCGCAGCGACGTCTTCTCTTCTCAGCAGGACTGCGCCATCCCGGTCTGGCCGCACACGATGACGCGAGAGCAAATCGACCTGCAACGCAACGTCATGCTCAACATGGACGCGCCGCATCACACCCGGCTGCGCAAGATCATCTCGCGTGGTTTCACGCCGCGCGCCATCGGACGGTTGCGCGACGAACTCGATGCCCGCGCGCAGAACATCGCCAAGACCGCCGCGGCTGCCGGAACAGGTGACTTCGTTGAGCAGGTGTCGTGTGAGCTGCCGTTGCAGGCCATCGCCGGCTTGCTGGGCGTTCCGCAGGATGATCGGGACAAGATCTTCCGCTGGTCCAACGAGATGACGGGCAACGAGGATCCCGAGTACGCCCACATCGACCCGCAGATGTCGTCGGCCGAGCTGATCATGTACGCGATGAAGATGGCCGAGGAGCGCGCCAAGGACCCTGGGGAAGACATTGTCACCCAGTTGATTCAGGCCGACATCGACGGCGAGAAGCTCTCCGACGACGAATTTGGGTTCTTCGTGGTGATGCTTGCGGTCGCCGGCAACGAAACCACCCGCAACTCCATCACGCTCGGCATGATCGCGTTCGCGGAAAACCCCGACCAATGGGAGCTGTTCAAGAGGGAGCGCCCGGAGACGGCGCCCGACGAGATCGTCCGTTGGGCCACCCCGGTCACCGCGTTCCAGCGCACCGCTCTGGAGGACTACGAGCTCTCCGGTGTGCAGATCAAGAAGGGCCAGCGGGTGGTGATGTTCTACCGCTCGGCCAACTTTGACGAAGAAGTCTTCGAGGATCCGTTCACGTTCAACATCCTGCGCAACCCCAATCCGCATGTCGGCTTCGGCGGCACCGGGGCGCACTACTGCATCGGCGCTAACCTGGCCCGGATGACCATCAGCTTGATCTTTAACGCAGTCGCCGACCACATGCCTGACCTCAAACCGCTTTCGACACCCGAGCGGCTGCGGTCCGGGTGGCTTAACGGCATCAAACACTGGCAGGTCGACTACACCGGTAAATGCCCGGTGGTGCACTGATGGATTTCACCCTCGACCCGGCGCAGCAGGCTGTCGCCGACGTGGTCACGTCGGTGCTGGACCGCGATTTGAGCTGGGACGCATTGGTTTCCGGCGGTGTGACGGCGTTGCCGGTGCCGGAACGCCTCGGCGGGGACGGCGTCGGCTTGGCCGAGGTCGCCACGGCACTGACCGAGATCGGCCGCCGCGGCTTCGTCGGGCCCGCCCTGGCCAGCCTCGGACTCGGCGCCGTGCCGCTGCTGGACCTGGCGTCCGACGAACAGCAGGATCGTTACCTCGCCGGCCTGGCCAAGGGATCGATTCTCACGGCGGCGTTCAACGAACCCGGCGCAGCGCTGCCGGAGCGGCCGGCTGTCACGCTGTCCGGTAACCGGTTGTCGGGCACCAAGATCGGTGTCGGGTATGCCGAGCAGGCCGAGTGGATGCTCGTGACGGCCGACAACGCCGTCGTCGTCATCTCCCCGAAAGCCGAGGGTGTGCAACTGGTGCGCACCCCGACCTCCAACGGATCCGACGAGTACGCGGTGACGTTTGTGGATGCACAGGTCGACGGTGTGCTGGACGGGGCGAGCGCGCATCGGGTGAACCAGCTTGCGCTGGCGGCCATCGGTGCTTACGCGGCCGGCCTGGTGGCCGGCGCGTTGCGGCTTACCGCCGACTACGTGGCCAACCGGCACCAGTTCGGCAAGCCGCTCTCGACGTTCCAGACGGTTGCCGCGCAGCTCGCGGAGGTCTACATCGCTTCGCGGACCATCGATTTGGCGTCGACGTCCGTTGTTTGGCGACTGGCGGAGGGCCGCGACGCCGATGACGACCTCGACGTGCTCGGCTACTGGATCACCTCGCAGGCGCCGCCGGTGATGCAGATCTGCCACCACTTGCACGGCGGGATGGGCATGGACATCACCTATCCGATGCCGCGGTACTACTCCACGATCAAGGACCTGACCCGGTTGTTGGGCGGGCCGTCGCATCGCTTAGACCTCGTGGGAGCGCAATGTTCGTAGATCTGACGCCGGAGCAGCGGCAGCTGCAAGCCGAGCTGCGGCAATACTTTTCGAATCTGATCTTGCCCGAAGAGCGCAAGGCGATGGAGTCCGATCGGCACAACGAGGCGTACCGTGCGGTGATCCGGCGGATGGGCCGCGACGGCAAGCTCGGGGTGGGATGGCCAAAGGAGTTCGGCGGCCTGGGTTTCGGCCCGATCGAGCAGCAGATCTTCGTCAACGAAGCCCATCGTGCCGACGTGCCGCTGCCCGCGGTGACGCTGCAGACCGTCGGGCCTACTCTGCAGATGTACGGCAGCGAGATGCAGAAGAAGAAGTTCCTGCCGGCGATCCTGGCCGGTGAGGTGCACTTCGCGATCGGCTACACCGAGCCGGAGGCGGGCACCGACCTGGCGTCGTTGCGCACCACCGCTGTTCGGCACGGCGACGAGTACATCGTCAACGGACAGAAGATCTTCACCACCGGTGCGCACGACGCCGACTACATCTGGCTGGCGTGTCGTACCGACCCGGATGCGGTGAAGCACAAGGGCATTTCGATCCTGATCATCGACACCAAGGATCCCGGTTACTCGTGGACGCCGATCATCCTGTCCGACGGCGCCCACCACACCAATGCCACCTACTACAACGACGTGCGGGTGCCCGCCGACATGCTGGTCGGTGAGGAGAACGGCGGCTGGCGGCTGATCACCACCCAGCTCAACAACGAGCGGGTGATGCTCGGCCCGGCCGGACGGTTCGCCAGCATCTACGACCGCGTCCACGCGTGGGCGTCCAAGCCGGGCGGTAACGGTGTGACGCCGATCGACCACGACGACGTCAAGCGCGCGCTGGGCGAGATTCATTCGATCTGGCGGATCAACGAGTTGCTCAACTGGCAGGTCGCCGCCGCGGGTGAGGACATCAACGTGGCCGACGCCGCTGCCACCAAAGTCTTTGGTACCGAACGGGTTCAGTATGTCGGTCGGCTTGCCGAGGAAATCGTCGGCAGGTACGGCAATCCTGCCGAGCCGGAGACCGCGGAGCTGCTGAGCTGGCTGGACTCCCAGACCAAGCGCAACCTGGTGATCACGTTCGGCGGTGGGGTGAACGAAGTGATGCGGGAAATGATCGCGGCCTCGGGTCTCAAGGTGCCGAGGGTACCGCGATGACCGACATCCAACAGGCCGTCGAGCAAGTGAAGGCGGCCGGTCGCAGCAAGCCGCGCCTGGGCCGGGATCCGGTGAACCTGCCGATGATCCACCACTGGGTCGACGCGATGGGCGATGCGAACCCGATCTACGTCGACGAGGAGGCGGCGAAGGCCGCAGGGCACCCCGGGATCGTCGCGCCGCCGGCGATGATCCAGGTGTGGACGATGATGGGGCTGGGCGGCGTCCGGCCGGACGACGATCCGTTGGGCCGCATTATCGAGTTGTTCGACGACGCAGGCTATGTCGGCGTCGTCGCGACCAACTGCGAGCAGACCTATCACCGGTATTTGCGGCCCGGCGAAGAGGTCAGCGTCAGCGCCGAACTCACCGACGTGATCGGTCCCAAGCAGACGGCGCTGGGCGAAGGGTATTTCATCAACCAGCACATCACCTGGCAGGTCGGCGACGAGGACGTCGCCGAAATGAATTGGCGCATCCTGAAATTCCGTCCACGCGATGCCGACAAGCCGACGGTGCCCGATGACCTCGACCCGGCTGCGATGATGCGACCGTCGTCGTCGAAAGACACGCAGTTCTTCTGGGACGGCGTCAACGCGCACGAATTGCGGATTCAGAAGCGCGCCGACGGCAGTCTGCAGCACCCGCCGGTACCCGCAGTCTGGCAGGACAAAACGGCACCCATCGACTATGTGGTGGCCAGCGGCAAGGGCACCGTGTTCAGCTTCGTGGTGCACCACGCGCCGAAGGTGCCCGGCCGAACGCTGCCGTTCGTCATCGCGCTGGTCGAACTCGAGGAGGGAGTGCGGATGCTCGGCGAGCTGCGCGGGGTCGACCCGTCGCGTGTCGAGATCGGAATGCCGGTGCGGGCAACGTATATCGACTTCCCGGAAACGGAATCGGGGCCTGCCTGGACGCTGTACGCGTGGGAGCCGGACGCATGACAGCGGTAGGCACGACACTGCCGGAGCTCAAGCTGTATGGCGACCCGACGTTCATCGTGTCGACCGCGCTGGCCACCCGAGACTTTCAGGATGTCCACCACGACCGGGACAAGGCGCAGGCCAAGGGCTCCAAAGACATTTTCGTCAACATTCTCACCGATACGGGTCTGGTGCAGCGCTACATCACCGACTGGGCAGGCCCGTCGGCGGTCATCAAGTCGATCGGGTTGCGACTGGGTGTGCCGTGGTATGCCTACGACACCGTGACGTTCTCCGGTGAGGTCACCGCAGTCGATGACGACCTGATCACCGTGAAAGTGGTGGGCCGCAACAGCCTTGGCGACCACGTCATTGCCACCGCTACTTTGGAGGCCCCTGATGTTGTCCGGTAAGGCCGCGATCGTCGGGATCGGCGCCACCGACTTTTCGAAGAACTCCGGGCGCAGCGAGTTGCGCTTGGCGGCCGAGGCAGTCCAAGACGCGCTCGACGATGCCGGGCTGAGTCCTTCCGATGTCGACGGGCTGACCACCTTCACGATGGACACCAACACCGAGGTGGCCGTCGCCCGGGCGGCCGGAATCGGTGAGCTGAAGTTCTTCTCGAAGATCCACTATGGCGGCGGCGCGGCGTGCGCAACCATCCAGCAGGCCGCGATGGCTGTCGCCACCGGGGTCGCGGATTGTGTTGTCGCTTACCGCGCGTTCAACGAACGCTCTGGCATGCGGTTCGGCCAGGTGCAGACCCGGCTGACCGAGAACGCCGACTCCACCGGCGTCGACAACTCGTTCTCGTATCCGCACGGCCTGTCCACACCCGCGGCGCAGGTAGCGATGATCGCCAAGCGCTACATGCATCTGTCGGGTGCAACCAGCCGCGACTTCGGCGCCATCTCGGTGGCCGACCGCAAGCACGCAGCCAAGAATCCCAAGGCCTACTTCTACGAAAAGCCGATCACCATTGAGGATCACCAGAATTCGCGGTGGATCGCCGAGCCGCTGCGGCTGCTGGACTGCTGCCAGGAGACCGACGGCGCGGTCGCGATCGTGGTGACGTCGGTCGAGCGGGCGAAGGACCTCAAGCACCGGCCGGCAGTTATCGAGGCCGCGGCGCAGGGCTCCAGCCCCGACCAGTACACGATGGTCAGCTACTACCGGCCCGAGCTCGATGGCCTGCCCGAGATGGGTCTCGTCGGCAAGCAGCTGTGGGCGCAATCGGGACTCAAGCCTGCGGACATCCAAACCGCCGTGCTCTACGACCATTTCACGCCGTTCACGCTGATCCAGTTGGAGGAGTTGGGTTTCTGCGGCTGGGGAGAGGCCAAGGACTTTATCGCCGACGGCGCGATCGAGATCGGCGGACGGCTGCCGATCAACACGCACGGCGGGCAGCTCGGCGAGGCGTACATTCACGGCATGAACGGAATCGCCGAGGGTGTGCGGCAATTGCGCGGCACCTCGGTGAACCAGGTCGACGGCGTCGAGCACGTGCTCGTGACGGCCGGCACTGGTGTGCCCACGTCGGGCCTGATCCTGGGCTGACCCCCGCTTTCGGCCGAGCGTGAACTTAGGTTCACACTGGCGGTTAAGTGTGAACCTAAGCTCACATTCGACGGGTGAAGTGACGCTCCGTGCGGCTTGTGCGAGTCTGCCGCGATGGCGGGACCATTCATCGGCAGCGAGGCCCTCTCGGCGGGCGCGTTGACCAAGGGTCAGCTGACTGCATGCCACACGCGGCTGTTTCGAAATGTCTATGTTGCCAAAGACATCGACATCACCGCCGCCGACCGTGCCAAGGCGGCGTGGCTGTGGTCGCGACGGCGCGGCGTGGTCGCGGGCTTCTCGGCGGCGGCACTCCATGGCAGCGAATGGGTGGATGCTGCAGAACCCGCCGAACTCATCCACGACAACCGCCATCGGCTGCCCGGGCTGCACGTACGTAGTGATCGTCTGCTGCCCGACGAAATCCAGATAGTGGGCGGTGTGCCCGTGACCACCCCTGCCCGGACAGCGGTTGATTTGGCCTGCTGGCATCCAACAATCCCGGCCGTGGCCGGCATTGACGCACTGGCTCGGGCCGCCGAGATCAAAGACGTAGATGTGCAGGCAATCCTGCGGCGCTCCAGTGGTCGCCGCGGGATTGCACGCGGGAAGGCGTCACTCGATCTGGTCGATGCCGGCGCAGAGTCGCCGAAGGAAAGCTGGCTGCGTGTCATCCTGATTCAGGCAGGGCTACCCAGACCGCAGACCCAAATTCTGGTCCACGACGACTTCGGGGACGTGTTCGCCCGCCTTGACATGGGGTGGCCCAAGGTGAAGGTGGCTGCCGAGTACGACGGCGAACAGCATCGCAAAGACCGCATCCGCTACAACTGGGATGTCAAACGCCAGGAGAAGCTACACCGCTGCGGCTGGATCGTCATTCGGGTGCTGGCCGGTGACCGAGAACCGGACATCATCCGTCGGGTCCGCACCGCGTTAGCCCAACGAGCGTGAACCTAACTTCGCGCTCGGCGGCAAAGCTAGGCGGTGACCAATTCGACGCCGGACAATGCGGCGCTGCCATCGCGTTCGGGCACCACCACGTCGCCTACGACGCGACCGTCGTCGCGCCACAGCCGCGCCAGCAACGTCTCACCGGGAAACACCACGCCCGCGAAGCGCGCACCGTAGGAGGCCACCCGGCTGACGTCGCTGTCCAGACAGGCGTCGACGATCGCCTTACAGGTGATGCCGAAGGTGCACAGCCCGTGCAGGATCGGCTTAGGAAAGCCTGCGGCAGCGGCGAATTCAGGATCGGAGTGCAGCGGATTGCGGTCCCCGCACAGTCGGTAGAGCAGCGCCTGCTGCGGCAGCGTCGGAAGCTCCAGCTCCACATCCGGTGCCCGCTCGGGCGCGGCAACCGACGTTGACGGTCCGCGCTCACCGCCGAATCCGCCTTCGCCGCGGGCGAAAATCGAGCGTCGCTGCGTCCACAGCGGCGACCCGTCCAAGGCGGTCACCGACGTTTCCAGCACGACGACCGCGGCCTTGCCCTTGTCCCACACCTCGACGATCCGGCTCACGGCGCGGGCACTGCCCGACGGCGGCAACGGCGCAGGCACGCTCACCTGCTCGGAGGCGTGCAGAATTTTGGCGAGGTCGATGTCGACGCCCGGCCAACTGACCTTCGGCGGCTCGATGTCGTTGAAGGACGCCGCCACGCAGCCGAAGGTGGGCAGCACCTGCGGCTTGTGATCTATCACGTAGCTCAACTCGCGGGGATCAAGCGGGTCTGCGCCCGCCCCCAGCGCGAGGTTGTAGAGCTGCACATTGCTTGCTGTCCACGAGAATTCGACGTCGCCGAACTCGGCGCCCAGCGCGACGTCCGGATTGATCGGCATGTCAGGCCTCCCCTGCGATGTGTAGCGCCGCCAGGTACCCGAACGTCATCGCCGGGCCGATGGTTCCACCCGGACCGGGATAGGTGTGTCCCATCACCGGAGCACTGACATTGCCTGCGGCGTAAAGGCCTTCGATGACGCTGCCGTCGTCGCGCAATGCCCGCCCGTGCACGTCGGTGCGGATGCCACCCTTGGTGCCCAGGTCGCCGGGGACCATCTTGGCGGCGTAGTACGGCGGATGGCTGATCTCGCCAAGGTTCGGGTTGGGCTTGTTGGTCGGGTCGCCGTAATAGCGGTCGTAGGCGCTTTCGCCCCGGTGGTAGTCCTCGTCGACACCCGAGCGTGCAAAGCCGTTGAAGCGCTGCACCGTGGCGACGAACTCGTCGGCGGGCAGGCCCGCTTTGGCGGCCAATTCCGCCAAACTGGGGGCCTGGATGATCACGCCGGATTCCAACCACTTGCGCGGAATGCGCTGTCCCGGCTGCAAACCGGCGAAGATGTAGCGGTCTCGGTACTGCTGGTCGAAGATCAGCCAGGCCGGAATGTTTTCTCCCGGGCCGGGCCCCTGGCCGTATTCCCCGCCGTACATGTGATGGCACGCTTCGACGTAGGGCATCGACTCGTTCATGAATCGCTTACCGGACATGTTGACGATGATCGAGCCCGGCGAGTTGCGCTCCGACAAGGCGAACCATGGTGCACCCACCAGCGGAACCGTGGGTCCCCACCATGCGTCTTCCATCAGTTCCAAAGTGGCACCGAGCTTTTCGGCGGCCAGAATCCCGTCGCCCGTGTTGGCCGCGGCGCCCACGGTCCACTCGGTGGTGATCGGCGCACGCTGGTACTTGACCCGCATCTGCTCGTTGTGCTCGAAACCACCGCAGGCCAGGATCACTCCGCGCCGAGCCAGGATCAGCTCGCCGTCGTTGACGTAAACCCCGCGCACCGCGCCGTTCTCGACATAGAGATCGGTCAGGGCCGTGTTGAGCTGAACCGGAACGCCGGCCTGCCGCAGCCCGATTCGGAGCGGGGCAATCAACGCGCGGCCCATCCCGACGAGGTTCTTACCGGTGGCCTTGGCCCACATCGTGCGTGCGCCCACCTTCAGGCTGCGCAGTACGCCGCGGGGATGCCGCTTCAGCTGGTTCAGGCGCACGTAATCCTGCTGCATCACAACCACATTCAAAGGCACCTTGCCGTACGGCGGCTCCAGCCCGGGCAGATCAGGCCCGAGCTTGTTGGCGTCGAACGGTTTCGGCTCGATAGAACGGCCCGTGGGCTTGCCCCCCGGGGCTTCCGGGTAGTAGTCGGAGTAGCCGGGCACCCAGCACATCTTCAACGGGGTGTGCTTGAGCACGAACGAGAGCATCTCCGGCCCACGCTGCAGGTAGGTGTCGATGCGCTCGGGTTCGACGATGTTGCCGATGATGCCGTGCAGATAGGTGCGGGCGGCGTCCGGCGTGTCCTTGACGCCGTCGCGTTCGAGGACCTCGTTGTTCGGAATCCAGACGCCGCCGCCCGAGCGCGCGGTAGATCCGCCGTAATGGCCGGCCTTCTCGATGACTATTGTCTTAAGACCTCGGTGGGCGGCGGTGAGGGCAGCAACCATGCCGGCGCCGCCACTTCCGACCACGACGACGTCGAACTCCTGAGCTGTCATGTAGAACACGTTATAGAATTGCCCGGGTCGGGCGCTACTGGCCCGGTCACACCGACGAGGGGACTTCGGGAAATGCTCACCGTCCAGGCCCGCGAGCAGCTGGCCGCCGACCTGGCGCAGGCCGAGCGCAGCCGTCGGCCGATCGCACCGCTGACGGCGGCGCACCCGGAGATCGACGTCGTCGACGCCTACGAGATCCAGTTGATCAACATCCGTCAGCGGGTGGCCGAAGGCGCGAGGGTGGTCGGCCACAAGGTGGGTCTCTCGTCGGAGGCCATGCAAAAGATGATGGGCGTCGACGAACCCGACTACGGCCACCTGCTCGATGAGATGCAGGTCTTCGAGGACAAGCCGGTCAAGGTCGCCAACTACCTCTACCCGCGGGTGGAGGTCGAGGTCGGGTTCATCCTGGGCGACGACCTGCCCGGCGCGGGGTGCACCGAGAACGACGTGCTGCAGGCGACGGCCGCGTTCGCCCCGGCGATCGAGTTGATCGACACCCGCATCACCGACTGGAAGATCGCGCTGTGCGACACGATCGCCGACAACGCCTCTTCGGCGGGGTTCGTGCTGGGCAAAGAACGGGTGTCGCCCAAGGACATCGACATCACAAGCATCGACGCGGTGCTGACCCGCAACGGCGAGGTGGTGGCCAAGGGCCGCAGCGACGCGGTGCTGGGCAACCCGGTCACCGCCGTGGCGTGGTTGTCCCGCAAGGTGGAAAGTTTTGGTGTGCGGCTGCGAAAAGGTGACATCGTGTTACCCGGCTCGTGCACCCGGGCCTTCGATGCCGGGCCCGGCGACAACTTCGTCGCCGAGTTCGCCGGCCTAGGGTCCGTCCGGCTGTCGTTCGAATAACGGAGCGATCGCAAGCGCGGCGAAGCCGGGCGCAGCGGGTCGTGACCATTTGGAAGGAGCAGACACATGCCGTCCAAGGCTTCAGTGGCGATCGTCGGATCGGGCAATATCAGCACCGACCTGCTGTACAAACTGCTGCGGTCCGACTGGCTCGAGCCACGCTGGATGGTGGGCATCGACCCAGAAAGCGAAGGTCTGGCGCGGGCCCGCAAACTCGGCCTGGAGACCACTCATGAAGGGGTCGACTGGCTGCTGGCTCAGCCCGACAAACCCGACCTGCTCTTCGAGGCGACCAGCGCCTACGTGCACAAGGCCGCGGCACCCAAATACGCCGAGGCCGGCATCCGGGCCATCGACCTGACCCCGGCCGCCGTCGGCCCGGCGGTCATCCCGCCCGCAAACTTAAGGGAGCACCTGGACGCCCCGAACGTGAACATGATCACCTGCGGCGGGCAGGCGACCATCCCGATCGTCTATGCGGTGAGCCGCGTCGTCGAGGTGCCGTATGCCGAGATCGTCGCGTCGGTGGCAAGCGTGTCGGCCGGCCCGGGCACTCGCGCCAACATCGACGAATTCACCAAGACCACCGCCCGCGGCGTGGAAACCATCGGCGGCGCGCAAAAAGGCAAGGCGATCATCATCCTCAACCCGGCCGACCCGCCGATGATCATGCGCGACACCATCTTCTGCGCGATCCCCGAGGACGCCGACCGCGACGCGATCGCCCAGTCGATTCACGACGTCGTCAACGAGGTGCAGACCTACGTGCCCGGCTACCGGCTGCTCAACGAGCCACAGTTCGACGACCCGTCGCTCAACTCCGGCGGCCAGGCCCTGGTCACCACATTCATCGAGGTCGAAGGCGCCGGCGATTACCTGCCGCCGTATGCGGGCAACCTCGACATCATGACGGCGGCCGCGACCAAGGTCGGCGAAGAGATCGCCAAGGAAACCCTGTCAGTGGCAGGAGGCACACGATGACCAGCATTTGGGACGTCCGGATCACGGACACCAGCCTGCGCGACGGCTCCCACCACAAACGCCACCAGTTCACCAAGGACGAAGTGCACGCCATTGTCGCCGCGCTCGACGCCGCCGGGGTGCCGGTGATCGAGGTGACTCACGGCGACGGCCTGGGTGGATCGAGCTTCAACTACGGCTTCTCCAAGACCCCCGAGCAGGAGCTGATCAAGCTGGCGGCCGAGACCGCCAAAGAGGCCAGGATCGCGTTCCTGATGCTGCCCGGGGTGGGCACCAAGGACGACATCAAAGAGGCGCAGGACAACGGCGGCTCGATCTGCCGGATCGCCACCCACTGCACCGAGGCCGACGTGTCGATCCAGCACTTCGGGCTGGCCCGCGAGCTGGGCCTGGAAACCGTCGGCTTCTTGATGATGGCCCACACCATCCCGCCGGAGAAGCTGGCGGCGCAGGCCCGCATCATGGCCGACGCCGGCTGCCAGTGCGTCTACGTCGTGGACTCCGCGGGCGCGCTGGTCCTTGAGGGCGTGCGCGACCGGGTCGCTGCGCTGGTGGCAGAGCTTGGCGACGACGCCCAGGTCGGTTTCCACGGGCACGAGAACCTCGGGCTCGGCGTCGCCAACAGTGTCGAAGCCGTGCGGGCGGGCGCCAAGCAGATCGACGGCAGCTGCCGACGGTTCGGTGCCGGGGCGGGTAACGCGCCCGTCGAGGCGCTCATCGGGGTGTTCGACAAGATCGGGGTCAAGACCGGCATCGACTTCTTCGACATCGCCGACGCCGCCGAGGACGTCGTGCGCCCGGCGATGCCGGCGGAATGCCTGCTTGACCGCAACGCGCTGATCATGGGCTACTCCGGGGTGTACTCGAGCTTCCTCAAGCACGCCGTCCGCCAATCCGAACGCTACGGCGTGCCGGCCCACGAGCTGCTGCACCGGGCCGGTCAGCGCAAACTGATCGGCGGGCAGGAGGACCAGCTCATCGACATCGCACTGGAGATCAAGCGCGAGCAGGCCGGCGCCGCCACGCGCTAGGAGCTTGTTTGGGGTCGTGCCTGCGGGTACGACTGAGGACTATGTCCACCGCGCTTCTCGGCAGCGCGCTGAGTTTGATCGCATCGGTGATGATCGTGCCGACGGCAAACGCGGCACCTGCCCCCTGCAGCGCCAGCGCGATGGCCGCCGCATCGGGATCGGTGTCGACCTCTGTGAGCTCGTATCTCGACAACCATCCCGACGTCAACCAGGCGCTGACCGACATCGTCAACCAGCCGCCGATACAGGCCAGAACGTCGTTCCGCAGCTACTTCAACGACCACCCGGAGGTAGCCAACGACCTGCGCGGGCTGCGAGGTCCGCTCAATGCGCTCGACGGGTGTGGATACCAGATCGCACCGTCGCAATTGGCCGCGGCGCTGCAGTCACTCTGAGCTACCTCTCAGGAGCGGGCGGTACCGTCGGAGGGTGAACCGCAAAGAAGGAGCAATCCGATGTCCATGACTGCCAAGACTGCCGCCGGCCTGTTGGGTGTCATCGCCTCCGCGGTCATCGCGGTGCCGGTAGCCCAGGCGGATCCCCCGTGCAATCAGACCGTCGGTAACTCCATTGACCAGTACCTGCAGCGGCATCCTGACCTCCACGCGCAGCTGCAGGCCAGGGCGACGGCGGAAGGCGACAACGGCAACGTCATCGAATACCTCAATCGTCACCCGGATGTCCGGCAGCATCTGATCGACCTGTCGCAGCAGTGCGCGCCGTAGTGAGTCGGCCTCGTCTTTGAACGCCGGGGCTGACGCCCGGAATGTTCGCCCATTGACGAAAAATAGAACACGTTCTAGCGTCTAGGCGTGTTCTCGCAGCAGCTCACCGATGCCATCGCCGAGGCCGAGAAACTCGTCGCTTCCGCCCCGCACATCGAAACCGAAGCCGACCTGCTCGAAGGGTTGCAGTACCTGGCCGGCTGTGTCGCGGCCTGCACCCATCTGGCTTTCGACTACGAACGCGATCACCCGTTCCTGCTCTCCGGCACCGGGCCCTTCACCAAAATGGGGCTGGACAATCCGGACACCCTGTACTTCGGCTGCCGGGTCCACGCCGACCACGACTACCTGATCACCGGCACCCGCGGCACCACCACCGATCTGAGCTTCCAACTTCTCGGCGGCGAGTACACCGACGACAACGTTCCCGCCAGCCAGGCCGCCTTCGACGACCGCGAACTCGACATCGCCGACGACGGCACGTTCGAGTGGCGGGTGCGGCCCACCAGCCCGGGGCAACTGGTGATCCGCGAGGTCTACGGCGACTGGTCACAACAACGCGGCACGGTAGCCATCTCCCGGCTGGACACCGCCGGCACCGCGCCGCCGCCTCTGAGCCGGGCAACCATCGAAAAGCGTTACGCCACAGCGGGAAAGCAACTTGTGCAGCGGGTGAAGACCTGGCTGCAGTTCCCGCAGTGGTTCTACCTGAACATCCCGGTCAACACGATGGTGCCGCCGCGGCTGACACCTGGCGGGCTGGCGACCCAGTATTCGTCGGCGGGCCATTTCGATCTACAGCCGGACCAGGCGCTGGTGATCACACTGCCGGTGACCGACGCGCCGTACCTCGGCTTCCAGTTGGGCAGCATGTGGTACATCTCGCTGGACTACATCAACCACCAGACGTCGCTGAATGCGACTCAGGCTCAGGCAGATCCGGACGGCAAGATTCGCATTGTCGTGGCTGACCAGAATCCGGGAGTAACCAACTGGGTGGAGACACTGGGGCACCGGCGTGGTTTCCTGCAGTTCCGCTGGCAGCGGGTGTCGCGTCAGCTGACTGATGCCGACGGGCCGAGTGTCGAGCTGGTCGACGTGGACGCGGTGCCGGCCGCACTGCCGTACTACGAGCAGAACAAGATTTCCGAGGACGCTTGGCGTGAGCGAATTGCGCAGCGCCAGAAGCAAATCGCCAACAGAATGCTGGGGTAGTGATGGCCGGAATGCTCGACGGCAAGGTCGTGGTGATCAGCGGTGTGGGCCCTGCGCTCGGCACCACGCTGGCCCGCCGGTGTGCCCAGGATGGTGCCGACCTGGTGTTGGCCGCCCGCACCGCGGAGCGTCTAGACGACGTCGCCAAGCAGATCACCGACACCGGGCGGCGCGCCGTGGCGGTCTCGACCGACATCACCGACGACGACCAGGTGGCCAACCTTGTCGAGGCTTCCATGGCGGCCTACGGCAAGGTCGACGTGCTGATCAACAACGCGTTTCGGGTGCCGTCGATGAAACCGTTGGCGGGCACCAGCTTTCAGCACATTCGCGACGCCATCGAACTCACGGTGCTGGGCGCGCTGCGACTGATCCAGGGTTTCACGCCCGCCCTCGCCGCGTCCAAGGGCTCGATCGTCAACGTCAACTCGATGGTGATCCGGCACTCGCAGGCCAAATATGGCGCCTACAAGATGGCGAAGTCCGCGCTGCTGGCGATGTCGCAGTCGCTGGCCACGGAGCTGGGCGAGCAGGGGATTCGTGTGAATTCGGTTGCCCCCGGTTATATCTGGGGCGACACCCTCAAAGGCTACTTCGCTCATCAGGCCGGCAAATACGGCACCACGGTCGACGACATCTACAAAGCCACCGCGGCCAATTCCGACCTCAAGCGGCTGCCCACCGAGGACGAGGTGGCCTCGGCGATCCTGTTCCTGGCCAGCGACCTGTCCAGCGGTATCACCGGGCAGACACTGGACGTCAACTGTGGGGAGTACAAGGCCTGATGGCGCAGCGCACCGATGTCGGCACCGTCGACGACTTGCACGCCTCGGCGTCGAAGTTCATCGGGCTGGACGACTTCGGCTCCGACGACGACAACTACCGCGAGGCACTAGAGGTGCTGCTGGAGTCCTATCGACGCGAGGCGGACCTGACTCCGTTGGGCAGCAAGATGAATCGCTTTTTCCTGCGGGGCGCGCTGGTGGCCAGGCTGCTGTCGCAAGACGCTTGGAAGCAGTATCCGCAGCACGCCGACGTCGTAATCGAGCGACCGATCTTCGTCACGGGGTTGGTGCGCACCGGCACCACTGCGCTGCACCGCCTGCTCGGTGCGGACCCGGCCCATCAGGGTCTCGAAATGTGGCTGGCCGAATACCCGCAGCCCCGCCCGCCGCGGGAAACCTGGGAATCCAATCCTGTTCATCAACAGATTGACGCCCAGTTCACCCGGCACCACGAGGAGAACCCGGACTACACCGGCCTGCATTTCATGGCCGCCGACGAACTGGAGGAATGCTGGCAGCTGCTGCGACAGTCGTTTCATTCGGTGTCGTACGAGACGCTGGCGCATTTGCCGACCTACGCGCAATGGCTGTCGCAGCAGGACTGGACACCGGCATACCGACGGCACCGCAAGAACCTTCAGCTGATCGGTCTGAACGACGCCGACAAGCGGTGGGTGCTGAAGAACCCCAGCCATCTGTTCGCGCTCGACGCGCTGATGTCGACCTATCCCGACGCGCTGGTCATCCAAACTCACCGTCCGGTCGAGACCATCATGGCATCGATGTGCTCGCTTGCCCAGCACACGGCCGAGGGGTGGTCCAACAGCTTCACAGGTGCCCAGATCGGTTACGACGCAATGGAAACCTGGTCGCGCGGGCTGGAACGGTTCAACGCCGAACGCGCCAAATACGATCCGGCGCAGTTCTACGACGTCGAGTACCGTGATTTCATCGCCGACCCGTTGGGTACAGTGGAAAAGATCTACCGCCAGTTCGGCCTGACGCTGACCGACGAGGCCAGAGCCGCGATGGAGAAAACCCACGCCGAGAGCAAGAGCGGACCGCGGGCCCCCAAGCACACCTATTCGCTGGCCGACTACGGGCTTACGGCTGAGTCGGTAAAGGAACGCTTCGCCGGGCTGTAACAGCCCGCACTCAACTCAGAAGTCGGGTGCGTCCAGGTCCAGAACGCCCTCGGCCACCGCGTGTTTGATGCTGTCGGCCAACTTGGGGCAGGACTTGGTGCGCGCGCTGTCGCCGCCGGACGCGCGAAGCTCAGTGAAATAGGCGCAACGCTTCGCTGCTTCGGTGTTCCACTGGACCGCGGTGTGACCGGGACCGAGCTTCTTGACGTCGACGGTGACGTGGCAGAACCGGCAGTCGACCGGCTGCAGGCCGGACTTCAGGTAGCGATCGCGGTCAGCCTGGGTGGCCTCCCGCACCGCCGCGGCACGCTGCGGATCACCCGCGAAAGCCGGTGCCTTGGACCAGGTTCGGCGGCCATCCTCGACAGAGGGGTGTTCGTCGTCGTCATGTCCGCCGTGCAGCAGCAGCATCGCTCGGGCCAGCCGGTCGACGTCGGGCAGCTGCTCGCGCGAACTCATGTCGCGGGCTGCTCCTCGGCTTGGCGCTTGAGGTTCTCCTCGACCTCGACGTGCCAGCGCTCGTTGGCGACGGTGGTGTCGACCTCGATCTCGAATCGGTCCGTCATATCGGGCGTCACCTTGTCGGCGTCGACATAGAACTGCTGATACCAGCGCCGCATCTGGTAGACAGCGCCGTCCTCTTCGACCAGCAGCGGGTTGTCGATGCGGGTCTTGTGCTTCCAGATCTCGACGTCCTGCAGGAAGCCCTTGCTGACACCCTCGGTGAACGTCGCCGCGAGCTTCTCGGTGGTGGCATCGTCGAGCCCCTTGGGCTTTTCGACGATCACGCCCCACTGCAGCACGAACGAATCCTGAGTCACCGGGTAGTGGCAGTTGATCAGGATCGACTCCGCCTTGTAGTCACCGTATTTGTTGTGCAGCCAGTTGATCATGAACGACGGCCCGAAATAGCTGGCCTCCGAATCCAGGTGGGCCTCACCATAAGTGGTGCCCATGTCATCGATGTCGGGGCGACCGACGTTGTGCAGGTACTGCGAGGCGATGTGGCCCTCGAAGACGTTCTTGAAGTACGTCGGCAGGCCGAAGTGGATGTAGAAGAAGTGCGCCATGTCGGTGACGTTGTCGATGATGTCGCGGCAGTTGCTGCCCTCGATCAGCATCGAATTCCAGCGCCAGTCGGTCCACTCGTCGCTGTAGGCCTCGGGAATGTCGGGGATGCGCACTTCCGGCTGCGGCGGGTTGCCCTCGTGGTCGTGCCAGACGAACAGAAGCCCGCCGCGCACGTCGGTGTGCCAGGCCCGGGTGCGGGCCAGCTTCGGAGTGCGCTTGGCGTAGGGGACCAGCTTGCATTTGCCGTCGCCGCCCCAGCGCCAGTCGTGGAACGGGCAAGCGACCTCGTCGCCCTTGATGGTGCCCTGCGCGAGGTTGCCGCCCATGTGCCGGCAGTAGCCGTCGAGAACCTTCAGGTCGCCATGCGAGTCGGCGAACACCACCAGATGGGTGCCGAACGCCTCGACCCCGTGCGGCTTGCCATCCAGATAGTTCGTGACCGGGCCAAGGCAATGCCAGCCGCGCGCGTACCTGTCGGGCAGGGTGCCGGTGTCGATCTCGCGAATGCCGGCGGTCTCGGTAGCCATGACGCCTCCAACTCGATGTCTCTAACTAGAACACGTTACAGTTTTTCCGCCGGATCGCGCAACGACGGCCACGCCTGTCTGCGATTACCCGTCCTGCGGTATATCTGAACGATGCCGCTATTCGCATTCGAGGGCCGGTCGCCGAAGGTCGATCCGACCGCGTTCGTCGCCCCCACCGCCACGCTGATCGGCGACGTCACCGTCGAGGCCGGAGCCTCGGTGTGGTTCAACACCGTGCTGCGCGGCGACTATGCGCCCGTCATCGTGCGTGAGGGCGCCAACGTGCAGGACGGGTCGGTGTTGCACGCACCGCCGGGCATTCCCGTCGACATCGGCCCGGGAGCGACCGTCGCGCACATGTGCACCATCCACGGCGCGCACGTCGGCGCGGAGGCGTTGATCGCCAACCACGCCACCGTGCTCGACGGTGCCGTGATCGGGGCGCGCAGCCTGATCGCGGCGGGCGCGCTGGTGGTGGCCGGCACGAAAATCCCCGAGGAGGTGCTGGTGGTCGGGGCGCCGGCCACCGTGAAGGGCCCGATCGCCGGGACCAGCGCCGAAACCTGGGTGAACGTCAATCCCCAGGCATATCAAGACTTGGCCCGGCGCTATCTGACCGGCCTCGAGCCGCTCTAGACCTTGCGGGCGGTCGCGGTCGCGCGATCGACTTCCCAGTACGCGCGCAACGCCACCAGCTTGCCGTCGTCGTCGGCCCTATAGGTGAACACTCCTTCGGCGGTGACCTGATAGCCGGCCGTCGTGATCACGATGTTGCCGACGTTGGCTTCCTCGTTGCCGCACTGGAAGGTGTCGACGAAGTTGAACTCGATCTTGTCGGTCGGCGCAATCGCCTTGTCCCAGAATGCCGAGATCGCGTCGCGGCCACGGTGGCCTTTGCCTTCCGGGTCGAACTGCGACGGCCCGATCGGGTCTTCGACGATGGCGTCGTCGGCGAACACGGCCAGCCACGCGTCTTTGTCGCGCGCCATTACCGCGTCGCGGGAGCGCTTGCCTGCTTCGTGAGCCGCGTTGTCGGTCATCTGTCCTGCCATCCCGAGTGGATATAGGTGTCGGCGAAGCGTTTCAGCGAGTCCTTCTTCTTGGCCAGCGGGGCGTCGAAGCCCAATCCATCGAAAACCCACGGGATGACGATGTTGTCGGTGACGCCGATTTCGGCCAGCTGCCGATGCCCGTCGACGCCGAACTTGTCGATGCACACCGCCTGAAATTCGAACGGCTGGTCGGCGCGGCCGTATTCGGCGCGTAGGACGTTGAGCTTGCCGATGGTTTCGGCCAGCTGGTCGGCGGTCATCATCGCGCTGGTCCAGCCGTCCCCGACTCGGGCCGCCCGCTTGAGCGCTACGTCGGTGTGCCCACCGACATAGAACGGCACGGGTTGCGACGGTGCGGGGCTCATCTGCAGCCGGTCGAAATCGAAGAACTGGCCGTGGAATTCGACCATTCCGCCGCCGAGCACCAGCTTGATGACCTCGATCATCTCGTCGACGCGTGCGCCTCGGCGCTTGTATGGCACCCCGCACCACTCGAATTCCTCAGGTGCCCAACCGATTCCGATGCCAAACCCGAAGCGGTTACCCGTCAGGTTGGCCACGGAGCCGACCTGACGCGCCAGCAGCAGCGGGTTGCGGGAACCCAGCTTCATCACGTTGGTGTAGAACCGCAGCGTCGACGTGACCGCGCCCATCGCCGCGGCGGCGATCAGTGGGTCCACCCAGGGGGTGTTCTCGTCCCACATCCGGGAGCCGTCCGGCGTGTACGGGTAGTCGGCGGCCGCTTTTTCCATGTAGAACAGCGAGTCCGGCAGCGCGATCGCGTCGAACCCGACTTCTTCGGCGGCCTTGGCCAGCTCGGTCAGCTGGTCGATCGGACCCATCGCGATGCTGCACGTGTACTTCATGGCTTGTCGGCCCCCACCACCCACATCGAGTAGTACTGCGAGCCACCGCCGTAGGCATGACCTAAAGCCTTGCGTGCGTTCGGAACCTGGTGTGCCTCACCCTTGCCCATCACCTGAATGGCCGCCTCGGCGAAGCGGATCAGGCCGGACGCGCCGATCGGGTTCGACGACAGCACCCCGCCGGACGGATTGACCGGCAGCCGCCCGCCGATCGCGGTTTCGCCGGCCTCGGTGAGCTTCCAGCCTTCGCCTTCGGGCGCAAACCCCAGGTTTTCCAACCACATCGGCTCGAACCAGGAGAACGGCACGTAGATCTCGGCGGCGTCGATCTCGTCGATCGGGCTGGTGATGCCTGCTGCCTTCCAGAGCGCCTTGGCGGCGTCGCGCCCGGCCTGCGGGTTGACTTGGTCGCGGCCGGAATACGCCAGCGGTTCGGTGCGCAACGCGGTGGCGTGGACCCAGGCCACCGGATGACCGTCGGCGATCCGGCGGTCGGCGGTCTGCTCGTCACCGATCACCACCGCGCAGGCGCCGTCCGACGACGGGCACGTCTCGTCGAAACGGATCGGATCCCACAGCATTTGCGACGACATCACCTTCTCCAGCGTGATGTCCGGTTGATGCAAATGCGCCAGCGGGTTCTTGGCGCCGTTCAGCCGATCCTTGACCGCGACCATGGCACCGATGTGGGTCGGCGCGCCCGACCGGCGGATGTAGGAGCGTACGTGTGGAGCAAAGTAGCCGCCGGCGCCGGCACCCACCGGCTTGGTGAATGGCACCGGAATACTCAACGCCCACATGGCGTTTGACTCCGACTGCTTTTCCCAGGCCATCGCCAGCACGCGGCGGTACCGGCCCGACTGCACCAGGCTGGCCGCCACCACCCCGGTGGAGCCGCCCACCGAGCCGGCGGTGTGTACCCGGATCAGCGGCTTGCCGGTGGCGCCCACGGCGTCGGCCATGAACAGCTCCGGCATCATCACGCCCTCGAAGAAGTCCGGCGCCTTGCCCACCACGACGGCGTCGATGTCGTCGAACGTCGAACCCGAGTCGGCCAGCGCGCGGTCGATCGCCTCACGCACCAGCCCGTTCATCGACACGTCGTGGCGCTTGGCGACGTATTTGGTCTGCCCGGTACCGAGCACCGCGGCTAACTGCTTGCTCATCAGCGCCACTCCTCCTCATCGCGCTTCGCGCTCTGCATCGTCGCTGGCGCGCTCATCGTGCCTCCATTACCGCGACCAGATTCTGTTGCAGCGCAGGCCCGCTGGTGGCATGAGCCAGCACCCGCTGCGCCGAGCCGTCCCAAATATGCTGCGCGGCAAACCCGATGCGCTCCAAGCCCGCGACGAACATCGGATTGGCGGCCAGCGCGCCACCGGACGGGTTCACCTTCGTTGACGGGCCCAGCCCGATCGCCTCGGTGAGGATCAGGTGCTGGTGGGTGAACGGCGCGTGGATTTCCGCGACGTCGATCGAGCCGACGTCACCGCCGGTCGCCGTTTGCGCCGACGTCGCCGTCGACGGGGAGCTGGTCAGCTCACGCGCACCGAGCACCGGTGTCTCGATGCGATGGTCGAAACCGGTGATCCACGCCGGGTTTTCGCGCAGTTCCCGAGCCCGGCCGTCAGCGGCCAGCACGATCGCCGCGGCACCGTCGGTGATCGGCGCGATGTCGTGGCGGCGCAGGGGGTCGGCGAAGAACGGCCGGGCCAGCAGCTCGTCGATGCTCTTGCCCGGCTTCTCGGAGTCGGTGCGCTCGGCGTGGGCGAACGAGTCCAGCGCCACCTGCGCCATCTGCTCGGCGGTCCACTTGCCGGCGTCCAGCCCGAAGCGGGCCTGCAGCCCGGCCATCGACACCGAGTCCGGCCACAGCGGCGCCACGGTGTACGGATCGGTCTGCCGCGACAGGATGCGGCGCAACACCCCGGCCGAAGACTTGCCGAAGCCGTACACCAGCGCGGTGTCGACCTCGCCGGTCAGCAGCTTGATGTAAGCCTCATACAACGCCCAGGCGGCGTCCATCTCGACATGCGACTCGTTGATCGGCGGCACCGCGCCAATCGAGTCGATCGCCGAGATGAACGAGAACGCCCGTCCGGCAAGGTAATCCGAGGATCCCGAGCACCAGAAACCGATGTCGGCCTTGGTGATGCCGAGCTCGTCGTAGAGCTGGGCGAAGCACGGCATCAGCATTTCGACGCCGTTGGTGGTGCCGTCGGTGCGGCGTACGTGCGGGGCGTGGGCGAAGCCCACCACGGCTACATCACGAATACTCATAACAGCCTTTACAGGTGGTGCTTGTAGGTGTCGTAGTCGGCGTCCGGTTCGCCGGTGGGCCGGAAATGCGAGATGTTGTCAATGCCCAAACCCCATTCCTCGCGGGGCCGCCACACCGCCTCGACCCGCATGCCCATCCGAACCTCGGATGCGTCGATGTCGGTGACCAGGTGCAGGAATGGGATGTCGGCGCCGTCGAGCAGCACGTAGGCCGCCACATAGGGGGGCTTGATCCGCTGGCCGGCGAACGGGATGTTGATGATGGCGAACGTCGTGACCGTGCCCTTGTCGGGCAGCTCGACGTAGTTGTCGAGTGCCAGCCCGGTTGCGGGGTCGGCCTCGCGCGCGGGGAAGTACACCTTGCCTGTTTCGCCGGTGCGGGCACCGAGCAGCTTGCCTTCCTGCAGCGCACGCAGATAGGCACTTTCCGGCTGTGACGCGCTGTGCTGAATCGTCAGGCTGATCGGCGTTTCGAGCATCGTGACCGGGTCGCGGTCGTCTGGTTGGCCCTCGGGTTCGGCCTCATCACCCAGCGCGAAGTACGCGATGTCGGTGATGGCGCCGACGGGCTCGTCGGCCCAGTGCACATGCACCCGGGTGCCGCGGCTGATCGCGTCGGGCGTGCCTGCGTCGACGGCGTGCAGCAGCGTGGTGTCGGCGCCGTCGAGCTTGATCAGCGCCCAGGCGAACGGGCGGTCCAGCGGCTGCCCCTCGAGCGGCTGCGGCTGCCAGGTCCAGGACTCGACGGTGCCGGTGGCAGCCACCGGTACCATCTCGCCCAGCGGTTCGTAGCTGACCGGGTCGTATTCGGCCGGCGGCACATGCACCCGGCCATCGGATCCGCGTACCCCGAGGATGCGGCGTTCGCGCAGGGCGGTGAAGAATTTGCCCAGGGTGGGACCGACCGAACGGGTGTAGTCAAAGGACAACGTCAGCGGCGCCGAGAGAGGCGGCTCCGGGTGTTCGATCAGCGGTGGGCGAGTTGAACTGGGTGTCACGCATCTGAGTAGAACAGGTTCTAAGAATCTGAGCAAGGAGCCAGGATGAAGCTGGGATTGCAGCTGGGGTATTGGGGCGCTCAGCCCCCGGAGAACGCCGGTGAGCTGGTGGCCGCCGCCGAGGACGCCGGCTTCGACGCCGTGTTCACCGCCGAAGCATGGGGATCGGACGCCTACACCCCACTGGCCTGGTGGGGCGCGTCGACCCGACGCCTGCGGCTGGGCACCTCGGTGGTCCAGCTGTCCGCGCGCACCCCGACCGCGTGTGCGATGGCGGCGCTGACTTTGGATCATCTCTCCGGCGGCCGGCACATGCTGGGCCTGGGAGTGTCCGGGCCGCAGGTGGTGGAGGGCTGGTACGGCCAGCGCTTTCCCAAGCCGCTGGCCCGCACCCGCGAGTACATCGACATCGTGCGTCAGGTGCTGGCCCGGGAGAAGCCGGTGACCAGCGACGGCCCGCACTACCCGCTGCCGTTAACCGGCGACGGCACAACGGGTCTGGGCAAGGCTTTGAAGCCGATCACTCATCCGCGGCGCGCCGATATTCCGATCCTGCTGGGCGCTGAGGGCCCGAAGAACGTCGCGCTGGCCGCCGAGATCTGCGACGGCTGGCTGCCGATCTTCTACACGCCGCGGCTGGCCGGCATGTACAACGAATGGCTCGATGAGGGGTTCGCCCGGCCCGGGGCGCGGCGTAGCCGCGAGGACTTTGAGGTCTGCGCGACGGCCAACATCGTCATCACCAATGACCGCGCAGCCGCCTTCGCGGCGATGAAGCCGTATATCGCCCTGTACATGGGCGGGATGGGTGCCGAAGACACCAACTTCCACGCCGACGTGTACCGGCGGATGGGCTACGCCGAGGTCGTCGACGAGGTCACCCGGCTTTTCCGCAGCGACCAGAAGGAACGAGCCGCGGAGATCATCCCGGACGAAGTCATCGACGACGCCGCGATCGTCGGCGACCTGGACTACGTGCGTGAGCAGATCAAGGCCTGGGAGGCCGCCGGCGTCACCATGATGGTGGTCTCCGGTCGCAGCACCGAGCAGATTCGCGAGCTCGCCTCGTTGATCTGACCGTTGCGGTCCGGTTAGAACACGTTCTAGATTGGCCGAGTGTTCATCCGGTCAGGTGAGCGGGTGGGCGTCGCCGAACGACATTTCCACGTTGGCGACCGACCCGGACACCATCGCTCGCTTCGGCAGGCCCAGCGACGCCAACTCCTTGGCGTACGGGTGATCGCCCAGGCGCAGCGTCGCTCCGCCGAGCCGGCCGCGCAGCCCGCTGACCTTCATCTCCCACGGCACTTCGCGGGTGGTGCCGTCGGCGTAGGTGTAGGTCTTGAGCACCTGTCCGCGCGACGTGAACATCGACGGCACCGGCAGGCCGCGACGAAAGTCGATGCCCGCGATGTGCGAGCCTTCGGTGCTGACGTCGAACCCGAACGTGCGTCCTTCGCGAACGGTGAAGTCCGCCATGATCTTTGGGAAACCCCAAATGGTTCGGCCCGCCTCGAGGGTGAAGGATTGGTCGACCGGCAGGTGGTGGATGAACGCCGCGGCATCCTTGAAAGCCCGCCAGCCGCTGGCCGCCGAGCCTGGCGGGTTGACCATCACGCAGGTGCCGAATTCGTGGTACTGCCCGAGATCGCCGTCGATGTAGCGGGCCAGCATCAGGTTGACCACGGCCCGGCCGGGCCGGTGCTGGCAGACCCGCAGGCCGCTGTAGTCGATGAGCCGCTGCGCCGCCTCGGCGTCCACCGAGAACATCGCGGTATGTACGTCAGCCTTGCGAACCCGGACCGGCATGGTCAGCACGGTTCCGGCGATGGTGTGTTGTGATTCAGGCATATCTGGAGGTTAGTAGATGACGGTCACGATTCCAGACGTTGATCTGACCGATGGCACGTTCTATGCCGACGGTCGGCGAGCTCGCGAGGCGTATCGCTGGATGCGGGCCAATCAACCGGTTTTCCGGGACCGCAATGGCCTGGCCGCCGCGACGACGTATCAGGCGATCATCGAAGCCGAACGGAATCCGGAACTGTTCTCCAGCACCGGCGGTATCCGTCCGGACCAGCCGGGTATGCCTTACATGATCGACATGGACGATCCCGCACATCTGTTGCGGCGCAAGCTCGTCAACGCGGGCTTCACCCGCAAGCGGGTGCGCGAGAAGGAGCCGTCGATCGCGCGGTTGTGTGACACGCTGATCGACGCGGTGTGTGAGCGCGGTGAGTGTGACTTCGTCCGCGATATCGCCGCGCCGCTGCCGATGGCGGTGATCGGCGACATGCTCGGGGTCCTGCCCGAAGACCGCGGGATGCTGTTGAAGTGGTCGGATGACCTGGTGACCGGGCTGAGCTCACACCTGGATCCGACGTCGGCCGAATTCCAGGCGGTGATGGACGCTTTCGCTGCGTACACCGAATTCACGAAGGGCATCATCACCAAGCGCCGCTCCGAGCCCACCGAAGACCTCTTTTCGATCCTGGTGAACGCCGAGGTCGACGGGCAGCGGATGTCCGACGACGAGATCGTCTTCGAGACGCTGCTGATCCTGATCGGCGGCGACGAGACCACTCGGCACACCTTGTCCGGTGGGACCGAGCAATTGCTGCGTAACCGCGACCAGTGGGAGCAGCTGGTGGCCGACCCGTCGCTGTTACCGGGCGCCATCGAGGAGATGCTGCGGTGGACGTCGCCGGTGAAGAACATGTGCCGAACGCTCACCGCTGACACCGAATTCCACGGCACGTCGTTGCGCGAGGGCGAGAAGATGATGCTGCTCTTCGAGTCCGCCAACTTCGACGAGTCGGTGTTCGACAACCCGGAGCAGTTCGACATCCGCCGAGACCCTAACAACCACATGGCTTTCGGCTTCGGCACGCACTTCTGTCTGGGGAATCAGCTTGCCCGCCTTGAGCTTTCGCTGATGACGTCGCGGGTATTACAGCGATTGCCGGATCTGCGGCTAGCCTCCGACGACACGTTGCCGCTGCGGCCGGCCAACTTCGTCAGCGGCCTGGAATCCATGCCGGTGGTGTTCACACCCAGCGCGCCGGTGCTCCGAGCGTGAAGCTGTTGCGAGAAATCGGCGAAAAAGTCGCAACACCTTCACGTTCGGCGCAAAGGGTCAGTGGCCCTTGAACTGCGGCGCGCGTTTTTCCTTGAAGGCCAGCGGGCCTTCCTTGGCGTCCTCGGACAGGAACACCTTGATGCCGAGCTGGGTGTCGATCTTGAACGCCTCGTTCTCGTGCAGGCCTTCGGTCTCGCGAATGGACTTCAGGATGGCCTGCACCGCCAGCGGGCCGTTGTTCGAGATGACGTCGGCGATCTCTAAAGCCTTGGACAACGCCTGCCCGTCGGGAACGACGTGCCCGATCAAACCGATCTCCTTGGCCTCCGCGGCGGTGATGTGCCGTCCGGTCAGCAGCAGATCGCAGGCCACCGTGTAGGGGATCTGGCGGACCAGTCGCACCGCCGAGCCGCCCATCGGGTACAGGCTCCATTTGGCCTCCGAGATGCCGAACTTGGCGCTTTCGCCGGCCACCCGGATGTCGGTGCCCTGCAGGATTTCGGTGCCACCGGCGATGGCCGGGCCCTCGACGGCCGCGATCAACGGTTTGGTCAGCCGCCGCCCCTTGAGCAGGGCGTCGATACGCGAAGGGTCGTAGCTGCCGTCCTTGAACGACTCACCCGGCGGCTTGGCAGTGGCCGCCTTGAGGTCCATGCCGGCGCAGAAATAGCCCCCGGCCCCGGTCAGGATGCAGCAGCGGATGTCGGGATCGTTGTCGACGCGGTCCCACGCCTCGACCATGATTTGCATCATTTCGCCGCTCAGCGCGTTGCGCGCCGCCGGCCGGTTCATCGTGACGATCAGGGTGTGTCCGCGCTGCTCAACGAGGGCGTCGGGTTCTTTTTCGGACTCGCTCACCGGTGTCCGCCTTCCTGTCTGTCGACCCCAGACTTGTCAGGAAATGTAACACGTTCTAATTTGGGGTCCGTGGCCCTGAACATAGCCGACTTAGCCGAGCATGCCATCGACGCCGTGCCTGACCGCGTCGCCCTGATCTGCGGCGACGACCAGCTGACCTACGCGCAGCTGGAGGAGAAGGCCAACCGACTGGCGCACTACCTGATCGACCACGGCGTCAAGAAGGACGACAAGGTCGGCCTGTACTGCCGCAACCGCATCGAGATCGTGATCGCGATGCTGGGCATCGTCAAGGCCGGCGCCATCCTGGTCAACGTCAACTTCCGCTACGTCGAGGGCGAGCTGCGCTACCTGTTCGACAACTCCGACATGGTGGCGCTGGTGCACGAGCGCCAGTACTCCGACCGCGTCGCCAACGTCTTGCCGGACACCCCGAACGTCAAGACGATCCTGGTGGTCGAGGACGGCAGCGACAACGACTACCAGCGCTACGGCGGCGTCGAATTCTACTCCGCGCTCGAAAAGGGCTCTCCGGAACGCGATTTCGGCCCCCGCAGCGCCGACGACATCTACCTGCTCTACACCGGCGGCACCACCGGCTTCCCGAAGGGCGTCATGTGGCGCCACGAGGACATCTACCGGGTGCTGTTCGGCGGAACCGACTTCGCGACGGGCGAATTCGTCAAGGACGAATACGACTTGGCCAAGGCCGCCGCCGAAAATCCGCCGATGATCCGCTACCCGATCCCGCCGATGATCCACGGCGCCACCCAGTCGGCGACCTGGATGTCACTCTTCTCGGGCCAGACCACCGTTCTCGCACCGGAATTCGACCCCGACGAGGTCTGGAGGACCATCCACAAGCACAAGGTGAACCTGCTGTTCTTCACCGGTGACGCGATGGCCCGGCCGCTGCTCGACGCATTGCTGAAAGGCCGTGAGAAAGATGAGGCCTACGACTTGTCCTCGCTGTTCCTGTTGGCCAGCACCGCGGCGTTGTTCTCGCCGAGCATCAAGGAGAAGCTCCTCGAGCTGCTTCCCAACAGGATCATCACCGACTCCATCGGCTCCTCGGAGACCGGCTTCGGCGGGACCAGCGTCGTCGCCAAAGACGCGCCGCACAGCGGCGGTCCGCGAGTGACCATCGACCATCGCACCGTGGTTCTCGACGAGGACGGCAACGAGGTCAAGCCTGGCTCGGGTGTCCGTGGCTTTATCGCCAAGAAGGGCAACATCCCGGTCGGTTACTACAAGGACGAGAAGAAGACTGCCGAGACGTTCAAGACCATCAACGGCGTCCGCTACGCGATCCCCGGGGACTACGCCCAGGTGGAGGCCGACGGCACGGTCACCATGCTCGGGCGCGGCTCGGTGTCGATCAACAGCGGAGGGGAGAAGATCTATCCCGAGGAAGTCGAGGCGGCACTGAAGGGTCATCCCGACGTGTTCGACGCGCTGGTGGTCGGGGTGCCCGACGAACGCTACGGCCAGTGCGTGGCCGCCGTCGTGCACCCGCGGCCCGGCATGCGGCCGTCGCTGGCCGAACTCGACAAGTTCGTGCGCAGCGAGATCGCGGGATACAAAGTGCCGCGGGCACTTTGGTATGTCGACGAGGTCAAGCGGTCACCGGCCGGCAAACCGGACTACCGCTGGGCCAAGGAGCAGACCGAGGCCCGCCCGGCCGACGAGAGACACGCCAACCACGTGACGGCGTGACTTAGAGTCGAAGGGTGAATGGTGCCCTTGCTCTGATCAACGCACTGGTCGACGGCGGCGTCGACGTGTGCTTCGCCAACCCCGGCACATCGGAAATGCATTTCGTGGCGGCGCTGGACGCCGTGCCCCGGATGCGCGGGGTGCTGACGCTGTTCGAAGGGGTGGCCACGGGCGCGGCCGACGGCTACGCGCGGATCGCCGACCGTCCGGCGGCGGTGCTGCTGCACCTCGGGCCCGGGCTGGGTAACGGGCTGGCCAACCTGCACAACGCGCGTCGGGCCCACGTCCCGATCGTGGTGGTCGTCGGCGACCACGCCACCTATCACAAGAAGTACGACGCCCCACTGGAATCCGACATCGGGGCGCTGGCCGGCAGCGTGTCGGGCTGGCTTCGGAGGTGCACCGGCGATGTCGCCGCCGACGCCGCTGCGGCCGTCTCCGTGGCCCAGGCAACCAAGCAGATCTCCACATTGATTCTGCCCGCTGACATTTCGTGGTCGGAAGCTACCGGCACCGCCTCCGCGGTCACGGCGACGTCGATGCCGGAACCGGACATCGAGCTGGCGGCCAAGGTGCTGCGATCCGGCGAACCCGCGGTGATCCTCGTCGGAGGCGACGCCACCCGCGCTGCGGGCTTGCACGCGGCGGCCCGGGTCGCCGCGGCCACCGGTGCCCGCTGGTACTGCGAGACGTTCCCAACCCGCTTGGAGCGCGGCGCCGGGCTGCCGGCGGTCGACCGGCTTGCGTACTTCGCCGAAGCCGTTGCGGCGCAACTCGACGGCGCCAAGCACCTGATATTGGCCGGCGCGGCATCGCCGGTATCGTTCTTCGCCTACCCCGGCCGGCCTAGCGATTTAGTGCCCGACGGGTGCGAAGTCCACGTGCTGAGCGGTCACCGTGGTGCTGCCGATGCGCTGACGGCGCTGGCCGACGAGGTAGCGCCCGGCACGGCCGCCCCGGTGGCCGCGCCGTCGCGTCCGAAGCTACCGACGGGTGCACTGACGGCCATGTCGGTCGCCGACGTGGTCGGCGCGCTGTTGCCGGAGCGTGCGATCGTCGTCGACGAATCCAACACGTCAGGACTGCCACTGGCGGCCGCCACTGCCGGTGCGCCCGCGCATGATTGGCTGACGCTGACCGGCGGGGCGATCGGTTACGGCATCCCCGCCGCGGTCGGTGCCGCCGTCGCCGCGCCGGACCGGCCAGTCCTGTGCCTGGAATCCGACGGCTCGGCGATGTACACAATCTCCGGCCTGTGGACGCAGGCCCGGGAGAACCTCGACGTCACCACCGTCGTCTACAACAACGGCGCCTACGACATCCTGCGTTTGGAGTTGCAGCGGGTCGGCGCAGAAGGCGCGCCCGGCCCAAAAGCGCAGCAGCTGCTCGACTTGACCGGTCCGCGAATGGATTTCGTCAAGATTGCCGAGGGCATGGGAGTGCCCGCCAAGCGGGTGGCCACCGCCGAAGAGTTCGCCGACGCTCTGCGCGCGGCATTTAACGAGCCGGGCCCGCATCTCGTCGAGGCGATGGTGCCGTCGATGCTCGGTTACTGAATCGGCTCGTCGCCAAGCACGGTGGTGCGCAGCATCTCTCGCGGCGAGTCCGGGTCGTAAGGCGCAGCGCGGTGCAGCACCCCGCGGTTGTCCCAGATCACCGTGTCGCCGACCGACCAGCGGTGGCTGTACACCTTGTCCGCGGTCGTGGCCCGGTCCAGCAGCTGGGCCAGCAGCGCGCGACCCTCGTCGAGGTCCATGCCCACGACGTAGTCGGCCGACGCTCCCAGCACCAGCGACTTGCGGCCGTCGTTGTGTGTCCAGACCAGCGGATGCTCGTGGGTCGGCCGCGCCCGCCAGCGCGCCAACTGCTCGGGCGTGGGATCGGGCGTAACGCGGCGCTGCGAAGCCTCCAGGGAGTGAACGACTTTCAGTGACGCGAACCGCTGCTTCTCGTCGTCGCTCAACGCGTCGTAAGCCGCGTACGTGCTGGCGAACTCGGTTTCGCCGCCCCGTTCGGCGACCTGCACCGCGGAGAGAACAGTTGCCTTCTGCGGGCATTCTTCGCCCATCGGGGTGCAGCCGTCGATGTGCCAGTCGAAGGTGGCGCGCAGATACGCCGCCGACGAATTCTTCGCCGGGTCCAGTGTGATGGGGTAGATGCCCGCCACCGGATGATGGCCGTCGGAGGAATGGTCGACCTCGCCGAGCCGGCGGCAAAACGCCACCTGCGCTTCGGGATTCAGATGTAGGTCGGGAAAGACCAGCACGCCGTTGTCCTCCAGCGCCTCGAGCACCGCCTCGGCGAGTAAATCGTCGGTGGCGAGCCGGTGGGGGTCGATGTCGCCGACTTCGGCGCCCACCGATGCGGTGAGCTTGTTGACGGTGAGCAGACTCATGGCAGCGGCTCCCTGATTCTCGTCATGACGGCGTCGGCGGCATCGGTCGGTCTTACCTGGTGCATGATCTCCACCGACATCGCGACCATGATCAGCGAATAGATCAGGTGCAGCAGGTTCAGCGCATCGTCGGGCAGGTCGTCCAGCGAGAACTTGTCGCAATACTCGATCGCCTCTTCCAGCCGGGGAAAGAACGCGTCGTAGAACTCCCGCATCTCGGCCATGCTGCTGGCCATCCGCCGCTCCCACCGTTCGGCTTCGGTTGGCAGACACCAAATCTCGGCAAACGGCTCGAGTTCGGCGAAGGCGCTGGGCAGCTTCGCGTCAGCCATGGCCAGCCCCCACCGGTGTGCGTTCGCCCTGATACTGCGCCACCCAGTCGCCGACCACCTTGTGCAAGTGACGCACCAGGATCTCCTGGTCGTTGACCGGAAACTCGTCGACAATGCCGGTCTCCAGCGCCGCCTGAGTGCCGCCCAGCATGCCGGCGTCCTGTAGCGCGAACTCCTTGAGCACCACCGCGGCCACCTCGTGTTCGATGCGCTCGCGCACGCTGCGGGCTGGGTGAAACGCGGTGAAGGCCTCGAACCGGTGGGTGTTGTGCGACGTCGGCCAATACCGATACAGCAGATACCAGCCGCCGTAGATCAAAATCTCCAGGTTCGGGAAGATCTGGAAATTGCTGATGCCCCACGGCTCGATGCCCCCCGGATTCAGGCCGGCCGGCAGCTCACCCAGATCGGGGGTGCGCCAGGGGCCGACAAGCCCACTGCGCGTGGCCCGTTCGATCGGATACATGTACTCCGGTGCCAGCAGCCAGCGGCGAGTTCCGGCGGTGGATACCATACGGTGCGGCCCGTCGATCTGGAAGTGGGCGCATTCGAAGCCGGCATTCGGGTCGCGCACCGCGGGCGGCACTTGCTGCGGGTGCAGCGACGGCACATGGTAGTACTCCTGGAACGCGTCAGCGAAGATCTTCCAGTTGCTGTTGTTGTCGGCGACCCAGTCGTAGCGCTCGGTGAGTTTGTCGAACGGGTAACCGTCCAGGCCGGTGACCATGGGGCCCAAGAATTCTCGCAAGGTCTGGCGCGGCTCGGAGTCGAAGTTGACGAAGATGAAACCGTTCCAGACGTCACAGTGCACCGGACGCAGGCCGTAAGCGTCGCGATCGAGGTCGAAGAACTCCGACTCCTGCTGCACGAACGTCAGCGCGCCATCGAGGTCGTAGCGCCAGCCATGGTACTTGCAGGTGAACTGCCGGCACACACCGCGGGTTTCCTCGTTGGGAAAGTCGTTCCACACCAACTTGTTTCCGCGATGCCGACAGACGTTGTGGAACGCCCGGATCGTCTGGTCCTTGCCCTTGACCACGATGATCGACGTGCCCACGGCCGCAATGTCCTTGGTGAGATAGCTGCCGACACGCGGAAGTTCCTCGACACGGGCGACGTTGAGCCAGGCCCGTTTGAAGATCGCCTCCCGCTCGAGCGCGTAGAACTCCGGCGAGGTGGAGTCCCGGAACGAGATCGGGCCGGTGCCGAGGTCGGAATAGTGTTGTGTCCAGCTGCCTTCCGCCGGTTTAGGCCACCGCGCCATCTGAACCTCCTGTCACATCACTGCTCCGCCGTTGACGCCGAGCACCTGACCGGTGATGAACCCGGCCTCCTCCGAGCACAGAAACCCGACGGCGGCCGCGATGTCGGCCCCGCTGCCCAGGTGCCCGAGCGGGATCGTTGCGGCCATGGTCTCGTTGGACGGCAGGTTGCCCTCGGCCTGGGACTGGTGCTGCATCGGCGTCTCGATGCCCGACGGCGGGATGTTGTTGACGGTGATACCCGCCGGCGCGTATTCCCGCGCAAGCGATTTCGTCAACGTGATCAGCGCGCCTTTGGAAGCGGCGTAGTGCGCCATGCCGGGGGAGCCGCGTTGGGCGGACGACGACGAGATCATCACGATGCGGCCCCAGCCCGCGGCCACCATGTCGGGCAGCGCCACCTGGCAACAGTGAAACGTGCCGGTGAGATTGACGTCGATGATCCGCTGCCACGACTCGGGAGTGATCTCGGTGAACGGCGCAAAACCCACCATGCCCGCGCTGGTCACCAGAATGCCCACCGGCCCCAGCTCGCTGCGCGCTTTGGCGAATGCCTCCTCGACCGCTCGCCGGTCGCTCACGTCCGCCTCGGCCGCCAGCGCGGTAACGCCAGATGCGCGCAGCTCGTCGCAAACCCGGTGGGCGGCTTGGCCGTTGATGTCGAGCACCGCGACTTTGTGGCCGCGGCGGCCCAGCTCGTGGCAGGTCGCCTCGCCCATGCCCGACGCGCCGCCGGTCACCACCGCCACCCGTCCGCTCACTCGTACACCACCCGCACCGTGCGACTCGTCGGCAGCGACTGGCACGTCAGCACCCAGCCCTCGGCGACGTCGTCGTCGGAAAGCGCGTCGTTGTTGATCATCCGCACGCTGCCCTCGACCAACCGCGCCATACATGTTGCGCACGAACCGGTCTCGCACGACGACGGCGCAGCCAGCCCGGCCATCCGGGCGGTTTGCAAAACCGTGTTGCCCGGCCGATAGGGCACGACGGTGGTGCGGCGGTCCAGCTGGATCGTCACCTCCTCGGTGAGGGTGTCGACCACGTGCATGCTCTCGTCCATCGCCCACGAGAGTATCAAGTACTTGCGATACTTATCAAGTACTTGATTCATCGCCGGTGTGGTCGGTGAACAGCGGGTTGCCGGTGCCCTTTTCGACCACGCGGGCCAGCAGGTCGTGCAGCAGTTGTTGTTCGTCGGGGCTCAGCACGCCGAACACCCGTTCGTGGGCGGCCAGCGCGTCGGCGAGCACCGCGGAGACCACGGCGCGGCCCTGATCGGTGAGATAGGTCTGCAGGATGCGCCCGTGCTCCGGGTCCTGCTTGCGCTCCACTAGGCCGCGGTCCTCGAGCGCGGCGATCGCCAACTGGGCGCCCTGCGGGCTGATCAGCAGCCGGCGGGCCAATTCGGCGCCGGAGAGGCCCGGTTCGTTGGCCAACTGGCGCATCAGGCCGATCTGCGCGGTGGTCACTCCGTGAGTGCTGATCGCGTCGTTGACGGTCTTGAGCGAGAAGTGGAAGGCCTGCTTGAGCAGCCACAGGATGTTGTCGGTGAGTTCCATGGTGTGTCTTACGGCCGCTTGTGAACCTGACCGCCCTTCATGACGAACCGTACGTCGAGCGTGCTCGCGATGTCGCGCGACGGGTCCCCCGGCACGGCGACGATGTCGGCGAGGTAGCCGGGCGCCAGCCGGCCGAGTTCGTGGTCGGCCTCGATGAGTTCGGCGCTGGTCAGCGTCGCCGCGCGGATCGCCTGCATCGGTGTCATGCCGCGGTCGACCAGCGCGCAGAGCTCCTTGGCGTTCTGGCCGTGCGGGATCGCGGGGGCGTCGGTGCCGCAGGCGATCCGCACCCCGGCGGCTATTGCCTTGGGCAGCATGGCTTTAGCCTGTGGGAACACCTCGGCGGCCTTCTTGCGTAACTCCGGTGCTACGCGGTCGACTGCCAGCGCGTCGGTCAGGTAAGTGGTCGACACCAGGAAGGTGCCGTGGTCGACCATCATCTGGATGGTGTCGTCGGTGGCCAGGAAACCGTGTTCGATGCAGTCGATTCCGGCCTTGATGCAGGCCCGGATGGCGCGGTCGCCGATCGCGTGCGCGGCCACCCGGATCCCGGCGCGGTGAGCCTCGTCGGCGATCGCGGCGAACTCCTCGTCGGAGTACTGCTGCGATCCGGGCGCGGTGCTGTGCGACATCACCCCGCCCGACGCAGACACCTTGATCACCTTGGCGCCGTGGCGGATCTGGTAGCGCACGCACGCGCGAACGTCGGGTACGCCGTTGGCGATCCCTTCGGCCACCGACAGCGGCATGATGCCCGGCGCCAGCCGCTGGAACACCGTCGGATCCAGGTGCCCCCCATAGGGTGTGACGGCATGCCCGGCCGGCACCACCCGCGGACCGACGTGCCAGCCTTGGTCGATCGCCCGCTGCAGCGCCACGTCGAGCAGGTAGCCGCCGGTCTTGACCATCAGGCCGAGATTGCGGACGGTGGTGAAGCCAGCGTCCAGCGTGGTGCGGGCGTTCACGGCGCCGCGCAGTGTGCGGTAGGCGGGGTCGTCCTGCACGCCGTGCATGGGCGACGGCAACCCTTCCGGCCCGCCGGGTCCGCCGATGAGCAGGTTGAGCTCCATGTCCATCAGGCCGGGCAGCAGCGTGAGATCCCCGAGGTCGATCTCGGTCACCGAATCGGCCGGCGGCTCAGGCGGATTGACCGCGACGATCCGGTCGTTGTCGACCACCACCACCGCCGGCGAGCGGACTTCGCCGGTGTCGACGTCCGCCCAGCGGGCGGCCCGCAGCACGATCACGGCACGGGTTCGCTGACGCAATCCAGTGTCGATGCGCCCGAATCGGGAATGCGGGGCTGCTTCCAGCATTCGACCGGGAACGACACCATGATCATCGAGTACAGCAGGTGCATCAGGTTCATCACGTCGTCGGGCAGGTCGTCGAGGCTGAACTTGTCGCAGTAGGCCAGCGCGTCCTCCGCGCGCGGAATGATCGCGTCGTAGAACGCCTGCATGTCGGTCATCGAGCTGGTGAGCCGCTTGTGATAACGCTCGGGCTCGGTGGGTAGGCACCAGTCGGAAAATGGCTCCAGGTCGGCGAATTCGGGTGGCAGCTTGGCGCTCATCAGACTCCCGCCGTCGCGCGCCGGTATTCGTCGACCCATGCCGCGGTCTCGCGGTGCAGATGCCGAATCAGCACCTCTTGGTCGTTGAGCAGAAAACCCTCGACGGCACGCGATTCGATCATCGACTGGGTGGCCTCCAGGGTGTTCGCGTCCTGCAGCCCGAATTCCTTGAACGTCACCGCCGCCAGCTCCTGCGCGACGCGCTCGCGCGGCGTGCGCGGCGGCGGGAAATACAGCGTGCCCTCGAAAACGTGGCTGTTGTACGACGTCGGCCAGTAGTGGTAGGTCAGATACCAGCCCTGCCCCCAGATCAGGATCACGAAGTTGGGGAACAGCTGAAACGAGTCCAGCCCCCACGGGTCACAGTTGGCCGGGTTGACGCCGTCGGGCAGCGGGCCGAGATCCGGGCTGTCCCACGGCCCGAAAAGTCCACTGCGACAGATCTCGTCGATTGGCTTGCGCATGTCGGCGTCCATCTCCCAGGCTCGCACACCCGATGTGCTGACCAGCCGGTGCGGCCCGTCGATGCGATAGTGCGGCGCCTCGAAGCCGGCCTCCGCCGCGGCCTTGGAGTACTTGGTCGGCGACTGGTTCGCGTGCAACACCGGCGCGTGGTAGAACTCCTGGAACGCGTCCAGGTAGAGCTTCCAATTCGCTTTCACTTCCGAGCGGTAACGCCACCGCGACGTCAGCTGGCCGAACGGATAGCCTTCCAGCCCGGTGATCATCGGGCCAAGAAATTCGCGCAGCGACTGCTCGGGTTCGGCGGCGAAGTTGACGAAGATGAAGCCTTCCCATACGTCGCAGTGCACCGGCACCAGCCCGTAGCGGTTCTTGTCGAGGTCGAAGAACTCGCCTTCCTGCGGGACGTGGGTCAGGTTGCCGTCCAGGTCGTAGCGCCACGCGTGGTACTTGCACCGGAACTGTTTGCAGAAGCCGCTGGTCTCCTCGAGCGGCATGTCGTTCCACACCAGCTTGTTGCCGCGGTGCCGGCAGATGTTGTGGAACGCCGTGATGTCGCCGTTGTTGTTGCGCACCACGATTATCGAGGTGTTGACGACCTTCAGCTCTTTGGTGAAGTAGCTGCCGTTGCGCGGAAGTTGCTCGGCGCGACCGACATTCAGCCAGGCGCGCTTGAAGATCGCTGCCCGCTCGAGCTCGTAGAACTCCGGGGAGATGGAGTCCTCGTAGGAGACCGGCCCGGTGCCGAGATCGGGGTAGTGCTGGGTCCAGCTGCCCTCCGGCGGCTTGGGGAAACGAGCCATGGGCCGACCGTATATGCTCGACCAAGCAATCGCAAGTAGTTGATATTATGCCGGAGGTTGGTGTGCGAAGAGGCGAACTGTTCATCGGCGGGAGTTGGTCCAAGCCGAGCAGCGACGCGGTGATCGAGGTGATCTCGCCGGCCACCGAAGCACCGGTCGCGCCGGTGGCGGCTGCCGGGCCGGCCGACGTCGACGCCACCGTCGGGGCTGCCCGCCAGGCGTTCGACGACGGACCGTGGCCGCGGCTCGATCCGTCCGAGCGCATTGCCGTGGTGCGCCGACTGGCCGAGCTCTACGGTGAACGGCGTTCGGAGATGGCCGATCTCATCACCGCCGAGATCGGCGCGCCGATCAGCTTCGCGCAGCGCGCTCAGGTGGGTCTGCCGTGGATAATGATGACCGCGTTCTGCGATCTGGCCGAAAGCGTGTCGTGGCAAGAGATTCGGCCTGGCCGCTACGGCGCCGATATCCGCATCCGCCGCGAACCGGTGGGGGTGGTGGCCGCGATCGTGCCGTGGAACATGCCGCAGTTCCTGATCGTCACGAAGCTGATCCCCGCATTGCTGGCCGGTTGTTGCGTGGTGGTCAAACCGGCACCGGAGTCGCCGCTCGACGCGCTGCTGCTGGCCGAGCTGCTCGACGAGCTCGACTTGCCGCCCGGTGTAGTCAGCGTGGTGCCGGGCGGCGCCGACGTCGGCACCTACCTGGTGGCGCACGGCGGAGTGGACAAGGTGTCGTTCACCGGCTCCACCGCCGCCGGACGACAGGTGGCTGCGGCGTGTGCGACCGGGCTGAAACGGGTCAGCCTCGAGCTCGGCGGCAAATCGGCGGCGATCGTCCTCGACGACGCCGACCCGGCGGCCGTCGCCACCGCAATTCGATCGGCGAGCCTGTCCAACAGTGGCCAGATCTGCAACGCGCTCACACGAATCCTAGTGCCGGCCAAGCGAAGCGACGAGTTCCTCGACGCGCTAACCACGGAAATGCAGGGACTCGTCGTGGGCGATCCCACCGACCCCGCAACGCAGGTGGGGCCATTGGCGGCGCAGCGCCAACAACAACGCGTCCTCGGCTACATCGAGGCCGGCCAGGCGGAGGGCGCCCGACTGGTCACCGGCGGCACCGGCATGCCCGACGGCGTCGAGCGCGGCTGGTACGTGCGGCCAACCCTGTTCGCAGACGCCGACAACACGATGCGGATCGCGCGCGAGGAGATCTTCGGCCCAGTGCTGACCGTCATCGGCTACGACGACGAGGACGACGCGGTCGCCATCGCCAACGATTCCGACTACGGGCTGGCCGGCTCCGTCTTCACCGGAGACATCGAGCGCGGCGTGGCGCTGGCCGCGCGCATCCGCACCGGCACCTTCGGCGTCAACCAGGGCTACACGATGGATCCCTATGCGCCGTTCGGCGGCGTCAAATCCAGTGGCTACGGTCGGGAATTGGGTCGCGAAGGCATCGAGGGTTACCTGGACACGAAGTCGATCTCGGTGGCCGGCTAGCGCGGAGACGTAAAGCACCCCAAACCGGCGGTTTGAGGGTGCGTTTAGGGGCGCCCCGGCGTGTCGCAATCCAGGGCGAGGGGGCCGAGGTCGGGGTGGTCGATCGTCTTGCGCATCGACTGCCGCAGTGTGGAGCGTCCTTCTTCCCACATGGGTCGGAATCGATCGCTGCCGGATCTTTTCGACCAACGCATATCCCTACGCAGCGGAGTTGAGGAGTTCGTCGGTGGCGTCCCACAGCCGTGCCTCGCGATGCCGATCGTTCGCGAACGGCTTGACATCGCGCTCTTGGTCTTTGACGACGAATGCGCCGTCCCGCAAGTGCGCCCAGCGGTCGTCGAGGGCGATCGACGCGAGCGTATGACCAGATCGGGTCGGCGACGAGATGCCGGGGATTCGCTGCATGAGCCGCCCGATCCGTTGAAGGCTGGGGCTCTGATTTCTCCCCAGGCCGGTGCCCGGCATGAATCCCGGCTCGAACACCGCCACGTTGATTCCCGTTGGTGCTCGCCGTTGCAATTCGTGCGCGTAGTAGAGGATCGCAAGTTTGGAGTTGGAGTAGGCCGTCCAGCCCCGCTTGAGTGTCGTTGGCACGTCTGAGGCAGTCGGCTGAGCGAGTTCGATCGGATCCCGCCAATCCGCCGGTGCGACTCGCAGAAGGCGACGGAAAATGTTCTGGTAGTAGGTATTTGAACCCAGCAGCACGATACGGGCTGGTGCGGCAAGCGAATCGAGCAGGTCGCCGATGAGCTGGGTGTGTGCGAGGTAGTTCACCGCGAAGGTGAGTTCGTATCCATCCGCCGAAGCGTTGTGGGTGTCAACGACCGAGACGCCGGCGTTGGCCACCAATCCCTGCAGCGGGCCTACCGCGCCGGTCTCCAGCAGCTCCTTGACCTTCTGCCCCGCGCTGCGCACGTCGGCCAACCGAGCAAGATCGCAGCCGATCTCCCGAACTGTGGCTCCTGCAGCCCGGGCGGCCTCGGCCACCTCGGTCAGCGCCTGACCGGGTCTGCCAACTAGCAGCAAGTTGGGGCGTTCGGGCGCAGAGCGATTGGCCATCGCCAACGTGGCAGCCTTCCCCAGGCCGCTGGTCGGACCAGTGAGCAAGACAGTGCCGGACGCGATCGAGTTCATGGCTCTCCGTTCGTCGTACTTGCGATGATTCTTCGACGCCCTTCGTGCCGTTGGTGTTTCGGCGGGACGGTATCTGTTCACCATGTCAGGACGATGCGTCCGCGGACCCCGCCGGCTTCGAGTTTTTGGTGGGCGAGTGCGGCTTGGTGCGCGGGCAGGACTTCGGCGACCGGGGTGCTCAGCACCCCGGCCTCGACGAGGTCGCGCAGTTCTTCGAGCACGTCGCGGCGGGTGATGTGCTCGGGGACGAAGATGGGGTGCCAGGTGATACCCCGGTCGTTGGGTGCGCTGTACCAGCGGGGGGTCGCGATGGATCCGCCGTCGCGCACGGCGGGCTCGATCAGCTCGTGCAGGGCGGCGCAGTCGACGAGCCCGTCCACGCCGCTCGGCGCAACCTCGCGGATGCGTTGTGCCACATCGTCTCCGCGGGCGACAACGTGATCGGCGCCGCGAGCGCGGACCAAGGCCTCATCGGCGGGTTTAGCATCGGCGATCACGACAAATCCGTAGTGCTTGCCGAGTTCGATGACGTATTGCCCGAGGGCTCCGGCGGCGCCGGTCACCGCGACCGTCGATCCCGCAGCCAGCGCCAACGCCTCCAACGCGATGTAGGCGGTTAGGGCGTTCATCAAAAACGTTGCGGCCGCAACGTTATCGACGTTGGCAGGTGCCCGCACCACGGACTCAGCGGACGTCACGATGTATTGGGCGTAGGGCCCGTGGAGGTAGGAATCGACCGGCAGTCCGACCACCCGATCGCCCACTTTGGCTGAGGTTTCGGAGACGCCGGGCCCTACTTCGTCGATGATGCCGCTGAAATCCCAGCCCGGGATGTAGTAGGGCAGCTGCGGGGCGAACTTTGCCGCCCCGCCCCGCTCTGCGGTGGTCTGGTCCCAGTCGTCCCACACACCCGAGCGGAGATACGTATTGGCCGGGGTGACGTCGAACGCGGCGACCTTCACCCGGACCTGCCCCGCACCCGCGTGCGGGTCGTCGACCTCCAGGACCTTCAACACCTCTGGTCCGCCAAACTCGGTGAAACCCACCGCCTTCATCTGCTGATCACCTTTCTGATGGTTGGTCCGCACTTAGGGTCAGGCCAGCGCGGACAACGCAATGTCGGCGTCGTATCCACCGAACCCGTCCAGCTGCCCGTCGCGCAGCCGGTTCACCCACGCCGGGTCGGCCAGCAGCGCGCGTCCGATGGCCACGATGTCGAATTCCCCCGCGTCGAACTGCTCGACCAGGCGGTCAACGGGCGCGGGCTCAATCACCGTGCCCCGCCGCTCGCTGCGGAACTGTGTCGCCAGCCCGACGGAGCCGACTGCGATGACCGGCAGCCCGCTGACCTTCTTGGTCCACCCGGCCAGGCTCAAAGCGGAGTCGACATCGGGAAACGCGGGCACATAGTGCCGGCGCGTCGAGGGATGCAGCACGTCGACTCCGGCCTCGACCAGCGGGGTGAGCAGGTCGTGCAGCTGTGTCGGGTCGTCGGCGATCGACGCCGCGTAGTCGGTGCCCTTCCATTGCGAGTAGCGGAAGATGATCGGATAGTCCGGGCCGACTGCGGCGCGCACCGCGGCCACCACCTCGGCCGGGAAGCGCGTCCGCGCGGCCAGTGATCCGCCGTAGCCGTCGTCGCGCAGATTCGTTTTCTCCCAAAGGAATTGATCCAGCAGGTAACCGTGGGCGCCGTGCAGTTCGACAGCGTCGAATCCGAGCTCGCGCGCGGTGGCGGCACTGTGCGCGAACAACTCCGCAATGTGCGGGAGTTCATCGGTTGCCAACGCCCGGCCTTTCGGGTTGCCGAGCCCGTCAATGCCCGACGGGCTGACTGGCACCACGCCGTCGGCGTCCTCGCGCTGCGCGCCCTGGTGCCACAGCTGCGCGGCGATCGTGGCGCCTTCCTGGTGGACGGCGTCGATGACGCGTGTCCATCCCGCCAGCACCTCGTCGCCGGCAAGCGTGGGAATCGAGTCCGGGTGCCCCGCGGCCGGATCGGGCAGCCGGACGCCTTCGGTGATGATCAGTCCGACACCGCCGGCGGCGCGGCGCCGGTAATACTCGGCGACGTCGGCGCCGGGGATTCCCCCGGGTGACGCCTGCCGGGTCATGGGCGCCATCGCGAACCGGTTCGGCACGGTCAGCGAACGGACGGTTAACGGTTGAAACAGGCTGTCGATTGTCACGGATCTGCCTAACGCGCAGTCCCGCACCGCTATTCCACCCGACACCACGACCGGTCCGTCGGCGCTGGCATCAGCGTTTTCGATGTTGCGCGTTAGCGCCGTCGCAGCAGGATCACGTTGTCTGTCACCGTGCCGGTCTGACCCTCGGGCCCTACCGCCGAGCCTGAAACGGGCTTGGCCTGCAGCCGCTCCCAGGCGTTGTCATCGAGGTTCAGCGATGCGATGACCTCGTCGACACTGGGAAATCGGTGCTCGTGACTCAATTTCGGGGCCCAGGGTGGGGCGGCGCCATGGTCCACGATCAGCAAGAACCCGCCAGCGGCGACGGCTTCCGCCGCGCGGCGCAGCACGTGCTCGCGGTCGAGCCGCGCGGGCGAGTGCAGGTAAAGGGCTGCCACCAAGTCGAAGGTGCCCTCAGGGAAGCTGTCGGACAGATCGTGCTGCTGAAAGTCAATGCGTCGCTCCAGGCCCTGGCAAAGCGCGTCAGTGGCGGCTCGTTGCAGCGCGGTCTGCGAGACGTCGACGGCGACGACCTGCCAACCTCGGTGGGCGAGCCATAGCGCGTCGGCGCCTTCCCCGCAGCCCAGGTCGAGCGCGTGGCCGGGCCTTAGCGGTTCGGCCACTTCGACCAGCCAGGTGTTGACCCGTCCGCTCCAGACCCGATCCCGCGCACCATAGTGCTGCTCCCAATATTCTTGTGCGTCAAGCGTTGACATGGTGGCTCCATTTCGGCATCGGCAGGCCGACCTCGTCGGCCATGACCCGAGCTTGCTCACACCGACCATCCTTTGCCAAACTAATTTGCCATGCAGGCAAACAGCACCGGCAACGACGTCGACGCCCGGGTCCGAAAGCGGCTACGCGAACTGCGCATCCAGCACGGCCTGACGCTGGAAGACGTCGCCGCTCGCGCCAGCATCGATATCTCGACGTTGAGCCGGCTGGAATCGGGCAAACGACGCCTCGCGCTGGACCACCTGCCCAGGCTGGCCGAGGCGCTGTCGGTCAGCACCGACGAGCTCTTGCGCGCACCGGAGTATCCCGATCCCCGTGTGCGTGGCAGCTCACATACTCGCCACGGCATTACCTACTGGCCGTTGACCCGCAGCGGCCCCGCCGGCGGTCTTCACGCGTTCAAGGTCCGGATCAGCATGCGAAGACGGAAGCCGCCCAAAGAATTACCTGTGCACGAGGGCCAGGAATGGATGTACGTGTTATCCGGACGGTTGCGCCTCATCCTGGGCGAGCGGGATTTCACCATCCAACCCGGCGAGGCCGTTGAATTCAGCACCTGGACCCCGCACTGGTTCGGCGTCATCGACGAAGCGGTCGAGGCAATCATGATCTTCGGAGTGCACGGCGAACGGCTCCACCTACACACCTGACTAATGCGCTGATCGCTCACATCCGTGACGGACTAACGCATCTGTCGGCGCACGTCGTGGGCGATCGCTAGGCCCTCCCCGGTTTCAAGTTCGGCGGCTGTCTGCGTCAGGAGTACGCGACTGCGGTTGGGCGACAACAGGATCGATACGTAGTGATGTGGCGAATCCGCCACAAAGGCGACGCAGTCGATCCGAATAACCGCCGAACCGATCGCGGTGTTGAGCAAATGCGCGGTGCGTGGGCCCGCGATCTCCGCTGTGATCGCGTGTTGCATCCGATCGATGACGAAGCCTGCGGCCGAAAGCAACTCGTACAGTGGGGTGCGGCGCAGCGCTGAGGTGGTCAACGTGCTGGCAAGATCCGCCGGCAGCCATGCTTCGGTCCAACGCGGCGACCCCCAGAAGGCGGAAACCGTGATGCGTAAGCACCTCCGCAGCGACAAACAACGGGTACTGGCCTTGCTCGACATCGCGTTCGCCTGAGCGGCTCACGATGTTCGATCTCGGCCGTGGCTCAGACGGATGACCTCCCAGCGCACCCGGCGATACAGCCACGGGCGACGGCCGATGTCTTGAGCTCGATTTCGGTGGCCGGCTAGCGCGAGCAGACACAAAATCGCACGAAAGCGGCTGCGCCAGTGCGATTTTACGTCTGCTCGCGCAGGGTCCAGACCGGGTCGTAACAGTCGACGCCCTCGGCCGAAAGCTCCCGCTTGAGCACCTTGAAGGTCGCGGTGCGCGGCAGCGCGCTACTGACCCGCACGTACCACGGCCACTGCTTGGGCCCGAGATCGGGCTGCTCGGCCAGAAAGGCGCGGAACTTGTCCACGTCGAATTCCGCGCCCGGGGCCATCACCAGCGCGGCCATCACCCGGTCGCCGACGACCGGATCTGGCACGCCATACACCGCCACCTCGCGGACGCCGGGGTAGCGTGCGAGTACCCGCTCGATCGGCGCGGTGCCCAGGTTCTCGCCGTCGACCCGAAGCCAATCACCCAGCCGTCCAGCGAAATACACGTACCCGTTCTCGTCGCAGTAGGCCAGGTCGCCGCTGTGGTAGACACCGTCGGCCATCCGCTGCGCGTCGGCCTCCGGGTCGTTGTAGTAGCCCTCGAACCGGCCCGGGCCGGCGACGTTCACCAACTCGCCGACGACGCCGGGCAGGCACGGCGCGCCGGTCTCGGTGTCGCGGATCTCGATCCCGTCCGGCAGCGGGCCCAGCGAGCCCTCGGGCGTGTCAGGTGTGCGGGCGATCGCCACCCCGCCCTCGGTCGAGCCGAACCCGTCGACGGCGACACAGCCGAACCGGCGGGCAAAGCCTTCGATGTCGGCGGGCGCACCCTCGTTGCCGTACACCACCTTCAGCGGGTTGTCCGCATCATCGGGCCGTTCGGGAGTGGCGAGCACATACGACAACGGCTTGCCCACGTAGTTGGCGTACGTGACGCCGTACTTCCTGATGTCGGGCAAAAAGCCCGACGCGGAAAACTTGCGCCGCAACACCATTGACCCTTTGCACGCCGCGGCCACCGACCAGCCGACCAGCACCGCGTTGGAGTGGAACAGCGGCATCGACACGTAGCAGCGGTCGGCGGGGCCCAGCCCGAACCGCTCGGTCATCGTCACCCCCGCGATCCCAACCTTGCCGTGGCTGCACTTGACCGCCTTCGGGTCGCCACTGGTGCCCGAGGTGAAGATCAGCATGAACAGGTCTTCGGGCGCGGCATCCCGGAAACGCACCTCTGCGTCGCCATGCGTGGCCACCTCGTCGGCCCACTCGTCGGAGTCGACATTGATATGCGCGATATCGCCCAGCGCCGCGGCCGAATTCGCATCCGCCAGCACCAGCTGGCAATCCGCATAGTCGATGTCGCGGGCCAGCGCGGCGCCGCGGCGCACCGGGTTGAGCCCCACCGGCACGATGCCCGACATCCCCGCCGCGACGAGCACCGCCGAGAAGAACGGGGTGTTCTCCAGCAGCACCCCGACATGCGGCGGTCGTGCCGGGTCGAGCCGCGCCCGCAGCGCCGCCGCCACCGCGGCGGCGTGCCGAAGGTGGTCACGCCAGCCGGTGAACGAGTCCTCGAAGTAGACGCCCCGATCGCCGACGTCGACAAGCGGTTTCAGCAAGTCGGCGACGGTCGGGAGAGCCTCCATAAGTCAGGCGGGCGCGTCCGCGAGCTCGCGGCCGATCCGGAGCAGTTGCCCCGTCGCGCTGCCCAGCGCGAACTCGGTCTGCTTGGCCGCCAGGAAATAGCGGTGAACCGGGTGGTCGATGTCGATGCCGACGCCACCGTGCACGTGAACGATGGTGTGCGCCACCCGGTGGCCGGCGTCGGCCGCCCAGAACCCGGCCGTGGCCACCTCGGTGTCGGCGGGCAGGTCCTCGGAGAGACGCCACGCCGCCTGGGTGAGCGTCAATCGCAACCCCTTGACGTCGATGTAGCCGTCCGCCAACCGCTGCGACACCGCCTGGAAGCTGCCGATCGGGCGGTCGAACTGCTCACGGGTACGGGCGTACTCGGCAGTCAGCTGTAAGCCACGGTCCAGCACACCGAGCTGAAAAGCGCTGCGGCCCAACGAAGCACGTGTTGAAATCCAGCTCACGACCTCGTCGCCGCCGACCATCCGCGCCTCACTCAACGAGACCCCGTCCAGCCGCAGGTGCCCGACACTGCCCAGACCGGTGGTCTCCAGCGGTGTGACCGATACTTCGTCGGCGGTGACCAGGAAAACCGCCGTCCCGGAATCGGTTTCGGCGGGCACCAGAAAGCCGTCGGCCACCGGGCCGTAACCGACCTGCGTGCGCGTTCCGGTCAGCCTGTAGCCGTCACCCGAGCGGGTGGCCTGCACCGGGCCGTCGCCCATCTCGCCGTCCAGCGCGACAGTCAAAACCTTGGCGCCGCTCACCGCGGGCGTGCCCCACTCCTGCTGCAGCTCGGCCGAGCCGAACCGCGCCAGCGCGCCGGCGGCCAGCACCACCGACTCCAGATACGGCACGGCCGCCAGCCCCCGGCCCAACGCGACCAGCACGGCCGTCTGCTCCAAAACGCCATAACCCCCGCCGCCCAACGACTCCGGGGCGGCAGCCGAAAGAATGTCGGCGTCGAGGAGCTTGCGCCACAACGACCGGTCGAACCGTTGCTCCAAGCCGTCCAGCTCGCGCTGATGCTCCGGCGTGCACACCGCGTCGACGATCGTGTCCACCAGACCGCCGAGGTCTTGGGCCGCTTCGGTTGTCGAGAAGTCCATCAGAATCCTTTACCGGTTGGCTCGGGGCAGGCCCAGCGCGACCATGCCGATAATGTCGCGCTGCACTTCGTTGGTGCCGCCGCCGAAGGTCAGGATCAGACACGCGCGGTGCATCCGCTCGACCCGCCCCCGCAGCAGCGCGCCGAACGAATCCTGGCGGACGGTGGCCCCCGACCCCAGCACCTCCATCAGCAGCCGGTAGGCCTCGGTGGCCAACTCGGTGCCGAACACTTTGGCCGCCGATGCGTCGGCGGGAGAGGGCGCACTGTCGGCAGCCGATGCCAGCTCCCAGTTGATCAGCTTGAGCACCTCGACCTTGGCGTGTACCCGGGCGAGGTTGAGTTGCACCCATTCGGAGTCGATCAGCCGGGCGCCCGAGGCGTCCTTAGTGTTCTGCGCCCATTCGCGAACCTGGTTGAGCGCCACGATGATCGGCTGCGCGGACACCAGCGCGACGCGCTCGTGGTTGAGCTGGTTGGTGACCAGCTTCCAGCCGCCGTTCTCCTCACCGACCAGGTTGGCTACGGGGACGCGGACATCGGAGTAATAGGTGGCGCTGGTGTCCGGGCCGGCCATGGTGTGCACCGGCGTCCAGGAAAAGCCCTCGGCGGTGGTCGGCACGATCAGTACCGAAATGCCGCGATGCTTCTTGGCTTCGGCGTTGGTGCGCACTGCCAGCCACACATAGTCGGCGTACTGGATCAGGGAAGTCCACATCTTCTGGCCGTTGACGATGTAGTCGTCGCCGTCGCGCACCGCGGTGGTGCGCAGGTTAGCCAGGTCGGTTCCGGCACCGGGCTCGGAGTAGCCGATGGAGAAGTGCAGCTCGCCCGCGGCAATACGCGGCAGGAAGAACTTCTTCTGCTCCTCGCTGCCGAAGGCCATGATCGTCGGCGCGACGCTGTTGATCGTCAGGAACGGCACCGGCGCCCCGGCGATCGCCGCCTCGTCGGTGAAGATCAGCTGGTCCATGGCCGAGCGGGCCTGCCCGCCGTACTCCTTCGGCCAGCCCAGTGCAAGCCAGCCGTCGCGGCCCATCTGCGCGACGGTCTCGCGGTAGACGTTGCCGGTGCCGTACTCACCCGACGTCGAGCTCAGCGCCTCGCGACGCTCCGGGGTGATCAGCTTGGCGAAGTACGACCGCAGCTCGCGGCGCAGTTCCTCCTGCTCCGGGGTATAACTGATCCGCATTGGCCGTCCCTTCGCGATGCGGTTACCTTCCTGGTTGTAACACGTTCTAGTCTGAGGGTCCAGCGAGCCGTCGTCGTATCGTGGGGACACGGCAGCCGGAAACGCAAGGAGGAACCTCGTGCGAGTGATAGTCGACCGCGATCGATGTGAGGGAAACGCGGTGTGCATGGGAATCGCGCCGGATATTTTCGAGCTCGACGACGAGGACTACGCCGTCGTGAAGACGGACCCGATTCCCGCCGACCGGGAGGCGCTGGCCGAGCAGGCGATCGCCGAATGCCCGCGCGCGGCGCTGAAGCGCGAAGACTAGCGGCGGGTCGCCGCCCGAGACTAGAGGTATTCATAAATTGACTAGCAGCACGAACGCGACCGACCTATCCGGGAAGGTCGCGGTGGTCACCGGCGCGGCCGCAGGGCTGGGCCGCGCCGAGGCGATCGGCTTAGCCCGTGCCGGCGCCACCGTCGTCGTCAACGACATCGCCGGCGCGCTCGACGCCTCCGACGTGATCGACGAGATCACCGCGGCCGGCTCCAAAGCCGTCGCGGTAGCCGGCGACATCAGCCAGCGCGCGACCGCCGACGAGCTGGTCAACACCGCCGACGGGCTGGGCGGGCTGAGCATCGTGATCAACAACGCCGGGATCACCCGCGACCGGATGCTGTTCAACATGTCCGACGAGGAGTGGGACGCCGTGATCGCCGTGCACCTGCGCGGCCACTTCCTGCTCACCCGCAATGCGGCCACCTATTGGCGCCAAAAGGCCAAGGACTCGGGCGGTTCGGTGTACGGCCGGCTCGTCAACACCTCGTCGGAGGCCGGGCTGGTCGGTCCCGTCGGGCAGGCCAACTACGGCGCCGCCAAGGCCGGCATCACCGCGCTGACCCTGTCCGCCGCGCGGGCGCTGGGCCGCTACGGGGTCTGCGCGAACGCGATCTGCCCGCGGGCCCGCACCGCGATGACCGCCGACGTGTTCGGCGAGGCGCCCGCGACCGGCGAGATCGATCCGCTTTCGCCCGAGCACGTGGTGACCCTGGTCCGGTTCCTTGCTTCGCCGGCGGCCGAGGCGGTCAACGGTCAGCTGTTCATCGTCTACGGACCTCGGGTGACGCTGGTGGCGGCGCCGACGGTGGAGCAACAGTTTGCGACGGAAGCGCCGGCCTGGGAGCCCGGGCAGCTCAGTGCGACGCTGCAGGAGTACTTTGCTGGGCGCGACCCCGAACGCACCTTCGCGGCGACAGGCCTGATGGAGTCGTGAGGGGTGTGTGAGACGAGCTGTGTCTGCGCCGACGGGCTAGAACACGTTACAGGATGATTTGCGTCACATAGCTTCTGACCTCGACAAACTACTAACTTTTGTCTAATTTTGCAGTTCTTTGACACTGCGAACTTGTTCTAGTTACTATGATCCGGCTCACGCGGAGCAGCGTCCGACGATAGGGGAGACACACCGGCGCGCGTAGGGGACGCATAGGCTTCGCCAAGGTTGCAGACGCCCCCACCCGAGAAGGGACCCAAGGTTGATCGAACAGCTCGCGGTTCCGGCCCGGGCCGTGGGCGGGTTCGTCGAGATGTCGCTGGAGACATTCCGCGCGATCTTCCGGCGGCCATTCCAGTTCCGCGAGTTCCTCGACCAGACCTGGATGATCGCCAGCGTCTCGCTGATCCCGACGCTGCTGGTCGCCATCCCGTTCACCGTCTTGGTGGCCTTCACGCTCAACATCCTGCTGCGCGAACTCGGCGCCGCCGACCTGTCCGGGGCGGGCACCGCCTTTGGGACCATCACCCAGCTCGGCCCCGTCGTCACCGTGCTGGTGGTAGCCGGGGCCGGTGCCACCGCGATTTGCGCCGACCTGGGCGCCCGCACCATCCGCGAGGAAATCGACGCGATGCGGGTACTGGGGATCGACCCGATCCATCGGCTGGTGGTGCCCCGCGTGCTGGCCTCGACGTTCGTCGCGCTGTTACTGAACGGTCTGGTGTCTGCGATCGGCATCGCCGGCGGCTACGTCTTCTCTGTTCTATTGCAGGGCGTGAACCCGGGCGCGTTCGTCAACGGCCTGACGGTTCTGACCCACCTCGGTGAGCTGGTGCTCTCCGAGGTGAAGGCGTTGTTGTTCGGTGTCGTCGCGGGCTTGGTCGGCTGTTATCGAGGCCTGACAGTAAAGGGCGGACCGAAGGGCGTCGGCGTCGCCGTCAACGAGACCGTGGTGTACGCGTTCATTTGCCTGTTCGTGATCAACGTGATCATGACGGCGATCGGGGTGCGGGTGCTGGCCCGATGAGTTACGACGCCACCCTGCGGTTCCGCCGCTTCATGTCCCGGTTCGCCGGGCCGGTCGACACTTTCGGCGAGCAGGCGCTGTTCTACGGCGAATCGATGCGCTACATCCCGAACGCGTTCGGCCGTTATCGCAGGGAGACCATCCGGCTGATCGCCGAGATGACGCTGGGAACCGGCGCGCTCGTACTGATCGGCGGGACGGTCGGCGTCGCAGCGTTTTTGACGCTGGCCTCCGGCGGCGTCATCGCTGTGCAGGGCTACGAGTCGCTGGGCAACATCGGCATCGAGGCGTTGACCGGGTTCCTGTCGGCGTTCCTCAACGTCCGCATCGTCGCTCCCGTCGTAGCGGGCATCGCGCTGGCCGCGACGATCGGCGCCGGCACCACTGCGCAATTGGGCGCAATGCGGGTCGCCGAAGAAATCGACGCCATCGAGTCGATGGCCGTGCACTCGGTGTCCTACCTCGTGTCCACCCGATTGATCGCCGGGCTGATCGCGATTGTCCCGCTGTACTCACTGGCGGTGCTGGCCTCGTTCTTCGCCGCCCGGTTCACCACGGTGTTCATCAACGGCCAGTCGGCCGGCCTATACGACCACTACTTCAATACGTTCCTCAACCCGAGCGATCTGCTGTGGTCGTTCCTGCAGGCGATCGTGATGTCGATCGCGGTCATGCTGGTCCATACCTACTACGGCTACAACGCTTCTGGCGGCCCGGTCGGCGTCGGCCTGGCTGTGGGCCAGGCGGTGCGTACGTCGCTGATCGTCGTCGTCGTCATTACTTTGTTCATCTCGCTGGCCGTATACGGCGCGTCCGGTAATTTCAACCTCTCCGGATAAAGGGAACGATGTCAAGCACAGGGGCAAGACGTACTCATGTCAGGCTGGCAGCGGCGCTGCTGGCCTCTCTGTTGTTGGGCTTTGTCCTGTTGACGTATCTGTCCTACAACGCGGCGTTTACCTCGACCGACGCCGTCACCGTGACCGCGCCGCGGGCCGGTTTGGTGATGGACCGCGACAACAAAGTGAAGTACCGGGGCATCCAGATCGGCAAGGTCAAGAACGTCAGGTACGCCGGGGACCAGGCCCAGCTCGAGCTCGCCATCAACAGCGGCGAATTGCGCTACATCCCGTCCAACGCCACCGTCCACATCGCCAGCAACACGATCTTCGGCGCCAAGTCGGTGGAATTCATTCCGCCGCAGTCGCCTTCGAAGGCCTCGCTGCGGCCGGGCGCGCACGTACAGGCCTCGGCGGTCTCGCTGGAAGTCAACACGTTGTTCCAGTCGCTGATCGAGCTGCTGCACAAGATCGATCCGGTCGACCTGAACGCGACGCTCAGCGCCGTCGCCGAGGGTCTGCGCGGCCACGGCGACGACCTGGGCGACCTGCTGTCCGGCCTGAATACCCTGACGCGGCAACTGAATCCGAAACTGCCGACGTTGCAGCAGGACTTCGCCAGGACCGCCGCGGTGGCCAACATCTACGCCGACGCCGCCCCCGACCTGGTCACCGTGTTCAACAACACGCCGACCATCGCCAAGACCGTCGTCGAGCGACAGGGCGACCTCAACGACACCCTGCTGGCGACGATCGGGTTGGCCAACAACGCCTATGACACACTGGCCCCCGCCGAGCAGGACTACATCGACGCGATCAAGCGGCTGCGCGCTCCGCTCAAGGTCTCCGGCGATTACTCGCCGGAATTCGGTTGCCTATTCGCCGGTATCGAACGCGGCATCGAAGAGTTCGCGCCGCTGCTCGGTGTGCGCAAAGCGGGTCTGTTCACCTCGTCCAGCTTCATCTTGGGCGCGCCGTCGTACACGTATCCGGAGAGCCTGCCGATCGTCAACGCCTCCGGCGGCCCGAATTGCCGTGGGCTGCCGGACATCCCGACCAAGCAGACCGGCGGCTCCTGGTTCCGCTCGCCGTTCCTGGTCACCGACAACGCGTACATCCCGTACGAGCCGTTCACCGAAATGCAGGTGGATGCGCCGTCGACGCTGCAGTTCCTGTTCCACGGCGCGTTCGCAGAACGGGACGATTTCTGATGACCGCGCCTCACGAGTCGCACCGCTCGATGATGATCAAGGTCGGCATCTTCACCGCGACCATGCTGCTGGTCGCCGTCGGCCTGGTGGTGATTTTCGGCGAGTTCCGGTTCGGCCCGTCGAACCTGTACCACGCCAACTTCTCCGACGCGACGCGGTTGAAAGGCGGGCAGAAGGTTCGCATCGCCGGGGTGCCGGTCGGTGCGGTGCGCGACGTCAAGCTCAACAAGGACAACACCGTCGACGTGGCGTTCACGGTGGACAAGCGCTACACGCTGTACTCCTCGACGCGGGCGGTGATCCGCTACGACAACCTGGTCGGCGACCGGTTCCTGGAAATCACCTCGGGCCCCGGCGAATTGCGCAAGTTGCCACCGGGCGCCACCATCGATCAGCACCACACCCAGCCGGCACTCGACCTCGACGCACTGCTGGGCGGCTTGCGCCCGGTGCTCAAGGGCCTCGATGCCGACAAGGTCAACACCGTCAGCAGCTACGTCATCCAATTGCTGCAGGGGCAGGGCGGAGCGCTGTCGGACCTGCTAGCCAACACCAACGCATTCGGTTCGACGCTGGGCGCGCGCGACCAAGTGATCGGCGATGTGATCAACAACCTCAACGCCGTGTTGACCACGGTTGACGAGAAGGGCGCGCAGTTCTCGGCCAGCGTCGATCAACTGCAGCAACTGATCACCGGCCTGGCACAGGGCCGCGACGCGGTGGCGGGCGCGATTCCGCCGCTGGCGTCCGCGGAATCAGATCTGACCGAAATGCTGAAGGCCGCGCGCCGGCCGCTGCAGGGCGTCATCGAAAACACCCGGCCGATCGCCACCGAGCTCGACGACCGAAAAGCTGAGGTGGCCAACGACATCGAGCAACTGGGCGAAGACTACTTGCGGCTGTCAGCGCTCGGTGCCTACGGCGCGTACTTCAACATCTACTTCTGCACGGTGACTATCAAGATCAATGGGCCAGCCGGTAGCGACATCCGGATCCCGATGGGCGGTCAGCCCGATCCCAGCAAGGGGAGGTGCGCTTTTGCCAAGTAAGGCAGACATTCGCGACCCGCTGCGGACCGGCATCTTCGGCCTGGTCCTGGTGACCTGCATCGTGTTGGTTGCCTTCGGCTACACAGGATTGCCGTTTTGGCCGCAGGGCCGGCCGTACACCGCATACTTCAGCGACGCCGGAGGCATCACACCGGGCAACGACGTCTACGTGTCGGGTATCAAAGTGGGCCAGGTGAAGTCGGTTGGGCTGGCCGGCGACACCGCCAGGGTGACGTTCACCGTCGACCGCCACATCGCGGTCGGCAATCAATCGCTGGCGGCGATTCGCACCGACACCATCCTCGGCCAGCGGGCGGTTTCGGTGACCCCGGCCGGCAGCGGCACGGCGACCACAATTCCGTTGAGCCGGACGACGACACCGTATGCGCTCAATTCGGCGCTGGAGGACTTGGGCCGCAACGCCGGCGATCTCGACAAGGCTCAGTTCGAGAAATCGCTACAGGTCCTCACTGACTCGCTGCGCGACGCCACTCCGCAGTTGCGCGGTGCGCTGGACGGCGTGACGTCGCTGTCGCGCACGCTCAACCGCCGTGACGAGGCGCTGGGGAACCTGCTGGCGCACGCGAAGTCGGTCACCGAGGTGCTGGCCGACCGCGCCGCGCAGGTCAACAAACTGGTTCTCGACGGTAACCAGTTGTTCGCCGCGCTGGACGCACGCCGAGCCGCACTGGGTCAGCTGATCGCCGGGATTCGCGATGTCTCCCAACAGCTTTCCGGTTTCGTGGCCGACAACCGCAAAGAGTTCGGGCCGGCGCTCTCCAAGCTCAACCAGGTGCTGGACCTGCTCAACGAGCGCCACGAATACATCACCGAGGCACTGAAACGACTGCCCGCGTACGCGACCACGCTGGGTGAGGTGGTCGGCTCCGGACCGGGGTTCAACGTCAACGTCTACGGCGTGTTGCCGGCGCCGATCGTCGGGATCATGTTCGACGCCGTCTTCCAGCCCGGCAAGCTCCCGGACAGTTTCGCGGACTATCTGCGCGGCCTCATCCAGGAGCGCTGGACGATTAGGCCGCAGTCGCCATGACCGTGATTTCGGCTCTTCAACAACGCAGTCGCGCACTGCGGTTGACCCTGGCTGTGGCACTTGCGGTCCTCATGGCGGCGGGCGCCTACCTGGTCTGGCCGGCACGGACGGGGCACAAGATCGTCGGCTATTTCACCTCCGCTGTCGGGCTCTATCCCGGCGACCAGGTTCGGATTGTCGGGGTGCCGGTGGGCAAGATCGACTCGATCGAACCGCGCGCATCCGATGTCAAGATCACCATGTCGGTCGACCGCAGCGTGAAGGTGCCACAGGATGCGCGGGCGGTCATCATGGCGCCCAATTTGGTTGCGGCGCGGTTCATTCAGCTTGCGCCTGCGTATACCGGTGGTGCGGCGTTGCCCGACGGGGCCAGCATCGACCTGTCCCGCACCGCAGTGCCGGTGGAATGGGACGAGGTCAAACAGGCGCTGAAGGATCTGGCCAATCAGCTGAGTCCCGCCGCGGGAGAGATGCAGGGGCCGCTGGGCAAGCTGATCAATCAGGCGGCCGACACGTTCAACGGCAACGGTGACTCCTTCCACGCCGCACTGCGTGAGCTGTCGCAAGCCGCCGGTCGGCTGGGGGATTCGCGCACCGATGTCTTCGGTACGGTCCGCAACCTGCAGGTGCTGGTCAACGCGCTGTCGTCGAGCAACGAACAGATCGTGGCATTCGCCGGACACGTGGCCTCGGTTTCGCAGGTGCTCGCCAAGAGCTCCGAGCACCTCGACCAGACGCTCGGCACACTCAATCAGGCCCTGAGTGACGTCAAAGACTTTCTGCACCAGAACAATTCGACGCTGATCGGAACGGTCAACAAGCTGGGCGATTTGACCAAGACCTTGAGTGACCAAAGCGAGAACATCGAGCAGGTGCTGCACGTCGCAGGTCCCGGGATCAGCAACTTCTACAACATCTACGACCCGGCGCAGGGCACGCTCAACGGCCTGCTGTCGATTCCCAACTTCTCCAACCCAGTCCAATTCATCTGCGGCGGTTCCTTCGACACCGCGGCCGGACTGGTGGCGCCCGACTATTACAAGCGTGCCGAGATCTGCCGGGAGCGTTTGGCCCCGCCACTGCGCCGGTTGACCGCGAACTATCCGCCGTTCATGTTCCACCCGATCAACTCGATCACCGCGTACAAGGGCCAGATCATCTACGACACCCCGGCCACCCAGGCCAAGGCGCAGACGCCGATCCCGGAGCTGACCTGGATACCGGCGCCAGGGGTTCATCCGCCCAGCCCGGACGACCTGCAGGCCATGCTGGTCCCGCCCGCGCCGTCGAATGCCCCGGCACCCGGACCCGCGCCCGCGCCGGCTGCCGCACCGGTCGGTCCAGCGCCCGGCCCGCTGCCCGCAGAGCAGGGAGCGGGCCGATGAAGCGAGTTATGTTGCGCGGCATGGCAATTGCAGCGAGCGGCATGCTGCTGGCCGGTTGTAAGTTCGGCGGGCTGAACTCCATCTCGTTGCCCGGCACCGCTGGCCATGGCGTCGGCTCCTACTCGATTACCGTCGACTTGGCCGACGTGGCGACATTGCCGCAGAACTCGCCGGTCATGGTCGACGACGTCACCGTCGGCAGCGTGTCGGGGATCGACGCGATGCAGCGCCCCGACGGAAGTTTCTTTGCGGCAGTGGAATTGGCGCTCGACCGCAACGTGGTGTTGCCGGAGAACTCGACAGCCAAAGTGGCACAGACGTCGCTCCTTGGGTCCCAACACATCGAGCTGGCTGCCCCGAAGAACCAGCCGCCGGTCGGGAGGCTGCGCGACGGCTCGAGAATCCAGGAGTCGCACACCAGTCGCTACCCCACGACCGAAGAGGTCCTCTCGGCACTGGGCGTGGTGGTCAACAAGGGCAATCTCGGTGCGCTGCAAGAGATCACCGACGAGACGTACAAGGCGGTGGCCGGCCGGCAAAGCCAGTTCGTCGATCTTGTGCCGAGGCTCGCCGAGTTGACCGCAGGGCTCAACAACCAAGTCAACGAGATCATCGCCGCCATCGAGGGATTGGACCGATTCTCGGCGATCCTCGCGCACAACAAGGACAGCCTGGGCCGAGCGCTCGACTCGTTGCCGGAGGCGCTGCTGGTGCTCAACAAGAACCGGGACCACATCATCGACGCGTTCGCCGCCCTCAAGAAGGTGGCGACGGTCGCCTCGCATGTGCTCTCGGAAACCAAGGTGGATTTCGCCGAAGACCTCAAGAGCGCATATTCGGCGACCAAGGCACTGGCCGACAACCGCAAGAATTTCGTCACGTCGCTGCAGCTCCTGCTGACCTTTCCGTTCCCCAACTTCGGCATCAAGCAGGCGGTGCGCGGCGACTACCTCAATGTGTTCACCACCTTCGACCTCACCGTGCGCCGGCTCGGTGAAACGTTCTTCACCACCGCGTGGCCGCTGGACCCGAACATGCTGCACATGAACGACGTCCTCAACCCGCCGGACTTTTTGGTCGGGGAAATGGCCAACCTGTCAGGGCAGGCGGCAGACCCGTTCAAGATCCCGCCGGGGTACTCGGAGGGGAAGCACTGATGCTGGATCGCCTGACCCGAGCCCAACTGACCATCTTCGGCGTGGTCACCGTGATCACCGTTGCGGTGATGGCGATTTTCTACTTGCGGTTGCCGGCCGCCCTTGGCGTCGGCACCTACCAGGTAACCGCCGATTTCGTCGCCGGCGGTGGTCTGTACAAGAACGCCAACGTCACGTACCGCGGTGTGGCCGTCGGCCGGGTGGAGTCGGTGGGGCTGAACCCGAATGGCGTCGACGCGGTCATGCGGCTGAACAGCGGAACTGCCGTGCCGTCGAACGTAACGGCCACCGTGAAAAGCGTGTCGGCAATCGGTGAGCAGTACGTGGATCTCGTGCCGCCGGATTCTCCGGCCGCGACCAAGCTGCACAACGGATCGCGGATCGCGCGGGACAACACCCGGATCCCACTGGACATCGCCACCTTGCTGCGCCAATCCGAGACCCTGGTCAACAGTGTGGCCGACACCCGGCTGCGCGAATTGCTGCACGAAACATTCAAGGCGTTCAACGGATCCGGTCCGGAATTGGCCCGGCTGATCGAGTCGTCGCGGCTGCTCGTGGACGAGGCCAACGCCTACTTTCCCCAGACTTCGCAGTTGGTCGATCAGGTGGGTCCGTTCCTGCAGGCCCAGATTCGCGCCGGTGACGACATCAAGTCGCTGTCCGACGGGTTGGCGCGCTTCACTTCCGAAGTGCGGCAAGCCGATCCGCAACTTCGCCAGCTGCTGGCTGTGGTTCCACCGGCCGCCGACGAGGCCAACACGGCGTTCTCCGGCATCCGGCCCTCGTTCCCGATGCTGGCGGCCAGTCTGGCCAACCTCGGCCGGGTCGGCGTGATCTACCACAAGTCGCTCGAGCACCTGCTGGTCGTCTTGCCTGCGCTTTTCGCGGCGATCACCACCGCGGCGGGCGGTGAGCCACAGGACGAGGGCGCCAAGCTCGACTTCAAGATCAACATCGACCCACCGCCGTGCAACACCGGCTTCATTCCGCCGCCGCTGATCCGCACGCCCGCCGACGAGACGGTGCGTGAGATCCCGACGGACATGTACTGCAAGACCGCCCAGAACGACCCGTCCACGGTGCGGGGCGCACGGAACTACCCGTGCCAGGAGTTTCCGGGTAAGCGGGCACCGACCGTGGCGTTGTGTCGTGACCCGCGCGGTTACGTGCCGATCGGGACCAACCCGTGGCGCGGTCCGCCGATCCCGTACGGCACCCCGGTGACGAACGGGCTGAACATCTTGCCGCCCAACAAGTTCCCGTACATTCCGCCGGGTGCCGATCCGGATCCGGGCACACCCATCGTGGGACCGCCCCCGCCCGGGGTGGTGCCGGGACCGGGACCGGCACCGAATCAGCCATTCCCGACGCCACCGCCGCCCAACACCGGCGGCACCGACGGTCGACAGGCATGGATACCGCCGGCGCCCTACCCGCCGCAGCCGCCGATGATTCCGTTCCCGAAGGCGGTTCCGCCACCCGGACCACCGGAAGGGCTCTCACCGCCGCCGCCGTTTCCCCCGCCCGAGAAGCCGTGGGGTCCGCCGCCCGGGCCGGTGCCGCAGGCCAGCGGTGCGGCCTACACCACCTACGACGAGAGCACGGGAACCTTTCAGGACCCGGCAGGTGGCACTGGTATCTTCGCGCCCGGCAGATCATCGAGCGCCGAGACGTGGGTGGACCTGATGCGCGATCCGAGGCAGTTGTGAGCGAACCTGCGACGCGGCGTGCGCGCCGGAAGGCTTCGCGCGCGGCCGGACCGGCCGGCGGCGATGCGGCCACGGCCACCGTTCGCGTCGAGGCGCCGGCCGAACCGCTCAAGCGGCGAGTCGCACCGCTCGGTCCGCCGCAACGCCGGCCCGCCAACCGCCGGCTTGTCGGGCTGATCGCGCTGGTAGCCGGGCTGGTGGGCATCGGCGCACTCGGCGCAGGACTGTGGGTCCTGGTTGTCCAGCAGCGCCACGCCGACGCTGAGCGGGACCGCGACCAGCGCTTCGTCGACGCCGCCACCCAAACCGTGGTCAACATGTTCAGCTACACGCAGGACAACATCGACGAGAGCGTGAGCCGGTTCTACGAGGGCACCAGCGGACCGTTGCGCGGCATGCTCAGTTCCAACAACAACGTCGAAAACATCAAAACCCTGTTCCGCCACACCAACGCGACATCGGAGGCGGTCATCAACGGCGCCGCACTGGAGGGCATCGACAATGTCACCGACAATGCGTCGGTGCTGGTGTCGGCACGGGTCACGGTCACCGACATCGACGGTGTCAACAAGCCGTCTCAGCCCTACCGGATGCGGGTCATCGTGCACGAGGACGAGAACGGCCGGATGACCGGCTACGACCTGAAGTATCCAGAGGGAGGCAATTGATGCGGTGGTTGATCGCCGCCGTCGTCACCTTGCTGACCGCCGCGTTCGTTGGGCTGGCCGCGGCCGGCGGGTGGTTCTATTGGGATCGGGTGCAGACGCGGGGCGAGCAGTCGGCCCGCGCAGTGTTGCCGAAGTTGGCCTCTAAGGAGATACCGCAGGTATTCGGCTACGACTACCAAACTGTCGAGCGCAGCCTGACCGACGCCTATCCGCTGCTCACCCCGGGTTATCGGCAGGAGTTCGAGAAGAGCGCCACCGCGCAGATCATTCCCGAAGCCAAGAAGCGCGAGGTGGTTGTGCAGGCCAACGTCGTCGGTGTGGGAGTGATGACCGCTCAACGTAATTCGGCATCGGTGATGGTGTATATGAACCGCACGGTCACCGACAAATCACGCCAGCCGGTCTACGACGGCAGCCGATTACGCGTGGAGTACAAGCGCATTGGTGGCAAGTGGCTGATCAACTACATCACGCCGATCTAGCGCGCTCGCCATTCGTCTAGCGGCACTGTCCGATTTCGTTGCAGTCCAACGGGTAACGCTCGACCGGCACCGGCAGCGGCGACTGAAACGCCAGCGTGAACGGGGTCTTGGTCATCCCGGGCTGCAGGCCACAGACCGCGTCGTGGATGCTGGTGTGCGTGCCGGCCAGCGTGACATCGTCGAACGCATAGGTGTCCGTGGAGGTCGCGGTGCTGCCGTCTGGACACGAGACGCCATTCGCCTTGGACACCTGAAACGTCCACAGGTCGCTGGTCAGCCGGGCCCGGCCGCTGAAGTTCGCCAGCTTCTCGGCGGGACTGATGACGCGCGCCGTGGTACTTACCACGTTGAGTGCGCACAGGTCGGCCGCAATGACCGGGTCGGTGAAGTCCGGGATGGCGCGTTGGCGAGAGGGAGCGTCGCACAACGCCGAGATCTTCCAGGTGGACGGCGGCACGCCCGCTTCGCTGAAGGTGTAGAGGCCGTCTGGTGGAGGGCCTAATGCCTTGGCGGGGCTCGCCGTTCCCACCGCCACCAATGCCATGGCGGCGGCCGCAGTCAGGCCGCGGGAGATGATCATCCGTCGATTATTGCAGCGCCCCTTCGGGCACATCATCGGTTCAGTTGTTCTGCGGGTGCGCTTCGGCGAGCGCGTCGAGAAATGACCGGGCCCATCGGTCCACGTCGTGGGCGAGCACCTGCCGTCGCAAGGCCCGCATCCGGCGTCGTCCCTCCTCCTCGGACTGGTTGAGCGCCGCCTCGATGGCGTCCTTGACGCCTTCTGTGTCGTGCGGGTTGACCAGGTAAGCCTGGCGGAGTTCGGCTGCGGCGCCGGTGAATTCGGACAGCACCAGCGCCCCGCCAAGGTCGCTGCGGCAGGCGACGTACTCCTTGGCCACCAGGTTCATCCCGTCCCTAAGCGGGGTGACGAGCATGACGTCGCTGGCCACGAAGAACGCGATCAGCTCGTCGCGAGGGACTGGACGGTGCAGGTAGTGCACCACCGGGTGGCCGACCTCGCCGTATTCGCCGTTGATGTGGCCGACTTGGCGCTCGATGTCGTTGCGCAGGATCTGATAGCTCTCGACCCGTTCCCGGCTAGGGGTCGCCAGCTGGACGAGGACTGCGTCGTCGCCTTTGACGCGGCCCTCGGCGAGCAGCTCGGAAAAGGCCTTCAGCCGAACGTCGATGCCCTTGGTGTAGTCGAGCCGGTCGACGCCGAGCAGGATCTTGCGCGGGTTGCCGATCTCCGCGCGGATCTCGCGGGCCCGGCGCCGGATGCCGCGGTCACGGGCCTTGTGGTCGAGGTCGCCCGAGTCGATCGAGATCGGGAAGGCGCCCACGCGAACGGTCCGGGAGTCCAGCTGCACCTCGCCGAACCGTGACCGCACGCCGACGGATCCGCGGGACGTGCTGGCGCCGACGAGCCGTCGCGACAGGATCAGGAAGTTCTGCGCGCCGCCGGCCAGGTGGAAGCCGACCAGGTCGGCGCCGAGCAATCCCTCCACGATCTCGGTGCGCCACGGCATCTGCATGAACAGCTCCACCGGCGGAAACGGAATGTGCAGGAAGAACCCGATGGTCAGGTCCGGCCGCAGCTCCCGCAGCATCTTGGGGACAAGCTGTAGCTGGTAGTCCTGCACCCAGACGGTCGCGCCTTTGGCCGCCGCGCGTGAGGTGGCTTCGGCAAAGCGGCGGTTGACGTCGACGTAGCGCTCCCACCACTCCCGGTGGTAGAGCGGTTTGACGATGACGTCGTGGTACAGCGGCCACAGTGTGGCGTTGGAGAACCCCTCGTAGTACTGCGCGACGTCGTCGGCAGACAGCCGCACCGGGTGCAACCGCAGGTCCTCGGCCTCGATGGGCTCCTCGTCGGCATCTACGATGCCTGGCCAGCCCACCCACGCCCCGCGCTGGCGGCGCAGCAGCGGCTCTAATGCCGTGACCAGCCCGCCGGGGCTGCGTTTCCACGTGGTGCTGCCGTCGGGCAGCCGCTCCATATCGATAGGCAGCCGGTTGGCGACCACCACAAAGTCGGAATCCCCCGAGCTCTTGGCTGGCCGGGGAGCCATTTACGCCTCGTTTTTCGCCGGTCCAATACCCAGCATCGACAGGAAAACCCGGCATTCGTCGGCATCGTTCGCGTACGCCGCTACAACACGCCTGGCCTGGCGTGCAGTGCTGTCGGCCAACGGTTCCACATCGCCGATTTCGGCAGGATCAGTTTTAGAAGGCATGACATAACTGTATGCGAAAGTGTGTTTTGGGTCGCATCTGCAGCCAGGGCCAGCGGCGGGCGCGTTACGCGCGGGCCGTAATGTGTAACCATCCAACGAACCAGGTGAGGTGGCGAAATGGCAGTCCACGACGATGTGGGCACCAGTGCGGTCGACGGAGACTCCGCTGAGCTGGTGACCTATGAAACGCTCGACGAGGGCCGCATCGCCCGGGTCTGGCTCAACCGGCCCGAGGCGCATAACGCCCAGAACCGCACCCTGCTGGTTCAGCTCGACGAGGCATTCCTGCGTGCCGAGGCCGACGACGACGTGCGGGTGGTAATCCTGGCCGCGCGCGGCAAGAACTTCTCCGCCGGCCACGACCTGGGGTCGGAGGCCGCGCTGGCTGAGCGCAAGCCCGGGCCGGGTCAACACCCGACGTTCCGCGGGTACGGCGCTACCCGCGACCCGATCGCCGAGAAGACCTATCTGCAGGAGTGGCACTTCTATTTCCAGAACACGTGCCGCTGGCGGGATCTGCGAAAGATCACCATCGCCCAGGTTCAGGGCAACGCGATCTCCGCGGGTTTGATGCTGATTTGGGCGTGCGATCTGATTGTCGCCGCTGACAACGCGAAGTTTTCCGACGTGGTCGGTGTCCGCATGGGTATGCCGGGCGTCGAATACTACGCGCACCCTTGGGAATTCGGACCGCGCAAAGCCAAAGAGCTTCTGCTGACCGGTGATTCGCTGGACGCCGACGAGGCTTACCGGCTCGGGATGGTGTCCAAGGTGTTCCCCGCCGCTGACCTCGAGGACAAGACACTGGAGTTCGCCCGGCGCATCGCGGAGCGACCCACGATGGCGGCGCTGCTGATCAAGGACTCGGTGAACGCCGCCTCCGACGCAATGGGTTTCACGGAGGCGCTGCGGCACGCGTTTCATGTTCACGAGCTCGGGCATGCGCACTGGGCGGCGCGTAACGAGAACCGGTATCCGATCGGGTTGCCGCCCGACGTCGAGGACTGGCGCACCGCCAAGCCGTCGAAGATCGCCCGCCGCGACGAACCCTAACTCGCCGGCTCCGTCAACATTCTGAGCTGACCGCACCGACCTTGTTCATCATCGTGTGCGCAACGTCGATGGCCGCGGTCTTGCGTCGGCTTTTGTCGAAGAGCGGGACGGTGACTTCGACCACGCATTTCGCGCGAACACCAAGGGCTCGTGCTGTTTGCATCATGTCGTTGAACCCGATGTCGGCAGCAACGGTGGCGGCCAGAACCGAATTGGTGAGCCGGACGTCGCTGATCTCATAACGATCGGATGGGTCTACCACCGTCTTATGGTTGCAACCCTGCCACTGTCGGACCGCGGTCGCGAAGACGGCGTCGGCGGCCTGGGCGGTCGGCAGCGCGGCCACGGCCTCGAACACACCAACCACCGTGAGGTGATCGTGTTGGTAGGAGCCGGCATTCCACCACATCTCTTCCGCGACGTCCTGCGGTTTGGATCTCTGGTAGGTGGTGGTGGACAGTTGGTGGATGACTCCGGCGCACTCGAGTGGAGACATCACCGAGATATCCCTCAAAAGGTGGTCGCCGCCGATGCGGCGCGGAGCGTTGGGATCGGCCCGGAATGACTGACCGATCAACGTGGTCAGCTCATCGTTGTCGAGGAGTATCTGTTGGACGCCCGGCGCCGGACGCGCTGCGCCGTTGACGACGACGGTGCAACTCGCCACCCACAGCATCGCCAGCAACAACGCCGCCAGTACGCCGAGATGGTTCAGCCTGTTCCCAACGTGACGCGCACGAAGCTGTTCAGGCATGGCTCTGATCCTCACGCACAGTCCCGCGCCTCGGCCCAATATCGCCTTGCGCGCAATGCGCACACCAGACCCGGGGAAGCGATATCCAATCCGGCGGCCATGGTTCGATGGCTAGAACCTGTTCCAGTTTCGGCGTGAGGAGTCGGCGTGCAGCTTTCGTTCGAAAACCGGACCTACCTGGTCACCGGCGGCGGCAGCGGAATCGGCAAGGCGGTGGCCGCGGGCCTGGCCGCGGCAGGGGCGGCGGTGGTGATCGTCGGCCGCGGTGCCGAACGTTTGCAAACGGCCGCCAAGGAGATCGGCGGCGAAGTTCGGCCCGAGCCGGCCGACATCACCGACGAGGAGCAGGTCGCGCGGGTTGTCGACGCCGCCGCGGCCTGGCACGGCCGGCTGCACGGGGTGGTGCATTGCGCGGGCGGCTCGGAGACCATCGGCCCGATCACCCAGGTCGACTCCGACGCGTGGCGCCGCACTGTCGACCTCAACGTCAACGGCACCATGTACGTGCTCAAACACGCTGCGCGACAACTGGTTCGCGGTGGTGGCGGATCGTTTGTCGGGATCTCGTCGATTGCGGCCAGCAACACCCACCGCTGGTTCGGCGCCTACGGGGTGACCAAGTCCGCTGTCGACCACTTGATGAAACTGGCCGCCGACGAGCTGGGCCCGTCGTCGGTACGGGTCAACGGCATCCGGCCGGGGCTGATCCGCACCGACCTCGTCGCGCCGATCACCGAGTCGCCCGAGCTGTCCGAGGACTACCGGATCTGCACGCCGCTACCGCGGGTCGGCGAGGTGGAGGACGTCGCCAACATGGCGATGTTTCTGCTCAGCGACGCCGCCTCCTGGGTCACCGGCCAGGTCATCAACGTCGACGGCGGCCACATGCTGCGCCGCGGCCCGGACTTCACCGCGATGCTGGAGCCCGTGTTCGGCGCCGACGGGCTACGCGGAGTGGTCTGAGCCCGCATCCCGGCCTGCCAGGGTGGCGATCGCCGACCAATCCTGGTGGCCGCGGCCGTCGGCCAGTAGCGCAAGGAAGCGGTCACGCAGCAGGCTGGCGACCGGCAGTGGTACCTGCATGTCCTCGGCGGCGGCGAGCACCAGCCGGACGTCCTTGAGGCCCAATGTCGCGGCGAACCCGGCCGGCTCGAATTCGCCGCGCGCGATCAGCCCCCCGTAGGTCTGGTAGGCGGGGGCGCTGAACAGCGTCGAGGTGAGGATGTCGACGTAGTGCAGCGGATCGACCCCGGCCTTGCCGACCAGCGCGACGGCCTCGCCCAGCGACTCGATCACGGACGCGATCAGGAAGTTGCCCGACAGCTTGACCAGGTTGGCGGCATCCGGCTTTTCGGACACCACGAAGGTCCGCTGACCGATCGCGTCGAACAACGGTGTCAACCGCGCGAGCGCGTCTGGCGCGCCGGCGGCTACCACGAAAAGCTTTGCGGCAGAAGCGGCTTCGGGCCGACCGAACACGGGCGCGGCAACGTATTGTTGCCCGGCGTCGGCATGCGCGACGGCCAGCCGCTGGGACAGTGCGACGCTGATCGTGCTCGACGAGACGTGCACAGCGCCGGACGCCAGCGAGGCCAGCACGCCGCGCTCGCCGAACACCACGTCGTCGACGGCGGCGTCGTCGGCCAGCATCGTGATCACAACCTCGCCGCGGCAGGCGTCGGAGACGGTGTCCGCGCGCGTTGCGCCCTGCTCGGGCAGCGCGTCGGCCTTGTCGGGAGAGCGGTTGTAGACGGTGACGCGATGACCCGCCTCGACGAGGTTGGCGGCCATGCCGCGGCCCATGTTGCCCAGGCCGATAAATCCGATGTCCATGAGTCCACCATGCCGTGTTCTGCTCAGTGAGATGACGGTCTTGCGATCGTGAGAACAGCTGCAAGGCTAGGTTGTGACTGGACCTATGCGGAGGACACGATGGCTGCAACCTGGGACACGATCGATCGGTACGTCGTCATCTCGACGGACACTCACGCCGGGGCCGATCTCTACGACTACAAGCAGTACTTGCCGGCGCGGCTGCACGACGAGTTCGACGCGTGGGCCAAGACGTACGTCAGCCCGTTCGACGACTTGATCATCGCCACCGCCGCCCGCAACTGGGACCACGAGCTGCGGCTCTCCGAGATGGACGCCGACGGCGTGGCTGGCGAGGTGTTGCTGCCCAACACCGTGCCGCCGTTCTTCCCGACGACACCGAACATCACGATCAGCCTGCCCCGGACTCGTGACGAGTTCGAAAAGCGTTGGGCCGGAGTGCAGGCCCACAACCGCTGGCAGGTCGACTTCTGTTCGCTGGCGCCGACGCGGCGCCGCGGACTGATTCAAATCTTCCCGAACGACGTCGAGTTGGCGTTAGAGGAAATCCGCTGGGGCGCTGAGCACGACTGCTTCGGCGGTGTGCTCATCCCGCCGGTTTCACCCGGCGACCCGCAGGTCGCCCCGCTGTTTCACACCCGCTACGAACCGATCTGGGCACTATGCGCGGATCTGGACTTGACGGTCGTGCAGCACGCGGGCGCCGGTAGCCCCGAGATGCCGATGGACCAGCCGGCATCCAACGCGGTGCTGATCACGGAGATGGCGATCTGGGCTCAGCGCACGCTCGGCCACTTGATTCTCGCGGGGGTATTCGAACGGCATCCGACGCTCCGGTTCGTGCCGACCGAGCAGGGCACGCTGTGGGTGCAGGGGCAACTGGCCGTGCTCGACGCGATGGTCCCCACGATGAAGTCCGAGGCCCACAACCGCACCTATGGCATGTTCGGCGGGTCTTCGGTCGACGCGCTGACCCTGAGCCCGAGCGAATACGCCAAGCGCAACTGCTATCTGGCCAGCGAGCTGATGCCCTTCGACGCGGCGATGATCGATTTCATGGGGGCCGACCACATCATGTGGGGCAGCGACTACCCCCACGAGGAAGGCTTCGCGCCGCACTCCAAGCTCGCTATTCGCTGGGCGCTGCACGACAGGCCTGAGGATGAGTGCCGAAAGATCCTGGGCGGCAACGCCGGTCGGCTGTACCGCTTCGATCTCAATGCGCTGGCGCCGGTGGCCGCCAAGATCGGGCCGACGGTCGACGAGGTGCGCACTCCGTTGGAGGACACCGGCTACCACGCCCCGGCGGCGTTCGGCTATCGCCCGTTCGAAGGCGGGCTGGCGCTCAAGCGCCTGGCACCGGCACGCGGCTAGCGATCCTTGGTCGCTAGCGATTCACCACGGGCGTTTCCCGCGGGTGGATGAAGACCCCCTCGGCCTCGACGGTTACGCCCTGTGCATCAGCAAGGTGGCCGACGGCGAACGTCTTGACGCCCTCGACTCGGTCGATGCGCGCCTCTGCGCGCAGCTTGCCCAGCGGGGTTCCCCGCAGGTAGCGCAACGTAAGAGTGCCGGTATAGGCGGGTCGTCGCGGCTTGTGCGCGGTGGCGCCCAGGACGTGGTCGAGGACCATCGCGCACACTCCGCCATGCACGTGGCCGGGCGGACCTTCGTAGGCCGCGCCAAGAACGAAGTCCGCCCACACCAGGCCGTCGGCTCCGTGGTGGATCACCAGGGGAGGGGCGACCGGGTTGCGCAGCCCGACCACGACGTTGCCCCACACCATCGGTTGGCCATCGGCGGTCTCCATGCCGAACGAGCCGGGCATCAGCGCTGCCCTCAATTCCTCAGTGGCACAGTCGATTTGCTTCTTCACTACGGCCAGGGTCGTGGCGTCGACCTTGGTTCGGATCGTGGCGTCGACGAGGCGTCGGACGGATTCGGTCAACGGACCGTATATCGACTCCAGCTGCACGAGTTGTGATGTCACGGGACCAGCGTGTGGGGCGGGCGCACCCGTCGGCAATGCCGCCTCCCGGCCAGCGGTAAGCAACCGGCCCGCAGCACGACCAAGTTGTTAACCTGGGTAAATGGAAGGCAGCGAGCCGCGGGGCAAGCCGAATCTTGCGGCAACCAGCTGGGCGTTGCTTGGCATGCTGTCTTACGAGTACGAGCTGTCCGGCTATGACATCCGAAAATGGATCGACTGGAGCATGCGCTTCTACTACGGCAGTCCGGCCTACAGCCAGATCTACTCGGAGCTCAAGAAGTTGGAGCAGCTGGGTTTGGTGACATCTCGTGTCGAGAACACGGGCGGCACGCGCAATCGCCGGCTGTACAAGATCACCCAAGACGGGATGGACGCGGTGACCAGGTGGGCCAACGAAGCACCGGCCGACCCGCCGACGCTCAAGCATGGCCCGCTGTTGCGGGTGGCAATGGGACACCTCACCAGCCCGGAAAGGCTGAAAGAGGTGCTGCAGGAACACGTGGCGTATGCCGACGAGATGCACCGCAAGGCGGCCAAGGACGCGCGGTGGGCCGGCGCGGATCCGTCCTGGGCATACGCGCGTGTCGCGTTGCAGTGGGCCGAGCGGTATTACGCGAACGAACGAGAGCTTGCCCTGAAGATGATCAAAGAGCTCGACGAGGCGCAAGCCACGTTCCCACAGGCCGGCAAGGGCGGCCGAACGAAAATTCCTTGGCCCCCACCGGAATTCTGGTACGAGATCGAAAAGCGGGCCAATGCCGACGAACCGGACTGATCACCTGCCGGCCGCGTCGTGCGCGGCGATGTAGCCGTATACCAATCCCTGGGCGATGGTTGCGCCCGCGCCGGGATAGGTGGCCCCGAACGCGTTGGCCGCGGTGTTGCCGATCGCATACAGGCCGTCGATGACGCTGCCGTCCTCGCGCAGCACGCGAGCACGCTCGTCGGCGCGCAGACCGCCGCAGGTCCCGAGGTCGCTGAGAACCATCTTGACCGCATAGAAGGGCCCACGGTCGAGTGCGCGCAGATTGGGGTTCGGTGTGATGGTGGGATCGCCGTAGTAGCGGTCGTAGGCGCTGTGGCCGCGGTGGAAGTCCGCGTCCAATCCGGCTCGTGCCATCTCATTGAACCGCTGCACCGTGGCCACGAACTGTGATTGGGGAACCCCCATCTTCCCGGCGAGGTCATCGACGCTATCGCAGCGATGCGCGATACCTGCGCCGTACCACGACCGCGGAATCGGCATGCGTGGAAACAGCTCGCCGGCAAAGACATAACTGTTGCGGTACTGCTGGTCGAACACGATCCACATGGACTCGACCGGATTTCCCGAGCGTTCCCGTTCCAATAGCCGCTGCCCGAACGACATGTAATCAGTTGCCTCGTTGGCGAAGCGGGTGCCGTGCTGATCGACGATCAGTGAACCCGGCAGGGATCGCTCGGCCAGCATCACCATTGGCGCCGCGCCCGGTAGCGGCGCGACAGCCGGGAACCACCATGCTTGGTCCATGAGATCTGTTGCGGCGCCCAGGTCTTGCGCGATACGGATGGCATCACCGGTGTTGGACTCCGCCCCTAGGCTCATATGCTCGCCGAGGGATTCGGACTGAAACTTCCACCGCATGGACATGGCGTGGTCGAACCCGCCGGCGGCCAACACCACGCCCCGCCGCGCGGTGACGGCAACTTCACGCCCGTCGTGCCCGACCACCGCGCCGGTGACCCGGGCGCCCTCCGTCGTCAAGCGACGCAGCGCGGTGTCGGTCCATATCGGGACTCCCGCGCGGAGCACACCGGCGAATAGCCCGGCGGCCAGGGCCTGCCCGCCCGCGACGTAGCGCCGGCCAAGCAGCAGTCCGCCGACCCCTTGACCGAGCCGTTTGGCGATCGTCGGTATGCCCTTGTGTGGCACCCGGGCCATCAGATTCATCCACCGGTAGTCGGCACCGGTGGTGGGCATCGGGATCTTGACCTCCAATACCCCGGGCCGCAGCCGGGCCCGATGCTCACCGAGAAGCGCGGAGTTCAACGGCCGGCACTCGCAGGTGCGCCCGGCGGCGGTTCCGCCGGGCGCCTCGGGGTGGTAGTCCGAGTAGTCTTTGGCCCACATGAACCGCATCGGCGTGGTGCGCCGCAGCATTTCGACGGTCGGGGTCACGTGCCGTAGGAACCCGGCGGACCGCTCGGCCGGTGCAGTGCCCGCAACCACCGACCGCAAATAGGTCTCGGCACGTTCCACGGTGTCAGCGCCCGCGTCGAGGATCGGGCTGGCCGGAAACCACAAGGCGCCGCCCGAGCGGGCCGTCGAACCCCCGACATAGCACGACTTCTCCACGATCAACACGTTCAATCCGCATTCGCGAGCGGTCAGCGCGGCCGCCATCCCGGTACCCGAGCCGACGACCAACAGGTCGACCGTCAAGTCTCGCACCGGCAGGCCGGCGGGGATGCTAGTCGTCACGGGAATGACATTAGGTCGCAAAACGGGCGCCGTGACCTGGTTTCCCTGCCAGCGGGACGCCGGCCCCGACGGCGGCGCGCCAGACGCGGGACAAGGTCAGGCGAGCTGAAAGGCGCTGATCGGTGCTTCTTCCGGATAGCTCGACGGACCGCCGAGGTCGTAGGCCGCGTTGAGCGTGCGGATGAACTCCGGGTCGTGCAGGGGGTTGTCCGGCATCGCCAATGCGATGCCTCGGGCATTGACGTCCTTGACCAAGGTGTCGATCGCCTGCTCGATGGTCAGGTCGTCGGAGCCTTCCATGTTCTTCTTCAACTCGTCGTAGTCGGAGAAGACCTCCGCCGACCAATGCACCAAAAAGCGAAGCTCGTCGGTGTGGTGGCGGGCGATTACGTCGTTGCCGTTCTTCAGCAGCCAGTGGTCGCGGTCGACGGGATCGCCGGTGAAGACGGTATCGAAGGTCAGCCCGGACGGAATCTGTTGTTCGAGTGGCCCGTTGGCTTCGCCGCGGTGCACCATCATCTCGTTCTGCACGACCACACCTCGGTTGTAGACGGGAGGCAGCAGCCGCGACGGCGGCTTGAGCGGCCCGTCTGGCCAATAGGTGAAACCGCTGCCCGGATCAAGCGAAAACCAGGTGATCACCTGCGCCATCTTTATCAAGTAGTCCTGGAACAGCCCAGACTTGCCCATCACGCTCGTCAGCCACGTCGGCGCGTTCTCGTGCCGCACCCCGCGGAAGCTCGGCGAATCCAAATGTCCCGGATCGCGATTGGCGCACGGGCCGTTGATGTTGAACAGCATCATCTGTGGTTTGGCGTAATCCGCCTTCCAGTAGGCCTTGACCAATTCGACAAAGCGCGCGTTGTAGAAGCAGTCGTGCAGTTCCGGGTATAGGACGGCGCCGTAATTCGCCAAATAGCCGCGGAAGGTCGGGGTCAAAAACAGGTCAAGCGACGGCTCGAACCCGTCGGGAAAGGCGCCGCTCATGGTGGCGATCAGTTCTTCAGCCGAGGCGAAATGGTGGGCGATGATCAGTCGCCACGGCCCGTTGGTGCGCACCACATCCAGCAGCTGTTCTCGTTGCTCGTCGGTGTAGACATCCCGGATCTCCTTCGGAGGCGACGCGGGTCGCAACACATCAGAAAGCTCCATGCGCCGCTCGTCGGTGAGCATCAGACCTCCTCGTGGTTGCTTCGGGTGTCTCGATTCTGCGGTTACGCGTGCTATCGCGGCGTGCAGGTGTCCGGTGATCGGGACGCCGAAACGGCGATCAAAAAGGCAAGGGGTGAGCGAATTTCGCACGCAGCAGGGCGCCGACTTCCGCGATGGCCAGTCGACCTCGCGCCGTGGCATCGGCGCGCATCAGAAACCCGTGGTACATACCGGGGTAGCGGGTCATGGTCACCTGTACTCGGGCCTCGCGCAGCCGGTTTGCGTAGCGCTCGCCCCAGTCGCGGATCGGATCGCACTCGGCGGTGACGACGACCGCCGGGGCAGGCCGGACAGGTCGGTGGCATGTGCAGGTACCTGATAGGCATCGTGCGAGGTAGCGGCGCAACTGTCGACAAGTCCGTGCATGTAGTCGATGTCGTCGACGCACAGCATCGGTGCATCCGCCAACGCAGTGATGGACGGCGCACCCATATCGCGATCCAGTCCCGGATACAGCAGCACCTGACAAAAGATTTGCGGACTGCCCCGGTCGCGGGCGGCCAGCGCCACAGCGGCCGCCAATGATCCGCCGGCGCTGTCGCCGACCACCGCAAGCCGTGCCGGATCAACGCCGAGTCGGCCGGCGTTGCCCGCCACCCATGCGGTCGCGAAGTAAGCGTCATCGAATTGCGCGGGTGGCGGATTCTCCGGGGCGAGACGGTAATCGACGGCCACCACCGTCGCTCCACTTTCGCAGGCCAGCATCCGGGCCAGCGGCTCGAACGAGTGATTGGAACCGAGAACCATTCCGCCGCCGTGGAAATACACCAGCACCGGCGGCTTGGCAGCGCGAGTCGGGCGGTAAACGCGCACGGGAATCGGTCCGGCGGGACTGGGTGTCGTGCAGTCCACCACGGTCACCATCTCCGGCATCGCGTCGGGCAGAGGCGCCGATTCGATGGCCTGACGAACGGCGGCCAAGCCGCGCTGTCGCATCGGCGGAATGTCACCGAATGACGCGACACGAGCGGCGGCGTCGGGATCCAGCGTCACCGGCGCGCCGGGTCGAATCGGCGGCCATTCAGCACGGGAGGACGCTGCGAGACAAGGGTTTCAGCACGCTCGGCCATCGCTGCGCCGACGTACTCGGGTTGCGTGAGCAAGTAGAAACGCCCTTCGGCGGACTGGCCGAATATCGCTTCGGCGGCGGTCAGGGCATCCATCGCATCGGCCTTGATCTCGAGCATCGCCGAGCGCTGAGACTCGGCAGCGGCGACATTGCCATCATTCACCCCGCCCCCGGACTCGAAGATGTTGGACACCACGGCACCTGGCAGCACCGCCTGTACGTGGATGTGATGGTCATGTCCGGCCAGCTGCACCTCTAAGCGCAGGCATTCGGTGAGTGCCAGCACCGCATGTTTGCTCATGATGTACGGCGCCTGCAGCGGCACCGCCACGACGCCGCCAATCGAAGAAACATTCCACACCCATGCATGTTCTTGCGCGGAAAGCATTTTCGGCAGAAACGCGCGCACGCCGTTAAAGACTCCGCTGATATTGACCTCGACGACGCGCTTCCAGTTGTCCAACGGGGTATCCCACAGGTAGCCAAATTGCTCGATGCCGGCGTTGTTGACCAAGAGCCGCACGGGCCCGATGTCGCGATACGTCCGCTCGGCGAGCTGATGCATTGCCTCCGGATCACGCACGTCGCATGCCGTGTCGACGGCGGTGGCGCCTTGCGCGCCGAGTTCCTCGCGCAGCGCCGCAACGGCTTCGGCGTCGATATCGACCAGCACGACCGTCATGCCCAGCCTCGCGGCGTATCGGGCCAGGCCCGCCCCGATCCCCGCGCCGGCGCCGGTGATGACGGCCACGCCGCCGCCGAACATGTCGCGCGCGGCCACGATCAGGTGCTTACCGCGGAGCTGTCGGCCGACAACTCGGAAAGCAGCACGGAGTCCCGGGTGTCGAGCACCACCTCCATCTTGGTGAACTGAAGTCCTGCCGGTGCCCGCCGCACAGCCGCGTCGACGACGGCGGTGGAATTGACGAACGGGACGGAATTGGCGATGTGGGATACCAACAGATAAAAGCGGACGTTGGTGACCTCGCCGCCGGTCTCCGTGCGAAAAACGTTGATGGCGTTGTGGCGCAACGGGTATGGGCTGGCCTTACGGTGTGTTACCAGCCACGCGAGTGCCTCGTCGCGGCCCCGCACGTCGGCGGTCAGCAGCTCCTCGAACGGACTGGCGCCCGTGTCGCTCCGACTCACATAGTGGATGTCGTCGGCGTAGCGGACCGCCAGCTCGTCGTAATGCGCCTCGTCGTAGTGGAACCAGAATTCGGCGATGAATTCCTGGAGCTCGGCCAGCGAGATGTCGTTGCTCACAATCCCGCAGTCAAGCAGCCCATTGGCGTGCCGCCACCGTTGGTGACCGGTCAGTGGGAGCAGAAAACGCGTCCCGCTCAGTAGACACGACGGGCGCGGCGCCTCGCACCCGAGCCGATACTGGCGTCGTCATGCCTACCCAGACGGTGGCCGCCGAGTTGCGCGCCAATCTCGAGCAAGCCGACCCCGGCGTGTTGGTGGCCGTGCTGGCGCAATTGAGTGGCGATCCCGCGGTGGTCGACAGTTTCGGGCCCGCGATCTCCCATGTGCCCGACCCGCCGGAACAGGCCGGCGTCACCGATCCGGAAACCGCCATCGCCATCGTCGAGGCACTGCTGGACGTCCTGACAGGAGCGTCGACACCCGTCCGCGTCGTCGCCGCCGACGACCCGGTGCTGTTCGCGCGGATCGCGCCCATCGCGCTGGGCGTGTCCGTCGACGAGCGAAACGTGCCAATGCTGCTGGAGCAGGGCGGATTCCACAAGCCGCGCGCCGTGCTGCCGCGAACCGTCCCCATCCCACCGACAACGAAGATCGCCATCGTCGGCTGCGGGATGGCCGGAATCGCGGCCGCAATCGCAGCGGCCGACACCGGCGTCGACTACGAGATCTACGAACGCAACCCCGAGGTCGGCGGCACCTGGCTGACCACCACCTATCCGGGCATCGGGGTAGACACGCCGTCCACCTACTATTCGCTGTCGCGCGAGCTCAACCCGGACTGGTCCAGCTACTACCCGATGGGATGGGAGTACCAGTCGTATTTGCAGGCCGTCGCCGACAAGTACAAGATCCGCGACCACACCCGCTTCGACACCGAGGTCGAGGCCCTGCGGTGGGACGATGACCACCAGCACTGGCAGATTCATGCTCGCTCGACCGACGGCACACGCACCATGAGCCACGCCACCGCGGTCATCACCGCGACCGGCTATCTCAACAGGCCGCGGTTCCCGGACGTCGAAGGACGAGAAACGTTCGCCGGCATCAGCATTCATTCTGCCCAGTGGGATCCCGACCTCGACTTGGCAGGCAAGCGGGTCGCCGTGATCGGGGCGGGCTGCACGGCGGTGCAGATCGTCGACGCTGTCGTCGACGACGTCGAGCACCTCACCGTCTTCCAGCGCCAGCCGCACTGGGTGGCGCCTCGCCGCCGGCCCTCGGACGACGTGCCCGACCACCACCGCTGGCTGGCCAGGCATGTGCCGTACTACGCGAATTGGATTCGGCTGAAGTCATATTGGTCGACGGCGGACAACAACTATCCCGTCATCGAGGTGGACCCGGAGTGGGCGTCCTCGCACCTGTCGATTTCGCCCGCCAACGATGTGCTGTTGAAGTACTGCCTCGACTACATCGACCGCACTTTCGGCGCGGGAAGCGAACTGGCGAAGAAGGTCACCCCGGATTTCGCCCCGTACGGCAAGCGCATCATCCGCGACCCCGGCGGCTACTATGCCGCTCTCACCCGCCCCCACGTCGACGTCGAAGCAAACGGGCCGGCGCGGGTCACGCCTAACGGCATCCTCACCGAGGACGGCCGGGAGATCGGTCTGGATGTAATCATCTACGCCACAGGCTATTATCTCGACTTTCTGTCGACGATCGACATTCGCGGGCGCGACGGCCGCACCCTCAAAGACGAATGGGAAGGCACGCCGCGCAGCTATCGCGGCGGCACCGTGCCCGGCTTCCCGAACCTGTTCATCACCTCTCATCCCAACGGCAGCCCTGGCCACGGCGGCGGTCACAACTTCGGCGTCGAGGTGGCCGTGCACTACGTCATGGAGTGCCTGCAATTGATGGCGCTGCGCGGCGCACGGTCGATGGAACCCACCCGGGAGGCGTACGACGAGTACGTCGCGCGTCTCGACGACGTGATGGAAAACCTTGTCTGGCGGCATACCCCGACCGCGCACACGTACTACCGGGTAGCCTCCGGCCGCGTGGTGGTGGCCAATCCCCTCCGGATGATCGACTGGTGGGAAGAGCACCGCGCGCCCATCGAGGAACACTTCCGGCTGCGATGAGCCAGCTACTCTGCGGCAGAACGGCTCTGGTCACCGGCAGCAGCCGCGGCATCGGTCGCGCTATCGCGCAACGTCTTTCGGCCGAGGGCGCCACCGTCGTGGTGACGGCCCGGTCCTATGAATCGTCGCCGTCGGTGCGGGCCGGTAAGGCTACCGCGCTGCCCGGAACGATCGGTGAAACCGTCGAGCTGATCAGACAGGCCGGCGGTGAGGCGCTGGGGATCGCCGCCGATCTGGCGGACGCCGGTCAGCGTCAGCGGTTGGTCGACGAGGTGGTCGATCGCGCGGGGCGGCTGGACATTCTGGTGAACAACGCCGGATACGCCGATTACTCGCTTGTGGCAGACATGAGCATGGCGACTTTCGACAGTACGGTGGAGCACTATCTGAAGACGCCGTTCGTACTGACGAAATCCGCGGTGCCGCACATGCGCAGGCAGGGAGCAGGCTGGATCGTCAACATCGGATCGGTGACCGGGCTGGCACCGATCCGGCCGTATCGCGCCTACAACAAGGCCGCCGGCGACGTGGTCTATGCGTCGGTGAAGGCGGCGTTGCACCGCTTCACTCAGGGGGCGGCCGCCGAGCTGCTCGACGCGAACATCGCCGTCAACTGTGTGGGGCCATCCACTGCGGTACGCACTCCCGGTGCAGCACAGCTGATTCCGGACGACTTTCCGACCGAGCCCGTCGAGTACCTGGCCGAAACCGTACTGGCCATGTGTCAGCTGCCCGCCGCCGAGCGGACCGGGCTGGTGGCCTTCAGTCTGCATTACCCGTGGTCGCAGGGGCTGCCGGTGCACAGCCTCGACGGCAAGACCTTGTTGCCTCCGTTGGAACCGCCCGCAACCGCCAACCCCAATATCTTGCCCGCCGGCCTGTAGTGCTCAGCTGAGCACCGCCGAATCGGCGCGACAGAAGCTGTGGCAGACGCGATCCCGCACAATGACGCCGGGGCATTCCGGGTCGAACCAGCGGTCCACGTGGGCCCAATGAATCGGATGCATCAGATACGGACCCGTCAATCCGTCGACGTCGGTGAATTGCTGTTCGAACACGTGGGTCCAGGCACAGTCGCCGGTGGCGTCTTCCACGCGGCTCAGTTGCCAGGCGGTGATGGTGCGGACGTAACGGGGCATCAGCCGTAGGTCGTCCTCGAAACGGGCGACGGTGGCGTCGTCGGTGCCGGGTGCCACGCGCAACAACAGCGCGCGGTAGACGGTGCCCGGGCGCAGCGACCAATCGGTGCGAGCGGGATGACCCGTATAGCTGGCGCCGTTGACCCGAGCCACCGCCGGGTCGTGCAGCACATCGGTGAATTCACTTGCGATACAGTCCCATTCGCGTCGATCAGTCAACCGCAGATGCATCAGGATGTCGCCGCCATTGCGGCTGCCGGGCAGCGTCGGTTCCGCCAGCAGGTGTTTGGCGCCCACTTTCGTGGCCGCGCCACGCAGGGCCGCCAACAGACAGTCGCGGCCATCCTCTGCTACGTCGATCAGCTTGACGACACTAAACATCACAGAGTCCGTCCACGTCCTGGGCGTCGGAAGCGACGCTGCGGGTTCGCTCGACGACCAGCTCGGAGATATCGGCCCACCACTGTCCAACGGTGGGATCCGGCCGCGCCTGCCACGTCATCTCCCACCACGCCCGAGGATTCGGCAGCGACCAGATGATGGTGACCGTGTTGGTCTGGTCGGCGAACCAGATCGGAGGACTGATCAACACTTGTTGCAACGTCATACCGCGTTCACGCGCTCGCGGCGCGTAGCCGGAAAGGTAAGCGTCAACGAACTTTCTGGCGCAGCCGGGCCGCGTTATCACCCGATCGATGACATAGACCCGACCGTCAGCCATTCGGGCCAGCCTATGGCCATCGACCGGCATGGGACGCCGATGCTCCCGGCCATCGGGACGGGTTCTGTCGGGAGTGGTCCGTCACCCAAACGCCGAGCCGGTAATGGCGGCGCAGAACCCCGAGTGGGGAGCACCCTAGCTACAGGCTCGGGGCGAAACTTCCGGCGCCAGTAGTCGAGACAGCTCGCCGCAGACCTCTACGCGCGCCTGCTGAGCCAAGTCCAACATCGGCATCGTCATGAAGCCGTGGATGCCGCCGTCGTAGCGGCAGCACACCGTGTCCACACCCGCCGCCATCAGGGCCCGGACGAACGCGATTCCCTCGTCGCGCAACGGGTCGTGACCGGCGATCACTACGACCGCCGGCGGCAGCCCGGTCAAATCAGCCTGCAGCGGCGACGCGTAGGGATGCCGACGATCGACCGGGGAGGGCACGTATTGATCCCAGTACCACTGCAGCGCGGGACGCGGGTTGTAAAAGCCGTTGCCGAACAGTCGATAGGACTCGGTGTCGAAGTCGGCCGCCAGCATCGGATACACGAGCAATTGGCCGGCCAGTGGCGGCCCACCACGGTCGCGCGCCATCACCGCGGTCACCGCTGCCAGGTTGCCGCCGGCACTGTCTCCACCGACCACGATGCGGGTGACATCCCCGAGGTCTTTCGCGGTGCCCGCCCAGTGCGTCGCCGCATAGATGTCTTCAGCAGCCGCTGGCCACCGGTGCTCCGGTGCCAGCCGGTAGTCCACCGAAACCACCACGGCCGGAAGAAGGTTCGCGATGCTGCGACACAGCTCGTCGTGGCTGTCGAGGTCGCAGAACACGAACCCGCCGCCATGGGCGTACACCAGGATCGGTAGGGCCGAATCTACGGCAGGTCGATAGATGCGAACGGGGATGCCGCCGGGGATGGTTTCGTCGCACACCGACCCGACTGTCTCCGGGTTCGCCGCACCGACAAATCGAGCCCGAATAGCTTCCCGCGCTTGAGCACCGGTCATCGTTTCCACGCGTGGGAAGCCGGCGTCGAGCGCCTTGAGCATGCCCGCGATCTGAGGGTCGACGGCCATGGCGCCGCTCCTCCTCATCGCTTCGCTCTGCATCGTCGCTGGCGCGTTTCATGCGTACTGCAGGGCGGGTTCGCGTGGCAGGGCACGCGGCGTCGGCCCCACCCGCAACGGGCGTATCTGCTGCAGCGTCGGCGCCACCCGCTGCGGACCGTCTTCCACGTTGTGCCAGATGCCCATTGCGGCCATCCGCACCGGCGCGACCATCCGCTGATCGAACATCATCCGGCTCATCGGCCCGCAAATCGACACCGCGGCGATAGCCTCCCCCGGATCGCCGATCGGCGCTGCGACACAGCCGAATCCGGGCACCGACTCCTCTCGGTCGAACGCCACCCCGCGGGCGCGAACCTTGGCCAATTCGGCGGTCAGCTGCGCCGAACTGCTGATCGAGTACCTGGTCTTGCGGTTGCCGAGATCGGCGGCGTCCGCGCTGTCGTTGTACGCCAGGATCGCTTTGCCTACCGCTGTGCAGTGCGCCGGCTGACGTCCGCCGACACGGCTGGGGATCGCGGCGGTCATCCGGTCGCCGATCTTCTCCAGGTACACGACGTCGGCGCCGTCCAGCACCGCCAGATGGACCACCAGCCCCGTGACGCGGTGCAGATCGTGCAGCAGTGAGACTGCCGCGCGGTGCAGCCGGTCCTGGTGAACGGCCAGCGATCCGAGTTCGACCAGCCGCATGCCGAGTTCGTAGTCGCGACCGTTTCGACGCAGCCACCGCAGCTGCACCAGCCGCTCGAGCATCCGATGTGCTGACGAGCGCGGCAGACCTGTGCGGCGCACGATCTGGGCCAGGTTCAGCCGACCCGGTCCGTCAAAGGCATCCAGTACCAACGACACCCGATCGATGACGGCACTGGGGGTAGCGGGTTCCACGGTCACGCTCACAACGCCTCCTCGCGCGGCAGCATATGACTAATAGAAATATGTCTGTTTGTACCACACTGATGTGGTCGCTGTCACATCCAGAGAAAGTGCTCAGGCGTTGGCGGCGGCTCGGCCCGCGCGGCGCCCGTAGAAGCTGCCGTCGCCGAGCGAGATGCCGCTGGCGTAACCCCATGCCGCCAGGCCCGCGGTGCAGCGGCCCGCCGCGTACAGACCGGGGATCGGTTCCCCGCTGACGTGCAACACCTCGGAATCGAGCGTGGTCTTCAGTCCGCCCAGGGTGAAGCCGCCGGTGCTTTCGCGCAGATCGATCGCACCCACCGGAGATCCGATGGGCCGCAGCCACTCCGGCTTCTTGTGCAGCAGCGGATCTTCGCCGCGTGCGGCGCCGTCGTTGTAGGCGGCCACGGTTGCCTGCAGCGAGCCGGGCGCGAGGCCCATTTCGATTTCGAGCTCGGCGATGGTTTCGCACACCCAGGTGGGCTGGCGGAGCATCAACTTTGGGGAGAGCGACGCCATGGCCTCGTTCTGCCCCGCCTCGTCGATGACGAGGTATGCGGTGTTGTCCTGCTGGTAGAGCGTGAGCTGTCCGATGCGGCCCGGATAGGTGTCCTCGGCGACATAGCGTTGACCGCGACCGTTGACCAGGATGCCGCGCACCAACTGTTGCGGGTCGATGAAGATCGCCACCTCGGTGGCGTCCATGTGGGCCAGGTCGGCGCCCAGCGCCTGCGCCATCCGGATGGCCTGACCGTCGTGCTGCTCGATCGACGCGGCCGGCCGTCCGGCGATCCGCGGGGCGTACTGCGCAACCATCGCGTCGTTGTACGCGAAGCTGCCCATCGCGAGCACCACCCCGCGGCGCGCGCGGACCGTCACCTCGTTGCCGTACTGTCGTGCGCACATTCCGACCACGCGGCCGTCGGATTCGACGATCAGTCGCTGCACCCGTACGTCGTAGACCGCTCGTGTCCCCGCCGCGGTTGCGCTCTCCACGAGCGGCTTCATCAGCATGTAGCCGGCGCTGGCCTCGCCCTGCTTTTTGTTCGACATCTGGGGCACGTGGCCGCGCGGGGCGGGAGTGGCAATGGTGTTGAACGGGTAGGAGTTCTCGCCGCCGCTGTACATCAGGCCCTGGTCGCCCATCGGCTCCCAGCCGGGCTCGGCGAAGAACTCCGCTTTGAACGGCACGCCGCAGTCGACATGCCAGTTGAAGTGATCGATGCTGCCGGCGCAGTAGTCAGCGATGCGGCTCTCGTCGGCTCCCGGTCCCATCGCGACGTTCAAAAACGCCGCCATGTTGTCGGCGGAATCGTCGAAGCCGCAAGCCTTTTGCAGCGGCGTGCCGCCGCCGAGATAGATGAACCCACCCGCCATGGCCGCCGCGCCGCCCCAGGAGCCGGTGCGTTCGAGCACCAGGACATCAGCGCCGGAGCGCGCGGCTTCGACCGCCGCGGCCGCGCCGGCCACGCCGTATCCGGCCACGACCACGTCGGCCTCATGGTCCCAAGAGGTGACGGACGCGGCCGGGACGGGATGGACGTCGGCGCCGGACGTCATAGTCGCATTGCCGCAGGCATCTCACCGACCCACTGGTGGCCCCAATAGCTGTCGGCGGTGATTTCCTCTGCCGTGTAATACGTTTCGTCGACGCGCATGCCGTCGGTGCCGAACTCGATGTCCCAGTCGCCGGGTGCGCGTACGTAGAACGACACCATCTTGTCGTTGGTGTGGCGGCCCAGCGTCGAGGACAACTGGAACCCCTCGGCGTTGACCCGGTCCAGCGCCTGGCCGACCGCGTCGAGGCTGTCTACCTCGACCATGATGTGCACCAGGCGCGGGTCGCGCTGATGTGCGGCCGGTACAATGGCCAGGCTGTGGTGGCGCTCGTTGATGCCGAGGAAGCGCACCCGCACCGGGCCGAACTCCTTGGGCAGCGGCACCCGGAACGCGCCGCGGGAACGGAAACCCAATACCTCTGTGTAGAAGTCGAATAGCGCGCCCGGGTCGGTGGCCGGCACCACGACGTGGCCCATGCCCTGATCGCCGGTGACGAACTTCGCGCCGAACGGGGTGACGACCGGGCTGTGGTCCAGCACGGGGCCGTGGAACACCTCGAGCGTGGTGCCGGCGGGGTCCTCGAAGGTGATCACCTCCTCCACCCGACGGGCCTCGGCCTCGTCGGTGGACAGCTGCTTGAACGGCACCCCGGCACCGTCGAGTGCTGCCTTCACCCGCTGCAGCGCCGGGTGGTCGCGCACTTCCCAGCCGATCGTGAGCACCCGGTCGGTCTGGCCGGGCACCACGATCAGCCGCGCGGCGCGCTCGTCCATCCGCAGATACAGCGCCGATGGGTCAGGCCCCTTGCCCTGGGCGAAGCCCAAGACACCAAAGGCGAAGTGCCGCCAACGCTCGATGTCGTTGGTCGAAATAGTCACATACCCAAGGCTTTTCAAGTCGGTCACGACTACTCCTAGATCAAAGCCCGCAGCGGACCCTCGGGCGGATCGATGCCCAGCGAACTCAGCGCCGACGCGTGGAAGACCGTCCCCGGGACATGAATGGCGTGCAGGTGGCCGACGTGTACGTCACGCCAGTACCGCTGCAGGGGCTTGTCCATCCGGGCCGCATTGCCGCCCGAGCGGGCGAAGATCTCGTCGACCGCCGACACCGCGCGCCATGCCGCGCGGATCTGGGTGCGCCGGCCCGCGACACGGTCCGCGAACGACACCTCCTTGCCGGACGCGACGATGTCGTAGATGCGGTCCACGTTGGCCAGCAGCTCCTGGCGCGCGGCGTTGATGTCTGCCGCGGCCTCGCCGATGGCGTACATGACATACGGGTCGTCCTTGATCGCGGTTCCGGTCGCGCCGACACGCTCGCGTTGGTAGTCCAGGTGGGCGGCCAGCGCCCCTTCGGCGATGCCGACGACTGCGGCGGTGATGCCCAGCGGGAACATCGTCGACCACGGCATCAGATACAGCGGCTCGGTCATCCCGGCCTCGCGCTGGGCGGTGCCGTCCATCACCTTGGTCGCGTCCATGGTCCGGTAGGCCGGGACGAACGCGTCCTTGACGATGACGTCCTTGGACCCGGTTCCGCGCAGCCCCACCACATTCCACGAGTCCTCGACGATCTGGTAGTCCTTGCGAGGCAAGATCATGTGCAGCATCTGGGGCGGCATCAACGGCACACCCTTCTCGTCGCCGAGCATCGCCCCCAGGATGATCCAGTCGCAATGGTCGGTGCCGGAACTGAACTGCCAGCGGCCGTTGAAGAGGTAGCCACCGTCGACAGGCTTGGCCACGCCCTGTGGTGCGTACGGTGAGGCCATCCAGGTGTCGACGTCGTCGGCCCAGATTTCGGCGGGCACCTTCGGATCCGCGTAGGCCAGCTGGTAGGGGTGCACGCCCACCACGCCGACGATCCACCCGGCCGCGGGATCCAGCGCTGCGGTAGCCATCACGGTCTCGGCGAACTCGCGCGGGTGGGCCTCAAACCCTCGGTACTGCTTGGTCTGCAGCAGCCGGATCAGGCCGGCCCCCTTCATCAGCTTCACCGTGTCGTCGGTGAGCCGGCCAATCCTCTCCGCTTCCGCGGCCTGCTCGCGCAGCTGGTCGGCGATGTCGGTCACCCGGTCGATTACCCGCTCGGTCATGCTGTCGTCCTTACGTCGCGTGTGAGACCGATGGTCTCCTGTCGCTGATGATGACACCTCGGGCGATCCCGCTCAGCGGAACTGATGCTCCAAGGGCCTTCACCGTTTTTTATCGTGCGTGGTCATATGGTCCGGAATCCAGGAGATCAACATGCTCGACGTTCCCGAACGAGTGGCTGCCGCACGTAGCGTTGCGATCGGCGGTTACACAGCCGGTCGCGACTGCGGCCGCCTGAGCACCGAGATGTTCGCCGACGACGGTGATGCGCTCAATCTCTCGGGGTTTTGCGACCCGCGCATCGAAGTCGAGTTGGCGTTCGTGTTAGGTGACGACCTACCCGGTCAAGACTGCACAGAACTCGACGTGCTCGACGCGACCGAATATGTGGTGGCGTCGATCGAATTGACAGACAGCCGAATCCACGACTGGCGCATCGGCATCGCTGACAACGCGTCGTCGGTGCGGGTAATACTGGGGTCAGCGCCCTGCTCGCCCCGAGCGACGAACCTGATGAACCTGAGCGCCGTACTCTACTCCGGCTACAGCTGGCGCGAGGTTGTGGTCACACGCGGCAATACCGGTGCGGGAGTTAGCAATCCACTGACGGCAGTAGCGTGCCTGGCTCGCCAAGTCGCACAGTCCGGGATGCGGGTCGAAGCCGGCCACATCATCTTGCCCGGATCGTGCACCCGGGCTGTCGACGTTGCCGCCGGTGACCGTTATCGGGCCGAATTCGTCGGTGTAGGCGATGTTTCGGTCGAGTTCTGCTGATCATTCGATGATCTCGAAGCCCTTGTAGCCGGCGGCGGCCACGTCGGCGATGATCTGGCCGTACACCCCGAAACCCCCGACAAAGGGCATGAACACTCGCGGCTTGCCCGGGATATTGGCGCCCATGTACCACGAATTCGCTTGCGGCATCAGGGTTTCCGCCGCACGTCGGGTGCACTCACTGCCCCATTCGGCTGCCGCGTCGCGGCGCGCCTCGAGCCCGACCGCGTCATGCGTGGCCAGGTATCCGATCGCGTCGGCCACCCAGTTCACATGTAGCTCCGAGTGCAGCGCCATGTTGGCCAGCACAGACGGGCTGCCCGGCCCGGTCATGTTGAACAGGTTCGGGAAACCCGGGACGGCCAGGCCGAGGTAGGTTACCGGACCCGCGGCCCAGGCCTGCTTGAGTGTCTGGCCGCCCCGGCCGACGACGTTCAGCTTGTCCACCGACCCGGTCATCGCGTCGAACCCGGTCGCGAAGACCAGCGCGTCCAGCTCATAGTGGGCATTACAGGTGTGCACGCCTGCCGCGTCGATGCGCTCGATCGGCGTGGCCCGCAGGTTCACCAGGCTCACGTTGTCGCGATTGAAGGTCTGGTAGTAGTTGTCGTCGGTGCAGATCCGTTTGGTGCCAATCGGGTGGTCGTTGGGTATCAACAGCTCGGCGGTCTTTGCATCGTCGATCACCGCGCGCACTTTTTCCTCCCAGAACAGCCGCGCAGTCTCGTTGGCCTCGATGGACACCATCTGGTCGGCGAAGGTCTTGGAAAACAGCACTCCGCCGAGATCCCAGCGTCGTTGGTACGCCTCCCGGCGTTCCTCCTCGGAGGCCTCGACCGCCAACTTGGGATGTGGTTGATGAGGTGAGCCGCCGCCACTGGCCATCGACAGGCGCCGACGCTCGGCGTAACCGGCCTTCTGTGCCCGCCGGGTGGCGTCGTCGAGCGATACGTTGCCGGCCGGAACGCTGTAGTTCGCGGTCCGCTGGAACACCACCAGCTGCGCCGCCTGTTCAGCGATGCACGGAATCGCTTGAATGCCAGAGGATCCGGTGCCGACCACACCGACCCGTTTGCCGGTGAAATCCACACCGTCGTGCGGCCAGCGCGCGGTGTGGTACACCTCGCCGGCGAACGACTCCAGTCCCTCGATCGCCGGGATGTTCGCGTTCGACAGTGGACCGACGGCCAGCACGCAGAACCGGGCGGACACCACGTCGCCTGCGTCCGTGTGAACGTTCCATCGCAGCGCGGCCTCGTCGAGGACCATGTCGGTGACCTTGGTGTTGAACTTGATGTGGCGTCTCAGGTCGAACCGGTCGGCGACGTGGTTGAGGTAGGACAGGATTTCGGGCTGGGTCGCGTACTTCTCGCTCCAGTCCCAGTCCTGCTGCAGGTCGTCGTCGAAGGAGTACGAGTAGTCCACGCTCTCGACGTCGCAGCGCGCACCCGGATAGCGGTTCCAGTACCAGACACCCCCCACACCGTCGGCCGCTTCGAACGCCTGCACCGACAGCCCGTCACGATGGAATCGGTGCACGGCGTAGAGGCCGGCAAATCCGGCGCCGACCACCACCACGTCGACAGTCTGGGTCATGGGCATCGACGGTACGAGCCGCACCGCCGCCGTAGCAGCGATTGTCTCGCTGGGCGGGAAAAGCGGGTCGGCGCCTTTCCGGATGTGGTTGTGTGCACGAGACCAGGCCGACGCATCCGGGAGTTGTCGATATGAAGTCCGACCGACTGGCCTCTGTGACCGCCATCGTCACCGGTGGTTCCCGCGGCCTCGGGGCGGCGTTTGCCCGCCACATCGTCTCGCACGCAGGCAAAGTGGTGGTCGCCGACCTGCTTGACGACGAGGGCAAGCAGCTGGCCGATGAGCTCGGCGGGTCGGCGCGCTATGTGCATCTCGATGTCACCGACCCCGCGCAGTGGGCGTCGGCGGTGCAGTTCACGCTCGACGAATTCGGTGCGCTGACCGGCCTGGTGAACAACGCCGGGGTGGCGACCGGCCAGTTCATCGAACACGAACCGGTCGAGCACTTCCGCAGCGTGCTGGAGGTGAACCTGGTGGGAGTGTTCAACGGGATACAGGCGGTGATCGCGCCGATGCGGGCAGAAGGTGGCGGGTCGATCGTCAACATCTCGTCGTCTGCCGGGCTGTTCGGGCTGGCCCTCACAGCGGGGTACGGCGCATCCAAGTGGGGTGTGCGCGGCCTGACCAAGATCGCCGCGGTGGAACTCGGTACCGACCGGATCCGGGTCAACTCGGTGCACCCCGGCATGACCTATACGCCGATGACGGCGGCGGTCGGCATCCAGCCGGGTGAGGGCAACTATCCGAACACCCCACTGGCGCGTGTCGGCATGCCCGACGAAATTGCCGGGGCGGTCGGATATTTGCTGTCTGATGACGCCACCTATGTCACCGGCGCGGAGATCGCCGTCGACGGTGGCTGGACCGCGGGTCCCACCGTGAAATATGTTATGGGACAGTGATTTCGACCGACGGGAGATGAGATGAAGCGCCTGCAGGGCCACCGGATCCTGGTGACCGGCGCGGCGTCGGGGATCGGCCGGGCCACCGCGCTGCGACTGCTGGACGAGGGCGCTGCCGTGGTCGGCGCGGACGTCGCGGCCGACGGTCTGCAGAAGACCGTCGCGCAGGCGCAGGAGAGCGCACCGACGACCGGCTGACCACCGTGGAGATGAACATCGGTGACGAGAGCTCGGTGATCGGCGGGGTGCGATCCGCCGTCGACGCGCTGGGCGGCCTGGACTCACTGGTCAACGCGGCCGGCATCCTGCGTGCCTCGCACACCCACGACACCACGCTGGAGTTGTGGAATCAGGTCGTCGGCGTCAACCTCACCGGCACGTTCCTGGTGGTCCGCGAGGCGCTGCCGGCGCTGCTGGAAAACCCGCGCAGCGCGATCGTGAACTTCAGCTCGACGTCGGCGAGCTTCGCACACCCCTACATGGCGGCCTACGCCGCCAGCAAGGGCGGTGTCCAATCTTTCACCCACGCGCTGGCGCTCGAGTACGGCAAGCAGGGTGTGCGCGCGGTGTGTGTGGCGCCGGGCAGCATCAAGTCCGGTATCACCGACACCACAGCCGGATACCTTCCACCGGACTCCGACTGGTCGCTGCTGGCCAAGCTGTCGCCGATCTTGCCCACCTCACTGGAATCCAGCGGTGCCCCGATGGCCGATCCCGCGGCGGTGGCCGGGGTGATCGCGATGTTGGTGTCCGACGACGGTGCGTTCATCACCGGGACCGAGATCCGCATCGACGGCGGCACCCACGCATGATGCGCGCCGGCGACGATGCAAAGCGAAGCGACGAGGAGGAGCGGCGCAGGTGACGCCGGACGTCAGCTACGAGGCAACGCTTCGCGAAATCGCGACCGACGCCGGGGTGCTGCGCTATCACGAGGCCGGTGACGGCCCTGCGCTGCTGATGCTGCACGGCTCCGGTCCCGGTGTGACGGGATGGCGCAATTTCCGGGGTGTGCTTCCCGCTTTCGCCGAGTATTTCCGTTGCCTGATCCTGGAATTCCCGGGTTTCGGCGTCAGCGACGACTTCGGCGGCCACCCGATGCTCACCGCGTTCGACGCCGTGGTCCGGTTCGTCGACGCCCTCGGCCTGGACACCGTCGACATCGTCGGCAACTCGATGGGCGGTGGCGTCGCGATTAACTACGCGGTCGCACACCCGGACAAGGTGCGCCGGCTGGTGACCATCGGCGGTATCGGCCGCAATATCTTCAGCCCTGGCCCGGCGGAAGGCATCAGGTTGTTGCAGGAGTTCACCGAGGATCCCACCCGCGAGCGGCTGGTCCGGTGGCTGAATTCGATGGTCTACCACCCGGAGACGGTGACGGAGGAACTCATCGAGGAACGCTGGCGCGACGCGACCCGGCCGGAGACGCTCGCCGCCGCGCGGCGGATGTACGGGAAGGCCGCGTTCGAGCAGATGGTCGCGGCCATGGACTCCTCGAAGGGGCCGCAGCCGTGGGCGATCATGCACCGGATCAAGGCGCCGATGTTGATCACCTGGGGTCGCGACGACCGGGTGAGCCCGCTGGACATGGCGCTTATCCCGATGCGGACGGCCCCGAACGCCGAGCTGCACGTCTTCCCGAACTGCGGGCATTGGACCATGATCGAGGCCAAGGAAGCGTTCGAGAGCACGGTGCTGGCATTCCTGCTTCGTGCGGACGGCGCCTGAACAACAGTCGGGAGGCCAGCGATGTCGGCTGCTGACACGGCGACATCGATGGTGGCGCGGGTCGCGCTGATCATGAACGTGTTCGACGAGCCTGGCAGGCGGTTGCGCCTGGACCAGGTGGTCACCCGCACCGGCCTGCCCCGGTCCTCCGTCCACCGGATCCTCAAGCAGTTGGAATCCGCGGGACTGTTCCAACGCCGCCCCGACGGATACTGCCTCGCGGCCTCCCCACTGCCGCGAACACAGATGGTCGATCACTCCCAGCTGCGCGGCGCGGCGTCCCGCACACTCGAGCGCCTCCACGCGGACACGGGTCTGGTGGTTCATCTGGGGGTGTTGTTCGGACGAGACGTGGTCTATCTGGACAAGGTCGCCGGGCGGAGCGGGGTTTTGGTGCCGACCCGCGTCGCGGGCCACACTCCGGCGCATGCCAGCGCACTGGGCAAAGCAATGCTGGCCCAACTTCCCGCCGAAGAAGTGGATGCGGTCGTCGGGGAACGGCTCGAGAAACGCACCCGGGCCACGATCGCCAACCTGGCGACATTGCACCAAGAACTGGCGCGAATTCGGTCAAGGCACGGATTGGCCTACGACACTGAGGAATTGGCGATCGGTCTGTGCAGCGTCGCGGCGCCGATCCGAACTTCCGACGATGGGATAGCGGGTCTGTCACTGACGGGCGCGGTCCCGATGAACCGGCTGCAGCGAACCGCTCCGTTCGTCCTTCGCGCCGCACGGCGCATATCTCAGCAGTTGGGCGGAACCGATCCCGAAGCGGCGGTGAGCGGTTCGCAACCAACCGTCAGCGACACCGACAGCATGCTGTCGCGTGTTCTTCGCACGCTGACATCCGACGCGTGGGTCTGATCGCCGCTCACAAGATGAAAGCGTCGACTTTCAGCCCGAATGCGAACTGGCCGGCCACCGACAGCACCCGTTCGACGTCGTTGGCGACGTGCATCTGCGCGGTTTGCACGTCGCGCCACACTCGCTCCACCAGTTCGCCGTCGACATCGGGCGCGAGCAACCGGATCGCCGCCATCGCGCGCTCGAACGCTACTACCTGGTCTCGCCGTGACCGCAGCATCAGCTCCGCCTCAGGGGTGGCGTCGGCGCGGGCGCAGTCCATGAGCTCGGCCACATTGCGGCGCATTTGAAGCACTGACAGCTCCAAATCGGCGTCGGCCATCGCGACGGCACTCAACGGGTGGCTGACCTCCGGATGCCGCGCGGTCAGCATGCCCAGCGCGGCGCCGAGAACCGGCGCAGTGCCGGTGTGGGTGTACAAGATTGGCTGCGGAAGCCGGTACAGCGGGGCAAGCCTGCTCCGCTGGTCGGGACTGACCCATCCGAACGTGCGATAGCCCGGCACGATGGCACCGGCGACCACGACGTCGTGTGCGCCAATTCCGCGTAGTCCCAACCCATTCCAATTCGCCTCGACCACGTAATCATGTCGTGGCACCAGGGCGACGACGAAGTCTTGGGCAGCGCCGTCGTCTCCGACAACCAATGCGCCGGCCATCAGCCACGAGGCGTGATCGATGCCCGTGCAATGGCTCCAGCGTCCCGACAACCGGAAGTCGCCGTTCACGCGCTCCAGTCGTCCGGTCGGGGCATACGACGCGCACAGCAAGGCCCGCCGGTCGGAATCCCAGACGTCGTGCTGCGCCCGTTCGTCGAACAGCGCAAGATGCCAGGTGCTGACCCCGAGCATCCCGGCCAACCAGCCCGTGGACGTGCACGCCGCCGATATCTCGCGCGTGGCCGCCAGATAATCATCCGGTTCGCCTTCCAGGCCGCCGAACGAGGTGGGCTGCAGCATCGAGAAGAATCCGGCCTCCTGCAGACGTGCGACGGTGCCGGGGTCGACTGCGCCGTTTCGATCGACATCGGCGGCGGCCTCGGCGATCGCGGGAAGCAGCGCACGGACCGCGGTCAGCACACTCTCGGCCTTCGCCATGGATACCATCATTGCGTCCCGAGGAGGTCTGCATGGCCGAACCGTCCGCTGTGGCGCGCGAGATACTCGACGTGGTGACGCCGATGGCCGCCCGCCAGATCGGTGAGCGTGCGTTTGCAGACGAATTGATCGCAGGATTGCGGGATTCGGGCGTCTGGCGGATACTCCAACCGGTCCAATACGGCGGGCGCGCAATGGCCCCCGAGGAATTCATCTCCGTGGTGTGCGCGCTCGCCGCGATCGACGGGTCGATCGGTTGGCTTACCGCAATGTTCAACGTGGCGACCTACCACGTTGCCGGTTTGCCGCATGGGGTGGCCGACGAGGTTTGGAACTCTGGCGGCAGATCGCTGGTGACCGCCTGCTATCGGCCCGAGGGACAACTGGTTCGAAGCGCCGAGGGTCCGCGGCTGACCGGTCGGTGGGCCGCGATCGCCGGCGCTGAACTCGCGGACTGGGTGTTGCTGACGGCCCTCGACGACGGCGGTCGCTGCTGCGTCCTGGTGCCGCGGCAAGAGGTCCAGCTCGCACCCGCCGCGAGCTCAAACGGGTTGCGGGGAGCCGGAATCTGTCACGTGTCGGTCTCCGGGTTGGGGGTTGACGAGCGGCGTATCTTCCAAAGCGCGTGTGCCAGTGGGCAAGTCGACACGAATCCGCCTATCCCGGTGGTGGTCGGTGCCGGCGCGGCCGCGGTAGTGGTTGGCGCGGCCGACGGTGTCTGGCGGGTACACGTCGACCAAGTGCGTGAACGACTCGCCGCCTCCTACGGCAGTGAGGAGGTGACCGATCGGATGTCGTCGACGGTGCAGGTGGCCCGGGCGGCCTCCGACATCGACGCCGCCAACCTGCAACTGGCGACCACGCTGCAGGCCGAAAGTCGCCACGCCGCGGCGGTGGCCCAGCGGCAGGCCGTCGTTCGGGCGCGTGACACCGCCGATCGGCTGCTGGGCTGCAGCCGGCGGCACGCGCTGGATGCGTCAGACCCGGTTGCTCGGCTCTGGCAGGACGTCCACGCCGGCTGCCGTCTTGCCCTCGGCCTGCTCGACGGACTCGACCCCAACTGACGCCCGCTCGGCCAACTCGGCGAGTGCTCGCGGCAGCCCGTCCGCGATTTCCCACGGGTCGGCCACATGGTCACCACAGGTGAGCACGCCGATGGTCATCTGGTCTTCGTAGCTCCAGCCGGTGAAGTTCAGACCCATCGGGAAGACCAGCGGGCCGGTCGAGATGAGCTGTTCGATCGGCGCTCCGCCCCAATAGAGCCGACGCTGTGGACCCCTCATGTTCGAGGCGATCAGGCTGAATGTCGGTCGGTGGCTCATCCGTTCGCCGACGAGCGGCAATGCGCGGGAATAGAACCAGAACAGCGGCCAGTACTCCATCCAGTCGTGCTGGAGCAAGGCATCTCGTTCGGCCTGCACCTCACGGGCGGTTCGGGTGGCCGCGGCAATCGCGGTGAGGCGTTCGACGGGATCGGCGATGTTGGTGGCAAGCAGGACGTTCCACCGCGCGACGTGATTGCCCCACCCGATCTCGGCGCCGGGCGGTCGCATGGATACCGGCACTACCGCGGTCAGCGTTTCGGCGGGAAGTTCTGCGTGCCGGTCCAGGAACTCGCGAAGGGCCCCGCTGCAGCATGCCAGGAACACGTCATTCACCGTGACGCCCAACGTTTTTGTCACCTGTTTGATCGTTTGCATGTCGCAGCGTTGATAGGCGAACCGGCGGTCGGAGGTCAGCGGCGCGTTGAACCGCGCCCCGGGGGCGGCAAAGGCGGCGGCATAGCCGGGCTTGCCGGCCTTTTGGCGGCGCCGGATGGTGCGGGTGACACGGGCGGTGCGAGCGATGATGCGGGGGAAACCGAACAGCGCGGCGAGCTGATGCCGCATTACCAGCGGGAGCCAGATCCAGGGCGCGGGGCGCCGCTCGTTCGGCAACGGCGTGACGGCCGGCTCCGGCAACCGAGCCTGGGGGTCGGTGCTGTACATGGTCTCGAGGAGATGCAGCGAGGCCATGCCGTCGGCGACGGCATGATGAATCTTCAAGACCAGCGCGATCCGTCCGCCGGCCAGGCCGTCGACGTACCACAGCTGCCACGGCGGGCGGCCGCGATCGAGTCGGGGCTCGAAGATCGCGCTGATCGTCGCCGCGAGTTCCCGATCCCCTCCCGGTGCCGCGGCGGCGACTCGCTTGACGTGGTAGTCGATGTCGAGCCGGGGCCGCGAGATCCACCATGGCCGACCGAACCGCAGTCGCGGCATCAGCAGCTGCCACTGCAAGGGCTCGATGCGATCGACCATGCCCTGCGCAGCGGCTTTCACGCGTTCGAACGTGATCGGCGTGTGGCCGCGGGCCGGGTCGAGCACCACCGCCTTGATCGTGTGCTGCGGTTGCACGTCGTTTTCCCATGCCAGAAAACTGTTGTCTTCGCCCTTCAAACGGCGCATGTTTCACCTCATTCGTGGGTGCCGCCTCCGCGGGCGGCACGTGGCATGAGTCACTTCTACGCGGGAAGTGTGGGCGAAAAGACAACTTGTCTCGTCCAGTGAGACTCGGCGGTGATCAGCGCCCGCAGCCGCCCTACGTTTCGCTGCATGACGCGGTTGCAACGACTCAGGGTGACTGCCCGCAGCATCAAGGTGCTGCGCGAGGCCGGCCTGTCCGGAGGTCTCATGGACGGGATCAGGTCCGCCACATTGGTGCGCAAGTACGGGGGGTTCGCCGGAGTTATCGAGGCCGCGGCGGTGCGGAACACCGACGCCATTGCGATCAGCGACGAATTCGGCGACGTGACATTCGCCGAACTCAACGGCCGCGTCAACGCGCTGGCTCGGGCGTGGACGGCGCGGCGGATCGGCCCGGGCGATGTCATCGCGATGCTGTGCCGCGATCACCGCGGGCTGATCACCGTGCTCGCGGCGGCGAACAAAGTCGGTGCCCAGCTGCTGCTGATGAACACCGGGTTCGCCAAGCCCCAGCTCGCCGACGTTGCCCGGCGCGAACAGGTGTCCGTTCTGGTCTACGACGAGGAGTTCACCGAACTGCTCGGGGCGATCGATCCCGGCGTGCGTCGATTCGTCAGCTATCGCACCGCCGGCACAGAACGAGGTGTCGACGAGTCACTCGAGGGGTTGATCCGATCGACATCCACTGAACCCGTTGCGCCGCCGGACAAACCCGGCGGTCTGACGCTGCTGACCAGCGGCACGACCGGCACACCGAAGGGCGCGCCGCGCGGCAAGACCTCGCCGCTGTTCTCCGCGCAGCTACTGGACCGGGTGCCGCGCCGGCGCGACGAAACCTGCATGCTGGCCGCACCGATCTTTCACGGCACCGGGCTGGGGCAAGCGGTCCTGTCACTGGCCCTGGGGAACCGGCTGGTATTGCGCCGCAAGTTCGATCCTGAAGCGACGCTGGCGGCGATCGAATCTTATCGGTGCAACGTGCTCGTTGTCGTGCCCACCATGTTGCAGCGAATCTTGGCGCTGCCCAAAGACATTCGCGATCGCTACGATACGTCGTCGTTGCGGATCGTCTTCGCATCGGGGTCGGCCATGCCGCCCGACTTGGTCCGTCGGGCGCTGGACGAGTTCGGCCCGGTGCTCTACAACCTCTACGGCTCAACCGAACTCGCGGTCATGACCGTCGCTATGCCCGAGGACCTGCTGCACGATCCCCGCACGGCCGGACGGCCCCCGGTGGGCTGCGCTGTCCGGTTATACGACGCGCAGGGCAAGCGGATCACCGCACCGGGAGAAATCGGCCGCATCTTTGCCGGCAGCAATATCAGCTTTTCCGGCTACACCGACGGGCGGAAGAAGGACGTCATCGACGGCCTGCTCAGCAGCGGCGACGTCGGTCACTTCGACGAGACGGGCCGGCTCTACGTCGACGGCCGCGACGACGACATGGTGATCTCCGGCGGCGAGAACGTCTACCCGCTCGAGGTAGAGAACCTGATCTGTGGCCACCCGGATGTGGCGGAAGCCGCGGTACTCGGGGTCGACGATCCCGACTTCGGCCAACGTCTCAAGGCGTATGTGGTCCGCGTCGAGGGCTCCACCGTCGACGCCGACGGGATCAAGGACTACGTGCGGGCAAACCTGGCCCGCTACAAGGTCCCCCGGGACGTCGAATTTCTCGACGTACTTCCGCGCAACGCCACCGGCAAGCTGCTGCGCGGCCAGCTGACGGGCGGCGGAGTCAAATGACCCGCGCCGGCGACGATGCAGAGCGTAGCGATGAGGAGGAGCGGCGCAAATGACCGATGTCGACTCCATGAAGCAGGAAGTCGCGGCGAGGATGAGCGCGGCGTTCGCGTCGATCGTCGCCGGCAACGGAGACGCTGCCGAGGTTCGCGCCAGCCTTCGGGCAAGTCGGCGGCCCGCAATCGGAGTCCCGGTGAGTCGGATCGAGGAGCGCAGCATTGCGGGCCCGGGCGGTAAGTTGCGGCTGCGGATCTACTTTCCGTTGAATCCCGACAACTCCAACGGCGGGCCGCCGGTGCTGATCTATTTCCACGGCGGGGGTTTCGTGCTGTGCGACCTCGATTCGCACGACTCGTGTTGCCGCCGGCTCGCCAATGGTATTGGGGCGGTGGTCGTTTCGGTCGATTACCGACTGGCCCCGGAGTCTCCGTTTCCGGCCGCTGTGGACGACGCCTGGGCCGCCACCGAGTGGGTGGCGGCTCACATGGGCGAACTCGGCGGTGACCCGGCGCGACTCGTGGTCGCCGGCGACAGCGCCGGCGGCAACCTGGCCGCCGTGGTGGCCATGATCGCCCGCGATCGCGGCGGCCCGCCGATCGCGTTCCAGCTGCTGATCTACCCCGTCGTCGACCAGCGTCGCAAGTCCTCGGCGACAAGCCCGCACACCGCCAGCGGAGTGCTCACCGCTGCGCACATGCAGTGGTTCACCGAGCAATATCTCGGGCCTGACGGTGACCGGACGAATGTGCTGGCATCCCCGATCCTCGGCGAATTCGGCGAACTCCCACCGGCACACATCGTCACCGGTGAATTGGACCCGTTGTGCGAGGAGGCCGAGGATTACGCGGGGCGGCTTCGCGGCGCCGGCGTGCCGGCCACGGTGCGACGCTACGAGCGCGGATTTCACGGCTTCTTCAACCTCGCTGACCATCTGCCGATCGCCCGGCAAGCCAGCGACGACGTGTGTGCGGTGGTGCGTGACGTACTGAGCCGCAAGCCTTCCCAAGACCGACCATCACCGAAAGGCACGTCATGCAATTGAGCCACACGCGCGCGCTGGTCACCGGCGCGAGCCGGGGGTTGGGAAAGAGTATCGCCGAGGTACTGGCCCGGCGTGGCGCCGACGTCGCGCTGGTGGCGCGCAGCGGCGACTCGCTGGCGGTGCTGGCAAAAGAGCTGGGCGGCACGGCGTATCCGACCGACCTGTGTGACCCCGACGCCGTCGAGCAGTTGGTCGACCGGGTCGAAGCCGACGGCCCGGTGGACGTGCTGGTCAACAACGCCGGAATCGACCATGTGGGCCGCTTTCCCGAGGCCAGCGCACAGCAAGTGCGCGACCTCCTGCAGGTCAACCTGGCCGCGCCGATGGAGCTCTGCCGTCAGTTGATGCCCCGCATGGTGCAAAAGGGACGCGGTCACATCGTCAACGTGTCGTCGTTCGGCGCCATCTCGCAGGGACCCGGCGTGACCTTGTACGGCACCTCCAAGGCCGGCCTCAGCCACTTCACGGCGGGAATCCGTTCGGAATTGCGGGGTAAGCCGGTGGGAACCACACTCGTGCAAATCGGTGAGGTCAAGACCGACATGATCGATCACATCAGGGAATTCGGCCCGGCGCGTCGCACGATCGAGCGGTCCATCAAATGGCGCATGATTCCGCCGTCCGCATTGGAACCTGAGGTCGTCGCCACCGCGATCGTCGACGCGATCGAGCGCAACCGTCGCCACGTGATTCTGCCGCGTCAGATCGTGCCGATGGCCATGTTCACCGAGTTCCCGCGCCGGGTATCGGAAATCATGCTCACCGGCATCGACCAGGACAGCGACTGACAATGGCGGGCCAGGGGCTGGACCTGTCGGGAAAGGTCGCGATCATCACCGGGGCCGCGCGCGGGCAAGGCGCTGCCGAGGCCCGACTGTTCGCCTCCCTCGGCGCCCGGGTCGTGCTGACCGACATTTTCGCCGACGAGGGCCGGCGGGTTGCCTCCTCGATCGGCGCGGCGGCACACTTTGTCTGCCATGACGTCGGTGACGAGAATGGTTGGGCGGCAACGGTTGACACCGCCGTCAAGGAGTTCGGACGTGTCGACGTCCTCGTCAACAACGCGGCGATCTGCGATGTCCATCCGCTTGTCGATCAGAGCCTCGACAGTTTCGAACGAATGCTGCGGGTCAATCTCATCGGTGCATTTCTGGGTATCCAGGCGGTGGCGGAGCCGATGAAGGCGGTCGGCGGCGGGTCGATCATCAACGTGTCGTCGCAGGCGGGCCTGCAAGGCCTGGCCGGCTACGGCGCCTACGGCGCGTCGAAATGGGGGCTGCGGGGCATGTCCAAGGTCGCCGCGATCGAGTTGGGCCCCTTCGGTATTCGGGTCAACTCGGTTCACCCAGGGATGATCGACACCCCGATGGTCGCGCACCTCGACGTCGAACGCGGGCCCGGTGGACACCCCGGCGCGCCGCTGACCCGGGTCGGGACGCCGGAGGAGGTTGCCGACGTGGTCGCCTTCCTGGCCTCGGACTCTTCCTCGTACATCACCGGCGCGGAGCTGGCCGTCGACGGTGGTGCCAGCGCAGGCAGGGTACCGACTCCGACCGCTACCGCCGTCCCACGCTAGCGGGGCGCTTGCGCCGAGTGGCGGCCAACAGCTGGTTCAGTTCTTCTTGCACGAAATCGACCAGGGCCCAAGGGTCGTCGACCAAGGCCGGGTCGACCTGCATGCCGACATCGACCGCATCCCGGTAGCTGAAAACGGTGATGTTGATTCCCATGCCCATCGTCAGCGGACCCACCGGAATGATGTGCTCGATTCGCGCACCCGCCAGATACAGCGCAGTCCGCGGACCCGGCACATTCGAAATGATCAAGTTGGTGGACAACGGCCCTCGCTTCTCGAGTTTCGCGGCCTGAATGGTGCGGAACAGGAGGGTGAGCAGAAGCGGCGGAGCGACGTCGGTCACCTCGACCCTGCTTCTGGTCTTCTGCGCCTGTGCCAACTCCTTCACGACGGTCATGTTGTGGTGGATCGCCGACAGCCTGGCGACCGGATCTTCGATGTCCGTGGCGATCGAGCACACCATCGGGCGTACCGCGTTGCCGAGCTCGGTGTCCTCCGTTGTGCGTGTCGACATCGGCACGGTCGCCTGCAGGCTTCGCTCCGGAAGCTCGTCGCGCTCCGTAAGGTAGCGGCGCAGAGCGCCCGAAACAGCGCCGAGAACAACGTCGTTGACCGTTACGCCGAAGTGACTCTTCACCCGCTTGACGTCGTCGAGCGCCAACGAACAGTACGCGAAATCGCGGCGGCGCCCGATGACACCGTTGAACGACGTTCTGGGCGCGCTCAGGGGGCGGGGCGGCGGCTCGTCTCGCCGCAGATTGCCGAGGGTTGTGATCGCGTCGCCAACGGCCTGCCGTACCAGCCGTGCCATCCGGGGCGGCGATAGCAGTGCCGAAAATGCCCCGCGGGCAACGAGTTCGATACCCGATCGCTCCGGGTCCGACCGGTCGTCCGGTACCGCCGCCGGCAGCTTTGCCGGCCGCTCCTCGAGGTCGCAGAGAACGTCGGACAATCCGGCTCCGGAGATCCCGTCGACCATCGAGTGGTGCTGCTTCAAGAGGATCGCGACGCGGTTCCCTTCAAGCCCCTCCAGGCACCACGCCTCCCACAGTGGGCGGGATCTGTCCAACGGATACGCGAGCAGGTTGCCGACTAAAGTGCCCAATTCCCGCGGACCGCCGGGACAGGGCACCGCCGCCCGGTGCACATGGGCCTTGAGGCTGAAATGAGGGTCATCGGCCCACACCGGCCGGTCGAGTCGCAGCGGCACCTGCTGCACGCGGCGGCGGAATTCGGGAAGGTAGCGAAGACGATCCTCCAGGTGTGCCCGCAACCTGTCATGGTCGAATTCCGCACTAGACGACGGGTCGAGGATCACCAGTCCTGCCGTGTGTTGTGGCCATGCCGTGTTCTCCAGAGACAGGAAGAAGGCATCCGTGCCTGACAGTCGCTTCATTCGACATCCGTTCGCTGCAGCGATGATCGACTGCGTCAATGTATGGCGATCGCCCGGCGCCTGACGGCAATGTCCCGGTGGGTAAGACAATCCCCTCCCGTGCGTGCCATGCACTCTAACGTCGACACCCGTAGGGCAAGGGAGGATTCGTGATTCCGTCGGTTTCGAAGGTTCTCGACGCGGCGGTGTTGGCGGTCATCCGCAATCGCCAACCGAGAACACCACCGCAGTCGGCGGCGAATCGCACTGTGACGGACATGCTGAGGGCCGCGGCGCTCTTCGAGGAGCGTGGGTGGCTGGTTCCGCCCGCGGCATATCATCGCCGGCCGCCGCCGTTGCACGATGCGGATATCACTGCGGCGCACGCGTGTTCGTGGCCCGCGCACCATGAGACGCTAACGTTTCCTTCGGGATTCAGTCCACGGGATATCGAACCGGGCGCCGACCGGTGGGTTGCGAGCACGCACAACGACACGGTCCTGGTCCGGCTCCTGCGGCACCGAGAACCGGCCCCATGGGTGGTGTGCCTGCACGGCTTCGGTATGGGGGCAACCCGATTCGACCTCACGGTTCTGTGGGCGACGGTGTTGCATCGACGGCTCGGTTTCAATGTCGCGGTGCCCGTGTTGCCGCTGCACGGGCCGCGACGGTCAGCCGAAGACAGGCAGCTACTTTCGTTGGACTTAGCCATGACGTTGCACGGAATAAGCCAGGCGATCTGGGACACCCGTCGGCTCGTGAGCTGGATCCGCAGCACGAGTGGGCTGCCGGTGGGCGTATACGGACTGTCCCTCGGCGGCTATCTCGCGGCACTGCTGGCCGGCGTCGAACGGCTCGACGCCGTGGTCGCCGGCCTCCCGTTTGCCGACGTCCTTGGGTTGATGGCGCACCACGGCCCGCCGCCGGATGACCTGGAAACCCTACGCGCACAAGCGACAAGGAACGTTTTCACCGTTGTCTCCCCCTTGGCGATGACGCCGCTTCTGCCAGTGGATCGGCGCGCGATCTTCGCTGCGCGTGACGATCGGTTGATCCCCGCCGATCAACCGATCGCGCTTCAGGGAGCCTGGCAGGACTGCCAGCTCTACTGGTACAACGGTGGCCACGTCGGGTTCGCATGGTCGCGCCAGTCCAGACGATTCGTCGCCGACCGATTGCACAGCGCGCTGTGCGCGCGGATTTGATGAATCCCCGGATGTCGGAGTTGGGATCCGACCCCGCCTCGATGCTGAGACTCATCTCGTACTTCGATGAGCTCGAGGAGTCGGCTGTGAACGCCGACACGGTGGTCCGGTCGGCCGCATTGGTTGCCGAATGTCCGGTCGGTGCGCGGTGGGAGTCGGGCACGGTGATCCGCTACGACGCGACGGGTCGACTCGACCCGCACGGGGACTCACCGGGGCCGCCGTCGCTCGAGGACGAGCCGACCGTGTGGCTCGACCGCACTGGCGACGAGTGCTCACTTGACGCAGTGCTGCTCGACCGGTTGCGCCACTCACTGCGCGTGGTCGCGACGCGCGCTGGGATCTCGGGCAGTCCACAGCTCGGGGATCCGGCGCTGCTCGAGGTCGTGTTGTCCGGCAAGGAGCACCGCGAGGACCGAGCGCGGGCAATCCGCCTGCTGGGGTTGGACGAAACGCGGCAGATCTGCGTTCTTGTGGTGTCCGCACACTCTCCCCCGGAGGCGCTGAAGATCATCGTCGGCGAACTTCCCGGGCTGTCGGTGCGCTCGGCCGCCATAGGAAAAACGACGGCCGTGCTGTGCCAGGGTGCGATCGACACTCGCGCGCTTTCGGATGGGTTGCAGAGCGCCATCGTCGACGCGTTTCCCGCGCCGATGGCGGTAGATTCCGATCGGGGACCGTGGGTCGGGATCGGTTCCAGCGTAAACATATTCGCTGCATCGACGTCGTGGCATCAGGCTCTGCAGGCGCTGCGCTTCGCCTCGTCGACCGGCTACGGCCGGCGGGCCGTGGCCTACGATCGGCTCAGCTCGCTGGAGCTGTTGGCCGACCTGCCGCTGGACCGTGTGCAGCGCAACCCCGACGTGGCCCGGATCAACGAGATCGCCGCGTCGCCGACTGGCGCCCTCGACGTGAGCACCGTCGAAGCGTTCTGCGTGTTCGGTTCGCTGCGGCGTACCGCGGCCGAACTGCACCTGCATCACAGCACCGTCGCAGCGCGGCTCGCGCATGTGGAGTCGACGATGGGATGGGATCTCGACGATCCGATGGACCGTTTCATGGCCACATTGGTGCTTATGGTCCGCCGTATTGCGCTGTCCTCGGCCGAACTTGCGGATTCGAGCCTGCCCTCAGCGCAGCCCGACAGTTGTCGGATGACTCACGGCATTCGACCGACAGGCGGCGGATGACTGGACGTCACCGAATTCGTGATGATGTGCGGATGGCTGTTATCGATCCGAATCGCACCTGGGAGCCGCTGCAGAAGAGGCTCGCCGCCACCACCAACGAACGTCACCGCGTCGTGCTGCGCGCGGTGATCGAGCACATGAAGGCTGAAGCAGTACCGGACCTGGAGCGACTGATGGCGACGCTGAGCCCATCGCCTGATTATCATTTTTGGGGCGCCGACGGGGATTTCGGCCCGAAAGGGTTCGACGTCGTGCGGGCCTACTACGCGGACTTCGTGGCCTCCGGGACGAACATCCTCGAATTCGAGGTGGAGCGACTCGTCGTCGACGACCATTGCGTGGTGACCGAGGGCTACCTCAAGCAGATCTACCCGGGTGCGCAGGCGCAGCGCATCGGCATCCCGGTCGACGACGTCGACGCAGATTACCTGGTGGTGTTCCGTCAGCTGTTGTTGTGGCCGGTCGACGAGGACGGGAAGATCCAGGGTGAGGACTCTTACAATCCCGGCGTGATCAGCGTAACCAAACTGACGCGGGAAGAACTGCCGCAGAAGTACATCGACCTCATGCGAGCCTCTGCCTGACATGCGGGCCGACATCGCGACGATGCTGCTCGATCGCCTCGGCGACGAGCACCTTGGGCTACGCACGCGGCAACGTGACTGGTCCTGGGATGCGGTGGTGCGCGAATCCGCCGCCCGGGGTGCCGTGGCACGGTCGCTGCGCCGCGACGGGCCGTTTCACATCGGCGTATTGCTGGATAACATACCGGATTTCGTGTTCTGGCTCGGCGGCGCGGCATTGGTGGGGGCCGTCGTCGTCGGCATCAACCCCACCCGGGGCGCGGCAGAGCTGGCGACCGAAATACGGCATGCGGACTGTCAATTGATCGTCACCGACACCGCACACGCGGAGCGGCTGCGCGATCTGGACCTCGGTCTGGGGTCGGACCGGTTCCTTCTTGTCGACGACCCGGGATACGGCCGCCTCGTCGACGCCCACCGCGTCCAACCCGCTGTCGCCCCGGGAGTGGGCGAGGATTCCCTGTTGCTGTTGCTGTTCACCTCGGGGACGACCGGTGCGTCCAAAGCGGTCAAGTGCAGCCAGGGCCGGCTGGCCCGAATTGCCTACGCCGCCACCGACAAATTCGGCCATGGTCGCGACGACGTGGACTACTGCTGCATGCCGCTGTTCCACGGCAACGCGATCATGGCGCTGTGGGCCCCGGCGCTGGCGAACGGCGCCACGGTATGCTTGACACCGTCGTTTTCGGCATCGCGATTCCTGTCAGACGTGCGGTACTTTGGTGCGACGTTCTTTACCTACGTCGGCAAGGCGCTGGCCTATCTGATGGCCACTCCGGAACAACCTGACGATTCCGACAATCCTTTGGTGCGCGGATTCGGCACCGAGGCGTCGCCGGAGGACCAGGCCGAGTTCCGCCGGCGCTTCGGTGCCGCCTTGTTCGAGGGCTACGGCTCCAGCGAGGGTGGCGGGACCGTGGTGGCGCGCGACCCCGCCGCCCCTGCGAGCGCACTGGGCCGCCCGGCGCATGCCGGTGTCGCAGTGGTCAACCCGCAGACGCTGACCGATTGTGCCCCAGCTGTTTTCGACGAGCTCGGGCGGGTGCGCAACCCCGACGAGGCGGTCGGTGAGATCGTCGACAAATACGGCGTCCAGAGCTTCGAGGGCTACTACCGCGATGACGACGCCGACGCCGAGCGGATTCGCAACGGCTGGTACTGGACCGGCGACCTCGGCTATGTCGACGAGGCGGGATTCCTGTACTTCGCCGGCCGGCGGGGCGACTGGATCCGGGTCGACGGCGAGAACATCTCCGCACTGGCGATCGAGCGCGTTTTGCGCCGCCATCCGCGCGTGGTTTCGGCTGGGGCGTATGCCGTGCCGGACCCACGGTCCGGCGACCAAGTGATGGCGGCGATCGAGGTGACCGACCCGGAGGCGTTCGACACCTCGGAGTTCGCCGCTTACCTGTCGGCTCAAAAAGAACTGAGCACCAAGGGCATCCCGCGGTTCCTGCGGCTCTCGACAAGCCTGCCCGTCACCGGCTCCAGCAAGGTACTCAAGCGTGAACTGCAGCGCCAGCGGTGGAACACCGGCGAGCCGGTGTATCGGTGGGCCGGACGCCGGGCGCCGGTATATCACCGGATGAGCGCCGACGAAAAGTGTTCGCTCGACGGCGAGTTCGCGCGCTATGGCAGGGAGCGCTACGTGTAATGGTCAACTGGGACGAAGAATGCGACGTGCTGGTCGCCGGGTCGGGCGGTGGCGGGGTCACGGGCGCGTACACCGCGGCTCGTGAGGGACTCGATGTCATCCTCATCGAGGCGACCGATAAGTTCGGCGGCACGACCGCGTACTCCGGTGGCGGCGGGGTGTGGTTTCCGTGCAACCCGGTGCTGATGCGCGCCGGCGTCGACGACACCCTTGAGGACGCGCTGGAGTACTACCACGCTGTGGTCGGCGACCGCACCCCGCGGGAGTTGCAGGAAACTTATGTCCGCGGCGGCGCCCCGCTGATCGAGTACCTCGAGCACGATTCCGGCCTGAAGTTCGAAATGTTGCCGTGGCCCGACTATTTCGGGAAAGCACCGAAGGCACGGTTGGATGGCCGGCGACACATCGCCGCCAAGCCATTGCCGGTGCTGCAGGCGCCGGAACTGCGCGAGATGGTGCGTGGACCGCTCGACGCCGACCGGCTCGGCGCGCCGCAACCCGACGACTACTTCATCGGCGGTCGTGCGTTGATTGCCCGGTTCCTCAAGGCCACCGAGAAGTATCCGAACGCGTCCCGTCGATTGAACACCGCGCTGATCGAGCTGGTGGTCGAAAACGGTGCGGTAACGGGCGCGATCGTCGAGACCGCGGGGGAGCCCCGGGCGATCCGCGCGCACCGCGGTGTGTTGCTGGCCGCCGGTGGTTTCGAGGGCAACGAGAAGCTGCGCCGCAAGTACGGTGTGCCCGGCGCTGTTCGGGACACGATGGGCTCGTGCGGGAATCTCGGCCAGGCCCACCAGGCTGCTATCGCCGTCGGCGCGGACACCGACTTGATGGATCAGGCGTGGTGGTCGCCGGGGCTGACGCATCCCGACGGTCGCTCCGCGTTCGCGTTGTGGTTCACCGGCGGCATCTTCGTCAACCAGGACGGCAACCGGTTCGTCAACGAGTCCGCGGCCTACGACCGGATTGGCCGCACCGTCATCGCCGACCTGGCGAACGGGTCAATCACCTTGCCCTACTGGATGGTCTACGACGACAAGGAGGGTCGGGTGCCACCGGTCAAGGCGACCAACGTGTCGATGGTCGAGCCGGACAAGTACGTCGCCGCCGGCCTGTGGCACACCGCCGACACCCTCGACGGGCTGGCCGCAAAGATCGGCGTGCCGGCGCAGAACCTGGCGGCAACAGTCGCGCGGTTCAACGGATTCGCCGCCGGCGGTGTGGACGAAGATTTCGGCCGCGGCGACGAGGCCTACGACCGGGCCTTCTCAGGCGGTGAGTCGCCGCTAGTGTCCATCGATCGGCCGCCGTATCACGCAGCCGCGTTCGGCCTTTCGGACCTCGGCACCAAGGGCGGGCTGCGTACGGACACCGCGGCACGCGTGCTCGACACCTCCGGCACGATCATGCGCGGGCTGTATGCGGCCGGCAACACGATGGCCGCGCCGAGCGGTTGCGCTTATCCGGGCGGCGGCAACCCGATCGGCACCAGCATGCTGTTCAGCCACCTCGCGGTGTTGGACATGCTCGACAGGCGCGCTGACGCTTAGTTGACGCAGGGCACGCCGCCGCCGTCGATCGGTGCGCCCCGGTCGGGGGTGGGCTCGGTGCTGCTGGTGGTGGTGTGCGAGCCGTGATACGACCCGGCCACGGTTGACGCCGTGGTGGTCTCGTCCTGGGACGGGACGGAGTAGTCGTCGCCGACGAAGATTTGAACCTGGTCGGCGCTCAGCGCGGAGTCGCTGTGCTCGGCGGCGTCGATGCCCAGAAGCGCCGCGATGGCCTGCGCATCGGTTTTGGCGCCGGAACCGTAGTCGATGGTTGTCGAGCTCGGCTCGCCGTACTCGCGGTCGCGCACGGTGCCGGCGGTATAACCCTTCTGGGTCAGCGTCTTTGACACCTTGGTGGCGAGTCCGGAGGTGCTACTGGCATTGACCACGTCGACCACGGTGGACGGGTTCGGCGCCGTGGTGGTCGTGGTGGCGGGTGCGCTGGTGCCAAACGCCGTCGCCACTTCGGCCTTGATCGCCTTGGGGTCGACGATGTTGACGTCCTGGCCGTCGATGTTGTCGTAACGCACGACCGGCAACGTCCGGTATTCGACGTCGGCACCGGCGAGAGCGCCCATCCTGCGGAACAGGTTCTCGTCCCAACCCGACGACAGCACAACATCTTTGCGCGCCACCGCCATCAGGCCCTTCAGCTTGGTCAAGTCGGTGAAGGTGCCCGAATCCTGCAGCTGGTGCATGACCGACGACAGGAACGCCTGTTGGCGGTGAGTGCGGTCCAGATCGCCGTTTTCCAGACCGTGGCGCTGCCGCACGAACGCCAGTGCCTGTTCGGCATCGAGAGTTTGGCGGCCAGCAGGGAAGTCAGCGCCCGAATATGAGTCGTACACAGCGTGTTTCAGGCACACCTGGACGCCGCCCAGGCTTTCGGTCAGGTCGTAGAAGCCAGCCAGGTTGACCTCAGCGAAGTAGTCGATCGGCACGCCGGTCAGGTTCCGGACCGCCCGCAGCGTCGCTGTTCGGCCTGCCTCGCGGCCTTTGGTCTCGAGTTCTTTCTGGTTGCTCACACCTTTGTCCATGAGCTTCTGCTCGGTGTAGGCCTTGGTGAGCCCGTACGCTTCCTTGATCTTGATGTGGTTGTAGCCCGGAACGCCGCCGAACGGCACATAGTCGTCGCGGGGGATCGAGAAGGCGGCGACTTTGTCGTCGGCGCCGACGTGCACCAGGATCAGCGTGTTGGTGTTGTAGCCGCCGTCTTCGGAGTCGCCGGCGTGCAGGTGCTTGAGGACCGCCCAGGGCAGCTCGTTGCCGTTTTGGTCTTTGCGGGAGTCCAGGCCGACCAGCAGGATGTTCATCGCGCCGCCGGAAGAATGCGGGTCCTCTGAGCGCAGCGCCTCGGAAACGGTGATGCCGCCCAGCATGCCGTGCGCCATCCACCAGCCCGCGCCGGTCGCCGCCACGGCCAGCACCGCAGCCAGCGCCATGCCGCCGCGGGCCAGCCGCCGGCGGATCTGCCATGGTTTCGCGCGGCGGTGCCTGCCGCCGGATCGGTTCACCACAATCTCGACTCTGTCGGGAAGCGCCGCGCCTGCCCCCCGATGGCAACTTGCGGCGACAACGTCTACTACTTGGCGCTCCAGTATGCCGGAGCCGGCTGGAAAGTGCCCAGACAAGGCGCGTGACCTGCGGCGGAATCTGCGACTTTGCACCGATGCGGGTCGTTGACTGGCAGACTTTTCTGATCGGCCAGTGAAGTGAGACCAGCACGATGCATGCCGTTGCGATGGGAATGAGTTGGGCGGCGGTAGCGGGCGACGCAGTAGCCCGTCCGCGCCGCGAGGCCGATGCGGTTGCCTGCCTGGTCAACGGTCCCCGGTCTGTGGGACCGCCACCTGAGAATCCCGGGGGCAACCCCGTGAAGGGAGTCTGGCAGATGTTGAACACCGTTCCGGTCCACGACAGCCGGGTGTCCGAGCAGCGCGCAGAGGATGCCGAGTTACTCAGGGAATCGGGTGTGCACAAGCTCGTCGTCGCAGACCGCGACGGCAATTGCTTGGCCTTCGTATTGGCTTGGGACAGCTTCGAATACGACGCTGAAACCGACACCTACGTATGCGTTGTCGACGCTGATGGCAGAGAACTCATGACGATGTATGCCGCCGGCGAAATCAAGTCGGCACCTGGCGCCAACATGTACGTTGTGACTGCGCCGGATCGGCCCAGCGGCCGCAGGGCGTTGCGCCCCTGTTGACCTCGCGGTCACCAGGTCAGCGCCAGAGATTAGACGCCACTAACCTCTCAGGTTTGCCGGTAACGCCGGAAGCCAGCTCGTCGCACCACCCGCAGTGCCGTCTGACGTGCGCTTTCAGCCCTGTGTTGACGGATCCGGCGACCTGGCCGACCTCCGCGAGGCGGCGGCTTTGCGGCCGACTGGGAGGTTACTCACGCCGCGAGAGTATGGTAGACCGTTCGTACGGTTAGTTTGCTCCGAAGGGTTGAGATGCCCAGATCACCAGGCAGACGCAGCGAGATCCTGGATGCGTTTGTCCGCTACGTCGCCGAACGTGGTTACGACAGAACAAATATCGGCGACATCGCCGACGAGCTCGGCATGTCCAAAGGCACTATCGTCCATCACTTCGGAACAAAAGCGCAGATGCTGCGGGAACTGGAAGAAAGCCGTCTGGCCCGTCAGCTCGAGGTGCTAAGGATGGTGTGGAGCCGTCTGGCCGCGCCGCACGAACGCCTTGCCGCGATCATTTATGCGTCCACCATGCTGCAGGTGCTCGCCCGCAACGCGACGGTGGCAAGCCAGCGCGAGGTGGTTTCGCTGTCAGATGACCCGGCGATGCAGCAGGTACGCAAGTCGCGCCAGGAACTGCAAGCGTTGACGATCGACGAGATCCGCAAAGGCGTCGCGAGCGGTGTGTTCCGAGATGTGGACGTCGAACTAGCAGCATTACAGCTGTGGGGATCGCTGGAGTGGATGTGGGTGTGGTTCGACCCTGACGGTTCCCGGACGGCCGAACAAGTCGGCGCAGCTTTCGTCGACGTCTTCCTCGGTGGCCTGCTGCTCGACCGTCTGGGGCTTAGCAAGTGGGCCGGCCCATCCACCGAGGTTGTCTCAGTGGTGCGTGAATGCCTTGCTGCGGTAAGCGGTGTGGCAGATTGGCCGCCCAGCGGCCTGGCCGATAGATAGCCGTAATCTGCGGACGCCGACATCGAGCGGCATTATGACCGTACGTATAGTCGTCTAAGCCCAGCCGTCCACGGCCCTGCATCACGACGATTCTGCTCAAAAAACCTGGTAAATACTCCACCGACCTCGTCCCTGTCGTTGGTCAAGGAACCGCCGTGAAAGGCAAATTATTGACTGTCCGTACGGTCTAATGCGATAGTTGCCGTGTGGCACACACCAGGGCGACACGGATCCACTGCGCGGGCGGCAACACCGTCCACTGCAAAGACAACGATGTGTCGCGTCGCAGCGCGCATCAAGAACCGTTGCGCTGCAATGCGGGTCAGCGAATTCGCGGCAATCGCGCACATACCGGGATCTCGTACGGCCATATGGCACAACGTTTTTTGAGGTGCCGATGACTACCGCGGACATGGTCGGCGGCCGCGTACTCAACCGGATCCGGCCAGGAGCGGAAGTCGTAGGCGGGTTCTTCCGGATGTGCGTGCTGACCGGCAAAGCCTTGATGAGGCCGTTCGAATGGCGCGAGTTCATCTGGAACGGCTGGTTTCTCATGCGCGTATCGCTGTTGCCGACTATCGCGGTGTCCATCCCGGAAACCGTGCTACTCATCTTCACGCTCAACGTGCTGCTGGCCGAGTTCGGCGCTGCCGACGTTTCCGGTGCCGGCGCCGCAATCGGTGCGGTCACCCAGCTCGGCCCGATCGTGACGGTCCTTGTGGTCGCCGGTGCCGGTGCCACCGCTATCTGCGCCGACCTCGGCGCCCGCACCATCCGCGAAGAGATCGACGCAATGGAAGTGCTCGGCATCGAACCGATCCAACGGCTGGTGGTGCCGCGCGTCGTCGCCTCGATTGTCGTCGCGGTCCTGCTCAACGGCCTCGTGGTCGCCGTCGGCCTCGGAGGTGGCTACCTCTTCAGCGTGTACCTGCAGAACGTCTCGAGCGGTGCGTACCTCTCGACGCTGACAGCGCTCACCGGGCTGCCCGAAGTGGTGATCGCGAATGTCAAAGCGGCGATGTTCGGGCTGATCGCCGGCCTCGTCGGCTGCTACCGGGGGCTGGTCGTCCGCGGCGGGTCCAAAGGTCTGGGCACGGCCGTCAACGAGACCGTGGTGCTGTGCTCCATCGCTCTGTTCGCCGTCAACGCGGCGCTGACGACAATCGGCGTCCGCTTCGGAACTGGGCGCTGACATGGCGACGGCTGTCGCACCGCATGCCCGCTTCCCGCAGGCAGCCGCCACCTTCCGCCGATACCGGCGCGTCCCGGCACACCAACTGACCGAGCTCGGGCAGATCGTCTGGTTCGCCCTGACCGCAGTGGGGCAGATCCCCTTCGCTCTGCAGCGCTACCGCAGAGAGCTGCTGCGCCTGATCGCCCAGATGGGCATGGGCACCGGCGCGATGGCTGTGGTCGGCGGAACCGCCGCCATCGTCGGCTTCATCACCCTGTCCGCCGGTTCGCTGGTCGCCATCCAGGGCTTCGCGTCGCTGGGCAACATCGGTGTCGAGGCATTCACCGGATTTCTGGCCGCGATGGTCAATGTGCGCTTCGTGGCGCCGGTGGCCGCCGGTCAGGCGCTGGCCGCCACCGTCGGCGCCGGCGCCACCGCCGAGCTGGGCGCGATGCGCATCAGCGAGGAGATCGACGCGCTGGAGGTGATGAGCGTCAGGTCGGTCGCCTACCTGGTATCCACCCGGGTGGTGGCGGGTTTCGTCGTCATCATCCCGCTCTACGGGTTGGCGATAACCTTGGCCTTCCTGTCCGCACAGGTGACCACGGTCTTGTTCTACGGGCAATCCATCGGCACATACGACCACTACTTCCATACCTTCCTGCGCCCCAACGACGTCGCGTGGTCGTTCGCCGAGGTGATCCTGGTCGCGCTGGTCGTGATGACCACCCACTGTTACTACGGCTACACCGCCAGCGGCGGGCCGGTCGGGGTCGGCGAAGCGGTCGGCCGGTCGATGCGGCTGTCGCTGATCACGATCGTCGTCGTGGTCGTGCTGACCGCGATGTCGGTCTACGGCAAGAACCCGAACTTCAACCTCACGGTGTAGTCGTGATGACGACGCTGGTCCACGGCAAGGTCAACAAGCCGCGTATCCCTCCGTACAAGACCGCGGCCGTGGTCTTCCTGTTGGTCGCTGCGATGGTTTTAGCGTTCGTGTGGTTGCAGTTTCGCGGCTTGCTCACGCCTAAGACCACGCTGACCATGGTGGCTCCGCGGGCGGGTTTGGTGATGGATCCGGGGTCGAAGGTCACCTATAACGGGGTGGAAATCGGCCGGGTGGCACACATTTCAGAGGTCCAGCGCGACGGCACGCCAGCCGCCGAGGTCGTCATGGATGTGAATCCGAAGTACATCCGGCTGATTCCGGCCAATGTGGCCGCCAATATCAGGGCGACGACGGTGTTCGGCAACAAGTACGTGTCGTTGACATCACCGAAACATCCTGTTCCACAGCGCATAAGCCCACAGCATGTGATTGATGCCAGGTCGGTAACGACGGAGTTCAACACGTTGTTCGAGACGCTCACCTCGATCACCGAGAAGGTGGACCCGGTCAAGGTGAACCTGACATTGGCCGCGGCCGCGGAAGCGCTGAACGGGCTGGGCGAGCGGTTCGGCCAGTCGATCGTCAACGCCAACGCCATCCTCGACGACGTCAATCCGCGAATGCCGCAGGTGCGTCACGACATTCAGCAGCTGGCAGCGCTCAGCGACACCTACGCCAACGCCGCACCGGATCTGCTCGACGCCCTCGACCATGCGGTGACTACGGCGCGCACGCTTCACCGCCAGGAAGCTGACCTGGATGCAACGTTGCTGGCCGCAACCGGCGTGGGCAACACCGGCCAAGACATTGTCGCCCGTGGCGGACCCTACCTGCAGCGAGGCATCGCCGACCTGGTGCCCACCGCCGAACTCCTCGACACCTACAGCCCCGAGATCTTTTGCATGATCCGCAATTACCACGACGCCGAACCCAAGACCTACGAGACGACGGGTGGTGGCAACGGCTACGCGCTGAAAACCATGACCGAGCTGATGTCGGGACTGGGAGGCATCCTGACTCTCCCCGGGCTCTTCGGCGCAGCAGCCACGATGGGCGCCCTCGGGCTAGCCGGGCTGGTCGGCGGAGCGCCGAATCCCTATGTTTACCCGGACAATCTGCCGAGAGTCAATGCTCGCGGCGGCCCAGGAGGTGCCCCCGGTTGCTGGCAGCCCATCACACGGGATCTGTGGCCGGCGCCGTGGCTGGTGATGGACACCGGCGCCAGCCTTGCGCCATACAACCACGTCGAAACCGGCTCGCCGTACGCAATCGAGTACGTCTGGGGCCGCCAAGTGGGGGACAACACGATCAACCCATGAAAACTACCGGCAACGCAATCAAACTCGGCATCGTCTCGCTGGTGCTGCTGCTGATCACCGTATCGATCGTCGTGGTCTTCGGTCAGATGCGGTTCAACCGCACCAACAGCTACACCGCGGAGTTCAGCAACGCCAGCGGGCTGCGCAACGGCCAGTTCGTCCGCGCCTTCGGCGTGGAGGTCGGCAAGGTCAAAAAGGTGCGACTGGTCGAGCGGGGCACGAGGGTGCGGGTGGACTTCGACGTCGACCGCGCGGTGCCGCTCTACCAGTCCACGACAGCGCAAATCCGCTATCTGAACCTGATCGGCGACCGCTATGTCGAGCTCAAACGTGGCGAGGGCGAGGGCGCGGACCGGGTGTTGCCGGCGGGCGGGTTCATCCCGCTGTCTCGGACGTCGCCGGCGCTTGATCTCGACGCTCTGATCGGTGGTTTCAAGCCGCTGTTCCGTGCCCTCGATCCGGAGAAGGTCAACACCATCGCGTCGGCCATCATCACCGTGTTCCAGGGTCAGGGCGGCACCATCAACAACATCCTGGACCAAACCGCCCAAGCCACTTCGCATATCGCGCAGCGAGATCAGGCGATCGGCGAGGTGATCAAGAACCTGAACGTCGTGCTCGACACCACCGTCAAGCACCGCAAGGAGTTCGACCAGACCGTCGACAACCTCGAGCGACTGATCACCGGACTGCGCAACCACGCCGATCCGCTGGCCGCCGGCACCGCCCACATCAGCGACGCCGCCGGGACGGTCGCAGACCTGCTGGCCGACAACCGCGCCCTGCTCCACAAAGAAATCGACTACCTGCAGACTTTCCAGCAGCCCCTGATCGACCAAAGTGATCAGCTCAGCGATCTGATCCACAACTGGCCGATCGCACTCAACCTGATCGGGCGCAGCATCGGCCTCTACGGAGACTGGGTCAACTTCTACGTCTGCGACGTCACGATCAATTGGAACGGACTGCAACCCGGCGGCCCAGTCCGCACGGTCAGGATCTGGCAGCAGCCCACGGGTAGGTGCACGCCGCAATGAGAACACTGACCGAATTCAACCGGTTCCGCGTCGGTATCGCGGGTGCGGTCGTGCTGATGCTCATAGTCGTTGTGGGCCAAAGCTTCACCAGCGTGCCAATGCTGTTCGCCAGCCCGAGCTACTACGGACAGTTCGCCAACACCGGTCAACTGAACAAGAACGACAAGGTGCGCATCAGCGGCGTGGACGTCGGCACAGTGCAAGCGCTCAACATCGACGGCGACCACGTCGTGATCAAGTTTTCGATCGGCACCAACACAATCGGCACCGAAAGCCGGCTGGCGATCAAGACCGACACCATCCTGGGCAAGAAGGTGCTCGAGATCGAACCGCGCGGCGCCGAAACATTGAGGCCCGGAAGCGTTTTACCGTTGGGGCAAAGCACCACCCCGTACCAGCTCTACGACGCGGTCTTCGACGTCACCAAGGCCGCCGCCGGGTGGGACGTCGACACCGTCAAGCGATCGCTGAACGTCTTGTCGCAGACAATCGATCAGACCTACTCGCACCTGAGTCCCGCCCTCGATGGTCTGGCCAAACTTTCCGACGCGATCGGCAAACGCGACGAAGAGGTTAAACATCTGCTCGCGCAGGCCAACAAAGTGGCCAATGTGCTCGGTGACCGCAGCGAGCAGGTCAACCGGTTGCTGGTCAACGCCAAGACGCTGCTGGCCGCGTTCAACGAACGAGGGCGGGCCATCGACGTGCTGCTGGCCAATATTTCGGCGTTCTCGCGCCAGGTGCAGGGCTTCATCAACGACAACCCGAACCTGAACACCGCGCTGGAGCAGCTGCGCACCCTCAGCGACGTGCTGGTGGCACGCAAGAACGACCTCGCTGAAGGCCTCAAAACCGTCGGCCAATTCGCCGCATCGCTGGGCGAATCCGTCGCGTCGGGCCCGTACTTCAAGATCGTGCTGGCCAACCTGCTGCCCTACTGGATCCTGCAGCCGTGGGTGGACGCCGCGTTCAAGAAGCGCGGGATCGATCCCGAACACTTCTGGGAGACTGCGGGATTGCCCGCGTTCCGGTTCCCCGACCCCAACGGCACACGGTTCCCCAACGGCGCGCCGCCGCCCGCACCGCCGGTGCTCGAGGGTACGCCGGATCACCCCGGGCCGGCCGTCCCACCAGGATCGGCATGCTCGTACACCCCGCCGCCCGACGCGCTGCCGCGGCCGTGGAACCCCCTGCCCTGTGCGGGCGTCGACGCTGGACCGTTCGGCGGCAGTTTCCCGGCGCCGATCGACGTCGCGACGTCGCCGCCGAACCCGAACGGTCTGCCGCCGAGCCCGGGGATCCCGATCGCCGGGCGGCCGGGTGAGCCACCTCCGGACGTGCCCGGCACACCGGTGCCGTTGCCTGTCAACGCCCCACCGGGGGCGCGCACGGAGAACCTGCAACCGGCAGGGCCGACCCCGCCGCCGTCGACGTTCGCGCCGGTGCTGCCGCCAGGGCCGCCCGCCCGTCCGGGGCCGGGCGAGCAATTGCCGGCTCCATTCATCACGCCGGGCGGAACAGGCGGCAGCGGAATAACGGGAGGTAGCCAGAATTGAGCAACATCTTCCGGACCCGCAACGCGCGGATAATCACCGGATCGCTTGTGGCCGTGGTGATTTTGGCTGTCGGCTTCGCCGGTCTGCAGCTCTACCACAAGTTGACCAACAACACCGTCATTGCGTACTTCCCGGAGGCCAATGCGCTCTATTCCGGGGACAAGGTCCAGATCATGGGGATTCGCGTCGGCTCAGTCGACAAGATCGAGCCTGCCGGCGACAAGATGAAGGTGACCTTCCACTACAGCAACAAATACAAAGTGCCCGCCGACGCGTCCGCGGTGATCGTGAACCCCACCGTGGTGGCGTCGCGCAGCATCCAGTTGGAGCCCCCCTACAAAGGCGGTCCGGTGCTGACCGACAACGCGGTGATCCCGATCGAGCGCACCGCGGTGCCGACGGAATGGGACCAACTGCGCAACAGCGTCGCCAACATCATCGACAAGCTCGGGCCGACGCCCGAGCAGCCCAAGGGTCCCTTCGGGGAACTCATCGAGTCGTCCGCCGACGGGTTGGCCGGCAAGGGCAAGCTGATCAACACCACGCTGGAGAGCCTGTCGCGATCGCTGACTGCGCTGAACGAAGGCCGTGGCGACTTCTTCGCGGTGGCACGCAGTCTCGCGATGTTCGTCAACGCCCTGCGCAAAGACGACCGCCAGTTCGTCGCGTTGAACAACAACCTGGCCCAGTTCACCGACAGGCTGACCGGGTCCGACCACGACCTGGGCAATGCGATACAGCAGTTCGACGGCCTGCTCTCCACATTGCGCCCCTTCTTGGCCAAGAACCGCGAGGTGCTGGCCCACGACGTCGACAACCTCGCCAACCTGACCACCACACTGGTCCAGCCCGATCCGCTGAATGGTCTGGAGACCGGCCTGCACGTGCTGCCCACGCTGCAAGCGAACTTGGGCGGGATCTACCACCCGTCGCACGGCGCCGTCATGTCCATTCCGGCGATCCCGAACTTCACCAACCCAATGCAGTTCGTTTGCAGCATGATTCAGGCCGGCAGCCGACTCGGCTACCAAGACTCCGCCGAGTTGTGCGCGCAGTATCTGGCGCCGATCCTGGATGCGATCAAATTCAACTACCTGCCGTTCGGCCTCAATCTGTTCAGTACCGCCGAGACGCTGCCCAAGGAAGTCGCCTACTCCGAGCCGCGCCTGCAGCCGCCGCCCGGTTACAAGGACACCACGGTGCCCGGGATCTGGGTGCCCGATACGCCGTTGTCGCACCGCAACACTCAGCCCGGCTGGGTCGTGGCGCCGGGGATGCAAGGCACACAGGTGGGCCCGGTCACGGCGAGCCTGCTGACCCCTGAATCGCTGGCTGAGCTGATGGGCGGACCGGACGCTCCGCCACCGCCGTCGGGGTTACAAACCCCGCCGGGGCCGCCCAACGCCTACGACGAGAACCCTGTGGTGCCACCTATCGGGTTGCAAGCGCCGCAGGTTCCGGTGCCACCGCCGCCGCCGGGACCGGGTGTGATGCCGGGGCCGGTCGCGCCGACGCCCGCACCTGAAGCGGCGCCGCTGCCCGCCGAGGCGGGATCATGAGGCGCGGGTTAGCTCTGTTGGTGGCCGCCGTCGCGCTGACTTCGTGCGCGAATTGGCATGGCATTGCGAATGTTCCGATGCCGGGCGGGCCGGGCACCGGAGCCGGCGCGTACACCGTCTACGTGCAGATGCCCGACACGCTGGCCCTGAACGACAACAGCCGGGTGCGGGTGGCCGACGTCTTTGTGGGCACGGTCCGCGCGATCAAGCTGAAGAACTGGGTCGCCACGCTGACGCTGGGCCTGAACAAAAACGTCAAGCTCCCCAAGAACGCCACCGCCAAGATCGGGCAGACCAGCCTCCTCGGCTCTCAGCATGTGGAGTTGGCCGCGCCGCCCAATCCGTCGCCGGAGCTGCTGAAGGACGGCGACACCATCCCGCTGAAGAACTCGTCGGCGTACCCCACGACCGAACAGACGCTGGCCAGTATCGCGATCATTTTGCGCGGCGGCCACATCCCGAATCTCGAAGTGCTGCAGGACGAGGTCTACAACATAGTCAACGGGCGCGCGGAGCAGATCCGCGCGTTCCTCGGCAAGCTGGACACGTTCACGGCCCGGCTCAACGAGCAACGAGAAGACATCACCCACGCGATCGACTCGACCAACCGGCTGCTGGCGTACGTGGGTTCCCGCTCGGACGTGCTGGATCGGGTTCTCACCGAATTCCCGCCGCTGGTCAAGCATTTCGCCGACAAACAAAACCTGTTGACCAACGCGGTCGACTCGGTGGGCCGGCTCAGCGAGCTCACCGACCAGTATCTGTCGCCCTCGCGGGACAACCTGCACCGGGATCTGCTGTCGCTGCAATGCCCGCTGCGCGAACTCGGCCGTGGCTCACCGTATTTGATCCGCGCGCTCAAACTGATCCTCGCCCAGCCGTTCGACGTCGACTCGGTGCCGAAGTCGTTCCGCGGCGACTACTTCAACTTGTCGCTGACGGCCGACCTGACTCTCAGCGCAGTCGACAATGCAATGCTCACCGGGACCGGATTCTCCGGCGCGCTGCGAGCACTCGAGCAGTCGTGGGGCCGCGACCCCGACACGATGATCCCCGACGTCCGTTACACGTCCAACCCGAACGACGCTCCCGGCGGGCCGCTGGTCGAAAGGGCGGATCGGCAATGCTGACCCGCTTCGAGAGGCGCCAGCTGATCCTGTTCGGCATCCTGACCGCGATCATGGCCGTCGTGCTGGGCGGGTACTACCTGCGGATTCCCAGCGTGGTGGGAATCGGTCAGTACACGCTCAAGGCGGATCTGCCCGCCTCGGGCGGTCTGTATCCCACGGCCAACGTGACCTACCGCGGTGAGACCATCGGCAAGGTCATCGCCGTCGCGCCGACCGAGACCGGTGTGCAGGCGACGATGAGCATCGCCAGCCGGTACAAGGTCCCGGTCGACGCCACGGCGAACGTGCATTCGGTGTCGGCGGTCGGTGAGCAGTATCTGGACCTGGTGTCGCCGGGCAACGCCGGCAAGTACTTCGCGCCGGGGCAGACCATTACCGAGGGCAGTGTGCCCACCGAGATCGGGCCGGCACTGGACGCGGCCAATCGTGGGCTGGCGGTGCTGCCCAAGGACAAGATCGCCACGCTGCTCGACGAGACGGCGCAAGCCGTGGGCGGGCTGGGGCCCGCGCTGCAACGGCTGGTCGACGCGACCCAGGCGATTGCCGGCGACTTCAAGACCAACATCGCCGATATCGACGACATCATCGAAAACTCCGCGCCAATCCTTGACAGCCAAGTCGATTCGAGCGGTGCGATCGAACGCTGGTCGCACAACCTCGACGTGCTGGCCGCGCAGACTGCCGACAACGACCAGCACCTGCAAAGCATCCTGAACCAAGGCCCAGCCACCGCGGATCAAGTCAATGCGGTGTTCAACGACGTGCGGGACACACTGCCGCAGACACTGGCGAATTTCGAAATCGTGCTCGAGATGCTCAAGCGCTACCACAAGAACGTCGAGCAACTGCTGGTGGCTTATCCGCAGGGCGCCTCGGCCGCGCAGACGGTGACGACGGCGTTCCCGGGCTACGCATCGCTCGACAACGCGCTGACGATCAACCAGCCTCCGCCGTGTCTGACCGGTTTTCTCCCGCCATCCCAGTGGCGGTCTCCGGCGGACACCAGCCCGGCGCCGCTGCCGTCGGGAACATATTGCAAGATCCCGCAGGACACTCCGGCCAACGTCGTACGCGGGGCGCGCAACATTCCGTGCGTCGACGTCCCCGGCAAGCGCGCGGCGACGCCGCGGGAGTGCCGTGACCCCAAACCATATGTGCCACTGGGGACTAACCCGTGGTACGGCGATCCCAACCAGATCCTCAATTGCCCCGCGCCGGGGGCGCGCTGCGACCAACCGGTGAACCCGGGTCAGGTCATACCTGCTCCGTCGGTGAACAACGGCCTCAATCCCGCGCCGGCGGACAAGGTGACGGGAACGCCGCCTCCCGTCAGCGATCCGCTGCAGCGGCCGGGGACAGGGACTGTGGAGTGCAATGGTCAGCAGCCGAACCCTTGCGTCTATATCCCCGGCTGGCCGCCCACGGCTGTCTACAGTCCCCAGAGCGGTGAGCTGACCGGGCCCGACGGTGTCAAGTACGCGGTCGAGAATTCGACCAGAACAGGAGACGACGGATGGAAGGCCATGCTGGCACCGGCCCGCTAGGTGCGTTTCGCCGAATGGTGCTGCCCGCCCGCATGGGGGCGTTACTGTCTGCGGTGGGGATTAGCCAACGGGGCGGGGAGGGCAGATGACGTCCTATCAGACCGTGGTGGTCGGTACCGACGGCTCGCAGTCGTCGTTGCGGGCGGTCGAGCGTGCGGCGCGGATTGCCGCCGAGTCGGACGCCAAGCTGATCATCGCGACCGGTTACCTCCCGCACGAGGACGACAAGCGCGCGGCGGACATCCTCGGGGAAGAGGCCTACAAGGTGCGCGGCAACGCGCCGATCTACTCGATCCTGCGCGATGCCCGCGAGCGCGCCAAGGCGGCCGGGGCGAAGAACATCGAGGAGCGGCCGATTCAGGGTGCCGCCGTAGAGGCACTGGTTGACGCTGCCGGGGCGGCTAAGGCCGATCTGCTGGTGGTCGGCAATGTGGGACTCGACGCCCGTTCAGCGATCATCGGGCGCGTGTTCTCCATCCCCGGCAGCGTCGCCAGCAAGGCCAAGGTCGACGTGCTGATCGTGCACACGACCGGGTGATTGGGCTGAGCCCCCTGTCAGGATTGAACTGACGACCTACGCTTTACAAGAGCGTTGCTCTACCACTGAGCTAAGGAGGCGGGTCTAACCGGTGCTAGCTTAACGGCGAACGGGAAGCTGGCCACACGCTCGTCGCCGAAAGTGAACCTAGCTTCACATTCGGCGGGAACCCGGGGAGGCGTTAGTCGTCGTGCTCGATGATGCGCTCGGATCGGATCGGCTGAGGCGGATAACGACGTGGCGTGCGTCGCCGCATCGGAATGCGCTCGGCGATGTTGCTCAGCGGGTTGACCACCATGGTCAGGGCGACGACGGCGTCCTGCAGGGTGGCGATGGCCGGCTCCAGTGCCTCCATGCCGGGTGTCAGCCGGGCCAGGGTGTCGGCGACGTCGGTGAGCTGATCGAGCGGGCCGTGCCGCGCCGTCAGCTTGTCGATCAGGCCGCCCTCGGCGAGCAGCCGGTTGGCCAGGCCGTCCTCCGCGAGCACCCGTTCGATCAGCCCGTCGTCGGCGACCAGCTGATCCACCAGCCCGCCGGGCTTCAACGCGCGCTCCAGCCCGCCGCCCTCCTCGGTCAACCTGTCGAGCAGGCCGCCGGGCGCGGTCAGCAGGTCGACGATCCCGCCCGGACGCAGCAACCGATCCACCGGACCGTCGGGTGCCAGCGCACGTCCCAGCGGGGCGTCGTCGTCCAATAGCCTGGCCAGCCGGTTGGCGCGGGTGATCGCGTCGTCGATGCCGAACATGTGCGCAACCGCGTTCGGCCCGGTTTGCGTGCCCGCTTCACCGAGCGTTCGGTGCGCCAAGCCGAGGGCCGCGGTCGCAACACCGAGTCCCGCGTCGGCCGCCGCCAGCCCGACCCGCATGGGCGCGGTCGCCATGGTCACCAGGCTTTTGCCGAGGTTCATGCTCCGAGTCTAGGCACGCGGCGCCACGGTTAAGGCCGGACATAGCCGGTATCGGATTCACAGCAACTCCACAGGTGCTCTGGAGGTAACGTTCAACCAAGTGCGAGGGAATGAGCACATGGCATCGGCAACCACAGACGGAAACACCCCCGAGGCGCGGATCCTCGTCGTCGACGACGAGGACAACATCGTCGAGCTGCTCTCGGTCAGCCTCAAATTCCAGGGCTTCGAGGTCTTCACCGCGACCAACGGTCCGGCCGCCTTGGATCTGGCGCGCGAAGTCAAGCCCGACGCGGTAATTCTCGACGTGATGATGCCGGGAATGGACGGCTTCGGGGTGTTGCGCCGGCTGCGTGCCGACGGCATCGATGCGCCCGCGCTGTTCTTGACCGCCCGGGATTCGCTGCAGGACAAGATCGCCGGGCTGACCCTCGGCGGCGATGACTACGTGACCAAACCGTTCAGCCTCGAAGAGGTGGTCGCACGGCTGCGGGTCATCCTGCGGCGCGCCGGCAAGGGCGTCACCGAGCACCGCAACTCCCGGCTGACGTTCGCCGACATCGAACTCGACGAGGACACCCACGAGGTGTGGAAGGCCGGCGAGCCGGTGTCGCTCTCGCCGACCGAATTCACCTTGCTGCGCTACTTCGTGATCAACGCCGGCACGGTGCTGAGCAAGCCGAAAATCCTCGACCACGTGTGGCGTTACGATTTCGGCGGCGACGTCAACGTCGTCGAGTCCTATGTGTCGTACCTGCGGCGCAAGATCGACACCGGGGAAAAGCGGCTGCTGCACACGCTGCGCGGAGTGGGATACGTGCTGCGAGAGCCGCGATGAGCGATGGCTAGACACCGCCGGGTAGCAGTGCCGCTGCGGGTGGGCCTCGTCGCCGCGACGCTGTTGCTGGTGGCGTGCGGGTTGGCGGTGTCGGGGATCGCGGTCACCTCGATCCTGCGACACAGCCTGATCAACCGGGTCGATCAGAACCTGGAAGACGCGTCGCGCGGCTGGGCTCAGGCGCCGCGGTCGCCGCACCCCAATGAGAGGCCCAACGCCTCGCGCCCGCCGACTAACTTCTACGTGCGCAGCATCGGCCGGGATGGACGCACGTGGACCATCGTCAACGATCGCAACGCCGAGCCGGCAATCCCCGACAACAACGACGTGGGCCCCGAGCCCACCACGGTCGGATCGGTCGACGGGTCCGGTGTCCAGTGGCGGGCGGTGTCGGTGCGCGGCCCGCTCGGCCGGCTGATCACCGTCGCCTATGACCTCTCCGACGTGCAGCACACGGTGCGCGCGCTGGTGTGGCTGCAGGTCGGCATCGGCGCGGCGGTGTTGCTGGTGATCGGTATCGCCGGCTATGCGGTGGTGCACCGAAGCCTTCGGCCGCTGATCGAAGTGGAACAAATTGCCGCGGCCATTGCAGGCGGGGAGCTGAATCGCCGCATACCCGAACGCGATCCGCGCACGGAAGTGGGCCGACTTTCGTTGGCGCTCAATGGAATGCTGGCGCGGCTGCAGCAAGCGGTGGCGTCGTCGGAGTCCTCGGCGGAGCAGGCGCGGACGTCGGAGGAGCGGATGCGGCGGTTCATCACCGACGCCAGCCACGAGTTGCGGACACCGCTGACCACAATCCGCGGCTTCGCCGAGCTGTATCGCCAGGGCGCGGCCAGCGACGTGGAGATACTGATGTCGCGGATCGAAAGCGAATCGCGCCGGATAGGCCTGCTGGTCGACGACTTGCTGCTACTGGCCCGCCTCGACGCGCAACGACCTCTGGAGCAGCACCGGGTTGACCTGTTGGCGCTGGCCAGCGACGCGGTGCACGACGCGCAGGCGATCGCCCCCGGACGCCACATCGCGATGGACATCCTCGACGGCCCGGGCACGCCGGAGGTTCTCGGCGACGAGGCCCGGTTGCGTCAGGTGCTGAGCAACCTAATGGCCAATGCGCTGCAGCACACCCCGGAAAGCGCCGACATCACCGTGCGGGTCGGCACCGACGGCGACAACGCCGTGCTGGAGGTCGCCGACCGGGGTCCCGGCATGAGCCAGGAGGATGCGGCCCGCATCTTCGAACGGTTCTACCGCACCGACTCGTCGCGAACGAGGGCCAGCGGCGGAACCGGGCTCGGCCTGTCGATCGTCGACTCGCTGGTGCATGCGCACGGCGGCACCGTGTCGGTGACCACCGCGCCGGGCGAGGGTTGCCGCTTCCGGGTCAGCCTGCCGCGGGTGGCCGACGTGCCCGCGCATGTCGGCTGAGCCGGGCAATTCAGCCGGTTCGCGGAGATACAGTCACGCAATGGCCATGGTGAACGACGACGGTTCGGCCCGCGACTCCACGGCCGCGCTCGCCGCGTTGTATGCGGCCGAGCGAACCGACGTGCAAAACATTCTCGGCCACGCGCTGACGTTGGTGAGCGTCCTGGTGGCCTACGCCACGGTAATTGGCGCGGCCTGGGCGACGAGGCCCGATACCATCCCGCACTACCTGATTCCGATGATCCCGATACCTGCATTGCTGGTCATCGCGTGGCATTCGCAGCTGAACAGTCGGGTGTGGGCGCACAATCAGGCCATCTACATACTGGAGCAGCGGCTCTTGGACCAGATCCCCAGCATCACAAACCCAACCCGGCTCTGGATCGGGCACACGAGCGGATGACTGGTCAACGAGATCCCAATCTTGTTGAAAGAGCGGCGATTTGGGATGGCTGCAGCGAGCATCATCACGTACGGTGGAATCCTGACGATCGTGGTGGCCCTCACGGTGTCAAGTCTGGTGGTGCCCATCGTCGTCTACCAGGATTGGCAGTGGCTGGCATGGACGATGGCGGCTGTGTACGCGATCGCGCTGCTTCTGCTGGCCGCCTCGTACAAGTCGACCTTCGGCATCAACATCGAGACGATGGACCAATGGGCGAAATCCGCCCACGCCACCTTTCCCGATCAATTCAAGACGACGCACTGATCAGGTCAGCTCGGCGAGCGCCGCCTTGATCTTGGCCTGCGCCTCGTCGAGCGACGCCGGCGACGGGTTGCGGTCGACGTTGGCGAAGCCGAAGTCACTGAGGCTGCGGGTGGGGAAGACGTGCACGTGCAGGTGCGGCACCTCCAGCCCGGCGATGATGACGCCGGACCGCTTGGTGTTGAAGGCCCGGCACACCGCCTTGCCGATCAGCTGCGCCACCGCCATGACCCGGCCGAACGTTTCCTGGTCGACGTCTTGCCAGTTGTCGATCTCGGCGCGCGGCACCACCAGCGTGTGGCCCTGAGTCATCGGCTCGATGGTCAAAAACGCGACGATCTCGTCGTCCTCGTACACGAACCGCCCGGGGATTTCGCCGTTGATGATCTTGGTGAAGACAGTGGCCATGCGTCACAGCATATGAGGCGTAGGTAATTACGTCGCGGACGCGCAAGCCCAGCGGGCATATCAAGTGATATGATCGCGGCGTGAACGATGTGCGCGAACTTCGGCTCGCGGCGGGGTTGACCCAGGATGAGTTGGCGGCACGATCCGGTGTCGCGCAACCCAACATCGCGGCATACGAAACTGGGCAGCGCACTCCGTCTGCGGCGATGCTGACGCGCCTGCGTAATGCCGCCAAGCCCCGGCCGTCTGTGCTGCTCGCCAAACACCGCCATGACATCCTTGCTCTGGCCCGGCGGCACAAGGCAAGTCACGTGCGGGTGTTCGGCTCTGCGGCGCGCGGCGACGATGTATCCGGAAGCGACATCGACTTGGTTGTGCGGTTTTCACCCGATGCCGACCTCTTTGATCTCGCCGACCTGACAGCCGCGTTGGAAGATCTAACCGGACTGCACGTCGACGTGGTGTCCGATCGTGGACTTCGTGCGGGGTCAAACGCGATTACCGCCGAGGCGCGGCCCCTGTGACCGAATCCACTGAGCCGCAACGCGATCGCACGATCGCGACACTCGAGGAACTCATCCGGTTCACGGACACCGCAGCTCGGCTTGTTGCGCGTGGGAAGAGCGTCTACGACTCCGACGAGGCCGTACGGTTGGCTGCCGAGGCTATCTTGCACAAGATCGGTGAGGCGGTTGCCCGCCTGCCTGACGGGTTCGTCGCCGCGCACCCGGATGTGGCCTGGCGAAGCATGAAAGCAACGCGCACTATAGTGGCCCGCCAATACGACCAGGTTGACTACGAAATCATCTGGAATGCGTTGGTGCGCCGGCTACCTGTCGAAGCCGACCGGATCAGGCTGATCCTGGAGAATCGCTAGCCCCGAAGCAAGTCGTGCAACTCCTCCACCGTCCACGGCGGCGAGCGGTGGTGGTCCCGGTACGCAATCATGGTTGGCGCTGGCCGCGGGTAACGGCCCACGAAACCGCCTGAGGCGACGAAGATTTCACCGGTCACCTGTGCGGCCAGGTCGCTGGCCAGGTAGGCGTACAGCGGCGCCACGTATTCCGGTGGCGCGACGTCCAGCGATCCGTGCATGCTGACCTCGTCCAGCAGGCCCCGCCGGTGCAGGTCCTTGATGTGGGCTTCGTAGTCCGGCCCGGTGGACAGCCGGGTCCTTGCGCCGGGGCACACCACGTTGGCCCGCACGTCGTGTTCCTTGAGTTCTGCGGCGATCGCCAGCGTCAGACTGTTGACGCCGCCCTTGCCCGCTGGATAGCCGGTGCCGCCGTAGTCGCCGAGAAACGCCGACGAGCTGGTGTTGACGATGCTGCCGCCGCCCTGCGCGACCATCTTCGGCGCGGCCGCCCGGCAGGTGGCGAACACCGTGCCCAGGTGCGCGTCGAGCAGTTCGCGAAACTGCGCAGGGGTGACGTCGAGGATCGACGAACCCGCCGGCTCGGCGATGCCCGCACAGTTCACCAGGATGTCGATGGCGCCGAATTCGTCAATGCACCGCTGTACCAACGCTTCCGCGACAGGTTGGTCCGCCGGTGACCCCGGGTGCGCCACCGCGCGGCCACCGTCAGCGGTGATGGCTGCGGCGGCTTTGCACGCCGCCTCGGTGTTGCGGCCGTTGACCACCACGCCCGCGCCGTGCTGTGCCAGTGACGCAGCCACTGCCGCGCCGATCCCGCGCGACCCGCCGACCACGACGGCGCCGCGGCCGGCTAACAGCGGGGTCACTCGGCGTTGCCGAAAGTCATCATGTCGAGGTTCCAGTAGCCGCGCATATTGGCGATCAGGCCGGCATCGTTCACCCGGTAGGTGAACACGCCGCGCACACTGCTGGTGATGCCGTTGTCGAACTTGCTGTCCAGCACCAGGATATGCGCAATTTCGTTGGGGGAGCTGGACGGAAACGTCTCCTCGCAGGTGATGGTCAGCTGGTTGGCGGCGATGTTGGTGTCGTAGAACTCCGCGACGCCGTCCTTGCCCCGCACACCGGTGCCATCGGGGTTGGTGACGGCCTTGCCGATCGGGTCCTCGATCACGACGTCGTCTGCCATCAGCGCCAGCCAGCCCTCCCGATCGTGGGCCTGCACGCATCGCCACGACGCCTGCGACGCGGCCAACGCGGGGGATTGCTGAACGGTTTCTTGCGACATTGCTGTTCCTTTCGTTAGATGGCGCAGGCGGCGCGGGCGCCGTCTTCGGTGGCTTTACGGATCAGTCCCAGCCCGGTGCAGTCGCCGGCGGCGTGTACTTCGCTGTCTGGCAAGGCGGTTACCAGTGCGTCGAACAACGTGGTGTCGGGTTGCGGCGTGCCGGCGACGACGACGGTGTCGGCCGGCAGGCGGCGCGTCGTCCCGCTCGCGGGAGTGAATACCACAGCGTCGCCGGTGATCTGCTCGACGTCGGCCCCGACGTGAACTGTCACCCCAAGGCGGTCCAGACGGTCCATGTGCTCAGTTCTGCGCTTGAGGCCCACTTCCGGGGCAATCGCCTTGCCCGACTCAAAAATTGACACCAAGCGGCCGCGGGCCGCCAGAAACTCCGCCAGCTCCAGCGCGACCAGATCGCCGCCGATCACGGCGACGCGCCGGCCGACCGGCATCCACGCGCGGGTCGCTTTACGCATCAGCGTCGGGTGAACCAGCCGCTGCCTGCGCCCGGCGAACAGCTCGCGCAGCGCCGGCCCGGTCCGCACATGAGGAAGATCGGCACCGGGAATCTGCGGGACGACGACCTGCCCGCCGGTTGCCACGATGACGCTCTCCGGCGACAAGCTCACGACATCCTGGACCGATACAGCATGATTCAACACGACCTTCGCGTGGCTCTGGGCAACTTCGTCGCGCAGATACCGCAGGAAAGGTTCATTCTCCGGGTGCAGCACCGCCGCCCAGAGCAGCGCCCCGCCGAGTTGACCGTGCCGTTCGAACAACGTCACTCGATGCCCGCGTTCGGAGGCGACACGGGCGGCTTCCAGGCCGGCCGGCCCGCCGCCGATCACCACCACCTTTTTGGGCCGCTTGGTGTGGCTCGACGTGAGCTCGCGCTCCTTGCCGGTGCGCGGGTTGACCGCGCAGTCGACCGAAAACCGCTGTTCCATTGCGTCGATGCAGTTTTCGCACGAGATGCACTTGCGGATGCGGTTCGCCTGGCCTGTTTGCAGCTTGCGTGGCAGTTCGGCGTCGGCGAGCAGCGGGCGGCCCATCGCGATGAAATCGGCCCGCCCGTCGGCCAGGATTTGTTCCGCCCGCGCCGGATCGTGGATGCGCCCGACGGCGATCACCGGCACGTCGACCACTTCTTTGACCGCGGCCGCAGCGCCCACGTTGAGAGCGTCGCCGTCGTCGGCGCCGTTGACCATCTGGGTGACCAGTCGGTCGATCACTCCGCCGCTGACGTGGAAGGCGTCCACTCCGGCCTTAACCAGTTCCGGTGCGACCTGGGCGGTTTCGTAGATCGGGCGGCCGCCCGCCACTCGCTCGTACCCGGAAATTCGCAGGGTGATCGGCAGCGCGTCGCCGATCTCGGAGCGGATCGCAGCGAGCGTCTCCAGCACGATCCGCAGGCGCCTGCGCGTCGAGCCGCCATAGTTGTCGGTGCGCCGGTTACGTTGTGGCGCAAGGAAAGAGCCGAGCAACATGTAGCCATGCGCGGCATGCAGCTCGATGCCGTCGTAGCTGGCCTCGGCGGCCCGTCGCACCGCGGCCTTGAACAGGTCGAGCACCTCGGTGAGCTGCTCGGTGGTGATCTCCGCCGACGGCCGCCCGGTCAGATACGACGGGATCACCGACGGGCCCAGCGACGTCACGCCGTGCATCTCCGGTCCCAAGCCGTCGGGCCCGGCGTGCACGATCTGCGGCTGGATCTTGGCGCCGTGCTCATGGACCGCGTCCACCAGCTTGCGGTGTGCGTCGACGGCGGCGTCGGTGCCGAGATGCAGCCCGCCGGGAGTTTCGGGGTGCCGGTGGTCAACGCCGGTGGCGCCCACCGTGATCAGCCCGACTCCACCCTGGGCGCGGGCGGCGAAGTAGTCGCAGGTGCGCTGCGACGGCAGTCCCTCGGGTGTGCCGTACATCGTTTCCATCGGCGACATCACCAGCCGGTTGCGCACAGTCATGGCGCCGATGCGCCCGGGTTGTAGGAGGTGTGCGAACCTCTCCTGCCGAGCGGCCACTTATTGCACGCTTACTGCGAAAATCCGTGTCATAACTGGCCGCTCGGCGAGAAAAGGATCAGCGGTCGTCGTCGGTGTAGCGGATGACGCCGCGAATATTCTTGCCGTCCAGCATGTCCTGGTACCCGTCGTTGATCTGCTCCAGCTTGTACTGGCGGGTGATCATGTCGTCGAGGTTGAGCTTGCCCGCCTTGTACATCGCCAGCAGCTGCGGGATGTCGTACTGCGGGTTGCCGCCGCCGAAGATGGTGCCCTGCAGGTTCTTTTGCATCAGGGTCAGCATCGCCAGGTTCAGTGTCACCTGGTTGTCGATCAGGCTGCCGATGGCGGTCAGCACGCAGGTGCCGCCCTTCGCGGTCATGATCATGTAGTTCTCGACGTCGGCGCCGTGCAGTTCGCCGACGGTGACGATCACCTTCTTGGCCATCAGGCCGTAGGTGATCTCCATGATGCCCGCCAATGCCGCGTTGATGTCTGGATAGACATGCGTGGCACCGAATTTCAGCGCCTGGTCACGCTTCCACTCCACCGGGTCGATCGCGAAGATGTAGCGGGCGCCGGCGTTGACTGCTCCCTGCAGAGCGGCCATGCCGACACCGCCGATGCCGACGATGGCCACGTCGTCGCCGGGGCGGATGTCGGCGGTCCGCGTGGCCGAACCGTAACCGGTGGTGACGCCGCAACCCACCAGGGCGGCCACCTCGAACGGCACCGACGGATCGATCTTCACCACCGAACTCTTGTGCACCACCATGTACGGCGAGAACGTACCCAGCAGGGTCATCGGGTAGACGTCTTGGCCGCGAGCCTGAATGCGGAAGCTGCCGTCGGTCACCGACGCGCCGTTGAGCAGCCCTGCGCCCAAGTCGCACAGATTGCGCATTCCGGCCTGACACGTCTGACACTTGCCGCACGACGGGATGAACGACAGCACGACGTGATCGCCCACGGCGATGTCTTCGACACCGGGGCCGACCTCGGTGACGATGCCCGCGCCCTCGTGACCGCCGAGCACCGGGAAACCCGCCATGGGGATGCCGCCGGTCACCAGGTGGTGGTCGGAGTGGCACATCCCGGCAGCTTCCATCTGGATCTTGACCTCGTCCTTGCGCGGGTCACCGATCTCGATCTCCTCGACCGACCACGGCTGGTTGAACTCCCAGAGCAGCGCGCCCTTTGTTTTCACCGCGAACCTGCTTTCAACTAGTTGGTGGGGGACCTGTGCGACAGCGTAGTGACGTGGGTCACCACAGCGGAACGGGGGCCTTACCTAGCGGGTAGTAGCCCGGTAGCTTCTCGCCGGCGAGGCTGCGTTCGATTCGCTTTTGCATGCCCGCCGAAAGCTTGCCGGCCTTCATCAGATCCATGTACAGGGTTTGGACGTGGCCGAAGTCGAAGAAGTCACGCTGCCATTCGATGAGCTTGTCGGCGTTCAGCCGAAACCAACTGCCGCCGATGCCGTAGATCTCCTGTTGCCCGCCGTCGCCGTCGACAACGACCTGTTTCCAGAAGCCGACGATCTCGCCTTGCCGGTCGTCGATGATGACCTTCTGGTACGGGTACTGCCAGTTCTCCAGGCCTTCCATCTCCAGGCCGAGCGCGATGTCGCGGATCTCGTCGACCCCCACGCACATCACGTCTTCCTTGGGGCCGATGTTCCAGCCGTAGGTGGCGTCGGGGGCGTAGAAGTCGGCCAACGGCTTCCAGTTGCCCGCCTTTTCGCAGTCCTTGTTGGCCTGAAGCCAGCGCTGCACCCAGTCGTCGAGTTCGGAGCGGGTGAACCTAGACGATTCGGCCATTGTCAGTCTTCTTTCTCTTCGATGGACAGAGCCTGGGTGGGACAGGCCCACACGGCTTGCTCGATTTCTTTGCGGGCCTCTTCGGGCGGCTCGTCGTCGAGGATTTCGACCTGGCCGCGTTTAGGCACGCGGAAGTAGTCGGGCGCCTCCAGCTCGCACATCGCGTGCCCCTGGCACAGATCCAGGTCCGCTTTCACCTTGTAACCCATCTCAGCTCCTGCGGCGGTAGCGCACCTTGGCCGGCTGAGCCAGCTGCACCACCATCTTGGAATGGTCGTTGCGGTAGCTCTCCGACGGCTGGGTCATCTCGAATTCGTACTCGCGCAACAACACCGAGAAGATCGCCTTGATCTGCATGGTGGCGAACGCCGCTCCCACGCAGCGGTGCCGGCCCGCACCGAACGGGATCCAGGTCCACCGGTTGACCAGGTCTTCTTGCCGCGGCTCTTCGTAGCGCTCCGGCACGAAGTTGTCCGGGTCGGGGAAGTCCTCCGGGATGCGGTTGGAAATCGCCGGTGAGGCGGCGACGAAGTCGCCTTCGTGAATCGGGTAACCGCATACTTCGAATTCGCCCTTGGCCACCCGCATCAGGATGATCAGCGGCGGATGCAGCCGCAGCGTCTCCTTCAGTACGTTCTCCAGCCGCGGAATCTGGCGCAGCGCATGGAAACTCACCGACTGGCCGTCGGCGTAGAGCTCTGCGAGCTCCTCGATCACCCCGGCATAGACGTCGGGGTGGCGCATCAGCTCGATCAGCGTCCACGACGCGGTGCCGGAGCTGGTGTGGTGGCCGGCGAACATCAGCGAGATGAACATGCCGGTGACCTCGTCGGCCGAGAACCGCGCGTTGCCGTCCTCGTCCTTGATCGACACCAGCACGTCGAGCATGTCGCGGTCGCTCTTGTCGGCCGGCGGGTTGGCGATGCGCTGGTTCATGATCTCCTGGACCAACGCCACCAACCCTTTTCGGGCCTCGTCGCGGCGACGGAAGCTTTCGATCGGCAGGTAGGGATCGACATAGCACAACGGGTCGGTGCCGCGCTCGAGCTCGTGGTAGAGCTGGGCGAACCGGTGGTCGAGCTGCTCGCGGAATTTCGGGCCGATCAGACACGCGGTCGAGGTGTAGATGGTCAGCTCGGCGAAGAAGTCCAGCAGGTCGATTTCGCCTGTCTCGCCCCAGTTCTCGATCATTCGGCGCACTTCGCGTTCGATCGTGACGGCGTGGCTTTTCATGTGCTCGCCGCGCAGCGCGGAGTTGTGCAGCATCTCCTTGCGCCGCTCCGGGCTGGCGTCGAACACCACACCCTTGCCGAAGATCGGCGTCATGAACGGGTAGGCCTCGGCCTGGTCGAGGTCGTCGTCGCTGGAGCGGAAGAAGAACTCGTTGGCTTGCGCGCCGGACAGCAATACGACTTGCTTGCCGGCGAGCTGGAACCAGCCGACGTCGCCGCATTCGTCGCGGACCCGTCGCATCAGCCCGATCGGGTCGGTGCGGAACTCCTCGAGGTGGCCGTGTTCCTCCTCCCCGCCGGAGACGCGTGGAACTTCTTTGAGCTCTTGGCTTGTCACGATTCCTCCGGATACTTCAGTTGCTTGCGTTCGGCGGGCGCGTTGGCCAGCGGTGCCTCGGGTTGGATCTCCATCGACGTGATGAACCCGCCGCGCGGGGTCTCGGCGACGAAGGCGATTGCCCGGGCGAGGTCGGACGCGCGCAGGAAGTAGTCGTGGCGGGCCTGCCCCCACTTAGCCCAGTCTTCGAGCATCGGGCCGATGGACTCCGGCGGCAGGCTCCAGCCCATGCCGGTCTTGGTCGGGCCCGGGTGCACGATCGAAGCCCGCACACCGGTGCCCTCGAGTTCCATTTGCAGATTGGTGACCATCGCCGTCAGCGCCGCCTTGGCCGCGCCGTAGGCGCCCATGTGCGGGCGCTGGCGCAGCGCGACGTCGGACCCGACGAAGATCAGGTCGCCGCGTTGGCGTTCCAGCATTCCGGGCAGCACCGCGGTGGCCAACCGGTTGGCGCCGATGAGATGGATCTGCACCTGGGATTCGAAGACGTCGGTGCTGATTTCGTGCAGGCGACCGAAGAACGTGTCGCCGGCGCCGGTGATCAGCAGTTCGATGTCGCCGAGTTGCTCGGTCGCTTGGTGCACAAATGATTTGACCGACTCGGGTTCGGTGATGTCGAGGTGCAGCGCGACGGCTTCGCCGCCGTCGGCTTTGATCTTGTCGACCAACTCTTGGCATTTCTCGACGCGGCGCGCACCGAGGGCGACCGGGAAGCCGCGACCGGCGAGTTCGACCGCGGTTGCGGCGCCGATGCCCGACGACGCCCCGGCGACGATCGCGGGACGACGGGCCGGATGTGGTTCGAAGCGAGGCATTTACACGGTCTCCACGGTGATCGGCAGGTGGGCGAATCCGCGGACATTGCTGGAGTGGACGCGGACGACGTTGTCCTCGTCGACCTGGTAGCCGCGGGTTCGTGTCAACAGTTCGCTCAGTGCTACTCGCGCCTCCATCCGGGCCAGGTGCGCGCCCAGGCAGAAGTGTGCGCCGCTGCCGAAACTGACCAGCTTCGAGCCGATGTCACGGCCGATGCGGTACTCGTCGGGGTTGTCGAACACCCGGTCGTCGCGGTTGGCCGAGCCCGGAAGCAGCAGCAGCACATCGCCTTCGGGGAGCGTGGTGTCATACAGCGTGAATTCTTGCGCGACAGAGCGGGCCAGGATCTGGCTCGACGTGTCGTAACGCAGCGTCTCCTCCACCCACAGCGGGACCCTCGAGTGATCGGCGTACACGGTCGCCAGCTGGTCGGGATTCTTGAAGCCCCAATATGCGGCGTTGGCAAGCAGTTTGGTGGTGGTCTCGTTGCCGGCGACCACCATCAGGAACAGGAACGCCATGATTTCCTCGTCGGTGAGGCGGTCACCGTCGATCTCGGCCTCCAGCAGCGCCGACGTCAGGTCATCGCTGGGCTTTTTGCGGCGCTGGGCGACCATGTCGGCGTAGTACACCATCAACTCGGCGGAGGCTTGGATCGCCGACTCCGGAACGTCGGCCAGCCCGTCTTCGCGGTGCATGACGCCGTCGGCCAGTTCCCGGATATGGGCCCGGTCGGGTTCGGGCACGCCCATCAGCTCGGAGATGACGTCCATCGGCAGCTTGCCGGCGAATTCGGCGATGAAATCGAAACTTTCGGACTGCAGGGCAGAGTCCAAGTGTGCGACGGCCAGGTCGCGTACCCGCGGCTCGAGTTCGCGGATCCGCCGCGGCGTAAAGCCCTTGGAGACGAGCGTGCGGAGCCGCAGATGTCCGGGGTCGTCCATCGCGAGAAACGACATCACCTTGTGTGCGTCGGGGGTGCGCGACACCGGATCCAGCGATACGCCGTAGGCATTGGACAGCGCGGTGCTGTTGCGGAAGCCCTGCAGCACATCGTGATGGCGCGACAAGGCCCAGAACTTCAGCTCGTCGTTGCGGTACAGCGGAGCCTCGTCGCGCAGCCGCCGGTAGTACGGGTACGGGTCCTCGTGAAAGTCGTAATCGTAAGGGTCGAGCACCAATTCGGGTGTCTCTACAGCCATTAGTTGCCTTCTCCCAGTATTAGCCCCACCACGTAGCCCAGCCGGTCGGCGATCTGGTGGTAACTGAACGCGCCGCTGCCGGCCTGGACCAGCGCCCCGAAGAACGTCATCTCGAGGGCCGCCACCGTGCGCGGGTCGGCGTCGGGCCCGATCGCGGACGTGACGCGGCGATGGATCTCCGCGCCGATCCGGTCACGCACTTTGCGGACCGCCGCGTCGGCGCCGCCGCCGAGCAACGCCGTCGTGCAGGCCGCGGCGACTTCCGGTTCGTCGGCGACCACCAGCGCCAGGTGCCGCAGCGCCTTGTCCACCCGGACCGGCATCGGGTCGTTGACGTCGGTGAAGTAAGGCACCTGGCGGACCAGGTCCAGATAGACCTCGGCGATCAGGTGGTTCTTCGACGAGAAGTAGGTGTAGGCCGTCGCCGGCGCCACCTTGGCGCGGGCGGCCACCGCGCGCACGGTCAGGTCCGCGTACGACTTCTCTCGCAGGACCTCGATGCCGGCGGCCAGCACCTTGCGGAAAGTCTCTTCCTGCCTGCGGTTGCGCGGCGCCTCTCCGGCGTGGCGATCGGCGTCAGACGTGATCGCGGCCACTGCATCACTGGACACATGTCCAGGCTAACGGAAGTCGACGAGGGCAGGCAAGCCCGCAGGAAAAATGTGGGTCACTTGCTCCGCCGACGGCCAGGCGGCTATGGTTCGACTGGACTATTCCGGACAAGTGTCCATCGCAGTGAGGCGGGAGCGGAAGATGGCGTTACTGGCCGACGGAGCGAGCGCTCTGCTCATCGACGGAAAGCTGTCGCCGGGCAGTGCGGGAACCTTCCCGACGATCAACCCGGCCACCGAAGAGGTGCTGGGCACGGCCGCCGAGGGCACCGCCGACGACATGGGACGCGCCATCGAGGCGGCGCGCCGCGCCTTCGACGACACCGACTGGTCGCGCAACACCGAGCTGCGGGTGCGCTGCGTGCGGCAGCTGCGCGACGCGATGCGCGACCACCTGGAGGAATTGCGGGAGCTGACGATTGCGGAAGTCGGCGCCCCGCGGATGCTGACCGCGAGCGCCCAGCTCGACGGACCGATCGACGACTTGGCGTTCAGTGCCGACACCGCCGAGACCTATTCGTGGAACTCCGATCTCGGCGAGGCTGCCCCACTGGGGATCCCCACCCGCCGCACGATCGCCCGCGAAGCCGTCGGCGTCGTCGGCGCCATCACGCCGTGGAACTTCCCGCATCAGATCAACCTGGCGAAGCTCGGGCCGGCGCTGGCCGCCGGCAACACGGTCGTGCTGAAGCCTGCGCCGGACACGCCGTGGTGTGCGGCGGTGCTGGGCGAGCTCATCGTCGAACACACCGACTTCCCGCCCGGGGTGGTCAACATCGTCACCTCCAGCGACCACAGCGTCGGTGCGCTGTTGGCCAAAGACCCTCGGGTGGACATGATTACGTTCACCGGGTCGACGGCCACCGGCCGCAGTGTGATGGCCGACGCCGCCGCCACGATCAAGAAGGTCTTTCTGGAGTTGGGCGGCAAGTCGGCGTTCCTGGTGCTCGACGACGCCGACCTGAACGGCGCGGTCTCGGTGTCGGCGTTCTCGGCATGTATGCACGCCGGGCAGGGCTGCGCGATCACGACCCGGCTGGTGGTGCCGCGCTCACGCTACGACGAGGCGGTCGGCATCGCGGCGGCCACCATGGGTTCGATCAAGCCCGGTGACCCTTCTGACCCGGGAACGGTTTGCGGCCCGCTGATCTCAGAGCGTCAGCGCGATCGGGTGCAGGGGTACCTGGATCTGGCTGTGGCAGAAGGTGGTTCGTTCGCATGCGGCGGCGGCAGACCCGCAGATCGCGCAATCGGGTTCTTCATCGAGCCGACGGTGATCGCCGGGCTGGGCAACGACGCCCGCGTCGCCCGGGAGGAGATCTTCGGGCCGGTGCTGACCGTGATCGCCCACGACGGCGACGACGACGCGGTGCGCATCGCCAACGATTCGCCATATGGGTTGTCGGGCACCGTCTTTGGCGACCCGGAACGCGCGGCTGCGGTGGCCTCACGGTTGCGGGTGGGCACGGTCAACGTCAACGGCGGCGTCTGGTATTCCGCGGATGCGCCGTTCGGCGGCTACAAGCAGTCCGGAAACGGCCGGGAGATGGGGTTGCTTGGTTTCGAGGAATACCTCGAAACCAAGGTGATCGCGAGTGGCCAGTTATGACACGGAATTTCGCAAAAAGCGTGCAATAACTGGCCATTCGGCGGAAGGAGAAGCATGAGATTCGAAAACAAGGTCGCGATCGTCACCGGGTCCGGCGGCGGCATCGGCCAGGCCTACGCCGAGGCCCTGGCTCGTGAAGGGGCGGCGGTGGTGGTGGCCGACATCAACGCCGAGGCGGCCGAGGGCGTGGCCAAGCAGATCACCGCCGACGGCGGCACCGCTCTGGCCGTGCCGGTCGACGTGTCCGACCCGGCGTCCGCCAAGGCGATGGCCGACCGCACGCTGTCCGAGTTCGGCGGCATCGACTACCTGGTGAACAACGCGGCGATCTTCGGTGGCATGAAGCTGGATTTCCTGCTCACCGTCGACCCCGAGTACTACAAGAAGTTCATGAGCGTCAACCTCGACGGCGCACTCTGGTGTACCCGCGCGGTGTACAAGAAAATGGCCAAGCGCGGCGGCGGCGCGATCGTCAACCAGTCCTCCACGGCGGCGTGGCTGTATGCGAACTTCTACGGCCTGGCCAAGGTCGGGATCAACGGCTTGACTCAACAACTTTCGCGTGAGCTGGGCGGCCAGAACATCCGGATCAACGCGATCGCGCCAGGTCCCATCGATACCGAGGCCAACCGGACCACCACTCCCAAGGAGATCGTCGACGACATCGTCAAGGGTCTTCCGTTGTCCCGGATGGGAACTCCCGAGGACCTGGTCGGCATGTGCTTGTTCCTGTTGTCCGACGAGGCGTCGTGGATCACCGGACAGATCTTCAATGTCGACGGCGGACAGATCATCCGGTCATGAGCAGTGACGTAAAGCTCGGCTACATCGGGCTGGGCAATATGGGTGCACCGATGGCCAAGCGGCTGGTCGACTGGCCGGGCGGGGTCACGGTTTTCGACGTGCGAACCGAAGCGATGACGCCGCTGGCCGAAGCGGGCGCCATCCTGGCCGACGGCGTGGGCGACGTCGCCGCCGCTGACATCATCAGCGTCACCGTCCTCGACGACGCACAGGTGCGTGACGTTGTCGGCCAACTCGCATCACGTGTAAAGCCGGGTACGGTCATCGCAATCCATTCCACGATCAGCGACACCACCGCCGTCGAACTCGCCGAAGAGCTGAAACCGCAAGGGATTCACATCGTGGACGCGCCGGTCAGCGGCGGCGCCGGTGCTGCGGAGAAGGGTGAGCTGGCCGCCATGGTCGGCGCCGAGCGCGACGTCTACGAGCGGATCAAGCCGGTCTTCAAGCAGTGGGCGTCGCTGGTCATACACGCCGGCGGACCGGGCGCCGGGACGCGAATGAAATTGGCCCGCAACATGTTGACGTTCACTTCGTACGCCGCGGCATGTGAGGCGATGAAGCTGGCCGAGGCGGCAGGACTGGACTTGCAAGCGCTGGGCAGAGTGGTGCGTCATACCGACGCCCTCAGCGGCGGGCCCGGTGCGATCATGGTGCGGGACGACATGAAACCCCTTGAGCCAGACCACTTCCTGTACCAGCCGTTCCTGCACACCCGCGGGCTGGGCGAGAAGGACCTGAGCCTGGCGCTGGCATTGGGCAAGGCGGTATCGGTGGAATTGCCGCTGGCCGAACTGGCCATTCAGCAGTTGGCCATTGGCCTCGGCTTGCCGCATACAGAAAAGAGTCAGGATGGATGAGTTGCGCCGCAAGGGCCTCGAGAAGATGAACGAGGTCTATGGCTGGGAGATGCCCAACGTCGAGGGCGACCCGTACTTCGACCTGACCGTCGATCACCTGTTCGGCAGTATCTGGACCCGGCCGGGATTGTCGATGCGGGACAAGCGGATCATGACGCTGACCGCGGTGACGGCAATCGGAAACCGCGACCTCGCTGAGATCCAAATCAACGCTGCGCTTCTCAACGGCGAACTCACCGAGACCGAATTGAAGGAGATGGCCGTCTTCCTCACCCACTATCTGGGATTCCCGCTGGGCTCGGCGCTGAACGGCGCCGTCGACGCCGTGGTGGCAAAGCGCAAGAAGGGCGCCGGAGAAGACAAGAAGGCCAACGTCGACGCCGCGGTGAAGATGCACAAGGGCGAGTAGTCACGCAGTGACCGCCGAGGCCACCCAGCGACGCAGATACCGGCGCAGCTCCGCACCTTGCCGCGGCGGACGGCCGGGGTCGATGACGAACGACTGGATGATGCGCAGCAAGTGCTCACCCAGCTCGCCCACCTCGTCATCGTCCAAACCCGCTGCCGTCCAATCGACGTCGAAGCGCCGCAACATCGCGTTGGCGAATTGCAGGGCCACGTCCGACGTGACGTCCGCCGTGAACGCGTTGTGGCGGTCGGGAGCAAGCAACAGCCCGATGTGTTTGTCGTTGGGTAGCCATTCCAGCGCGGTGGCGATCCCCTCGGTGACCGCGTCGACGGGATCGGTGATCCCCGACAGGTGCGCAGCCAACCGGTCGAGGAAGCCGGTCGCAGCCTGTGTCGCCGCCGCGACCAGCAGTGCGTCGGTGCCGGGGAAGTACCGGTACACCGTCTGACGGGTAACCCCGAGCGCGCGTGCCACGTCGGCGATGCTGATGTCGGCGCCGCGCTCGTCGATGGCCTTGCTGGCCGCGGAAAGAATCCGGGCGACGGCCTCCTCGTCGGATGCCGGGGTTGCGCCGGCCCAGCCGTGGGTGCGCACTATCCGTGATAAGAGACTTGCAGGTCTTTGATGCCGTTGATCCAGCCGGACCGAAGTCGTTCCGGTTCCGCAACTTTGGTGATGTTCGGCAGCTGGTCGGCGAGCTCGTTGAAGATCAGCTTGATCTCCATGCGGGCGAGGTTGGCGCCGATGCAGTAGTGGGCGCCGTTCCCGCCGAAGCTCAGGTGCGGATTCGGGTCGCGCAGGATGTTGAACTCGAAGGGCCGGTCGAAGACCTCCTCGTCGAAGTTGGCCGAGCTGTAGAACAGTCCGGCCCGCTGGCCTTCTCGGATGGTGACGCCACCGACCTCGACGTCCTTGCGGGCGGTCCGCTGAAAGCAGTGCACCGGCGTTGCCCAGCGGACGATTTCGTCGACGGCGGTCTCCGGGCGCTCCCGCTTGTAGAGCTCCCACTGGTCGGGATAGTCGGAAAACGCGTTGATGCCGTGCGTCATCGCATTGCGGGTGGTCTCGTTGCCGGCGACCGCCAGCAGGATGACGAAGAACGCGAATTCGGTCTCGCCCAACGATTCTCCGTCGATGTCGGCCTGGACCAGCTTGGTGACGATGTCGTCGGCCGGGCAGCGACGACGCTCTTCGGCCATGGTGTAGGCGTAGCCCATCAATTCGGCGTTGGCCGTCGTGGGGTCACTGTCGAAGTCCGGGTCGTCGGTGTTCATGATGGCGTTGGTCCACGCGAACAGCCGCTCACGGTCGGCCTCCGGTACCCCGATCAGGTCGGCGATCGCCAGCAGAGGCAGCCGCATCGCAACGTCGTCGACGAAGTTGCCGGAGTCCTTCTCAGCCGCGGTCCGCACGATGTCGCGGGCGGCCGTCGCCAGCTTCTCCTCGAGCGTGGCCACCGATCGCGGGGTGAAGAGCCGGGAGACCAGCTTGCGCAGTCGCGTGTGCTCCGGTGGGTCGTGGTTGATCAGCAACGCCTTGGTGAGTTCCAGTTGGTCGGCCGTCATGCCGTCGGGGAACCGCATCACGGCGCCCTTGGCGTTGGTGGACCACAGGTCGTTGTCCCGGGAGATCTCCTTGATGTCCCGGTGGCGGCTGATGACCCAATATCCGCCGTCGTCGAAGACGGTCGCGCCAGACGGCTGCTCGTTCCACCAGACCGGCGCGGTCCTGCGGAGTTGGGCGAACTCCGCGACGGGCATCCCGCGTTTGAGCAGGTCGGGGTCGGTGAAGTCGAAGCCCGCCCCGAACGGACAGGCACGCTCGATTGTCGTCATGTGTCGTCGCCTCCCTGAGTGATCTGACGCACACCCCAGTGTCTAGACCATACACTCAGCTGTCAAGTGTATGGCCGTGAGGGCGCTATAGGCTGACGTCTCGTGCGCGTCCTGGTGATCGGCTCCGGTGCCCGTGAACATGCGTTGCTGGTAGCGCTCGGCAAGGACCCGCAGGTCGACGCGCTGGCGATCGCACCGGGCAACGCCGGCACCGCGGCCGTGGCCGAGCAGCATCAGGTGGACATCACTTCGGGGGACGAGGTCGTCGCACTGGCCCGAAAGGTGGAGGCCGATCTGGTCGTCATCGGCCCCGAGGTTCCGCTGGTGCTCGGGGTGGCCGACGCCGTGCGTGACGCGGGTATCGCCTGCTTCGGCCCCAGCAAGGACGCGGCCCGCATCGAGGGCTCCAAGGCGTTCGCTAAGGACGTGATGGCCGCGGCCGGCGTGCGCACCGCGTCCAGCGAAATCGTCGACAACCCAGCGCATTTGGATGCCGCGTTGGATCGGTTTGCCGGTGAGCCGGCCTGGGTGGTCAAAGACGACCGGCTGGCGGCGGGTAAGGGCGTGGTGGTGACACAGGACCGGGGTGTTGCGCGCTCACACGCCGCCGGTCTCCTCGAAGCCGGACATCCGGTCCTGTTGGAGTCCTATCTCGACGGCCCCGAAGTGTCGCTGTTCTGTCTCGTCGACGGCAAAACCGTGGTCCCGCTGCTGGCGGCCCAGGACTTCAAGCGGGTTGGCGACGGCGACACCGGCCCCAACACCGGCGGCATGGGCGCCTACGCCCCGCTGCCGTGGCTGCCCGACGATGTGTATAGCGACATGGTCTCTGGGATCGTGGAACCCGTTGCGGCCGAACTGGTCCGGCGCGGTTGCCCGTTTTCCGGGCTGCTGTATGCCGGCCTGGCGATCACCTCCAACGGACCGGCGGTCATCGAATTCAATTGCCGCTTCGGCGATCCGGAGACGCAGTCGGTGCTGGCGTTACTGGAATCGCCGCTGGGGCAACTGCTGCATGCGGCGGCCACCGGCCGCCTGTCCGACTTCGGCGAACTGCAATGGCGTGACGCCGCCGCCGTCACTGTGGTGCTGGCGGCGGAGAACTATCCGGGCCGGCCGCGAGTGGGTGACGTCGTCGTGGGCGCGGACGCCGACGGGGTGCTGCATGCCGGGACGGCCCGGCGCGACGACGGCGCGATCGTGTCGTCGGGCGGCCGGGTGCTCTCGGTGGTCGGCACGGGCGCGGATCTGGCCGCCGCGCGCGAGGCCGCGTATGGGGTTCTCCAGTCAATCAAGTTGCCGGGCGGGCACTTTCGCAGCGACATCGCTCTGCTGGCCGCAGAAGGGAAGGTCCGGCTCTAGAACCCGGCGGCTTGGCCGTCGCGGCGGGGGTCGCTGACCGCAAGGTAACCGCCGTCGAGTCGCCAGATCGCTTGGCAGCTGCCGAACTTGTTGTAGTCGTCCACGGCGACCAGTTCGTGACCGCGGGAACGGAGCTCGTCGAGCGTCGCCAGCGAAAACCCGCTCTCACAAGCGATCTGGTTGCCCTGCACCCAACGGAACCGGGGACCGTCGCAGGCCGCCTGTGGGTTCTGGCCGTGGTCGACGATGCGCACTACCACCTGCAAATGGCCCTGCGGCTGCATGGTGCCGCCCATCACCCCGAAGCTCATCACCGGAACGCCGTCTTTGGTCATAAAGCCCGGGATGATCGTGTGGTACGGCCGCTTGTTGGGCCCGACCCGGTTCGGATGGCCTTCCGCGACAGCGAATTCCGTGCCGCGGTTCTGCAAGGCGATCCCGGTGCCCGGCACCACCACGCCGGAACCAAAGCCCATGTAGTTGGACTGAATCATCGACACCATGACGCCTGATGCGTCCGCGGCGGTGAGATACACCGTGCCGCCTCGCGGGGTTCCGGCGGAGGCCGGCTTCGCCCGCGTCGGGTCGATCAGCGCCGCCCGTTGCGCCAGGTAGTCCTCGTCGAGTAGGCGCTCCGGGCGCAGCGGCATGTGGTCGATGTCGGCCACATAGGCGTGCGCATCGGCGAACGCGAGCTTGACCGCCTCGATTTGCAGATGCACGCTGTCGGCGGAATCCGGTGCGTACGAGGTCAAGTCGAAGTGTTCGAGGATGCCGAGGGCGATCAATGCGACGATGCCCTGGCCGTTGGGCGGAATCTCGTGGATCGTGTAGCCACGGTAGTCGATGCCGATCGTGTCGACCCAGTCGGCGCGATGCGCGGCCAGGTCGCTGGCGCGCATGGCGCCGCCGTGCGCGGTTGCGTGCTGCTCGAGTCGCGCCGCGAGCTCTCCGCGGTAGAACGCCTCCCCGTGGGTCGTCGCGATCTTCTCCAGCGTGGCGGCGTGGTCGGGCAACCTGACCAGCTCACCGGCGTGCGGCGCCCTGCCGCCGGGCATGAACACCTCCGCGAACCCGGGCTGCGATGCGAAGACGGGCACTTGCGCCGCCCATTGCGCCGCGACAATCGGTGAGACGACGAACCCGTTGCGCGCGTAGGTAACAGCCGGCTCGAAGAGGCGCTCGAACGGCAGCCTGCCGAACTTGGCGTGCAGTTCGACCCATGCGGACACGGCGCCAGGGACGGTGACCGAATTCCATCCGAACGCCGGAACTGCGTTGCCGCCGAAGTACTCCGGCGTCCACGCCGCGGGCGACCGGCCCGACGCGTTCAGCCCGTGTAGCCGCCGGCCGTCCCAAACGACGGCGAACGCGTCGGAGCCGATGCCGTTGGACACCGGCTCCACCACGGCCAGGGTGATCGCGGTCGCCACCGCCGCGTCGACCGCGTTGCCGCCGTCGGCGAGCATCCGAAGCCCGGCCTGGGCGGCCAGCGGCTGCGACGTGCAGACCACGTTCTGGGCCAGAACGGGCGTGCGCGGCCACGTGTAGGGAAAGTCCCAGGCGAACGGCACGGTCACTGTCCGAACCTTTCCGCGAGTGCACGCCGGTCGAGCGAACTAACGTATCCGAGGGCGCCGGCAAGAATCGCGAACTTGATGAGCGCAGCGATCTGCGCTAGCCGCGCACCCTCAAATTGCCAGCATTTCGTATGCGCGTCTGGGAGCTGGAGCCGGGTCGGCTGATGGTGTCCCGGCCGGACCGCCGAGCTGGTCACGAGATTCATTGGAAAGCTCGCCGGATGAGGTCGATGAAGGCCTGGGCCGCTGCGTTCACGCCGTCGTCGTCGTTGGTGGCAACGAGATCCAGCAACAGGCCCCGGATCACGGCCAGGCCCAAGCGGGCGAGAGCAGGATCGGTTGTGCCGTCGCTCATTTCGTCAACTTCGTGCAACCAGCTGTCGACGGCCCCGGGGATCATCCGCGTGTACGGGTCCTCACCTTGCGCCCCCCGCGCGTAACACTCGAAAAAGAGTCGCTCGAACGGGCGAAGCTCGGGCCGTCGAACGTCGGCCCACATCGCGGCCGTCCCTTCGGCTGGGTCGGCGGGCAGGTCATGGAGAACCATCCTCTGCCTGCGCTCGACCTCTTCGACTATGGCCAATAGCAGTTCGCTGCGAGAACCGAAGTGGTGCAGCAGCATTCGATGGCTGGTACCTACCGCTTCGGCGATGTCGCGCAGGGAGCGGTCGCCAATCCCACCCGACGCGAACTCCTGCGTGAGAGCGTCGAGGAGCTCGCGGCGCCGCTCGGCGTCAGGACGCCGGGCCATCAAGTCGCCGACGCTGCTCGCTTCGTGTCTTGAGGCCCTGCGCCTCGAGTTCGAGATAGCGGCGGGTCATCCCGCGCATAAGTCGGCCGGCCAATGCGCCGATCGGGCCGCGTTGATCGATCTGCTGCCGGACCAGGGTGCAAGCGTCGGTGGCGACGACGTCGTGCCGGGCGACAGCCGAGCCACCTGGAGATCGCTGCACCCAGGTCCATGAGGTACCCGGGAGCACCTCGGTGACCTCCCACACGAGCTTGGGCATCCGCGGCTGCTTGATCTCGAACCGTTTGCCGACGGCCAGCCCCGGTCCGTCGATGGCGACCAAGCGGGTGACCGAGGCCGTCCATTCCGGCCAGCGCTCGACATCGCTGAACACGTCCCATACCAGCGAGGCCGGCGCGTCGATCTCAACACTGCTCTCCGTAATCATGTACCAAATGGTACATGGAATGGATGAGCGCTGTCCCTCCTTATCGTCGCCATTACGGTAGTTGTTACTATTACCGGCTATGCCGAAGCCCGTCATCGTCAGCGCCGTCCGGACCGCCATCGGAACGTCGTTCAAAGGATCCCTTGTCAACACGCCCGCCGAGGTGCTGGCGACCACCGTTCTGACCGAGGCGGTCCGGCGCGCCGGAATCGAACCAAGCGTCATCGATGACGTGGTCTTCGCCGAATCCCATTACGGTGGAGGCGATTTGGCGCGCTATGCCGCAGCCGCGTCGAACATGGTGTCGGTGCCCGGGCAGGCCGTCAACCGGCACTGCGCCGGCAGCCTGACCGCCGTTGCCAACGCCGCCGCCCAGATCGGCTCCGGAGTCGAGCGCGTCGTGGTGGGCGGGGGAGTGCAGTCGCTGTCGACGGGCCCGCTGATGAACTGGCGCATTCCCGGGCCGACGCTGGAGTTCGAGGAACGCTGGATGCCGCCCACCCATGTGGAGACCCCCGACGCGCCCACCCGCGACATGTCCATCACCGTGGGCTGGAACACCGCCCAAGCGGTCGGCATCACCCGCGAAGAGATGGACGCGTGGGCGCTGCGGTCGCATCAACGTGCGATCGCCGCGATCGACGCCGGCAAGTTCGCCGACGAAATCGTCCCCCTGAAGATCCAAACGCCCGACGGCTCGTTGGTGGAATTCAGCGTGGACGAACACCCGCGCCGCGACACCAGCATGGAGAAGCTGGCCTCGCTCAAAGTACTGCATCCAGAGATCGAGGGATTCTCGATCACCGCGGGCAACAGCAGCGGCACCAACGACGCGGCCGCCGCGCTGACACTGGCCGACGCCGAGTTCGCGCGCGCCGCCGGGCTCACGGTGTTGGGCGCCGTCAAAACCTGGGCATCCGTCGGGGTCGAACCGAGAGACACCGGCCTGGGCGCAGTGCGGGTGATCGGCAAGGTGCTCGACCGCGCGGGGCTGGCGCCCGGCGACGTCACACTCTGGGAGATCAACGAGGCGTTCGCCTCGGTGCCGATCGCCGCATGCCGGGAGTACGGGCTCGACGAGGACCGGGTCAACATCTACGGCAGCGGCTGCAGCCTGGGCCACCCGATCGCGGCCACCGGCGCGCGGATGCTCACCACGCTGGTGCACGAGCTGGGTCGTCGCGGCGGCGGCGTCGGGGTTGCCGCGATGTGCGCGGGCGGCGGCCAGGGCGGCGCGGTCGTCGTCGAGGTCTAAACCTCAGGTCGAGCAGGCGACCGTGCACTACGCCGTGAGCAGCGGTGCCATCCACGTCAGCTCGGCCGGCAGCTGCGAGCTCCAAAACGACGCGTCGTGCCCACCGGGCGAAAACCCACCCGCCGGGGGATTGGGTAACTGCGCGACGAACTGCTTCGTCGCGCCGTAGAACGGGTCGCTGTTGCCGCAGTCCACTCGAATCGGGATTGACGCCAGCGCAGGCATTCCGAACACCGAGTTGGCCGACCAGTCGTCGGCGCCGTCGAACGCACCGGGTGCGGCCGCCCCGGACGAGGTCCACAACGCCGGGCTCACCGCGCAAATCGCCGCCGTGCGGGCCGGTCCGAGCCGACCGCCCAGCAACAGCGCGCCGTAGCCGCCCATCGACCACCCCAGAAACGCCACCCGCGAGGTGTCCAGGCCCTGACCGCCGAGCATCGGGATGAGCTCGTTCAGCACCATCGCACCCGAGTCCTCCCCGGAAGCCCTTTTGTGCCAATAACTTCCGCCGCCGTCGACGGCGACCACCGCGAACGGCGGCAGGCCGGCGTTGACGGCCTGGGCCAGGCCCTGCTCGACGCCGCCGGCCATCACAGTGGACGCGTCAGAGCCCTTGCCGTGGAGCGCGATCACCGGGCGCAGCGCCTTGGTCTGGCCGGGCGGACGGGCGATCGCCCAGTTTGTCGTCACGCCGCCGCGCGCCGCCGACACAAACGAACCGGTCGTCATCGTCGGCGCCGCGGCGGGCGCCGGTTCCAGCGGTGCGGGAGCCAGGGGCGAGGCCACCGAGGCTCGCGCGGGGAGCAATACCTGAGCGCCGACCGCGCCGGCGGCCAAGCCCGCGCCAAGGCGCAAGACGGTGCGACGGCTCAGGTCTGGCATGCCGGACATCTTATGGCCGCGTAGTCGTTTGTCCGAAAGGGCAATGCGGTCCCTGCCCGACTGGCAGCATGAGTTGAGTGACAGCAGCTGTCACTCCCAAGGGAGAACGTCGGCGGTACGCGCTGGTCAGCGCGGCTGCTGAGCTGTTGTGCGAAGGCGGGTTCGAAGCAGTGCGGCACCGGGCGGTCGCACGCCGGGCGGGCCTACCGCTGGCGTCGACCACCTACTACTTCTCGTGTCTGGACGACCTGATCGCCAGCGCCGTCTCGCATGTCGGGATGCTGGAGGTGGCTCAGCTGCGGGCCCGGGTTGCAGGGCTGTCCCGGCGCCGCCGCGGCCCGGAGACCACCGCCGACGTACTCGTCGACCTGCTCGTCGGCGACGAATCCGGACCCCGCCTCACCGAGCAGCTGATCTCGCGCTACGAGCGCTATATCGCCTGCGCCCGGCTGCCCGCATTGCGCGACATTCAGCGCCGGAATCTGCGCCAGCGCGCCGACGCCGTCGCCGAGGCGATCGAGCGGTCGGGACGCTCGGTGCGGCTCGAGCTGGTGTCGGCGTTGATTTGCGCCGTCGACGGCGCGGTAGTCTCGGCGCTGGTCGACGACCGGCAGAGTGCGCGGGATGTCGCGCGGGCCACGGTGATCGACATCATCGACGTGCTGGCGCCGTTCGACCAGCGGCCCGTGCAGATTTGAGTTCACGCCGGTCTCGTCGGCGGGCAATTCCGGGGAGGCGCGATGGATTCGGGGGTCGTCGCGGAGCAGCCCCGGCTGCGCCGGGTGATGGGCCCGGGCCTGCTGCTGTTGTTCATCCTCGGCGACATCTTGGGCACCGGCGTATACGCGTTGATCGGCGATGTGGCCGCCGAAGTGGGGGGTGCGGCGTGGGTCGCGTTTCTGCTGGCGTTTTTGATCGCCGCGGTGACTGCGTTGAGCTACCTGGAATTGGTGACCAAATACCCGCAGGCGGCCGGAGCGGCGCTGTATGCGCAAAAGGCGTTCGGCAATCAGTTTGTGACGTTTCTGGTGGCGTTCGTCGTGATGTGCGCGGCCATCACGTCGGCGTCGACGGCATCGCGGTTCTTCGCGGCCAACTTTGTCGTCGCATTCCACTTCGGTTGGGGCACTGCGGGGGTCACCGCGATTGCGCTGCTATTCATGGCGGTGCTCGCCGCGGTCAACCTGCGCGGGGTGGGCGAGAGCGTCAAGCTCAACGTCGTGCTGTCCGGCATCGAGATCACCGGGTTGTGCCTGGTGATCTTCGCCGGGTTGTGGGCCTTCGTCGGCAGTCAGCACGTCGACTACTCGAGGGTGATGGCGTTCGACACCGGCGACAAAAGCGTTTTCGTGGCGCTGACCACCGCGACATCGCTGGCGTTTTTCGCAATGACCGGTTTCGAGGACTCGGTCAACATGGCCGAGGAGACCAAGAACCCTGTCCGGATTTTCCCGAGGGTCCTGCTGGCCGGGTTGAGCATCGCGGCACTCGTCTACATCGTCGTGGCGATCGTGTCGGTGGCGTTGGTGCCCATCGGTGAGTTGAAGACCAGCGACACACCGCTGATCGACGTCGTGCGGCTCGGGGCGCCGGGCTTGCCGATCAAGGATGTGCTGCCGTTCATCTCGATGGTTGCAGTGTCCAACACCGCGCTGATCAGCATGCTGATGGCCAGCCGATTGATCTACGGAATGTCTCGCCAGCAGGTGTTGCCGACGGTGCTCGGCGCAGTGAGCCGGGCACGGCGGGCGCCGTGGGTGGCGATCCTGTTCACCACGGCGATCGCGTTCGCGGTGATCCTCTATGTCACCGCGTTCGCCAACAGCGACGCGATCGAGGTGCTCGGCGGGACGACGTCGCTGCTGTTGCTGGCGGTTTTCACGATGGTCAATGTCGCCGTGCTGGTGCTGCGCCGCGACACACGGGCCGGTCGCCGCCACTTCAAGACGCCGGCAGCGCTGCCGGTCGTCGGATGTGTGGCGTCGCTGTATCTGGTGACGCCGCTATCGGGCCGGCCCGGTCAGCAATACCTATTGGGCGCCATCTTGGTGATGAGCGGAGTGGTGCTGTCGTTGCTGACCGTGGTGCTCAAGCGTCGTCGGCCCGACGCTCCGCGTTGACGGAGAGCTCGCGCAGCGCAGCCAGCTCCAGCGCAGCCTCCTCGAGTAGCGCGGCGAGGCGGGTGAGCCGCTGTTCGATTTCGTCGGGGTCGCGTTCGGGCTCCTTAGGTGCGGACCGGTCGAGCGGAAGCGATGGCGTAAGTATGTAGCCCGTCAGGTAGTCGCCGTAGACGGTCACGTCGTCGGGACGGTGATGCCAATACAGCGCGACGTACGCGCACAGCACGGCGTCGACGGGATCTTCGTCGCGGTCGAGCTGCCCGGGCCGGGTCGCGGCCTCGACGCGTTTTCGTAGCTCCACCCAGGACACATTGCGGTTGACCCGCAGCCGAGGTGTGGCGGTGTCGAGCTCCTCGATCAGCGTCATCAGCTGCAGCAGCGCACGCTGCCGGTCCCCGAATGCGCCCCGCTTGTATTTCAGGGTCTTCGGTAAACCGAACAACACGACCGTCGCCGGATGTGGGTACACCTCGATCGCCCGTCGCGTCGCGGTCGATGCAGGGTCCATGTCGAGACCGAGCGCGGCGGCGATCCGGGCGCCACGGGGATGTTTGAATTCGGGCCGTTCGGCGAATGCCGGACGCGCCCCCGCCTCGAAGCGTCCGAAGTCACGATTGAGGGCGGCCTCGCAGGGTCGGTACCCGGTCGGATTCTTCACGATCAGCGGCGCGTCGATGGCTACCACGCAGTCGTCGCCGACGTACGGCGCCACCGCCTCCTCGAGGCTTGCGTCGTCCTGCGCGGTGCCGAGATGCAGCAGCCGGCCGTCGGCGTCGACGACGGCGATGCCGCTCTGGTTGATTTCTCCCCAGGCAAGGTCGACGCCAACAAAGTGCATCTGCTCAGCTTGCCGCATCCCGACCGTAAGCTGTGACGTTGTGAGCATCCCGAATGTGCTGGCCGGCCGCTACGCCAGCGCCGAGATGGTGGCGATCTGGTCGCCGGAGGCCAAGGTGGTCGCCGAGCGACGACTGTGGCTGGCGGTGCTGCGGGCGCAGACGGAACTGGGTATTGAGGTTCCCGCCTCCGTTCTTGCTGACTACGAGCGGGTGCTCGACGACGTCGACCTGGGCTCGATCGCCGCCCGCGAGCGGGTGCTGCGCCACGACGTCAAGGCCCGCATCGAGGAATTCAACGCGCTGGCCGGCCACGAACACGTGCACAAGGGCATGACCAGCCGCGACCTCACCGAGAACGTCGAGCAGCTGCAGATCCGCCGATCGCTGGAGCTGGTGTTCTCCCATGGGGTGGCGGTGGTGGCCCGGTTGGCCGAGCGGGCGGTGACCTACCGCGACCTGGTGATGGCCGGGCGCAGTCACAACGTCGCCGCGCAGGCCACCACGCTGGGCAAACGGTTCGCCTCCGCGGCGCAGGAGACACTGATTGCGTTGACCCGGCTGCGCGAGCTGATCGACCGCTACCCGCTGCGCGGCATCAAAGGCCCGATGGGCACTGCGCAGGACATGCTCGACCTGCTGGGTGACCGGACGAAGCTCGCCGTGCTCGAGCAGCGTGTTGCCGAATTCCTGGGATTCTCAACGGTTTTGACGAGTGTCGGGCAGGTGTATCCGCGGTCGCTGGACCACGACGTGGTCTCGGCGTTGGTGCAGTTCGGTGCGGGCCCGTCGTCGCTGGCGCACACCATCCGCCTGATGGCCGGGCATGATCTGGTCACCGAGGGTTTCGCGCCCGGGCAGGTCGGCTCGTCGGCGATGCCGCACAAGATGAACACCCGCAGCTGCGAGCGGATCAACGGCCTGCAGGTGGTGCTGCGCGGCTATGCCTCGATGGCCGCCGAGTTGGCCGGCGCGCAGTGGAACGAGGGCGACGTGTTCTGTTCGGTGGTGCGCCGAGCCGCATTGCCGGACAGCTTCTTTGCCGTCGACGGGCAGATCGAGACGCTGCTGACCGTGCTCGACGAGTTCGGCGCCTACCCGGCGGTGATCCAGCGGGAGCTGGACCGCTACCTGCCGTTCCTGGCGACGACCAAAGTGTTGATGGCCGCGGTGCGCGCCGGGATGGGCCGCGAAGCCGCCCACGAAGTGATCCGCGAACACGCCGTGGCGGCCGCGCTGGCGATGCGCGACGGCGCCGACCCCGACCTGCTGGACCGGCTGGCGGCCGACCCGCGGCTGCCGTTGGACCGGACCGCGCTGGACGCCGCGCTGGCCGACAAGCAGGCATTCATCGGCGCCGCAGGCGATCAGGTGGACGCGGTGGCCGCGGCGGTGGACGCACTGGTCGCCCGCTATCCGGACGCGGCCAAATACACGCCGGGTGCCATCCTGTAACGCCATGACCGTCTGCGACTTCGATCTCACCGATCTGGACAACTTCGCCGACGGATTCCCGCACGACCTGTTCGCCATCCATCGCCGCGAAGCGCCGGTGTTCTGGCACCAGCCCACCGAGCACACGCCCGACGGCGAAGGATTCTGGTCGGTGGCCACCTACGCCGAAACCCTTGCGGTGCTTCGCGATCCGGCGACATACTCCTCGGTCACCGGTGGGCAGCGGCCGTTCGGCGGCACATTGCTGCAGGACTTGTCCATCGCGGGCCAGGTTCTCAACATGATGGACGACCCTCGGCATTCGCAAATCCGGCGGCTCGTCAGCTCCGGGCTGACCCCGCGAATGATCCGCCTGGTCGAGGACGATCTTCGGGCCCGGGCGCGCCGGCTGCTGGACGCGGTGGTGTCGGGCGAACCAGTCGATTTTCTGGTCGACATCGCCGCAGAGCTGCCCATGCAGATGATCTGCATTCTGCTGGGAGTGCCGGAATCCGAACGGCATTGGTTGTTCGAGGCTATCGAGCCACAGTTCGACTTCGGCGGGTCCCGCAAAGCGTCCCTCTCGCAGCTCTCGGTCGAAGAGGCCGGGTCGCGGATGTACACCTACGGCCAGGAACTGATCGCCGCCAAGCGCGCCCAGCCGACCGACGACATGCTGTCGGTAGTCGCCAACGCGACGCTTGACGGCGCAGAGGCGCTGTCGGATCTCGAGTTGTACCTATTCTTTTCCCTGCTGTTCAGCGCCGGTGCGGAGACGACGCGCAACGCGGTCGCCGGCGGGTTGCTCGCCCTCGCTCAGCATCCGGCTCAATTGCGGGCGCTGCGTGACGATCTCGACCTGCTGCCGAGCGCCGTCGAGGAGATCGTTCGGTGGACGTCGCCGTCACCGTCTAAGCGGCGAACCGCCACCCGTGACGTTACGCTCGGCGGAGCGTCGATCCGGGCCGGGCAGAAGGTACAGATCTGGGAAGGCTCGGCCAACCGCGACGAGAAGGTGTTCGACCATGCCGACGAGTTCGACATCACCCGAAAACCGAACCCGCACTTGGGTTTCGGACAGGGAGTGCACTACTGCCTGGGTGCCAACCTGGCCCGGCTGGAACTGCGGGTGCTGTTCGAGGAACTGCTCTCGCGGTTCAGCGCAGTGCGGGTAGTGCAGCCCGTCGAATGGACTCGCAGCAACCGGCACACCGGCATTCGGCATTTGGTGGTGGAGCTATCCGGCTGACGCCGGACGTCTTCTCGGCGGTGATGGCGACCGGCATCCTGTCCATCGCCGCACGCAACCATCACTACTGGCGGACCAGTGACACGCTCGGAGTCCTGGCGTCGGCCGGCCTGCTCGTACTGGTTGCGGTGGTCGTCGTCGGCAATCGCCGTACCGCCCGGTGGGACCTGAGCGATCCCGACGTCACGCTGCGACTCTTCACGTTCGTGGCGGCATGCGCCGTGCTCGACAGTCGGCTGGCGTCGGATCGTGTGGTGGCCTGGGTGCTCGGTGTGACAGCGCTGTCGGCCTGGCTGGTCTTGACCGCGCTGACCGCACGCAACATGTCGAGGCGACGGTGGACGGCGTTGCGGGATCAAGCCCACGGGGCATGGGAACTGGCCAGCGTGGGCACGTCCGGTTTGGCGATCGTCAGCAGCCAGGACGCGCGGTACACCGGTCACCACTGGTGGCTGGCGGTCGCGGTGCCCATCTGGATCGTGGCCCTCATGCTCTACGGTCTGATGACCTGGCTGATCCTGTGGCGGGCGGTCGCCGAGCGCCAGGACCGCGACGGATTCGAACCGGACACCTGGATTCTGATGGGCGCGTTGGCCATCGCCACGCTGGCCGGCGACGGCATCCACCCACTCGCGCCCGGATGGCTGGCCGGAGCCGTGCGCGCCGTGACGATAGTGACCTGGGTGGCGGCCACGCTGTGGATACCGCCGCTGATCTACTTCGGGCTGCACCGGATCACCCGGCGTCCCGAGGTGCTGCAGTTGACCGGAGCGTGGTGGACGTTGGTGTTCCCGCTGGGCATGTACTCGGTGGCCACCCACGCCATGGCCGTCGAGATCGGTGTGCGGTCCATGCGGACCGTGTCGCTGGTGTTCTTCTGGAATGCGTTGGCGGCCTGGGTGATTGTGGTCGTCGCCAGTCTTCTGCGATTTCGGCGCTAACGCCGAATCCCCGCCGAGCGCAACTCTAGGTCGGCCAGCTCGTGGATGGCGGCGAGATCTTCGCGGCGCCAGGCGCCGACCGGATCGGCGCTCACGGCGCTGAGCCTGCGCAGGGGCCGATTAGCCAACGCCCGCAGCGCCAGCAGCTGTTCGCCGGCCGGGGTGGCCGCCAGCGCCGTCACCGTCCATTTGCGCCGGAAGAACCGCACCCGCAGCACCAGCCACGGCATCACCACAGCGAGAATGGGCGGCGCAGCGACCGCCCCGGCCAGCACCACCGCCAGCCAGGTCGCCGTCGTGTCCAGGTTGTGCCCGGCGCCGGCGATGTCGAGAGCGGCCTTGCTGGCCGCCGTCAACGGCTTGCTGACCGCGTCGCCGACCAGCGGGATGCGGTCGGCGCTGTGACCCGCCGACGCGAGGTTTCCCGCCACACCGTGCGCGCCGCCTTCGACCTGCCGGCCGACCTCGGCGATCGTCGACACCGCGCTGTGCACGGCCAGGCCGACGAGCACCCAGCCGAATGTCCATGCCGCGATGACGACGTCACTGAAGAGCTGGGCCAGCAGCCGGCCCGGAGTAGTGGCATAAGGCAGGAAGCGCGACTTCATAGCCCGATCCCAGCACAGTGTGGCGCGGCAACCGACCATTAAGCTGACCCGATGCGTCCCGCGCTGTCCGACTACCAGCACCTGGCCAGCGGCAAGGTCCGCGAGTTGTACCGCGTCGACGACGAGCACCTGCTGTTCGTCGCGACCGACCGGATTTCCGCGTTCGACTACGTGCTCGACAGCACGATTCCCGACAAGGGCCGCATCCTGACCGCAATGAGCGTGTTCTTCTTCGACTTCGTCGACGCTCCCAACCACTTGGCCGGCCCGCCGGATGACCCGCGCATCCCCGACGAGGTCCTGGGCCGCGCGCTGGTCGTGCGGCAGCTCGAGATGCTTCCGGTGGAGTGCGTGGCCCGGGGCTACCTCACCGGCTCCGGGCTGTTGGACTATCAGCGGACCGGCAAATTGTGCGGCATCCCGTTGCCGCCGGGCCTGGTCGAGGCCAGCCGGTTTCCCACGCCGCTGTTCACCCCGGCGACGAAAGCCGAACTGGGACAACATGACGAGAACATTCCGTTCGCGCGGGTGATCGAGATGGTAGGCGCGGTACGGGCCAACCAGCTGCGCGACCGCACGCTGCAAACCTATGTCCAGGCCGCCGACCACGCGCTGAGGAAGGGAATCATCATCGCCGACACCAAATTCGAGTTCGGCCTCGACAAGCACGGCAACCTGGTGCTGGCCGACGAGGTCTTCACCCCAGACTCGTCGCGGTATTGGCCCGCCGACGGCTATCGCGCCGGTGTCGTGCAGACCAGCTTCGACAAGCAGTTCGTCCGCAACTGGCTCACCAGCCCCGAGTCCGGCTGGGACCGCTCGGGATCGGAACCGCCACCACCGCTGCCCGACGACATCATCGAGGCCACCCGGGCCCGCTACATCGAGGCCTACGAACGGATTTCCGGGCTTCGGTTCGACGACTGGATAGGTCCGGGAGCATGACGCCTGTGCCGCCGAGGGCCAAACGAGTCGAAACACGGCGCGAATTCCACGGCGACGTGTTCGTCGACCCCTACGAATGGCTGCGCGACAAGTCCGACCCCGAGGTGATCGCCTACCTCGAGGCCGAGAATGACTATGCCGAACAGACCACGGCCCACCTGGAACCATTGCGGCAGCGGATTTTCGACGAGATCAAGGCGCGCACCAAGGAAACGGACCTGTCGGTTCCCACCCGGCGCGGCGAATGGTGGTACTACGCACGGAGCTTCGAGGGAAAGCAGTACGGTGTCCAATGCCGTTGCCCCACAACCGATCCGGACGACTGGTCACCGCCTATCCTCGACGAGGACACCGAGATCCCGGGCGAGCAGGTGCTGCTCGACGAAAACGTCGAAGCCGAGGGCCACGACTTCTTCTCGCTGGGCGCGGCAAGCGTCAGTCCCGACGGCAACGTCCTGGCCTATTCGGTCGACGTCGTCGGTGACGAGCGATACACATTGCGGTTCAAGGACTTACGGACGGGCGAGCGGTACTCCGACGAGATCGTCGGCATCGGCGCGGGCGCAACGTGGGCAACCGACAACCGCACGCTGTACTACGTGACGCTGGACGCCGCCTGGCGACCCGACACGGTGTGGCGGCACCGGCTGGGCTCCGGTCTGCCCGCCGAGAAGGTCTATCACGAGCCCGACGAACGGTTCTGGCTGGCTGTGGGCCGCACCCGAAGCGACGCGTACGTGCTGATCGCTTCCGGATCGGCTATCACCTCCGAGGTACGCTACGCCGACGCCGCCGATCCGCAGGCCGAGTTCACCGTGGTGTGGCCGCGCCGCGACGGCGTCGAGTACTCGGTGGAGCATGCGATCGTCGGCGGGCAGGACCGGTTTTTGATTCTGCACAACGACAATGCGGTGAACTTCACACTCGTCGAGACCCCGGTCGATGACCCGACCGCGCAGCGCACGCTGATCGAGCACCGCGACGACGTCCGGCTGGACGCCGTCGACGCCTTCCAGCGTCATCTGGTGGTCAGCTATCGACGTGAGGCGCTGCCGCGGATTCAGCTGTGGCCGATCGCAGATGACTACGGTGAGCCCGAAGAGATCTCGTTCGAATCGGAGCTGATGTCGACCGGGCTGGGCGCCAACCCAACCTGGGGCTCACCGAAACTGCGGATCGGCGCCGGCTCGTTCGTCACCCCGGTTCAGATCTACGACATCGACCTGGTCAGCGGCGAGCGCACGTTGCTGCGCGAAGAGCCGGTACTCGGCGACTACCGGCGCGAGGACTACGTCGAGCGGCGCGATTGGGCGTACGCCGAGGACGGCACCCGGATTCCGGTGTCGATCGTCTACCGCGATGGAATCGAATTCCCGGCGCCGACAGCGTTGTACGGCTACGGCGCGTACGAGATCTGTGAAGACCCGCGGTTCTCCATCGCCCGCTTGTCGCTGCTGGACCGCGGCATGGTGTTCGCCATCGCCCACGTCCGCGGCGGCGGCGAGATGGGCCGGCTGTGGTACGAGCAGGGCAAGCTGCTGAACAAGAAGAACACGTTCACCGATTTCGTCGCGGTGGCAAGGCATTTGGTGGACTCCGGGCTGACCCGGCCGGAGAAGCTAGTGGCGCTGGGCGGCAGCGCGGGCGGACTGCTGATGGGTGCCGTCGCCAACCTGGCTCCGGAACTGTTCGCCGGCATCTGGGCCCAGGTGCCCTTCGTCGACCCGCTGACTACTATCTTGGACCCGTCGCTGCCGTTGACTGTCACCGAGTGGGACGAGTGGGGAAACCCCTTGCAGGACAAAGATGTGTACTACTACATGAAGTCCTACTCGCCGTACGAGAACGTCGCACCCAGGGATTATCCGCCGATCTTTGCGATGACGTCGCTCAACGACACCAGGGTCTACTATGTCGAGCCGGCGAAATGGGTTGCGGCACTGCGGCACACCAAACCCGACGGCAATCAGGTGCTGCTGAAGACCCAGATGAGTGCCGGTCACGGCGGTATCAGTGGCCGCTACGAGCGCTGGAAAGAGATTGCCTACCAGTACGCGTGGCTGCTAGCGGCTGCTGACAATGACGACTATGGCGGCGGCCAGGTAGACGATCTCCTCAGCGGTGCGCAGGGGTAGCCGCGTCGTCATCGACTTGGGCGGATCGGGCATCCGGGCGGCATTCACGTTGGCCGGGAACATCAACAACATCAGCAGCAGCAGGCAAATGGCGGCCGCCGCACGGGTGGGGGGCACCAATAGGCCTGCGGCGCCGAGGAACTCCAGCACGCCGGTAACCGTGACCAGATGTTCGGGCGCGGGGAGCCGTGGCGGCACGATCGCGATCAGGTCGCGGCGCAGCGGCGGCACGAAATGCGCCACGCCGGTGAGGATGAACATCGCCGCCAGCCCGACGGCAATGGCTTTGGGCCAGTTGCCGACGTAGTCGACCCCGAGCCAGCCGATGATGCGGGCGGCGATGCTGCCCAGCAGCAGTGTGATCAGCGGAGCCATTGCTCGGCCCTCCTAATCTAGACATTGACAAGTTAGAGCATATGCCAGACATCTAGCCACTGTCAAGATAGTGGCCTAGACTGGGCGCCATGGCTCGGTCCACCTATCACCACGGCGATCTGCGAGCGGCGATCCTGACCGAGGCCGCGCGTCAGGTCGCCGAGCGGGGCGCCGACCGGGTCTCGCTCCGTGAACTGGCGCGCGGAGCCGGGGTGTCGCATGCCGCCCCGGCACACCACTTCACGGATCGGCGGGGACTGTTCACCGCGCTGGCCGCCGAGGGGTTTCGGCGGTTGGCTGGCGTGCTGGCCGAAGCCAGGCCCCGGTTCATCGACGCGGCACTGGCCTACGTACGGTTCGCTATCGAGCACCCGGGCCACTACGAGGTGATGTTCGACAAGTCGCTGCTCGACACGTCGGACACGGAGTTGGCCGCCGCCGAGGCCGCCGCCGGTGCGGAGTTGTCAAGGGGCGTAGCGACTTTGAGCGATCCCAACGCGCAGGCTGACCCGGCTGGTGCGCAGCTGGCGGCATGGTCACTGGTGCACGGGTTTTCGACGCTGTGGCTCAACGATGCGGTCAGTTCCCGGGTGAAGGCGACCGATCCGATGCGAACGGTTGAACGGATCGCCAGGATGCTCTTCGACGGCTGATCACGCCAGCAACGGCGGCTGGTTCGAAACCGGTTTCCGGGGCAGAAACGCCGCAGGAATATAGGTCAACACCAACAGGACGAACGCTGCCACGAACACCGCCGTGTAGGCGTGTGACAAGTCGTGCAGCACGTTGCTCATGAAATCGGGTGCAAGAGCACGACGAGGTATCGCCGCGGGATTGGGCGTCACACCGTTGCGCGCCGCTTCCTGTTTGAGGATCGTGAATTTGTCAGCGGCGGAAATGTCTTTACTGCGGTTGAACTGGCCGGTCAGGATCACCGACATCAGCGCGATGCTGATCGAGTTCGCCACTTGGAGATTGACGTGGATCAGCGCCGAACCGCGCGCAACCTGATGCGGTGCCAGCGACTGCACCGACGCCGCAATCAGTGGCATCGCAATGCAACCCAGGCCCATGCCCATCAACACCAGACCCACCAGCAGGAGCGGCAGGTAGTCGACCTGAGTCGAAACACCGTAGGCGAAGGTCGCCATGCCGGTGCAGATCAGCGTGATGCCCACCAGAACGATCTTGTCGGGGCCGCGCCTGTCCAGCAGCCAGCCGGCCAGCGGCATGGTCAGCAGGGCGCCGACCCGCTCGGGCATCATATGCACCCCGGATTGAAGCGGCGTCTGATGCAGCAACTGCTGGAAGCAGCTCGGGATGAGCAGCACAGCGCCGAAAAACGCCGCGGAGAAAAGCAGCATCGCCGAGTTGGCAGCGGTGACCTCACGGTTTTTGAACAGCCGCAGATCGATCAGCGGATGATTCGTCCGGTACAACGCGTGCCACACGAACCCGCTGACCAACACCAGGCCCACGGCTGCCGGTATCCAGACGTGCCGGTCGGTAACTGTGCCCCGGCCGGGGAGGGACGATACCCCGTACAGCAGAGCCGCCAACCCGGGCGACAACAACAGCATGCCGACGAGGTCGAACGGCTCAGACGACGTCGAACGATCCGGCGGGAAGACGACCGCCGCCAAGACGAACGCCGCCACGCCGATCGGCAGGTTGATGCCGAAGATCCACTCCCAACCGTGGGCATCGATCAGCCAGCCGCCCAGGACCGGTCCGGCAATCGGGCCGAGCAGCATCGGGATGCCCAGCACTGCCATCAGCCGGCCGATCCGCTTCGGACCCGCTTCGCGCGTCAAGATCGTGACGGCCAGCGGCATCAGCATGCCGCCACCGATGCCCTGTACCACGCGAAACGCGATGAGCAGGCTGATGTTCGGCGCCGTCGCGCATAACACCGAGCCGGTTGTGAAGGCCACCACCGACGCCATGAACAACCGCTTGGTGCCGAACCGGTCGGCAGCCCAGCCAGCCAGCGGGATCACAGTGGCCAACGCAAGCGTGTAGCCGGTCATCGTCCAAGCGACCACCGCTTGGGTGGAGTCGAATTCGGCGACAAAGGTGCGCTGAGCGACGGCGACGACCGTGGAGTCCATGATCGCCATCAACACGGCCAGGGCGCAGACGCCGGCTATCCGGAGCAGACGCGCGTCGAGCTTGTCCGGATAGGTCAGCTCCGCGCTGGCGGCAGGTGGCGGCACGGGCACCAGCGTACGACTAGCTAGGTGATCAAGCTACTTTGCGGCCGCTTCCCGTAGGCTCCCGGTATGACTCTCACCGATGTCCCCCTGACCACTCTCGACGGCCGCCCGACCTCGCTGGCCGATTACGCCGACCGCACGGTGCTGCTGGTCAACGTCGCATCGAAATGTGGCCTGACGCCTCAATACAGCGCGCTGCAACAGCTGGCGCAGGACTATGCCGAGCGAGGGCTAACCGTGATCGGGGTGCCGTGCAACCAGTTCATGGGCCAAGAACCGGGCAGCGCTGAGGAAATCCAGACGTTTTGCTCCACCAGCTACGGTGTGACATTTCCGTTGCTGGAGAAAACCGAGGTCAACGGGCCGGGCCGGCATCCGCTCTACGCCGAACTGACGAAAACGCCCGACGCCGACGGCCAGGCCGGAGACGTGCAGTGGAACTTCGAGAAGTTCCTGATTGCGCCGGGCGGGACAGTGGTGAACCGATTCCGGCCGCGGACCGAGCCCGATGCGCCGGAGTTGATCTCCGCCATCGAGGCGGTGCTGCCAAGTTAGCTGGGACACACTGATCGATGCCCGTTGGCTGCGCGGATTTCACCGTCTGTAAACCTGGCACCGGCACACTAAACGTGTGTCTGGAAAGCTGATCGTCTCGGTTTCCGGGATCGGCGAGCGAACGTTGGGCGACGTCGAGGCGTTTTGTGCGGAGATGGACGCCCGAGAGGTGCCGGTCTCGTTGCTGGTGGCTCCGCGCCTCAAAGGCGGCTATCGGCTCGACCGTGATCCGCGCACGGTGGAGTGGTTGACCGCACGCCGTGCCGGCGGTGACGCGATCGTGCTGCACGGCTACGACGAGGCGGCCACCAAGAAGCGCCGCGGCGAGTTCGCGACGCTGCCGGCCCACGAGGCCAACCTGCGGTTGATGGCGGCTGACCGCGTCCTCGAACACCTCGGCCTGCGGACGCGGCTGTTCGCCGCGCCGGGGTGGACGGTGTCCCCCGGAGCGGTGACTGCCTTGCCCCGCAACGGTTTTCGCCTGCTGGCTGATCTGCACGGTATTACCGACCTGGTTCGGAACACCACCGTGCGGGCCCGCGTGCTCGGCATCGGGGAGGGATTTCTCGCCGAGCCGTGGTGGTGCCGGATGCTGGTGCTGTCGGCCGAGCGCATTGCCCGCCGCGACGGCATTGTGCGGGTGGCGGTCGCTGCCCGTCAGCTGCGCAAGCCGGGCCCGCTGCAGGCGATGCTGGATGCCGTGGACCTCGCGTTGCTGCACCGCTGCGAGCCCACGGTGTATCAGTGGCGCGCCGATCGGGCACTGCCTGACGCGGCTTAGGCGCGGCGGGTCACCGCCGCGAGCTGGCCACTACTCTTTAGCGTCATGAGCCGCGCCGACGACGATGCGGCCGGCGGAGCCGGGATCGAGGAGTGGCGCAATGACTGACGCGGACGTCATCGTTGTCGGAGCGGGACTGGCCGGGCTGGTGGCCGCGTGCGAAGTGGTCGATCGCGCCATGCGGGTGCTGATCCTCGACCAGGAGAACAGCGCCAATCTGGGTGGCCAGGCATTCTGGTCGTTCGGCGGCCTGTTCTTCGTCGACAGCCCCGAACAACGTCGGCTCGGTGTGCGCGACAGCCACGAACTGGCGCTGCAGGATTGGCTCGGCACCGCCGGGTTTGACAGGCCCGAAGACTACTGGCCGAGGCAATGGGCGCATGCCTACGTCGATTTCGCGGCCGGCGAGAAGCGCAGCTGGCTGCGCGCCCGCGGCTTGCAGATTTTTCCGCTGGTGGGGTGGGCCGAGCGCGGCGGATATGACGCTCGCGGGCATGGCAACTCGGTGCCGCGTTTCCACATCACCTGGGGCACCGGCCCGGCGCTGGTCGAGATCTTTGCGCGCCGGCTGCGCGACCGCTCGACCGTGCGTTTCGCGCATCGCCACCAAGTCGACGAGTTGATCGTCGAGAACGGTGCGGTGACCGGGGTGCGGGGCAGTGTCCTGGAGCCGTCTTCCGAACCGCGTGGTGTGCCGTCGTCGCGGAAAGTGGTGTCGCAGTTCGAGTTCCGTGCACCGGCGGTGATCGTCACCAGCGGTGGTATCGGCGGAAACCATGACATGGTGCGAGAGAACTGGCCCAAGCGGATGGGCCGTGTTCCCGAGCAGCTGCTGAGCGGTGTGCCTGCTCACGTCGACGGGCGGATGATCGGCATCTCCGAGAAGGCCGGCGCCCGCGTGATCAACCGCGACCGGATGTGGCATTACACCGAGGGCATCACCAACTACGACCCGATCTGGCCGCTGCACGGCATCCGGATCATCCCCGGCCCGTCGTCGCTGTGGCTGGACGCCAAGGGCAAGCGGTTGCCGGCGCCGTTGTATCCGGGCTTCGACACGCTCGGCACGCTGGAGTACATCGCCCAGTCCGGCTACGACTACACCTGGTTTATCTTGAACGCCAAGATCATTGAGAAGGAATTCGCGCTGTCGGGGCAGGAGCAGAACCCCGATTTGACCGGTCGCAGCCTGCGCGAGCTGCTGCGCAACCGGGCCAGCTCGGGCCCGCCTGGTCCGGTGCAGGCCTTCGTCGATCGGGGAGTGGACTTCGTGAGCGCGGATACGTTGCGCGACTTGGTATCTGCGATGAACAAGCTGCCCGACGTGCTGGCGCTGGACTACGCCGCGGTGGCCGACGAGGTCACTGCGCGCGACCGCGAGGTGGCCAATCGGTTCAGCAAGGACAGCCAGATCACGGCGATCCGCGGCGCGCGGACCTATCTGGGTGATCGGTTGGGCAGGGTGGTGGCGCCGCACCGGCTGACCGATCCCAAGGCCGGGCCGTTGATCGCGGTCAAGTTGCACATCTTGACCCGAAAGACGCTGGGCGGCTTGGAAACCGACCTGGACTCGCGGGTGCTCAAGGCTGACGGCACTCCATTCGACGGGCTGTACGCCGCCGGCGAGGTGGCCGGGTTCGGCGGTGGCGGAGTACACGGCTACCGGGCGCTGGAGGGCACGTTTTTGGGCGGGTGCATCTTCTCTGGCCGCGCTGCGGGTCGCGGCGCCGCCAGCGACATCGCCTAAGTCGGGCGTTAGAACGTGACCGCGCTTTCTTCGGGGAGTACCTGAAAATCGGTGTCGGTCATTTCGCTGAGCCGGCTGTAGAAGATGCCGCGCGCGTCGGGCGCGATGATGCCTTGGTGAATGGGCACCGCGCGGGCGGGCGCGACGGCGCGCAGATAGTCGACCGCCTCGGAGATCTTCATCCACGGCGCAGCAGCGGGGGTGGCCAGCACGTCCACCGGTTCGTCGGGGACGAACAACGCGTCGCCGGGATGCATGAAGCGCGCGGGGTGGTCGCCGTCGCCTACCAGATACGAGATGTTGTCAATAACCGGGATTTCGGGGTGGATGACGGCGTGCCGGCCCCCGACGGCGCGGATGGTCAGTTCGCCGAAGGACAGCTCGTCGCCGACATTGACGACCTTGCAGGGCTCGCCGAGTTGGGCGGCCGTTTGCGGGTCGGCGTACAGCGCCGCGTCCGGGTTAGCGTCGCACAGCGCGGGCAGGCGTGTGGTGTCGACGTGGTCGGGATGCTGATGGGTGATCACGATCGCGGAAAGGCCGGTGATTCCCTCAAAACCGTGCGAGAAATTGCCCGGGTCGAATAACACAGTGGTATGGCCGAAGTCGGCGAGCAGACAGGAATGGCCGAAGTGCGTGAGTTCCATGTCTACGATTGTGCGCTCAGGGGGTCGGGGCTGTGCGGGTGATCTTGGCGACGATGCTGCTCGCAGGTGGTCTGGCGGTCGGGCCGCTATCGGTTGCCCATGCCGATGTCGAGACCTGTCCCCCGGTCTGCGACAAGATCCCGGACAGTGCATGGGTTGGCGCGCGGGAGATCCCGCTGAATTCGACGTACCGTTGGCCCTCGCTCGCCGGCATCGCGGTACCGCTCACCGGGACGACGCCGCGCTTCCGGTTCGAAGAGTTATGCGCCACTCCGGCATTCCCGCAGGACACGCGCGACTCGGCAGTCGCTGGCCGGGCAACCGTCGTCAATCCCCAAGGACAGTGGCAGCTGCAGGCCCAGGTGGTGCATTGGCGCGGCGACACCGCGCGTGGCGGCCAAAACGTCTCCTCGGTGTTCAACATCGCCGCGGCGGCGCTGCGCGGCTGTCAGTTGGGATCGCCCGCGCAGTCGCCGTCGGTCACCGCCGATGGCGCTAACCGGCTGGCGGCTGTAATCAGCGGTCCGGTGATCATGCACACCTACCTCGTCGCGCACCCGCAGAGCAGCACGATCAGCGAACTGACCCTGTGGTCGTCGACGCCGCCGCAGGTGCCGTGGCCGGTGATCTCCGACGACCAGGTCCTGGACGCGATGACCGCCCCCCTCTGCGACGCGTACATCGCGTCCTGCCCCTGATTCCGGCATCGGTAGAGTTGGCGCCGAGCAAACAGATCTGAGGAGGAGCGCCGTGGCCCGGGTGGTTGTGCACGTGATGCCCAAGGCCGAGATTCTCGACCCGCAGGGGCAGGCGATCGTCGGCGCGTTGGGACGTCTGGGCCATAGTGGAATCTCAGATGTGCGCCAGGGCAAGCGATTTGAGATCGAGGTCGACGACAGCGTCGACGACTCCGAGCTTGCCCAGATTGCCGAATCGCTATTGGCCAACACGGTGATCGAGGACTGGACAGTAAGCAGGGAAGCGACGTGACGGCGCGCATCGGGGTGATCACCTTTCCGGGCTCCCTCGACGACGTCGACGCGGCGCGGGCGGTCAGGTTCGTCGGCGCCGAGGTGGTCAACCTGTGGCACGCCGACGCCGACCTCAAGAGGGTCGACGCGGTCGTGGTTCCCGGTGGCTTCTCTTACGGCGACTATCTGCGGGCCGGCGCCATCGCTCGGTTCGCACCGGTGATGGGCGAAGTCGTGTCAGCTGCTGCGCGTGGACTGCCAGTCCTTGGGATTTGCAACGGTTTTCAGGTGCTCTGCGAGGCCGGACTGTTGCCCGGCGCGCTAACCCGTAACGCCGGTTTGCATTTCGTCTGCCGTGATGTGTGGTTGCGGGTGGAGTCGACGACGACGGCATGGACGTCGCGCTTCGAACCGAATGCGGATCTGCTGGTACCGCTGAAGTCGGGTGAGGGCCGCTACGTCGCATCACAGAAGGTGCTCGACGAGCTGGAAAGCGAAGGGCGCGTGGTGTTTCGCTACCACGACAACATCAACGGCTCGCTGCGCAATATCGCCGGAATCAGCTCGGCCAACGGTCGGGTTGTCGGGCTGATGCCGCATCCCGAGCATGCGATCGAAGCACTGACCGGGCCGTCCGACGACGGGCTCGGTCTGTTCTACTCCGCGCTGGATTCCGTTCTGGCGGCCTAATCTGCGCCGAGGGTCTTTCCTATCTCTGGCTGGCGTCTGCGCCAATAACGCTCGATCTCCTCGCGGCGCATCGGCAGTGACGGGTCATCCGCGACATCGTCGAGATATCCCAGTCCTAGTACGATCTTGGCAACAGCTTGCCCCGGAACCCTTGGACGGTATCGTTGCACGAACAGTCTCAGCCCGTCCTCGGCGCGCAACCCGGCCCGTTGCTCGATCGCCAGCAGATCGAAGTAGTCGCGCAGCTCGCCGCGATCGGCGATCACTTTGAGCTTCGTCGCGAACAGGTCTCGGATGCCGGCCACGCGTACGCCCGCAACGACTCTCGCCTCGTCGAGCATGTGCTGCCCGGAAGCGTCGAGAAACTGGACCTTCGTGCCCTCAAACACCCCGTTCAGCGTGCCGACCCCGAGCTGTGTCGGCGTGAACGGCCCGGCCGCAGCCAGGGTGTCGATGAGCCCGTCCGGGTCGAATGCCGACGGGATGAAGAAGTCGAGGTCTCGGCTCACCCGATGCAACAGGTGAACGGTTAAAGCGGTGCCGCCCACCAGGTATCCATTATCGGGTACGAGCGGGGCCAATCTCGACCAAGCCGCGCGGGTCGCCGGCGGGAGAAACTGCTCCAGGTCCGCGGGCATTTCGTTCATCCGCTGTCAGCCCTGGCCGCGGCGAGATTGCGGGCCAGTGCCCGGCGTTCGGCTGTTGCATGTCGCAGCGATGCGACTGAAGCCAGGTCATCAGCCGAGAGGTGACGCACCGCCCACCCCCATGCTGCTACGTCGTCGGCCATCAGGAGCCGTGACGCTATGAAGCGCCCGTCGCGTTCCACATCGAGTTCCTCGATATCCGCATTCCAGAACAAGTACGCGAATCTCGCGGGGAGTTGGACATCTGCCACGCGCCTCACCTCCTGACTGCCTCAATTCTCCCACGCGCCGATCACCACGCAGTGATAGCCACCGAGGGATATGCTCGCACCACCCTGTCCAAGATTGCCGCTGCGGCGGCGTATCCGCGGAGACGGTCCACGGATAAGGGCCCAAAGCCGCGTTGCTGGTCGCTGCCATCGAGTACGCGGCATTACCAGCAGACCCGCCGGGTCCGCGGGGTATTACGCGACCGCGGATGGCTTCGTGCCGATGTGCCGTTCGAGGCTGTGCACTGTCGACACCTACCTACGGATCACCCACCGCGACGGGTGGAGCACCGGCCCTTAACGATGGACCGCGAACGTGCGCAGTTGTACGTCATATGCGCACACTCGCGCCGAACGGCGTTACGTCCCCAAGCAAACCGATGCTTCGGCGGTGTAGCACAAGAATGTCAGGGTCTCCTGCATGTACAGCTGCACGGTGTCCGCGTCGTGGGACAGGTAGCCGATCGCCACGTCGGTGCCGAGTTGCAGGTCGAAATCCCCACCGCGGGTGGTCAATACGAATGCCCCGTCGATTGCGGGCGCCCAGATGATGTCGCCGTCGACCAGTCGGTGCAGGTGCTCGCGGATCGGGTAGCCGTGCTCGGTGGTCTCGCTGACCTTCGTATACGCGTCGGCCGACAACAGCACCGAATACGGGCCGTCGACACCGGCCAAACGCAGGCCCGAAAGCGCCTGCGAAATAACGTCGGGGAAGTCGCGGGCATCCTCGGGCAGCGTGAGCGCCGGGTTGGAGCTAGCGCTGCGGATCCCTTCGATCGACGCCGCCGGATACCCCTCGAAGATGGCCCGGTCTTCCACGAACGCCAGCTTCTTGGCGGCCGTCTTGACCGGATCCCAGTCGGCGTCCTGGGCGCCGCGCTCCACGTCGTCGATCTCCTCGCGTGACAGCGTGAACGGAACCCGCAGCCGCACAAGCGGTTTGCTGGCCCGCAGGTGCGCCACCACGCCATCGGTAGGCGCCTTCACATCGGTCAGCCGACCGGTGCCGACTGCCGCCATGGTGGGTCCACCCGGCCCGCTGACATCGACCACCCGGCGCCCGGCGATGTGGCGCTTGAACGTCCGCGTCGCCTCCAATTCGATTTCGTCCCAGGCGGCCTCGGTGATCGGCGCCAGCTCGCGGTAGAGGTTGTTCATTGCGGGTTTCCTTTCAGACTGCCGATCGCCAATGATCCGTCTTCCGATTCGGACTCCACCGCGGGAGCGGCTGCACCCGGCAGTGGTGGCGGATCGTCGAGGAAGTCGACGGTGGGGGAGAAGAACATCCCGCCGGTGACCGCGGTGGAGAAGTCCAGGATGCGGTCGGTGACACCCGGCGGATCACCGAGAAACATGTTGCGCAGCATCTGCTCGGTGACGCCCGGACTGCGGGAATAACCGATGTAATACGTGCCGTATTCGCCCTTACCGACCTCACCGAACGGCATGTTGTGCCGCACGATCTTCAATTCGTTGCCCTCGTCGTCTTCGACCTTGTTCAGCGCGAGGTGCGAGTTGGCCGGCTTGTCGTCGTCGTCGAATTCGATGTCTTCCAGCTTCGTTCGGCCGAACGCCCGCTCCTGCTCGGTGACCGACAGCGAATTCCAGCCGGCCATATCGTGGATGTACTTCTGCACGTGCACGTAGCATCCGCCGGCGAAGTCGGGGTCCTCGTCGCCGATCTGTGTGGAGCTCGCCGCCAGCGGGCCGTCGGGATTCTCGGTGCCGTCGACGAATCCGAGCAGATCGCGGTTGTCGAAGAACCGGAAGCCGTGCACCTCGTCGACGACCGTGACCGCGCCGGACATCGCGTCGATCAGCCGGGTGGCCAGCTCGAAACAGACATCCATTGTCTCGGCCCGGATATGGAACAACACGTCGCCCGGTGTGCCCGGAGCGACGTGTCGTGGACCCTGCAGTTCGATGAACGGATGCAGTTCAGCGGGCCGCGGGCCCGCGAACAAGCGGTCCCAGGCATCGGATCCAATCGAGGTGACCACCGACAGCCGTTTTGATGGATCACGGAATCCGATGGCGCGCACCAGCCCGGAGATGTCCGCCAGCGCGTCGTGGACGGTGTCTTCGCCGCCCTCGTCGATGGTGACCACAAGAAAGATCGCGGCCGGCGTCAACGGAGCAAGGATCGGTTGCGGCTGCACGTCGGGCACGTCTTGACCCTAACGTCCCGGCCGGTGCCGTGATGAAAGGATGAGGACATGGCGGCGACGGCAGAGGGCCTCTGCGAATTCATCGACGCGTCGCCGTCGCCGTTTCACGTCTGCGCGACCGTCGCCGAACGGCTACGCGCAGCCGGATACACCGAACTAGCGGAGGCCGACGAATGGCCGGCGTCGGGGAGGTTCTTCATCATCCGGGCCGGTTCGCTGGTGGCCTGGAACAGCGGCGCGGACGGCCCGTTCCGGATCGTCGGCGGCCATACCGACAGCCCCAACCTGCGGGTCAAGCAACACCCCGACCGTCAGGTCGCCGGCTGGCAGATCGTCGCGTTGCAGCCGTACGGCGGCGCCTGGCTGAACTCGTGGCTGGACCGCGACCTGGGTATCAGCGGGCGGCTGTCGACCAGCGACGGCACTCACCGGCTGGTCCGCGTCGACGACCCGATCCTGCGGGTGCCGCAGCTGGCCATCCATCTGGCCGAGGACCGCAAATCGGTCACCCTGGACCCGCAGCGTCACGTCAACGCGGTGTGGGCGACAGGTGAGACGGGCGCGTTTCTCGACTACGTCGCCGAGCAGGCCGGCGTCGATCCCGGCGATGTGCTCGGCTTCGACCTGATGACCCACGACTTGACGCCATCGACAGTCATGGGCGTGGACCGCGCGTTGGTCAGCGCGCCGCGGCTGGACAACCAGGCAACCTGCTACGCGGCGACTGAAGCCTTCCTGGCCGCGCAGCCGAGCGGACACCTGCCGGTGCTGGCGCTGTTCGACCACGAGGAGGTTGGCTCCACCTCCGATCACGGCGCCAACTCCGAGCTGCTGCTGACGACGTTGGAACGGATCGTGCTGGCGGCCGGCGGCGGCCGCGAAGACTTCCTGCGCCGCCTGCCCGGGTCGATGGTGGCCTCCGGCGACATGGCCCACGCCACGCACCCCAACTACCCGGACCGGCACGAGCCCGGCCATCAGATCGCCGTCAACGCGGGTCCCGTCCTGAAGGTCCAGCCCAACCTGCGCTACGCCACCGACGGCCGCACCGCCGCGGCGTTCGCACTGGCCTGCCGGCAGGCCGGCGTCCCGCTACAGCGTTACGAGCATCGGGCCGACCTGCCCTGCGGCTCCACGATCGGCCCGATGACGTCGGCCCGGACCGGCATCCCGACCGTCGACGTCGGCGCCGCCCAGCTGGCCATGCACTCGGCGCGGGAGCTGATGGGCGCCCACGACGTCGCCGCCTACGCGTCGGCGCTGCAGGCGTTCCTGACGCCCAGCTAGCCGCTCACCGCTGGGTCACCGGCGCGTAGCGGATGACGTTTTCCACCACCTTTCCGTCGCGGGTGCGAACCCGGTCGAGCCCGCGGATCGCGAACGGCCCGTCCGGGCCGGTGCCTTCGCCGACGTAGTGCAGGAAGACCAGCTGCTCGCCCGCAGTAGCGCCGGGAACTGTCGCGCTGTCGACGAGCTCGAGCCGCAAATCCGGTGCAGCGGCCAGTAATTCGGCGATCTTCGCCGTATACGCCTCGACGCCGCGCACCGGTTCGGGCTCGTCGGGCCAGTAGCCGACGATGTCGTCGGCCAGCACGTCGAACCCCCGCGACAGGCTCGGAGCGTCCCAGTACGCCGCCCACAGCTCGGCGCTGAACGTCGGGGCAGCGGACTGAATGTCGGTCATGGCGTCCTCCAGGGATTCCGGCGCTCCGGATGAGCGCGTCGTATCGAGCGTGCGTCGACGGCCTGCGGCCGCGCAATTACCTGCGAGGTCATCGCGGCGGTGCGCCGGCGTGGTTAGCGTTTGCACATGACCGACGCGACGGTTGGTGTGTTGCTGCGTGAATGGCGCGCGCGTCGGCGGGTGAGCCAACTCGACCTCTCGCTGAATGTCGGCGTGTCGGCACGGCATCTGAGCTTCATCGAAACCGGCCGCTCCCGGCCCAGCCCCGAAATGGTGCTGGCGCTGGCCGACGGCCTGGACATACCGCTGCGAGAGCGCAACACGCTGCTGCTGGCCGCCGGCTATGCCCCGCGCTACCCGGCGCGGCCGCTGGCCGACGACGCGCTCACCCCGGCGCGTGCCGCCGTGCAGCGGCTTCTCGACGCGCACGATCCGTATCCGGGTGTCGTGATCGACCGGTGCTGGAACATCGTGCAGGCCAACGCCGCGGCGGCCGCGCTGACCGCCGGCGTGCCGGAGGCCGTGCTCGGGCCGCCGGTCAACGTGTACCGGCTGTGCCTGCACCCCGATGGTCTCGCCGGCCGAACCCTCAATTTCGAGGAATGGGCGGGGTACCTGCTCCAGCAGCTCCGCCGCACGATCGCGCTCACCGGCGACCCGCAATTGCAGGCACTCGACGAGGAGGTCCGCGCCTACCCGGGCGTCGCCGCACTAGCGGGACGCAACATCTCGCCTGACACGGCGTCGCTGCTTGTTCCGCTCGAACTCGCAATTGATGGCGGACAACGGCTTTCGATGTTCACCACATTGACGACGTTCGGAACCCCGCTCGACGTCACCCTGTCCGAGCTTGCGGTCGAGTTGTTCTATCCGGCCGATACCGAAAGCGCCGAATTGCTGCGCGCAAGTGGGTCCATCAGCTCGGCCGGGTGAGTACGGTCGCGGCTATGGCACTCAAGGTGGAAATGGTCACGTTCGACTGCATCGATCCCGCGAAGCTGGCCGGCTGGTGGGCCGAGCAGTTCGATGGTCAGGCTCAAGAGTTGATTCCCGGCGAATTCGTCGCTGTGACCCGGGCCGACGGGCCACGGCTGGGCTTTCAGAAGGTGCCCGATCCCACGCCGGGAAAGAACCGGGTGCACGTCGATTTCAGCGCCGCCGATGTAGACGGCGAGGTAGCGCGGCTCATCGCCGCCGGCGCCACCGAGGTCGGCCGGCACAGCATCGGAGACAGCTTCCGATGGGTGGTGATGACCGACCCCGTTGGCAATGCCTTCTGCGTCGCCGGCAGTTAGCTACAGCCGCTTGGCCAGTAGCTGCTCGGCGAGTTCGGCGCCCTTACGGCTGTCCGACTGCGCCTTGCGGAACAGGTCAGCGACTTCCTTGTCGCCGTCGCGCTCGGCGTCCTGGATGTAGGTCTCCAGCCGCAGCGCGTTGTCCAGGCATTTCTCCGTGTACCAAATGAGGTTGTAGTTCTTGTCTTTGGTGCCAGTGATGGTCCCGGTCTCGGCAGTCCCTGAGGTCATGAGTCCTCCTCTTTGATCGTTATTGCCGGACCCTGTGCGGCTACCCATCCAATCGCCATGCAAACGCTGGCCGCACGAAAATCGACTGTGAAACCAGGGCGGAAAAACGGCGCGAACGTCGCCCTGCATTAACAGTCGACGCCGAGGATTCACACTCGACCAATGAGCGAGTCGGCGAGGTAACTAAGCTGTGTCCGTGACCTCCGGCCTCACCCACGCGGTGGATACCGTCGAGCGGGCCGCAGCCACCCCTGATCAGCCGCAGCCGTTTCGCGAGCTGGGCCTCAAAGACGACGAATACCAGCGCATCCGCGACATCCTCGGGCGCCGGCCCACCGACGCGGAACTGGCCATGTACTCGGTGATGTGGAGCGAGCACTGCTCCTACAAGTCGTCCAAGGTCCACCTGCGCTACTTCGGCGAGACCACCACCGACGAGATGCGGGCGTCGATGCTGGCCGGCATCGGCGAGAACGCCGGCGTCGTCGACATCGGCGACGGCTGGGCGGTCACTTTCAAGGTGGAATCGCACAACCATCCCTCCTACGTCGAGCCCTACCAGGGCGCGGCCACCGGGGTAGGCGGCATCGTGCGCGACATCATGGCGATGGGCGCGCGACCGGTGGCGGTGATGGACCAGCTGCGCTTCGGGCCCGCCGACGCCCCGGACACTCGCCGCGTCGTCGACGGCGTGGTGCGCGGCATCGGCGGCTACGGCAATTCGCTTGGGCTGCCCAACATCGGCGGCGAGACCGTCTTCGACGCCTGCTACGCCGGCAACCCATTGGTGAACGCGCTGTGTGTCGGCGTGCTACGCACCGAAGATCTTCACCTGGCGTTCGCGTCGGGCGCCGGCAACAAGATCATCCTGTTCGGCGCTCGCACCGGGCTCGACGGCATCGGCGGAGTGTCGGTGCTCGCGTCGGACACCTTCGCCGGCGACGAGTCCGGGCCGGGCCGCAAGAAACTGCCGTCGGTGCAAGTCGGCGACCCGTTCATGGAGAAAGTGCTCATCGAGTGCTGCCTGGAGCTCTACGCCGCCGGCCTGGTGGTCGGGATCCAGGACCTCGGCGGGGCCGGATTAGCCTGTGCCACATCGGAATTAGCGTCAGCAGGCGACGGCGGCATGGCCATCGAACTGGACACCGTCCCGCTGCGCACCAAGAACATGACACCCGCCGAGGTGCTCTGCAGCGAGTCGCAGGAGCGGATGTGCGCGGTGGTCACGCCGGAAAACGTGGACGCGTTCATGGCGGTGTGCCGCAAATGGGACGCGCTGGCCACCGTGATCGGTGAGGTCACCGACGGCGACCGGCTCAAGATCACCTGGCACGGTGAGACGGTCGTCGACGTGCCGCCGCGCACCGTGGCCCACCAGGGGCCCGTCTACCAGCGCCCGCTGGCCCGCCCGGAGTCGCAGGACGCGCTGAACGCCGACCGGTCCACCCGGTTGCCCCGGCCGGCCACCGGCGACGAGCTGCGCGCGACTTTGCTTGCGCTGCTGGGCAGTCCGCATCTGTGCAGTCGCGCGTTCATCACCGAGCAGTACGACCGCTATGTGCGTGGCAACACCGTGCTGGCCGAGCACGCCGACGGCGGCATGCTGCGCGTCGACGAAACCACCGGCCGCGGCATCGCGGTGTCCACCGACGCGTCGGGTCGCTACACCCAGCTGGATCCCTACACCGGCGCCCAACTTGCGCTGGCCGAGGCGTACCGCAACGTCGCCGCCACCGGCGCCACCCCCGTCGCGGTCACCAACTGCCTCAACTTCGGCTCCCCGGAGGATCCCGGGGTGATGTGGCAGTTCGCCCAGGCGGTGCGGGGGTTGGCCGATGGCTGTGCGGCGCTTGGCATTCCGGTCACCGGAGGCAACGTCAGCTTCTACAACCAAACCGGCTCGACGCCGATCATGCCCACGCCGGTCGTCGGTGTGCTGGGTGTCATCGACGATGTGAGCCGTCGCCTGCCCACCGGCATGGGCACCGAACCCGACGAGTCGCTGCTGCTGCTCGGCGACACCCGCGACGAATTCGACGGCTCGGTCTGGGCGCAGGTCACCGCCGATCATCTGGGCGGCGTGCCGCCGCAGGTGGATCTGGCCCGCGAAAAGCTGCTCGCCGAGGTGCTGACCGCCGCCTCCCGCGACGGGTTGGTGTCGGCGGCCCACGACCTGTCCGAAGGCGGCCTGGCGCAGGCCGTGGTGGAATCGGCGCTGGCCGGCGAAACCGGTTGCCGCATCGTGCTTCCCGAGGGCGCCGACCCGTTCGTGATGTTGTTCTCCGAGTCGGCGAGCCGGGTTCTGGTCGCCGTGCCGCGCACTGAGGAAAGCCGGTTCGTCTCAATGTGCGAGGCGCGCGGGCTGCCCGTCGCCCGTATCGGCGTCGTCGACCAGGGGTCGGATTCGGTGGAGGTCCAGGGACTGTTCACGGTGTCGTTGGCCGAGCTGCGCAGCACGTCCGAAGGGGTGCTGCCGCGACTGTTCGGGTAGCCCATGAGCGCTTCAGTCGACGACGTCACCACCGTAGCGTTACCGACTCGCGGCAGGCATCCGCTGCTCGTGTGGGCATGGAGCCTGCTGCGGCTGAAATTCGTCGGTGTGGCGTTCGGCGCCTTGTTCTTTTGCTTGTCGCTGACGCCGTCACTGCTGCCCCGGGATTGGCTGTTTCAGGGGCTGATCGGCGGCATCAACGCGGCGTTCGGCTACGGACTGGGCGTGCTGATCGGCAAGACCGTGCACCGTGTCGTGCTGCGCAACGCCGGCTGGTGGCCGCCGCCGGCGCGGGTGCTGTTCTGGATGAAGGCGGCGGTGGTCGCCATCTCGCCGACGGCATGCGTGCTGATGCTCGTCCCCGCCGCATCCTGGCAGCGGCAGGTGTCGGCGCTGATGGGCATCCAAGGGCCGACGACGCCGGCCTACCTGCGGACCCTGATGGTCGCGATCGCCGTAAGCGCGTTGCTGGTAGCGGCATTTCGGGCCGTGATCGACGCCATCAAGCTGCTGGCCCGAATGCTGATCAGACGCTGGCACATCCACGACGAGGTGGCGTTGTTCATCGGCACCGCGATCGTGGTGGCGCTGCTGGTCACCCTGATCAACGGCGTCCTGGTGCGCGGATTCTTCGCCGGGGCCAACAAGATCTTCGAACCGCAGAACAGCGAAACACGCGAAGGCCTGACCCAGCCGACCCTACCCGAAAAGTCAGGCAGCCCAATGTCATTAGCACCGTGGGACACGCTGGGTTATCAGGGCCGCAACTTCGTCGCCACCGGCCCGCACGCCGCCGAGCTCACCCGGATCAACGGCCGGCCCGCGCGGGAACCCATCCGGGTGTATGCCGGGCTGCACACCGCCGAGGACGACGCCGGCCGCATGAAAGTCCTTGTCCGCGAACTCGAACGCACCGCCGCCTCCGACCGCAAGGTGCTGGTCATCGTCCCCACCACCGGCACCGGTTGGATCAATCCGGTGGCCGCCCGCGCGATCGAGATGATGTACAACGGCGACACCGCGATCGTCGGTGTGCAGTATTCCTATCTGCCAAGCTGGATTTCGTTCCTGGCCGACCGACAGAAGTCGAAGGATTCCGGGCGGGCCCTGGTCAACGCCGTCCACGACTACTGGCAGCAACTCCCGGCCGATCACCGGCCGAAGCTGGTGCTCTACGGCGAAAGCCTGGGCTCGATGGCCGGACAGAGCGCGTTCGGATTCCTTCCCGACATTCCGAGGATGGGCTTCGACGGCGTCTTGTGGGTCGGCCCTCCGCACGAGAGCCCCCTCTGGCATGCGCTGATGGTGCGACGCGACCCCGGCACCCCTGAGGTGCAGCCGCGCTACGACAACGGGCGGACCGTGCGGTTCTCCGAGGCGGTCACCAGTGACGACGTCGCCCGCATCGCCGAGCCGCCGTGGGACGGCACCCGAGTTCTGTTCCTGCAGCACCCTTCCGACCCCGTCGTGTGGTGGTCGCCCGATCTGTTGTTCACCCGGCCCGACTGGCTGGTCGAACCGCCCGGCCAGGACCGCACCGCGGCGATGAGCTGGTATCCGGTGGTGACGTTCTGGCAAGTCAGCGCCGACCTGACCGACGCCGAAAGCATGCCCGGCGGCCACGGTCACAACTACGGCGACATCGTGCTCGACGGCTGGGCCGCGGTCGCCCCGCCAGAGGGCTGGCAGCCGAGCGACACAGAACGCATGCGCCTGGCGCTGAAACAGACCGAAAGCGCCGACGGACCCGAACACTGATGAACTCCAACGCTTTTCGCGCGCTAACGCTGGCGGGGGCGCTGGTCGGCTGGAGCTTTCTCGGTCCCCGGGTTCGGATGCCGTGGCGTGTTGTGGCGCAATCCGGTCTGGCGGGGCTGCTGGTCCTGGTGACCCGTGCGCCGTTGGGGCTGGCTGGGCCGCGGCTGTGGGCGGGACTGCGGATCGGGGCCGCGGCAGCGCTTCCCGCGGCGACCGGTGTCGCGACGACAACAGCGGTGCCGGTCGTGCGGTTGTCGATGGCCGACCGGGAGCTGCCGCGGCCGACACCGGTCTGGCTGATGCTGCGGATACCCGTGGGGACCGTCTGGGCAGAGGAGGCCGCGTACCGCGGGGCGTTAGGCGCCACGGCCAGAACAGCTTTCGGTGAAACACGCGGACGGCTGCTGCAGGCCGCCGCGTTCGGGCTCTCGCATATCGCCGACGCCCGCGCCACCGGCGAACCGGTGCTGCCCACGGTCGTCGCCACCGGCATTGCCGGCTGGGTATTCGGTTGGCTCGCCGAGCGTTCCGGCAGCCTGGCGGCCCCGATGCTGGCACACCTGGCGATCAACGAGGCCGGCGCCGCCGCGGCGCTGGCGGTGCAGGCGCATGGCCGGGCGTCGTAAAGCCGACCCGGCCCAGACCCGCCAAGCGGTGCTGGCCCTCGAGGAGTGGCTGCGCGACGACAGCCGGCCCACACCCGACCGCGCCGAGTTGGCGGCCGCCGTGCGGCTCACCGCCCGCACCCTGGCCGAGCAGGCGCCCGGCGCCAGCGTCGAGGTCCGCATTCCGCCGTTCGTCGCGGTCCAGTGTGTCGCCGGGCCGCGGCATACCCGCGGCACCCCGCCCAACGTCGTCGAAACCGATCCGCGCACTTGGCTTCTGCTCGTCACCGGGCTGTTGAAGGTGCCCCACGCCCAGGCCACCGGATTGCTGCGCCTGTCCGGTTCCCGGGCCGGCGAGATCGCGACCTGGCTACCGCTCGTGAGCTTGTGACTTTTGTGACACACGCGACGGCTGAAGTCTCCTGGGAACGATCTTTTGCGCGAAGCCGTTAGCAAGGTGCGCAACACGCTCGTCCGATTCGGTGACTCGACGGTCGTCCCCGTAGACTCCGTTACGTCACCAATCGCGCCCCAGGGAGCCGCCACACCGTGACCGCCCAGCAGCCGCCGCCCGAGGAAAATCCGCCCGGCGAAGAGTGCGGCGTATTCGGCGTATGGGCGCCCGGCGAAGAAGTCGCCAAGCTCACCTATTACGGCCTGTATGCCTTGCAGCATCGCGGCCAGGAAGCCGCCGGCATCGCGGTCGCCGACGGCTCGCAGGTGCTGGTGTTCAAGGACCTCGGCCTGGTCAGCCAGGTGTTCGACGAACAGACGCTGGCGGCCATGGAAGGCCACGTGGCGATCGGCCACTGCCGCTACTCCACCACCGGCAACACCACCTGGGAGAACGCACAGCCGGTCTTTCGCAACACGGCCGCAGGCACCGGGGTGGCGCTCGGACACAACGGCAACCTGGTCAACAGCACCGCGCTTGTCGCCCGCGCCCGCGACGCCGGGCTGATCAACACCCGGGTGCCGGGTGCGGCCACCACCGACTCCGACATCCTGGGCGCACTGCTGGCCCACGGCGCGGCGGACTCCAGCCTGGAGCAGGCGGCCCTGGAACTGCTGCCGACCGTGCGGGGCGCGTTTTGCCTGACCTTCATGGACGAAAACACCCTCTACGCAGCGCGTGACCCGCACGGGGTGCGGCCGCTGTCGCTGGGCCGGCTGGACCGCGGCTGGGTGGTGGCGTCGGAAACCGCGGCGCTGGACATCGTCGGCGCCTCGTTCGTGCGTGACATCGAACCCGGCGAACTGCTGGCGATCGACGCCGACGGTGTGCGCTCCAGCCGCTTCGCCAACCCGACCCCCAAGGGCTGCATCTTCGAGTACGTCTACCTGGCCCGGCCGGACAGTATTCTCGCCGGCCGGTCCGTGCACGGAGCCCGCGTCGAGATCGGGCGTCGGCTGGCGCGCGAATGCCCGATCGACGCCGACCTGGTGATCGGCGTCCCCGAGTCCGGCACCCCCGCCGCGGTCGGCTACGCGCAGGAGTCCGGCATCCCCTACGGGCAGGGGCTGATGAAGAATGCCTACGTCGGGCGCACGTTCATCCAGCCGTCGCAGACCATCCGCCAACTCGGCATCCGGCTCAAGCTCAACCCGCTCAAAGAGGTCATCCGCGGCAAGCGGCTGATCGTCGTCGACGACTCGATCGTGCGCGGCAACACCCAGCGCGCCCTGGTGCGGATGCTGCGCGAGGCCGGCGCCGTCGAGGTACACGTGCGGATCGCGTCGCCGCCGGTGAAGTGGCCATGCTTCTACGGCATCGACTTCCCGTCGCCGGCCGAGCTCATCGCCAACGCCGTCGAGGACGAAGACGAGATGCTCGAGGCGGTACGCCATGCCATCAACGCCGACACGCTGGGCTACATCTCACTGCGCGGCCTGATCGCGGCCACCGAGCAGCCCACCTCGCGGTTGTGCTCGGCCTGCTTCGATGGCCAGTATCCGATCGAACTGCCCAGCGAAACGGCGCTGGGCAAGAACGTCATCGAGCACATGCTGGCCACCGCGGCACGCGGGGCGGCGGCGCAGAGCGCCGAGGTATCCCCGGAGGCCGAGCAGGCATCCGTGCTGCGGCACCCGTAGCCGATGGCGGCGTGGGTGCCGACCGGTAGCCTTGATCGCGATGACTGCAAAAGACCCCGGTAATCAGGGCATTACCTACGCTGAAGCAGGGGTAGACATCGAAGCCGGCGACCGCGCCGTCGAACTGTTCAAGCCGTTGGCATCGAAGGCCACTCGTCCGGAAGTGCGCAGTAAGCTGGGCGGATTCGCCGGATTGTTCGCTTTGCGCAGCGGCTATCGCGAGCCGTTGTTGGCTGCCTCCAGCGACGGTGTGGGCACCAAGCTGGCCGTCGCTCAGGCGATGGACAAGCACGACACCGTGGGCTTGGACTTGGTCGCGATGGTTGTCGACGATCTCGTGGTCTGCGGCGCCGAGCCGCTGTTCCTGTTGGACTACATCGCGTTGGGCCGGATCGTGCCCGAGCGGCTCAACGCCATCGTCGCCGGCATCGCCGACGGATGCATGCGTGCGGGTTGCGCGCTGCTCGGCGGCGAGACCGCCGAGCACCCTGGCCTGATCGAACCCGACCACTACGACATCTCGGGCACCGCCGTCGGCGTCGTCGAGGCCGACGATGTGCTGGGTCCCGAGCGCGTCAAGCCCGGGGACGTCATCATCGCGATGGGATCGTCGGGGCTGCATTCCAATGGATATTCGCTGGCCCGCAAGGTCCTGCTGGAGATCGACCGGATGAACCTGGCCGGTTATGTCGAGGAGTTCGGCCGCACACTGGGCGAAGAGCTGCTCGAGCCCACCCTGATCTACGCCAAGGATTGCCTGGCCCTGGCCGCTGAAACCCACGTCCGCACCTTTTGCCACATCACCGGCGGCGGGCTGGCCGGCAACCTGGAACGCGTCATACCGCACGGGCTGGTGGCCGAGGTCGACCGCGGCACCTGGACGCCGGCGCCGGTGTTCGCGATGATCGCGCAGCGCGGACGCGTGACGCGTGCGGAGATGGAGAAGACGTTCAACATGGGCGTCGGCATGGTCGCGGTCGTCGCGCCCGAGGACACCGACCGGACACTGGCCATCTTGACCGCGCGGCACCTGAACTGCTGGGTGCTGGGCACCGTCAGCAAGGGTGGCAAAGAAGGCCCCCGAGCCAAGCTCGTCGGGCAACACCCGAGGTTTTAGCGGCGCCAGTCGTCTTCGTCGGCCCAGGGGTCGCTGGGAAACGGTTCGTCGCCGTCGCGCTGGGCGGTGTCGTCGGCGCTCGACCCGGACAGCTCGCGCTGAAGCCGCTCGAAATCGGTCTGCGGGGTGCTGTACTTCAGTTCTCGAGCAACCTTGGTCTGCTTCGCCTTAGCCCGGCCGCGGCCCATGGGGGAACCCCCTCGCGCAATAACGGAGCGGCCCAAGAGAAGGCGGCTCCGATCTGTCAGTGAATTTATTGTCCTGCCGACAGTTTACCGTGCCCCGCGGGTGGGTGCTTGGCCTGCCCTACCCACCAGTACTACTGTCCTCGGCCGGTGCCGCGCAACCGCTCGACGGCCGCTCGCCCGGCCCCGACTGCATCCGCCGGAGGCATGGAATCCGGATCGATGACCGCGGTCACGGCGGCGTCGGAGCCCGTGACCAATTCGGTGTCGGCGGGCAATCCCCGCTTGAGCAGCGCCAGCGCCACCGGGCCGAGGTCCACATGGTCGACGACGGTGCCCAACCGGCCCACCGAGCGCCCGCTGGCCTGCACCGCATCGCCCGTAGACGGCCGATCCGCGGAACCGTCGAGGTGCAAAAGCACCAGCATCCGCGGCGGTCTGCCCAGGTTGTGTACGCGCGCGACGGTCTCCTGCCCCCGGTAGCAGCCCTTGTCCAGATGGACCGCGCCCAGCCCAGGGCCGCCGATCCAGCCCACCTCGTGGGGGATCGTGCGCTCGTCGGTGTCGACTCCGAGCCGTGGGCGCACGGCCGCCACCCGGTGCGCCTCATAGGTCCACACCCCGGCCGGGCGAATGTTGGCCTGCGCCAAGCGGTTTCGCCACCCCGCGGCGTCGTCGCGCGGCACCACCAAGTCCAGCTCGACCTGTGCACTGGTCATCCGGCGCAGGAAGCCTCCGCCCGGGAGCGCCGCGGCCGTCATCTCGGCGGGCAATGCGTCGACGCCGAGAGCGTCGAGAACCGGTCGCTCGGCCAGCCGCGGACCCAGCAGCGACAGCACCGCGAGGTCGGCGGCAGCGGGGCTGACGTCCGACCAGAACACCATCTTGCGCAGGTAGTCCAGCAGCGGCTCGCCGCGCCAGGGCTCGGTGTCGAGGTAGGTGATGCCGCCCAGCTCGGTCTGGATCCAGTGGTCCTCGACGCGGCCCTGCCCGTCCAGGCTGAGGTTCTCGGTGCTGGCGCCGTCGGGCAGCTCGCTGACGTGCTGGGTCGAGATGCTGTGCAGCCAGGTCTGGCGGTCGGCGCCGGTCAGCGTGAGCACCTTGCGGTGGGAGCGGTCCACCAGCACGGCGTCGGTCTCGGCCGCGCGCTGCTCACCCAGCGGATCGCCGTAATGCCAGGTCACACCGGCGTCCGGGCCGGTCTCGGGGGCGGGAACTGCAGGCACATCTCAACTCTACGGGCCCGCCAAGGCCGCCCCGGCCCCGCGAACGTGAAGCCAGTTTCACAGTCGTCGACGAGGGTGAACCTAGCTTCACAGGCGCCGCGATAGGCTCTTACGTCATGACAGACCACCCTGGCGTGGTCGTCACGCTCGACGGCGAGATCCATCCGCCGGGGACGCCACTTCTGTTCGCCGACGATCTCGCCGCGGTGCGTGGCGACGGCGTCTTCGAGACACTGCTGGTACGCGATGGCCAGGCGTGCCTCGTGGAGGCGCATCTGGACCGGCTGACCCTGTCGGCCAAGCTGATGGACCTGCCGGAGCCTGACGCGGCCGCTTGGCGGCGCGCCATCGACGTGGCAGCGCGCAACTGGGCGGCCGATACGACCGACGAGGGCGCGATGCGGCTGGTCTACAGCCGGGGCAGGGAGCGCGGTTCGGCGCCGACGGCGTACGTGACCGTCAACCCCGTCGCGGCCCGGGTGGGCGCCGCACGCCGTGACGGGGTGGCCGCGATCACCCTGCCTCGCGAACTGCCCGCCACCGGCGTCGACGCGATGCCCTGGCTGCTGGCCGGCGCCAAGACCCTGTCGTACGCGATCAATATGGCCGCGCTGCGGCACGCCGGCCGGCACGGCGCCGGCGACGTCATCTTCGTCAGCTCCGACGGCTATGTCCTCGAGGGCCCGCGGTCCACGGTGGTGATCGCCGCGGAAAATCGTTGCCTGCTGACACCGCCGCCGTGGTATCCGATCCTGCGGGGCACTACTCAGCAGGCGCTGTTCGAAGTCGCCCGCGCGAAAGGATACGACTGCGACTACCGCGCCCTTCGGGTATCGGATCTCTTTGATGCGCAAGGGATTTGGCTAGTGTCGAGTATGACGTTGGCTGCGCGTGTCCACACCTTGGACGGCCGGTTGTTGCCGCCCGCGCCGATGGCTGCCGAATTCGCCGAGCTGGTTGACGCCGCGATTCTCAGCGATCGCTGAATTCAGTTGTGGCTCCGGCCGGTTAGCGGTACGGTCGGCCGTACACAGGGAAGGAGGTGGTCCGCAAATTGATTGGCTTATGGACTTGTGAGGTGGCTGCGCGTTAAGCGCGAGCGGCTGGAATCACCTGCGCGCGCTGGCGAATTCCCCGCAGTCACCCGGCCCCCGAGCCTCCGGTCCGTCCAACCAGGAACTACGGCTCGGGGGCCGTCCCATCTCTGGACCTGACCGCTAGCCCGCGAAGCGGGAGAGCCGTGCCGACAAGTGCGGCACCAGCCCGCCGTCGGCGTCCACCCGTTCTTCGACGTAGGCCAAGTCGCCGCCCTCGACGATGCCGTAGAGCCGCTTGGCGCCCCCGACCAGCACGCCTGACTTACTGCACGCCAGTGCGTCGGTGACCAACTCCCACGACGACTGGTTGCGTGGCCGGCCGTAGAACAGCTCGACGTAGCCGGCGGAGTGGGCCAGCAGCAGCTCGATGGCCTGCGACTCACCTGCGTCGTTGGGGTCGACGACGAAGCGCCAGAAACCGGTTTCCCGCAGGTCGTGGCCGTCGTAGTCACCGGAGTCGGTGAGGCGCCACGACCGGGCCTCCCAATTCAGGTAGTCGCCGCCGTCGTGGCTGACCACGATCTGCTGGCCGAACCGGTAGTCGCCGTGGCTGCCGCGACCCTCGCCTTCACCGCGCCACACGCCGACCAGTGGCAGTAACGCCAACAAGGCGTCGTGCAGGTTGGCGCCCTCGCGCAGGTTGGCGGTGTCGGCGGGGCCAGGCAGGTCGTCGAAGACCGGGATGTTGCGTGACGCGGTCACCTTGGCGCGCTCGGCGGCGGCCGCCAGCGCTCGATCGCCAGAACCGGTCCGGTCACTCACGACTCGTCGGTGATCAGCCGATACAGCGCATACAACGCGAACCAGGTGATGACCACCACGGCCGCGACCAGCATGATCTCGAAGAACAGCACCACGGCAATGAGTCTAGTGCGTCAATCCCACCGATATTCTCGGGGCGACCCGCGGCGAGCGTGCACACTTGCACGTCATTTGCGGCGTTTCGGCGTACAAACACGCACGCTCGCTGGGAAACGAAGGCCCGTCAGGCGATCTTGACGTCCACCTCGTGGATGCCGGCGCCCGACGGGGTCACCACCGCGTCGCCGTTTCCGGCCGCCGACAGCGCGCGCAGCGTCCAGGACCCCGGCGCGGCGAAGAACCGGAAATCACCGGTGGCCGACGCGACGACCTCGGCGGTGAACTCGTCACTGGAGTCCAGCAGCCGCACGAACGCGCCGCCGACGGCCTGGCCGTCGCGGTCCACGACGCGGCCGGTGATGACGGTCTCCTTCTCCAGGTCGACGCTGGCCGGCAACGTCTGTCCTTGCTTCGGTGCAGAGCACATATCAGCTTCCCAACTCGATCGGGGCTCCCACCAGGGAGCCGTATTCCGTCCAACTGCCGTCGTAGTTCTTGACGTTTTGGTGTCCGAGCAGCTCGCGCAGCACGAACCAGGTGTGCGACGACCGCTCACCGATCCGGCAATAAGCGATGGTCTCCTTCGACCCGTCGAGGCCGGCGTCGGCGTACAGCTTGGCCAGCTCCTCGTCGGACTTGAAGGTGCCGTCCTCATTGGCGGCTTTGCTCCACGGCACGTTGATCGCGCCGGGGATGTGACCGGGCCGCTGGCTTTGTTCCTGCGGCAGGTGCGCAGGGGCCAGGATCTTGCCGGAAAACTCGTCGGGGGAGCGGACGTCGACCAGGTTCTTGACGTTGATCGCGGCCAGGACCTCGTCGCGGAACGCCCGGATCGAGTTGTCGGGCTGCTTGGCGCTGTAGGAGGTGGCCGGGCGGTTCACCTTCTCGCTCGACAGCGGGCGGCCGTCCAGCTCCCACTTCTTGCGGCCGCCGTCGAGCAGCTTGACCTTGTCGTGGCCGTAGAGCTTGAAGTACCAGTACGCGTAGGCGGCGAACCAGTTGTTGTTGCCGCCGTAGAGGATCACGGTGTCGTCGTTGGAGATACCGCGGTCGGAGAGCAGCTTGGAGAACTGCTGAGCGTCGACGAAGTCACGCCGGACCGGGTCCTGCAGGTCGGTACGCCAGTCCAGCTTGACCGCGCCGGGGATGTGGCCGGTGTCGTAGGCGCTGGTGTCCTCGTCGACTTCGACGAAGACGGTGTTGGCGGCGTCGAGATTGCTCTCGGCCCAGTCGGCGGAGACTAGGACGTCGGAGCGTGCCATGGTGTGGATCCTTTCGGTTGGTTACGCAGACGCGCGACGAGCGGGTAGAGCTGGCAGCCCAGGCAGATGCCGAAGGCCGCGTTGAGGAAGGCCGCCGCCAATGCGGCCGCGGTGGCGACGATCCCGAGCAGGGGAGCGCCGGCGGCGAACCCGGCCACGCCGATGGCGGCGAAGACGAATCCGACCAGTTGAGCGAATTTCAGCGGGGCCACCGGCTCCCGCTCCCGGACCGGCCCGAGCCGCGGCGCCACCAGGTTGGCGAACAGCACGCCGTACGGATGCCGGCGCGGGCCGGCCCAGGCGCCGATCGCGAACACGACTGCCTGCAGACCCAGGATGCCGGCGGCGGCGAAGGTGCTGGTCCCGGCCACAATCAGCGTGGTCACCAGCACCGCGGTGGTGACCCAGGCGACGAATCGCGGTCCGCGAACGTCCACCCGGTCGGTGGTGGTGGTTTCTGACGACATAGAGCTGCTCCTGTTGAGAACGGGAAGGGGGAGGCATGCCAGAACGGCTGCTTCCGAGAGCGGCGCGAGACGGCGCTACTCAGCAGCTACAACAACAGCAGCAACCCGCGGTGCGGCACAGATCGACTGCGCGGCGCTTGGTGAGCACGAGCTCCAGGCGGGCTAACACGTCGGACAGCTTACCCAATGTCCCGACGGTCAAGCCAACAGCGGGGTCAGCGCCGAGCGCAGGTCGGCGGCCGACGGGACGCCGGCGGTGCGGTACCGCTGCCGGCCGTCACCGTCGAAGATGAACGTCGTCGGCAGCGACAGCACCGAAAGGCGGCGCGCCGCAGCCGGGTTGGCGTCCATGTCGATCTCCACGTGCGCCACGTCGCCGAGGTCCTCGAGATCACGGCAGACCTGGCTGACCACGCGTCGCACGCGGTCGCACGGCGCACACCAGGCGGCGCTGAAGTGCACGACCGTCGGCCCGTCCCGGGACAAGCCGAGATCAGTGGTGTCCACTTCGGATCCGACGGCCTGTAGGGACCCGGCGCGGCGGGTCAGCAGCCAGCCGACGAGCGCCGCCAGCGCCAAAGCGGCCACGACAGCGACCAGTGCAGTAGTCATACCTGGTTGAACCCGTCGAGCGTGATCGTTACTCCCTGGGTGATGCCCTCGATGATCACGTCGGAGCCGCGGGCGCCCTGGCTCGTCGGCGCCACGCCGAACGGCAGCCGCTGGTCGGGCAACCGCTGGCGAAACGCCGCCAGCACCGCGTCCCGCTTGTCGTCGGGCACCGTCTGGTTGGCGGTGTCGGGTCCGGTCAGCACACCGGTCGGAGTGAACACCAGCGTGGTGCGGTCCGCTCCCGCGATGGAGAGGTCGACGGCGACGCTGACCCGCTTGTCGAAGTGGGCAGATTTCGGAGTGCCGGTGAACACCAGCCCACGACTGCCCGAGATCCCGGATTCGGTGGTGCCGCCGGTGTTGTCGTTGGTTTCCTGCGGCGGCGCCTCGACCATCAGATCGGTGATGCCCATGTACCGGCCCAGATGCGTCGAGTCGATGATGATGCGGCTTTCCAGCTTGCCCACCGGGAGCTTCGCGTCCGGCCGGATCAGCCATGACGCGTCGCCCAGGCCGATGGAATGCATCGTGGCCTCGAGGGTGGCCTTGCCGACCTTGGGATGGTCGACGGCGCTTGCCTTGATCTCCACCTCGTCGTAGTGGCGCCGCATGGCCTGCGGGATCACCGGGAAACCAAGGATCGCAATAAAGGGATCCGAACCCAGGTGCGCGGTGTTGCGCAGCGTGCGGGACAACCGGTATTCGGCGTAAATAGTGGTCCCGAAATCCACCCCGACGGCTCCGACGAGCACCACGGCGACGGCCACCGCCACCGCGGCCACACCGATGAACACCCTGCGCATCCGCATATTGTTGCCCTTGGATCGTCAGCGGGCGAAACACCTGGTCGCACGTTATCGTTAGATGACCTGGCCGCTAACTACACATCTCGCGAATCTGGGAGACGCCTTTCCCACGACGCTGGAGGGGCTTGCTTGGATCTATTGCTGCTGACCGCGGAGCCGCACCCGGACTCGGTCCTGCCGTCGTTGTCGCTGCTCGCCCACACTGTGCGGACAGCGCCGGCCGACGTGTCGTCGCTGCTGGAAGCGGGCAGCGCCGACGTCGTGCTGGTCGACGCGCGCAACGACCTGCCGGCGGCGCGCGGTCTGTGCCGCCTGCTGGGCACCACGGGCCGGTCGATCCCCGTCGTGGCGGTGGTCAGCGAAGGCGGGCTGGTGGCGATCAACTCCGACTGGGGGCTCGACGAGATCCTGCTGCCGGCCACCGGGCCCGGCGAGATCGATGCGCGGCTGCGGCTGCTGGTGGGACGCCGCGGCGGCCTGGCCGACCAGGAGAGCGCGGGCAAGATCAGCCTCGGCGAGCTGGTGATCGACGAGGGCACCTACACCGCCCGGCTGCGGGGTCGTCCGCTGGACCTCACCTACAAGGAGTTCGAGCTGCTCAAGTACCTGGCGCAGCACGCCGGCCGGGTTTTCACCCGCGCGCAACTGCTGCACGAGGTATGGGGCTACGACTTCTTCGGCGGCACCCGCACCGTCGACGTGCATGTGCGACGGCTGCGGGCCAAGCTCGGCCCGGAGTACGAGTCGCTGATCGGCACCGTGCGCAACGTGGGCTACAAGGCGGTGCGCCCGGCCCGTGGCCGGTCACCCGAACCGGAACCGGCCGACGACGAGGAGCCGGGACTGGACACCGACTCCGACCCGCTCGTCGACCCATTGCGCAGCCAGTGACCGACTGGCACTCGGAGCTGTCTGCGGACGAGCAGCAGCAGGTGCGTGAACTCGTCGCTGCGGCAACCGCATTCGATAAGGTGGCACCCGTCGGGGAGCAGGTGCTACGAGAGCTCGCGCATCGGCGAACCCGACATCTGGTGGCCACCGAGCCGCAGACAGACGCCATTGTTGGTTATCTGAATCTGACTGTCCCGCAAGATGATTCGTCTGCAATGGCCGAGCTCGTGGTCCACCCGGACGCGCGCCGGCACGGCATCGGCACCGCCTTGATCCGCACTGCGTTGTCGAAAACCGATGGACGTAACCAGTTTTGGGCGCACGGCACATTGGAAGCGGCCCGGGCTACGGCGTCGGCGCTGGGTCTGGTGCCCGTGCGCGAACTCATCCAGATGCGTCGTCCGCTGAACGACGTCGCCGCGCCCGCCGTGCCCGACGGCGTGCGGATCCGCACCTACGCCGGCGTCGGCGACGACGACGAACTGTTGCGGGTCAACAACACCGCGTTCGCCGCGCATCCCGAACAAAGCGGCTGGACGCAGGCCGATCTGGCCGAGCGGCGCGCCGAACCGTGGTTCGACCCCGAGGGACTGTTTTTGGCCTTCGACCAGACAACCGACAAGTTGCTGGGCTTTCACTGGACCAAGCTGCATCCCGACGAGAGCGGCCTGGGTGAGGTCTACATTGTCGGCGTCGACCCGGCGGCCCAGGGCCGTGGGCTCGGCGGCGTGCTGACGGCGGTGGGGGTCGCACACCTGGCGCGTCGGCTGGCGGACAAGGCGGATCCGACGGTGATGCTCTACGTCGAATCGGACAACACCGCCGCGCTGCGGACCTATCGGCGGCTCGGCTTCGTCCAGCACAGCGTCGACACCGCCTATGCTGCGGGTGTCCCCTGATTCACCCTGTGTTCACTGATAACCGGCAATCTCCAACCCATGCGCACTGCGCCGCACGACGTTCGAGAAAGACATCTCACGAAGTTAAGAGTCAAGCCACGAGCGAGAGAGGAGGTGGAAACGCCAGGTGTTCGTTGTAGAGCCGGCCGGTCTGCAGGCAGTGGTGGAGTTGGCCGAGAAACTTGTTGAACAGGTGCCGTTGGGCTTGGTGGTTCCAGTCTCCGGCGGCGCGGCGGGCATCGTAGTGGCGACGCGCGCCCGGCGAGGCGCGCAGCGATCCCAGTGCCCAGATCGGGCCGACGGCGGCCAGTCGCCGGTTCTTGATGTGGCGGTGCAGGACAACGGTTTTCTTGCCGCTGGCGCGGGTGATGGGGCGGATCCGGCGAAGGCTTTGAGTCCGCGGGCCTCAGCGAAGCGGGTTCGGTCATCGCCGATCTCGGCGAGCACCTGGCGCCGGCCAACATCCCCAGGCCGGGGAAGCTGGTGATGATCTTGGCGTCCGGGTGTTGCTCAAAATGGGCGATCGCCGCCTCGGCCAGCTCGTCGGCCGCGGTGCAGGCGGCCTCGAGTTGGCGCAACAACGCCGCCAGTTGGATGCCCATCGCGTTTTCCACGGCCGGCGGTTGGTGCAGGTAGGTGTCGGTGAACACGGCGCGCAACCGCTCGATATCGCGGTCGAGATGGCGTCGGCGGCCAGCTTTGGTCAGCAGTCGGCGCAGCCGGAGTCAGCGTCGCCGCCTGCGTTGGGGTCGGCGCAGCGGCCAAGATGGTGCGGGCGTCGGCGCGGGCCAGTCCACCCTCGGGCAGCCCGGCGAACGCGGCGATGGCGGCCGGGTAGAAGTCTTTGAGCAGGTCGCGGATCTGGTTGCCGATCTGCTGACGCGCCCAAACCGCATCTTGCTGGGCGCGGGCGAGCACCCGGATGGCTTGGGCCAGCTCGGTGTCGGCGGGCAGCGGTCGGTGCGCGGCGGCATCGGTGCGCACGATATTGGCCAGCAGCACCGCATCGGTGGCATCGGATTTGGCCCCCGACACTGCATGCCGTGCCCGGTACCGCGAGGCCGCCAGTGGGTTGATCGGGTAGATCACCCGGCCGGTTTCGCGCAGCGCGGCCACCCACAGTCCGCGATCGGTTTCGATCCCCACCGGGATTGGATGCGCGGCGCTGTCACCGGCCTCAGCCAGCAGCGTCAACAGAGCCGCGAACCCGGCCGCATCATTGCTGACCCGTCCGCGGGCCACCACACGCCCGTCGTCGTCGATGACGGCGACATCGTGATGTTCAGTGGCCCAATCAATTCCACAAAACAAGCCCAAGGTGTCATCACTCCTTCGATCGATGGTTATGCCGTCACCGGTGGACTCACGCGGCGCCCTAATCGCGGGACTCTTAGGTCCGTCATCTCACTAGCCGTCCGTGACTCCAGCTCACCGCAGGACCTCGTTCTATCGAAGAGCTCAAGGCTCGGGAAACACAGTCGGGAGGTCAACCCTGCGGTGGGCTCGGGCAACGGCATCCCACCACCACCGGAGGTGATCTGCCGCCAGGCGCGCCGTTCTTTCTCTAGACGTCGAGCGTCGGGACAAACCAGGCATCACCTGACAGCAGACCAACCAGGAAACAGACCCTGGTCGCCACCACGACCAGCAATCCATCCCTACTAAACGATTAGGACGCGCTACACGGTGGGTAAAGCGTTGATCGCGGCGGCGGTCCTGAGCCTGGTACTGGCCGGCTGCGGCAGCGACAACAACATCGGCACCCCCGCGACGTCGTCGCCCGCGATCGACTGCGGCGGCAAAGACGCCCTCACCGGCGAGGGCTCGACCGCTCAACAAAACGCCATCGCGCTGTTCAACCAGGCCTGGGCGCGGTTCTGCCCCCGCAAGAACGTGTCCTACAACCCGACAGGGTCGGGCGCGGGCCGGGAGCAGTTCGTCGCCGGTCATGTCGATTTCGCCGGCTCGGACTCGCCGCTGACCGCTGAGCAGGCCGAACCGGCAACCAAGCGCTGCAACGGCAACCCGGCCTGGCACCTGCCGCTGGTGTTCGGGCCGGTGGCGGTGGCCTACCACCTCGACGGCGTCAACCCCCTCGTCGTCAACGCCGACGTGCTGGCCAAGATCTTCACCGGCAAGATCACCAATTGGCGCGACCCGGCGATCGCGGCGCTCAACCGCGGCGTCACCCTGCCCGACATCGACATTGCGCCGATCTACCGGTCGGACTCCTCGGGCACCACCGACAACTTTCAGAAATACCTGGGCGCCGCGGCCCCGCAGAGCTGGACCAAAGGTGCCGGCAGCGAGTTTCAGGGCGGCGTCGGCGAGGGCGTGCAGAAGTCCGCGGGTGTGGTGCAGGCCGTGCAGTCCACGCCCGGCGCCGTCGCCTACGTCGAGAAGGGCTTCGCCGACCAGGCCTCGCTGACCTATGCGCAGATCGACGACGGCGGCGGCGCAGTGGCGCTGAGCGACGACGCCGCCCGCAACGCGATCGACGACGCCAAGTTCGCCGGCGCCGGCAACGACCTGCGGCTGGACCTGAACTCTCTCTACGGCACCAAAGAACCCGGCGCCTACCCGCTGGTGCTGGTGACCTACGAGATCGTGTGCTCGAAAGGCTACGACTCGGGCATTTCGACGGCGCTCAAATCGTTTCTGACCGCGGCCGCCGACTACGGTCAACAGGGGCTGTCGCCGGCCGGATACATTCCGCTGCCGGACAGGTTCAAGCAACGCCTGGTGGCGGCGATCGGCGCGATCCAATAAGAACCAACGGCGATGGGATCGAAGTGACAACGCCAAATCCGTCCGACGCGGGTTCGGGTGAGGTCGTCGCTGCGCCGGTTCCCGAACCGATCACCCCGCCCACCATTCCGTGGGGCAGGAGCAAACCCCGCCTGGGGGATCGCATCTTTCGCGGGCTGTCGGAAGGCTCTGGCGTCCTGATCGTCGTGCTGATCGGCGCCATCGCGGTCTTTTTGCTGTGGCGCGCCATCCCGGCGCTGGCCCGCAACAAAGAGAACTTCTTCACCTACGGCGGCAACTGGGTCACCACCGACACCTCGGCGATGCACTTCGGCATCTTCGACATGCTGCAGGTCACGGTTTTCGTCGCGTTGTTCGCGCTGATGCTGGCCATGCCGGTGGCGCTGGGCATCGCGATCTATCTGACCCAGTACGCGCCGCGACGGGTGGTGGGCCCACTGGCCTACATGGTCGACCTGCTCGCCGCGGTGCCGTCGATCATTTACGGCGTCTGGGGCCTCTATGTGCTGGCGCCGCGGCTGCGGCCGATCGCGACGTGGCTCAACCACCACCTGGGGTGGTGCTTTCTGTTCGCCAACGGCAACGCGTCCGTCGCCGGGGGCGGCACGATCTTCACCGCGGGGATCGTGCTGGCGGTGATGATCCTGCCGATCATCACCGCGGTCACCCGCGAGGTCTTCGTCCAGACGCCCCAGGCCCATATCGAGGCGGCGCTGGCGCTCGGCGCCACCCGGTGGGAAGTGGTCAAGACGACGGTGCTGCCGTTCGGCCGGTCGGGCTACATCAGCGGCGCGATGCTGGGGCTGGGCCGTGCGCTGGGCGAGACCGTCGCGCTGCTGATCATCCTTCGCGGCACGCAGTCGGCGTTCGGCTGGTCGCTCTTCGACGGCGGCTACACCTTCGCCAGCAAGATCGCGGCCACCGCGGCGGAATTCAACAACCAGTACAAGGCGGGTGCCTACATCGCCGCCGGACTGGTGCTGTTCCTGCTCACCTTTCTGGTCAACGCGCTGGCGCGCGCAGCGGTTGCAGGTAAGGGAACTCGATGACCTCGATCCTGGATCGCCCGGTCAAGGCGCGCACATTCGCCGGAACCAGCCTGCGGCGCCGGGTCGCCGACAATGTCGCGACGGTGCTGGTGACGCTGTCGATGGCGGTGGCGCTGGTCCCGTTGCTGTGGGTGCTCTACTCGGTGGTCGCCAAGGGATTCCGGGCGATCACGTCCACGGTGTGGTGGACACACTCGCAGGCCGGCTTGACGGCGTTCGTGAGTGGCGGCGGCGCCTACCACGCGATCGTCGGCACCGTGCTGCAGGGGCTGGTCTGCGCGGCCATCTCCATCCCGGTCGGCGTCTTCGTAGCGATCTACCTCGTCGAATACGGCGCGGGCACCGGCCTGGGGCGCCTGACGACGTTCATGGTCGACATCCTCACCGGCGTGCCGTCGATCGTCGCCGCGTTGTTCATCTACGCGCTGTGCGTGGCCACCCTGGGCCTGCCGCGCTCCGGCTTGGCGGTGTCGCTGGCGTTGGTGTTGTTGATGCTTCCGGTGATCGTGCGGGCGACCGAGGAGATGCTGCGGATCGTCCCGGTGGATCTGCGCGAGGCCAGTTACGCACTCGGCGTACCGAAGTGGAAAACCATTGCGCGAATTGTGATTCCGACGGGCCTGTCCGGAATCATCACCGGCATCATGCTGGCGCTGGCCCGGGTGATGGGCGAGACGGCGCCGCTGCTGATTCTGGTGGGCTATTCGCAGGCGATGAACTTCGACATGGTCAGCGGCTTCATGGGGTCGCTGCCCGGTATGATGTATGACCAGACGTCGGCCGGCGCGGGTGCCAATCCCGTCCCGACCGAACGACTGTGGGGCGCTGCGGTGACGCTTATACTGCTGATCGCCGTGATCAATGTCGGGGCCAAAGTGGTCGCGAAAATCTTTGCGCCTAAGAAATTCTAGGCAGGAGAAGCGGTGGCTAAGCGGTTGGACCTCAAAGACCTCAACATCTATTACGGGTCGTTTCACGCGGTCGCCGACGTGTCGCTGTCAGTGCTGCCGCGCAGTGTGACCGCGTTCATCGGGCCGTCCGGCTGCGGCAAGACGACAGTGCTGCGCACCCTCAACCGCATGCACGAGGTCATCCCCGGTGCCCGCGTGGAGGGCACGGTGCTGCTCGACGACGACGACATCTACGGCCCGGGAATCGACCCGGTCGGTGTGCGCAGGGCGATCGGGATGGTGTTCCAGCGGCCAAATCCCTTTCCCACCATGTCAATTCGCGACAACGTGGTGGCTGGGCTGAAACTGCAGGGCGTGCGCAACCGCAAGATCCTCGACGACACCGCCGAATACTCGTTGCGCGGAGCCAACTTATGGGACGAGGTCAAAGACCGGCTGGACCGGCCCGGTGGCGGGTTGTCCGGCGGGCAGCAGCAGCGGCTGTGCATCGCCCGGGCCATCGCGGTGCAGCCCGACGTGTTGCTGATGGACGAGCCGTGCTCGTCGCTCGATCCGATTTCGACGATGGCGATCGAGGAGCTGATCGCCGAGCTGAAGCAGGATTACACGATCGTCATCGTCACCCATAACATGCAGCAGGCCGCGCGGGTGAGCAACCAGACCGCGTTCTTCAACCTGGAGGCCGTCGGGAAACCCGGCCGGCTGGTGGAGATCGACGACACCGAGAAGATCTTCTCCAACCCCACCCAGAAAGCCACCGAAGACTACATTTCCGGTCGCTTCGGCTAGCGCGACTAGCCCGAGGTGGCCACCGCGTCGTCTTCGGGGAAGCGGCCGGTCGCCTGGAAGATGACCCGGCGCGCCACCTCGACGGCGTGGTCGGCAAAGCGTTCGTAGAACCGGCCCAGCAATGTCACGTCGACAGCGGCGGCCACCCCGTGCTTCCACTCGCGGTCCATCAGCACGGTGAACAGGTGCCGGTGCAGGTCGTCCATCGCGTCGTCTTCTTCGCGGATGCGAGCGGCCTTCTCCGGGTCGCGTGACAGCAGCACCTCCTGCGCGCTGTTGCCCAATTCGACTGCAACCCTGCCCATTTCGGCGAAGTAGCCGTTGACCTCTTCGGGCAGGGCGTGCTGGGGGTGGCGTCGCCGGGCGATCTTGGCGACATGCAGAGCCAGCGCGCCCATCCGGTCGATGTCGGCGACCATCTGGATCGCGCTGACAATCGCGCGCAGGTCACCGGCGACCGGTGCCTGCAGGGCCAGCAGCACAAAAGCGCTTTCCTCTGCGCGGGCGCTCAGCGTCGCGATTTTCTCGTGGTCGGATATGACCTGTTCGGCCAGCACCAGGTCGGCCTGCAGCAGCGCCTGCGTCGCGCGTTCCATGGCGGCGCCGGCGAGCCCGCACATCTCGCCGAGCAGCTCGGAGAGCCCGGAAAGCTGTTCCTGGTAGGCGGTCCGCATGTTGTCAAGACTACGTTCTCAGCCGGGAAAAGCCACGAAGGCCGACCTGAATTGGCGGTGAATGCCAATTACGGCTATTCGCAGGTGGTGTCGGCGGCGTTGGTGACGGACAAGTCCTCGGGAAGCTTGGTCGGTGTGCTGCTGGCGCTGCGGTCGATCTGCACGCTGACCGACGAACCGCTGGGCGGCGGCGCCGAGACAGCCCGGAAGTCCGGGCCGAGGACAACCTGCACAACCTGCTCAATTCCGGTGACCCGCTCCACCTTTGAGCTGCCGAACGACGCGGCTACCGTCGCCGCGGCCTGCTCGTTGCCCGGTGAGAAGAACACCGTGGTCGATTTCAGCGAGCTCGGGTAGTCGTCCGGCTCCTTGACCTTGAAGCCGTACTGCTGCAACTCGGCGGCGGCGGTGGCGGCCAGGCCGGACTTGCCGGTCGAGTTGGACACCTGCACGGTGATCTCCTGCGGCGAGGTCGTCACCGCCTGCACCTGCTCGGAGTGCGGCGCGGTTGACGGGCTGGGTTGCGCCGCTTGGCTGGTGCTCGACTGGGTTGTCGGCGTCGACGTCGCGTTCTTGTCGTTCTCTTTCGGCAGTGGATCGTCGTTGATGATGGCGTCGAAGAGCGCGCGCATGTCGGCGGTGCGCGGCGGCTCGTTGCCGTTCTCGTCGGTTTCGCCGGTCGGCACGGTGACGAAGGTGACGTGGCCGGCGGACATCCCCTGCACCGATTGGCCGAGGTCGACGAGATCCTTGGTCTTGACGTTGTCGACGGAGCTCTCGCTGATGAACATGTTGACGACGTTGTTGAGCTTGCTCAGCGAAAAGAACGTGTCGCTGGAGATCAGCGAACGCAGCAGCGACGACAAGAACAGCTGCTGGCGTTTGATGCGCCCGTAGTCGCCGTTGTTCTCGGTGGTGACTTTGCGGGCCCGCACATAGTTCAGCGCCGTCGTCCCGTCGATGACCTGGCGCCCGGCGCGATCGAGCACCGTGCCGAGCTCGTAGTCCTTCAGCGGGGTGGTCGTGCAGACTTCGACGCCGCCGAGCGCGTCGACCATCTTGGCGAAACCGGCGAAGTCGATGGCTATGAAGCGGTTGATCGAAAGGCCGGACAGCTTCTGGATGACCTTGACCAGACACTTCGGTCCGCCGAAGGCGTAGGCCGAGTTCAGTTTGGTCTCGGTGTAGATGTACCTATCGCCGTACTTTCCGGTCTCCTCGTCATAGAGCGGACCGTAGGCGCCGGTGTCGGGGTTCCACGCCTCGCATTTCATCGGCGTGATCGCCAGGTCGCGCGGAAACGACACGGCGACCACGCGTTTACGGTTCGCCGGGATGTTGACCAGCATGATGGTGTCGGACCGGGCGCCGCCGGCGTCCTCGGTGTCGCCCGCGCCCATCGCGGCGTTGGCCCCGGCCCGGGAGTCGACGCCGACGATCAGGAAATCCTCGTCGCCGTACTGCCCGTTGGGGTCCATGATGTCGTGTGAGTGCGGGTCGAGCGCGCTTATGGTGTTGAGCCGGTTGTTTTTCGAGGCGCTCCACTGGTACGCCCCGCCGGTCAGGGCCAGCGACAGCACGGCGATCAGCGCCGCGACCGCGCGGCCGGCCACCAACGCGGTGCGGCGCTTGCGTTTCGGTGTGGGCTCGGGGATTTCGGCAGCCGCCGGGTCGCCGAGGATCCGTGCCGGCGGCACCCGCCCCGACGCCGGGGGCAGCACCGTGGTTTCTTCGGCCGCAACGAGACGCCGTGGGCGCGGCGGCAGGTCCAGGTCAGGCAGCTCGGAGGCATACGCCGACGACATCGGCGCGGCGTAGGCGTCGAATCGGTGATCCGGCTCGTCCCGGGGTTCCTCGTCGGGTGGCTCGATATCCGGCTCCGCGCGGTGGCGGCTGCGCCGCGCCGGGGGTGGGCCGCCGACCTTGGCGATCAGCTCGGCGACCGTGAGCCCGCCGTCGGTGTGGCATCCGGTCGAGTTGTCGTCGCCGTGAGTGCGTGCCACCGGCGGCGCGGGTCGGCGAGGGGCGGCCACGGCGCCGTGAGACGAGATCCCGAACCGTTCCCACGGCGCGGCGGGTAGCGATCGCAGTGAAGTTCCGGTAATCCCGATGTCGTCACCCTCGACGGCTGCGGGGTGCGGGCGGCCCGGAGTGGCGTTGTTGCCGTCACTCATGTCCTACCGGCCTCCGAAACTCTGATGAGGTGCTCGACGTGTTCGTGCGCATACATCAGGGCAGTGCTCGCGGTGGCAGCACCACAAAATCGCGCTCCCCCCGGGGGTCCACCGGAGCGCGTTGCAACAAGTTCCACATCGTAGCCAGACATCGGCCGAAACGCGATGTCGAGACAGTCTCGATTCAGCCACCGGAGTGCATGACGTCCGCCCCGGCCGGCACGGTGCAGTCGTCGCGGTCGGCCAGCCACCCGTCGGGCAGCGCGACCCGCGCCGGCGAGCCCTGCCTGCCCCGCGGCCCGGTGGCCGCGTCCGGGAACGGGACCGCGGCGTCGAGGTGGTCCAGTAGACGGTCGAGCTCGTCGAGCGTCTTGACCAGCGCCAGCGACCGTCGCAACTCCGAGCCGGCCGGGAAGCCGTGCAGATACCACCCGATGTGCTTGCGGATATCCCGCATGCCCTTGTCCTCACCGAAGTGGGCGGCCAGCAGCGCCCCGTGCCGGCGGATGATGTCGGCGACTTGACCGAGCGTCGGCGGCGTGGGCGGCGGGCTGCCGGTGAAGGCGGCCGACAGCTCGGCGAACAGCCACGGCCGGCCCAGGCACCCGCGGCCGATCACAACGCCGTCGCAGCCGGTGGCGGCCATCATGGTCAGGGCGTCGCTGGCGTCGAAGATGTCGCCGTTGCCCAGCACCGGGATGGTCCGCACCTGCGCTTTGAGCGCGGCGATCTGCTCCCAGTCCGCCGCGCCCGAATAGCGCTGCGCGGCCGTGCGGGCATGCAGGGCCACGGCGGCGGCGCCCTCGGCTTCGGCGATGCGGCCGGCGTCCAAGTGAGTGTGGTGGTCGTCGTCGATGCCGATCCGGAACTTGACGGTCACCGGGATGCCGTCGGCGGCGCGCACGGCCGCGGCGACGATCTGGCCGAACAGCCGCCGCTTGTAGGGCAGCGCCGCGCCTCCGCCGCGACGGGTGACCTTGGGCACCGGGCAGCCGAAGTTCATGTCGACGTGATCGGCCAGGCCCTCGGCGGCGATCATCTTCACCGCCTCGTAGGTGGTGGCCGGGTCGACGGTGTAGAGCTGCAGCGAGCGCGGCGACTCGTCGGGGGAGAACGTCGTCATGTGCATGGTGGCCGGATGCCGCTCGACAAGCGCGCGTGCGGTCACCATCTCGCAGACGTAGAGTCCGCTGACCGTCCCGACCAGTGCCTGCTCGAGCTCCCGGCACAGCGTCCGGAACGCAACGTTTGTGACACCCGCCATCGGTGCTAACACCACCGGGCTGGCGAGCGTGATGGGCCCGATGCGCAATGCCGGCTACCGCCGGCTCATGGTGAGTTTGCCTGCGGTCTTGTGCAGCTCCAGGGCGGTGGTCCGCTTGCCGGTGCGGGCTTCGCGCTCCAGTTGGCGCCGCTTGGACACCTCGAACTTGTCGCAGGCCTGCTCGAGCTCCTTGATCAGCAGCGCCAGGTCGTCGCGCATCGCGGCGGCTTCACCGGTGAAGTCCTCGCGTTCGAAGATGCGCCATTTCTTGAGCACCGGCATGACGACGTCGTCGAGGTGGATCCGCGGGTCGTAGACGCCGCCGACGGCGATGACGACGGCCTTGCGCCGGAACTCGGGCACCTGGAAGCCGGGCATCTGGAAGTTGCGCAGCACCCGGTGCAGCGACTTCATCGCCTGGTTGGGCGCGATCTCGAATCCGGCCTCGCTGACGTCGCGGTAGAAGATCATGTGCAGGTTCTCGTCGGCCGAGATCTTGGCCAGCAGCTGGTCGGCGATCGTGTCGTTGCAGGCTTTACCGGTGTTGCGGTGCGAAATCCGGGTCGCGAGCTCCTGGAAGGTGACGTAGATGATCGAGTCGAACAGGCTCTCGGCGAACAGATCCTCCCGAACCTGGTGATTCTGGCCCGGGCTGAAACCCCGGTTGACCACCTCGATGCGCAGCAGTTCCAGCTCGACCGGGTCGACCGCTCGGGTCACGACCAAAAAGTCCCGCAGCGCCATCCCGTGCCGGTTTTCCTCGGCCGTCCAGCGGTTGACCCACTGGCCCCAGGCGCCGTCCATCCCGAAGTTCATCGCGATCTCGCGGTGGTAGCTCGGGAGGTTGTCCTCCGTGACGAGGTTCTGCACCATCGCCACCTGGGCAACGTCGGACAGCTTCGACTGCTCGGGCTCCCAGTCCTGCCCGCCCAGCGCGTAGTAGTTCTTCCCGTCCGACCACGGGATGTAGTCGTGCGGGTTCCAGTTCTTGTGCATCGACAGATGCCGGTTGAGGTTCTTTTCGACGACGGGTTCGAGTTCGTGCAACAGGTGCAGGTCGGTCAGGTCAGCCGACATGGGCCCCTCCAGTTATCTGTATCTGTTGGTTGCAGTCAATATATCTGTGTACGTCGGTAGCATCAAGTTTGGCCCACGCAAGCGCGCCGCGGGGCCGATCAGGGATTTGGGTGCTATCGCTGCTAGACCGTGGCGCGGCTGAGCAGCATGTCGACGCAGTAGTCGATGAACTGCTTACGGGTGGCGGCCAGCCGCCCGTCCAGGTACGCGGTGAACAGCGCGGTCAGGCCGCCGATCAGGCTGGTGGCGACCATGTTCTGCATGACCGGGTCACCGATCCGCGTCAGCTTGCGCTGCAGCAACTCGATGAAGTTGGGCATCCATTCCGCGCCGGAGCGGGTCAGCACCGGTTCCACCTCGGGCGCCAGCAGCAACACGCGGCCCCGGACCGGGTCGTCGACCATCAGCGCCACGAACTGCTCGACGGCCTCACGAGGAGTGCTCGCCGACGTCAGCGTCGACATCGCCCGGGTGCAGACGTCGTCATAGACCGCGCGCACGAATTCGTCACGGTCAGTGAAGCTTTCGTAGAAATAGCGTTCGGTCAGACCGGCCTCGCGACACACCGCCCGGACTGTTACCGCGGGACCGCCTTCGCCGCCGAGCAACTGCACTCCGGCCGCGACGAGTTTGTCCCGGCGCAGAGCCTGGCGATCCTCGAGGGGAACACCGGACCAGCGGCCCCGTCGTTGACCGGACGACACATCGCTCCTAAGGTCTATATTGACAACGCATGTAGTCAGTATGGCTGAGACCGGACAGGAAACTTCGTTAGTGACTCAAGATACGTCTGAGGCGCGCCCGCTGACCAGCGAAGGCGGGGTGGCTGCCGGTTGCCCCGTGTCGCCGGGCGGATACGACGCGCCGCCTACGCCGCTCGGCCCGGATTCGCTCACGTGGAAATACTTCGGCGACTGGCGCGGCATGCTGCAGGGCCCGTGGGCCGGCTCGATGCAGAACATGCATCCGCAGCTGGGCGCGGCGGTCGAAGACCACTCGACGTTTTTCCGGGAACGCTGGCCGCGGCTGCTGCGCTCGCTCTACCCGATCGGCGGCGTGGTGTTCGACGGCGACCGTGCGCCGGCGACCGGCGCCGAGGTGCGCGACTACCACGTCGGCATCAAGGGCGTCGACGCCCTGGGCCGGCGCTACCACGCGCTGAATCCCGATGTCTTCTACTGGGCACACGCCACCTTCTTTGTTGGCACTTTGATTGTGGCCGAACGATTTTGCGGCGGCATTACTGAAGCGCAGAAGCGGCAGCTGTTCGACGAGCACATTGCGTGGTACCGGATGTACGGCATGAGCATGCGACCAGTACCCAAGTCCTGGGAGGAGTTTCAGGTCTACTGGGACCACATGTGCCGCGAGGTGCTGGAGAACAACTATGCCGCCCGCGAAGTGCTCAACCTGACCGAGCTGCCCAAACCGCCGTTCGCGCAATGGCTTCCGGAATGGCTATGGGCACTGCAGCGCAAACTGATGGCACCGTTCTTCGTCTGGCTCACTGTCGGCCTCTACGACCCGCCGGTGCGCGAGTTGATGGGCTACACGTGGTCGTCTCGCGACGAGTGGCTTCATCGCCGGTTCGGCGACATCGTTCGGTTGATCTTCGCCTTGGTGCCGCGGCGTTACCGCAAGCATCCGCGGGCGCGTGCCGGTTGGGATCGCGCCACCGGCCGGATCCCGGCCGACACGCCGCTGGTGCACACGCCTGCGCGCAACCTGCCGCCGGCTGACGAGCGCGGAAACCCAAAGCACTACTGCCCCAACGTTTAACCAGCATCAGTGGGCGTGGCTGTGCGCCTCCTCGAGGCCGGCCTGGTGCACGTGGGCGTGGCTGTGCTCGGTGCCGTCGTCGTGGGTGTGGGTGTGCTCGTGTTCGACGTGTTCGTGCTCGTGTGTGGTGTGCGGGTGGGTGTGAGCGACGCCGCCGTGCTCGTGTTCGTGTGAATGCGGCGCTTCATGCGGGTGGTCGTGGTGCGACATGATCCTTATCTCCTTTGTTGCGTTGTCTTTTCGGCAACGACCTGCAGTCCGGTGTCAGCGCGGTGATGCGCCGGAACGCCCGGACCGGCATGCTCGGCGTTGAAAACGGCGTCGGTGACGAGCTGGCACACGTGATCGTTTTCCAGGCTGTAGAAGATCGTGGTGCCTTCGCGACGGGTGCGTACCAGCCGTGCCATCCGCAGCTTGGCGAGGTGCTGCGAGACCGACGGGGCCGGTTTGCCCACATGCTCGGCGAGTTCGTTGACCGACATCTCGCGATGGGCGAGCGACCAGAGCACCTGGACCCGGGTGGGGTCGGCCAGCATGCGGAACACCTCGACCACCAGGCGCACCTGATCGTCCGGCAGGCGCATATCCCTATTACTTGCATGCATACGCAGATAGTAGCGCAGCGTGCGGAGCGGGTGTCAAGGGTTCATCCGACAGGAGCGTCGCGCACCCGTCGCTCGCCGCCGTTGCGCTCGTTCCAGAACCGGTACACGTCGACGGCTTCGTCGCGGGGTTCGTAGCGCATCGGCAGGCGCCGCTGGTCGGCCGGCTTGGCAAACTCCGCATAGAACGTATTGAGCTCAAAGTATTTGCGGTCGTCGACGTAGTACGGCTCGTACTGCTCCCGATTGGTGAGGAAGACGACCTGATCCGGTGAGCAGTAGTACAGCGCGCCCAGACACATCGGGCACGGATGGGCCAGCACATAAATGGTTGTCCCGACGAGGTGTTCAGTGCCCAGCTTCGTGCAGGCCGCACGGATGGCAAGGATCTCGGCATGCGCGGTCGGGTCGTGAGTCTGCGCAACCTTGTTCGGGCTCTCGGCGAGGACTTCGCCGTCCTTGACGATGACCGTCGCGAACGGACGCCCACCGTCGGCGACGTTTCGGCGGGCCAGGTCGATGGTCCGTTGGGCGAAGTCCATGACACTCCCCATTCCACGAAAATAACTAGCTGATCTATATTATTGGGAACCTCGGATGGGAGATACCCGAATGCGCACCGACAGCGATACCTGGGATCTGGCGAGCAGCGTCGGCGCGACGGCGACGATGGTTGCCGCGCAACGGGCGCTGGCGGCGTCGGCATCGTTGATCGACGACCCGTTCGCGGCGCCGCTGGTGCGTGCGGTGGGCTACGACGTCTACACCCGGCTGGTGGACGGGCAGATCCCGGTCACCGAGGATTCCGGGTTCGACCCGGACCGGATGGCCCGGGGAATGGCCGTCCGAACCCGGTTCTACGACCGCTTCTTCCTCGAGGCGACGCAGAGCGGCATCCGTCAGGCAGTCATCGTCGCAGCCGGCCTCGACGCGCGGGCGTATCGGTTGGGGTGGCCGGCGGGAACCGTCGTCTACGAGGTCGACATGCCCGAGGTGATCGATTTCAAGACCTCGACGCTGGCCAAGCTGGGCGCCGAGCCGACCGCGGAGCGGCGGACCGTGGCCGTCGACCTGCGCGACGACTGGCCGGCCGCGCTGCGGGATGCCGGATTCGACACGGACGCCGCCGCGGCGTGGAGCGCCGAGGGTTTAGTGGTGTATCTGCCGCCCGAGGCTCAGGACGCGCTGTTCGACAACGTCACCGCGCTGAGCGCTGCCGGTAGTCGACTGGCATGCGAATTCGTGCCTGACACAAGAATTTTCGCCGACGAGCGGTGGCGCGCGCATCACGAGCGGATGAGCGAGCTCGGGTTCGACATCGACTTCAACGAACTCGTCTACCACTTCGAGCGCAGTCACATCATCGAGTACCTGACCCGGCATGGCTGGCAGGTGTCGCACCGCCCGGTCGCGCAGCTGCACGCCGACAACGGTTTTGACTACCCCGACGACGACGTCGCGGCGGCTTTTGCAAACGTCACCTATCTCAACGCGGTGCTGGGTACCTAATGCAACTGCGGTAGGACTTTGGTGCGGTAGAACTCGATCGCCGTTTTCGGGTCCTGCTGCGGGAAGTGCATGAACGGCGTCGCCCCGGCATCCAGAACGGACTGCACCGCTTTGACGTGGACGGCCGCGTCGGTGCCGGTGGTCCAGCCCTTGATCACCTTGTCGAGCGGATTGGCTTCGGCTGCGCGTTGAATGTCGACGGGGTTGGGTTGGTCGACGGCCCCGCCGGTGAAGCGCCACAGCTCGGCGGCGCGGCTGATCTCGGGCTGGTCGCCGACGACGGCGAACATCTCGGCCCGCTTGGCGAGCGTCGCGGGGTCGCGGCCGGAGTCCTTGGCGCCCTGATTGAACGCGTCGACCAGCTTCTTGTCTTTCATGCTGTCGGCCTGGGCGATCCAGCCGTCGCCGTACTGTCCGGCCAGGTGTGCGCTTTTCGGGCCGCCGGCGGCGACGAAGATCGGCGGAGGCTTTTGTGGTAGGTCGTAGATCTTGAGCTGGTTGGTCTGAAAGTATTTGCCCTGGAACGAGATTCGTTGACCGGTCCACAGTTGCCGGATCAGCTGGATGGCCTCGATGAGCCGGTCGTGGCGCTCTCGGTAACTGCCGAATTGGGTGGTGGCGGCCTGTTCGTTGAGGCGCTCGCCGGTGCCGATGCCGAGGAACACCCGCCCCGGATAGAGCACCTCGAGCGAGGCGAAAGCGTGCGCGACTGTCGTCGGGTGGTAGCGGTAGATCGGGCACGTGACGCCGGTGCCGAACGGGATGTGGTTGGTGCGCTGGCCGGCCAACGCGAGCGTGATCCACGGGAACATCGCATGGCCCTCGTTGTCCTGCCACGGCTGGATGTGGTCGCTGGCCCACAGGTAGCGAAAGCCGGCCTGCTCGGCGGCCTGGGCCTGCTCGACCAGCTGGGCGGTGGGGAACTGCTCGTGGGAGAGCACGAAGCCCACGCCTGGGCCCGACGGCGTGGGCGGGGCAGTCGGCGTGGTTTCGGGTTTTGAGCTGCACGCGGCGACAATGCCCGTGGCGCTCAGCCCTGCGGCGATCAGACCGAACGAGCGGCGTGATATTCCTCTCATCGCCTAGGGGTACCCAGGTTTACCTACCTGTCGTTTGCGCGCAGTAGCTTTCAAGATCCTTTTGTGTATAGCCCGGCGTGGCAATGCCCCCGACCGCCGACTGGTTCGCGGCGATGCAGTCCTTGTAGTTCTGACTCTCCCAGGGCCGTTGCGCAATTACGATCGCGCCGACGATGACGATTCCCGCCACGATCGACCCGATCACGAGCCACCTGCGAGGCACTGTGTTAATAGCTTTCACAGGCGATGCCGTCGTTGTCGCGATCGAGTGAAGGCCGGTAAGCCTGATCACCCCGGGGGATGTCGTAGCGCCCGTCCTTGTGGGCCTCGGTGCAGTTCTTGTAGGGCGGACCCGCGACCGCGGCCGGCGCGACGGCCAGACCGGTGCCCAGGGCGGCGGTGCCTAAAGCTGTCGCGACTAGGAAAGCGCGGACTGTCATCGCTAAGCACCCTCCAGTAATGGGCTGTTCCACTTTTGTGAAATAACGTCTACCACGGGAGCCTAGCTCGTCCCCAACTTCGGCGGCGGAGAATCCGGGCACGAGCAGACGCCGATCAGCGCCAGGACGTCAAGAATCAGCCGAAGTAACTGTCAAGCGTCAGCCGAAACAACTCAGACAAGAGTGCCCCCACTAGGACTCGAACCTAGGACCTGCGGATTAAAAGTCCGTAGCTCTACCAACTGAGCTATAGGGGCCGCGACGCACAGGATACTGCCTCCGTGGCGGGAGCTCGTTTGAGGATTCGGTCTGCCGTGGCCTAAGCTGGCTTGGCTCACAACGTCACCCGTTGCGAGTGCCCCGGAGAGATTCGGTTCTGGCCCCCTTCGTCTAGACGGCCTAGGACGCCGCCCTTTCAAGGCGGTAACGCGGGTTCGAATCCCGTAGGGGGTACCGCTACGCGGCGACGCGGAGCAGACAGTGCGAGGCCCTGTGGCGCAGTTGGTTAGCGCGCCGCCCTGTCACGGCGGAGGTCGCGGGTTCGAGTCCCGTCAGGGTCGCCATCGCGGCGAGGCATACGTGCCTTCCGGCCAGGTAGCTCAGTCGGTATGAGCGTCCGCCTGAAAAGCGGAAGGTCGCCGGTTCGATCCCGGCCCTGGCCACCAGGTGGTTTATGCAGGTCAGAGCAGCTTAAATGCGGTGTTGGCGGCGCGTCTGTTCCTCCGAGAATTCGTCCCGATGGGGCCAAAATGGGGCCAAACCGGATCAGTTGTTGCCGTCGTGAAAGTCGTCGAGCGAGTCGAGTGCGGTTGCGATGTCGTCGAGCTCGTCGTCGAACAGATCCGCGTAGGTGTGCGCGGTCACGGTGATCGATGCGTGGCCCATCGCCTTTTGCAGGAGTCTGAGGTCAGCCCCGGCCCGGCGTGATAGCGACGCATAGGTGTGCCGCAGATCGTGCACGCGCAACTCAGCCCGGCCGATCTCGATGACCGACTTTCTCCAATTGACGGAGCGTTTCCAGTTTTCCAGGCTTAGCCGCGAGCCCTTCGGCGACGCGATCGCTGGCGCGCCAGGGCTTCGTGCATCGAGCCGCGCCTTCAGCGCTGGCATTAAGCGCTCGGGAATCGGGACAGAACGTCGGCCGGCCTCCGATTTCGGATTGCCCTCGACGAGTTTGCCGCCGACTTGGGTCATCGATCGACGAACCCGGACTCGACGAGCGCCTAGGTCGACGTCCTCGACGTTAAGGCCGGTGAGTTCACCGAATCGAAGCCCTGTGTAAGCGAGGATCAAGACGATGTCCCCATGAGGCCCGCATGTCTGGGCAAGCGCTGCGACTTCGGCTGCGGTCAAATAGATGTGGGGCGCTTGTCGCATCGGCGGAAACTTGGTGCGTGATGCCGGGTTCTTGCCGAGGAGATGACCTTCGTCGACGGCCCGGTCAAGGGCCATCTTGAGGACCGAATGCGTCCATCGCACCGTTCGGGGCCCCAGGCCCGATGCGGACATGGCATTAACCCATTGCTGGATCGACTCGTGATCAATCTTTCCGATTGGCCACGAGCCGAATTGCGGCTCGATACGAAGTCTCCAGTTGTCTTCGTATCCGCGACGGACTTTCGCGCTCAGGTCCGGTCGCGACGCGAGCCAAGATCGATACACGGCACAAAGTTGAACCTTGCCGCCACGTGGGTCCACCCGCTCGCCCGCGGCACTACTGGTGACTAGCTTTGCCTCAAACCGCCGTGCCTCGCGCTCAGTTTTGAAAGTCTTCTTTCGCTTCGAGCGGTCTGGCAGCCGCCATTGCACGTCATATCTCACGCCGTCCTTGGTTTCGCGACGTTTGATTGCCATGGTGCCTCCGAATCAGGCTGGGCGACAGTCGGTCAAGACAGCCTCCGGGTTAGTGATATGCGATGCTGATGCCAGCGCACCCTACGGCTTGTGTGACAACGCGAGCGCGGTAGCCTACACCCGAGCAGATTGAATCCATTCGTCTACATCAGCTTTCGTCCACCGCCGATGTCGATCGCTCAGCCTTATGTGATGCGGTCCAGGAGCGTCGATCCCGCGTTCTCGTTTGGCCGCCCAATCATGCAGCGTTGATACCGGAACACCGGTCAGCTCACATACTTGTCTGGCAGTGAGCATCTCTCGGCCGTTGGTGGTGTCGTAGCGCATGATTAGTTCCTTCCCCGGCAAAGCGGCTTAGCGACCACCATCACGGGATCGTCGGATACAAGCTGGCTGCTTCGCCGCTATGCGGCGCCGCATTGCCCACACACCGCTCCAGGCGGCCTCCCGGAAGGTCGGCAGGAGTAGCTGTTTGTGCGGCTTAGTCGTGACCGCGGCTGCCGTCCAGGCCCCAAGAGCTTCCATACCAGGAGCTTAAAACCAGTGACAGACTAATGCGACGGCCAGGGAGAATAAATCAATAGCCCTCTGCGAAGACGGCACATGGTGGAACGACTGACGGCGTCCTTATTCACGGTATTTCACGCCCGAGAATTGAACGGGAAATGGGGTCCATCTGGTTACGCCGCGTAAGCCGTTGTCGGAGAGTGGAATTCATTACGCGGTTTCCCACCACGGCCAAGCGCCTACTATTGGAGCATGCCGCAGCGATCGCAATCCGGAGGTGACTGCTCGGCGGAGGTTGGCCGCTATTGCAACGTCGTCGACATCGCTAGGGCGATGCTGCGTCACCCCGGCGACGACCGATACCGGATGCGAGCGTTTTATGAGCTGATCCGCGCCGCCGCTGACTTGGGCGAGGCCGCAATGCAGCTCATCGCCGTCGAGCCGCCATTGGTCGGTGATCCCAGATTTGATGCCTTACTGGCCGCCGCAGCGGAATACATTGCCCAGCGTCTGGGACAGCTTATCCCGGCATGGTCACAGAAGCCGTGCCGGTTTCTCGAAACGCAGTGGTGGGTCTCGGATCTGCCGTCTGGGCGCGCTTATGCGAGCAGCGGAACGCGCCCGGCGTTCAAACGCCGCGGCATCTGGATAGACGAACACGACCTATCTACCGTGTGAGGGCGGCACCGGCGGTGCTCCTCTGTCGGTGCGGATTCGAATCTGTTGGACGGGTGGCGATCGATGGCAGTTAACAGCTTTGAGGATGCCGCGGCAACTTCTCGGTCTAAGGTTCGCGATCTCACAGGCCTGCCGTCGGGATTGTTAAAGGCCGATGCCGTCCTCGCGTCCACGGCCGCGTCGCCGGCCACGGTCGGCTATGGCGGTGGCGTCGAGTTGTGCGGCGGCTTCTGCGAGTTCGCGGAAGTGGTCGAGCAGCTGGCCGCGGCGCTCCAGGAGTTGGGTTGCTTCCGTGCGGCTCATGCTGGTTCCGCCGGTGGTGGCGAGGTGATGGTCGGCGCGCTCGATCGCGGTCTGAGGCCGTTGGCGGCTGGGTTCGGGTGTGCCGAGGTGTTGTGCCCAGGGCAGGTGGGTGTTGAGTGCCGCAAGCAATGTGTGGGCGGGCTCCCGTGTGTCGGACGTGGTGATGAGTAGGAGTTTGGTGTTGGTGCGTGCGGCGTTTTCGGCGAGCCACTGCAGCAGCTCAGGCTGCAGCTGGTCGGCGTCGTCGACGACGACGAGGCTGCCGAGTGGAAGTTTCCAGCGCCCGGTTTCTAGGTTGTCGCGGGCGCTTTGGGCGGTGCTGGTGGTGTCGGCGTAGCGGTTGGCGCCAGCGTATTGGGTGGCTTCGGTGGTGGCAGGTAGGGCCAGGACGCGGTGGTTGTCGTGGTGGCCGGCGGCGGCGATCGCGGCCAGCGCGGCGGGTTTGTCGGCGCCGGGATGTAGCTGCAGGCTGTGCACGGCTTGGTAGCTGCCGGTGATGGTGGTGACGGCCGCGCGACTGGTTTGGTCGAGGTGGGCGACGGTTTCGTCGGGGGTGGTGTAGCCGGCGGCCGCGGCGCGGGCGCGTCCGGCGGCGTCGATGAAGTCGATTTCCGCGCGCAGTTGGGGTAGTTCAGCGGCGAGATCGTAGTTGTGGGCGGGGTTTTCGGCGAAGGCGCGGGCGGCGATTGCTTCGGCGCGGGCCAGCTGGTTGTCGAGGTCGAGGGCTTCGGCGCGCGCGGCGGTGAGGGCTTCGGTGTCGGCGTTCAGCGCGGCGGCGCGCCGGTTGTGGATGTCGCGTTCGGTGACGATGTTGTCGACACCGCCCGCGGCGCGGATCAACACGGTACGGGCGGTGTCGAGGCGGGTGCGGGCGGTTTGGACGGCGGTGTCGAAGCGGGGCGTTTGTTGAGCGATCTGGTCGCGGTGGTGTCGGTAGCGGGCGACGGCCGCGGTGTCGCCGCGCTGCGCGGCGGCGGTGATGGTGGCACCTAGTTGGTTGAGCAGCTGGTGGTGTAGTTCGGCGGCGTCTTCGGCCCGCACCCAATCGGTGTGGGCGTAAGCGAGAGCGTGGTGGTTGGGCCGCTGTTGGGTGTGGCGGCGCCGGAGTTCGGCCAGGTCAGCGGCGGCGGCTTGTTCGGCTGGCCCGCCGGGTCCGCCCAGGATGGCGTCTTGGAGTTGTTGGGCGCGCCCGCGGGCGGCGTCGCGGCGCGCCCTCAGGGCGGGGATGTCGATGTCGTCGCCGCGTTGGGTCGGGGTGGGCCGGTGCAGCGGAAGGTCGGCGAAGTCCAGGCCGCCGAGGTCCTCCTCGGCGAAGCCGTACGGGTAGTCGTACGGGTCCGGCGGCGGTACCTGAAGGTCGCCGATGTCACCGCCGTCGGGGTCGGTGAACAGGTGCAGCTGTTCGTCGGGGGTGGGCTGGTCGGCGTATTCGGCGGGGTGCGGGATGTCGAGGTCGATGGTCTCGGCGTGGTGGGTGAGCAGCTCGACGCGGTAGGTGAGCAGGCGGGCGTATTCGTCGGGCCGCAAGGGTTGGGTGGCGGCGATGTCGCGCAGATGTTCGGTTGCGGCGGCCAGGATGTCGTGCGGTGGCCAGCCGCAGGCGGCGACTGCGGCCACCAGTCCGGGCCAGGCGGGGTCGGTGATGACGGCTTCGGCGATGCGGGTGCCGAGCAGGTGGTGCAGTTCGGCCGTCCACGGTGGGCGCAAGGTGGTGTCGGGGCGATCGAGCGTGGCCGGCGCGAGGGTGCCGGCGAGTCGCCACCACAGTGCTGCGGCGGGCATTTCGTCGGGCAGCGGGCCGTGTTGGGAGACCGCGGTGTTCAGCAGGCCGGCGACATCGGCGCCGGCGCGGGCGGCTTCGTCCAGATGGGCAGCGAGCCGTGGCCAGAACGGGTCGGTGGTGATGTGTTTGTCGAGTTGGTCGGCGAGGTTACGCCACCGCTGGGCGCTGGGGTGGGCGCGGGTAAGGGCGGCGTCGACGCGGGCGTGGATGGCGTGTTGGAGGGCGGCGGAGCGGTTGGCGTGTTGTTCGGGTCCGGTGAGTCGGGTGTCGGCCGGGTCGACGTTGTGGGCGGCGCGGAAGACCGCGATTTCGGCTAGCAGCGCCGGCCGTTGGCCGGCCAGGGGTCGCGCCCATGCGGGGGCGGTGGCGGGGGTCCATTCGCGGGCGATGTCGCGGACCTGGTCGGCCAGCTCGGACACGAGTTGGGCGCGCGCGCTCAGGTAGGTGCCCCAGCGTGGATCGTTGGCGAGTGGGTCGGGGATGGCGGCCAGCCAGCGCAAGGGTCCGACCTTTTCGGCGGCCGATCCGGGCGGGGGTTGCAGGCGCCAGTCGAGGACGGCGGCAGGGTCTTTGGCGTTGCCGAGCGGGGCGGCGGCCGCGTCGTACAGGGCCGCGATGGGGTCGTGTCCTTCGATAGCCAGCACGGCGAGGTTGCGCCGCAGAACGGGCCATGCTTCGGCGTCGGCGATGTCGGGGCGGATGGCGTTCGCGGCGGCGTCGATGCGGGCCATGGCGTTGGTGCCGGCGAGTTGTTCGGCGCCGGCGCTGAGTGCATCGGCGTACATGGCGGCGGCGCGATGCAGGCGGCTGAAGGGGTCGGCGTCGATGGCCGCGGCGGTGTGGGCCGAGATTTGTGCGCCGTCGCGGCGCAGGATGGCGGAGAGGATGTCGACGGCGGTGGGGGGATGGGTGGCTTTCGGGGAGACGATGCGGTGCGGGTCAGCTTCTGAGGTCGAAAAGTAGATGTGATTTTCGGTGCTGCCGCGGGTGGTGGCGACGTAAAGCTGTTGGCGGGTCAGCTGATCGGAGCCCACGATGTGACAGGTGCCTTCGATGCCACGCCCGCCGGCGGTCACACCTTGGGCGGTGTTGATGGTGCTGGCATAGCCCAACGTGGTGTGCGCGGCGACGTAGTCGGCGGGCAGCCGGATGAGAGTGTTGGTGTTTGGTCCGCGCAGCGGTGACACGCTCAGGGAACCGTCTTTGTTGACATCGCGAATGATCCAGCGGTGACCGTTTTTCACCCATGTGCCGCGCCCGGTTGCGCGCAGCCAGCGGGCGTTTTTGCGGGTGATGATCCAGTCCCCGGCCGAGGCCGCGAGCCCGTCTGCGAGGGTGACCGTGGCCGCTGAGGCGGCCTGCGGGTTGGCGGTGAGCCGGTCGAGGCGGGCGCGTTCGTTGAGTTCGGCGACAAGCTCATTGGTAGGGGCGAGCAGGATGGAGTCACGGCCGGCGGCCAGATCGGCTGCCCAGGCGTGGTAGGCCATGTCTTTGGAGACTGCGTCGGCGCCGACATGCACCCGCTGCTGGTCGACGTAAAAGGCGATGCCGGCCGGGTCTCCGGCGCGGATCGCCAGGCTGGCTGCGCCTTCGGCCTGACCGGTATCGGGGTGGGTGAAGCGCACCACGGTGCTCAGGGTGATGACGTCGTGGCGGTCGGCTAGGTCACGCAGGATCCCGCCAGCCGAGATCGAGGCGAGCTGCTGGTCGTCGCCGATGAGGCGCACACTGGCACCGCGCGCCAGCGCGTGGCCGATCACTTTGTCGAGGTCGAGAGTGGATGCCATGCCGGCTTCGTCGATGATCAGCAGAGTGTTCTGGTCGATGATGTCGAACCATTTGCGGGCGGGATCATCGAGGCTGGCCGGTAGCCCGCTGCGCGGGTCGGCCAGCTGCACGAGCTTGGCGATGGTGTCTGTAGGTGCGGCCAGGTCGGCGGCGAGCACTTCGGCGGCGCTCGCGGTGGCGGCAAGCCCGATGACGGTGCCGCCGTTGTTACGCCACGCTTCGGCGAGCGGGGCCATGGCGGTTGTTTTTCCGGTGGCGGCCGGGGCGAGCGCGAGTTGAACGCGGGCGCCGGAGGTGGCCATTTCGCGGACGAGCGCGACTTGCCCATCATTGAGTTTGATGCCGTGTTTGGCGTGGTGGTCCAGCAGCGCGAGGCGAATGCTGGTGTCGTCGACGACGCGGCCGCCGCGCCGCCCGGCGGCGGCCAGGATACGGCGCTCAGCGGCCATGATGTCGGCGCCGGTGTAAACGGTGGCATCGTGGCGGGTGTAGACGCTGGCGCCGCCGCGTCGGCGTAGCGCGGCGGGTTCGCCCATCTCGGTGTCGGCGTGTGAGGTCAAGGCGATGCTGTGATCGCCGAGCGCGGCGGACACGATGCGATCCACAACATCGGGTCCGCCGACGTGGTCGGTGTAGCGCAGCAGGCGTTGGGCCTCGGCACGCACATGGTTGATCTGCCAGTTCGCTCGGGTTTGGGAGACCGTGGCGATGACTTTGGCGGCCTGTTCGTACACCCACTTGTCGGTGATCGCAACCCGCTGCCGGTCGGCTTGTTGGGTGACTTCGGCGATCATCGCGGTCAGTTCACGCTGACCGCCGACAACCTCGATCGCTTCGCCACGCCACATGTGGCGCTGCTCAGCCAGAGAGCGTGGCTCGTGTTTGGCTTGCCGCGTATCCAGGGTGGCCCGCTGGGACAAGGCGACCATCTCGACGGCGGTGGGTTCGCGGCCGTGCTCGACTTGAAACTCCTTGGCCAACTGGCCCACTCGATGCTCGATCGCACTTCGCCGTGACGACCACCGCTCAAGGAGCCTTGTCGGTATTCCGACAATTTCACGCACCGGCCGTTTGCCGGCTTTGGCGGCCACGGCGGCGAAGAGCACACCGACCTTCTCGATCAACAGGGCTTCGATGCGGGTGTTGTAGAACTCCGAGGCCGCAACCTTGATCTTGTACAGCGGCTCACCGTCGAGGGCGAGCCAGCGGGGAATGCCATCGGGCCCAATGGCCAGTACTTTGTTGCTGATCGCAACATGGGTGTGCAGGTTGGGGTCACCGGCGCGCGAGTCCCGGTGATCGAAGACCGCCGCGATCAACCCGGTGGTGTTGACCTGGGCGATGCCGTCGGCGCCCATCCGGGAAAAGCAAGCGTGTTCTTCAATGAAGGCAAGGGTTTCGGCGACGGCTTGATGGTGGCATTCCTCGATCTTGGTGGCGATCGAGCGCGGCGCGATGGCCCACAGCGCCGACACCGACTTGACCGGGGTGAATGTCAGGTCGTAGCCGGCAACCGCGGTGGTTTGCGAACGGATATGGCGGGCGATAAACCCGGACAGTTCGCGCTCGTCGGCCGGTGCGCGACCGTGGGTTTCGGTGAACATGTCGCGCCCGACGGCGGTGCGGATGCGCGCGCGGACCTCGGGGTCCAGACTGGTGTTGCGCTCACGGCCCAACGTGGCGTTGTAATCACCGTAGGCGCCGCGCAACCGGCGGATGAACTCGTTTTCGGCGGCGTTGACGCGAAACGGCCGGCCCAGCCGGGCCGCGGCGATCGCACCGGCTTTGGCGACACCGAAGCCGGTCAGGTGCTTGGTGATTCGCTCGGCGTTGGGGTGCAGCCCTTCGCCGAACAGGGCTTTCATCTGCTCCTCGGTGACCTCGGAGCCCTGCCGAACCGACCACAGTTGGGCGATCAGCGGGTCGGACGGGTCGCGGGACACCGGGCGGCCGAGACCGGCCAGGCCGCGACCCATCCACCGGCCCGGGGTTTCACCTTTGGAGCTGTAGTAGTCGGCCAGGCCGGGACGGCCGCGGTGGCTGTCGTCAGCGGCGGCGACCTGCCGGATCAGGTAGACATACCCGTCCCCGGCGGTCAATTTGTGCAGACCCATCACCGCAAATCACCTGGGCCCGAAGCTATGGGCGGCCCGACCCTTACGCGACGGTGCGTTACCGTTTCGTGACCTGAATGCACTAGGTGTGGTCGGCGGTAGACGGTCGGTAGGCGGTTGTGGTGAGGGCGGCCTCAATGGCGGGCGGCTCCGGCCGGTGCGGTTCGGGTGTGGGCCGGTGCGGTAGGAGGTCGCGTGAGGTTTTTGGTTTCGGGTGCGGCGTAAGGGGTTTGGGGGGCTTAGCGTGTGGATCTATGGGCAATAGTGCAACGACGAAGGCGGCCCGGCGGGCCGCGCGGGAGGCCGCGGTGGCGGCCCAGGAGGAGCTGGCCCGGCGGATCCGGGCGAACGTGGAGGATTTGGCGACGTTCTTTTCGGCGCACGAGCGCGCCGAAGCGGTCGAGGAGTGGCTGGGCGAGCGGACGGCGGCGTTGCGCGAGCAGGCCGCGCAACGGCGCGCGCAGCAGCGCCGTCAGTGCGGTGCCGCGCTGGCGTCGATGCGCGATCGCGGCGAGAGTCTGCGGGAGATCGCCAAAATGGCTGGGATTCCCGAAAAGTCGGTGCGCGAGCTGATCAAGACAGTCGATACGAGCGCAGCGCCGGGAGCGCCGGCCGAAGGCAACGGCGCCTCAGCCGAGGCGGCAAGGCCGGAACAGGCTGAAACGGTGACGGAACCAGGTGAAGTTGAGGCGGCGGGGCCGCCGCGCGGGTCCAGTGTGGAGGCGCCGACGGTGACCGCGATGCCGGCAACGGCGCCGTAACCCGCGAGTATCCGACCTTCGGGTTCGAATGTGTCAGTGACGGCGCGATGTATGAGTACGAGTCATGGGTTACACATGAGTCGCGTCATCGGTTACAGATTCACCGGCCATCGGCCAGGGTTCTGCTTTGGTTGCGCCGGTAGTTGTGGTGGGGGCGATGCGGTGTCCGGCGATGAGTTGGTTATCGGTTTTGCTGACGACGGTGACGGTCGGCGGTGACGAGGATGAGCACGGTTGTGCGACTCGCTTGCGTCCATGTCCTGCACCCAGGCGCAGCTCCGTTTTCGTCGTCGAACGCTGCGAGCGATCCCGCGATTCCGAGGCCCCGGACGGCTACCGCGACGGACTGGCCCTGTGCGTCATCGACTCGATCCAGTCGACCGGCGCGACGTACTCCAGCATCATCAGCCGTCAGGCCGTCCGTGGCTAGAGAAATTCAACCGTCGTACCTCTGAAGCCTTTGTCTAGCGACATTGTTTCGTGCTCAGAGATGTGCCCACGGATCGATCAGCCGATAGCCGATGGGCTGTTGCATCAGATGAAAACCGAGACTTGATGGATATCCGCAGTTATCAATCAAAAATCCCGCCTTTTCATCTGATGAATCACACCCGGGGCTTCGCTTCCGATTGGCGGTGGCCTTGCTCTGGTGATCAAATCCGTTGTTGATCTGGGGATTTGGACTCAGTTGGGGTAGGTCCGGGGTGCTCACCCGTGGGGTGCTGTCGACACGCCGGGGCAAGTCGCCTCAAATTGGCCCCAGCTACGTGCGCCGATGTGGTAATGATTCACTGAATGATCCAATGATTCATTGGATCAGACGGGTCTGGAGGCTGATTTGGCGGTCGATAACAGCGGTCGCGTGTACGTCATCGGTTCGGTTCCTGTACTACATCCGGAGGCCCAGACTGTCGACGAGATGCTCGAGGGTTGGCGCAATCAGCAAAGGTGCCGCAACTTGAGTCATGACACGATCGCCGGGCGAGTGCGGCTCGTCGAGCGCTTCATCGAGCACACCAACGAATTCCCCTGGATGTGGACGCCGGCCTTGGTTGAGGAGTTCTTCAGCGATCTACGGTCGGTGAAAAGACGCAGGCAGTCGACCGTGCGGGGCTACCAGAATGCGTTGCGATTGTTCTGTTCTTAATGTCAGCGACCCCGATTACGGTTGGGATCGGGTGTGCGAACAGCGATTCGGCACACACCCGGCCCAGGAGTTTTTCGAATGGAACACCGCGGCACACGTGCAGGACAACGAGCAGTCCCCGACGAAGCGCGCGTTCACCAAACGAGAGCTGCAGGATTTCTTCGACCATGCCGACGACCAGGTGTCGCTGATCGCAGCCTCAACGCGTAAGGGCTGGCTACCGGCCGACCGGGACGCGGCAATGTTCAGGGTCGCCTCCTCATACGGGCTGCGGTTCAACGAACTGCGCCATCTGCAGACCGTGGATTTCTCCGGCAACGTCCACGCCCGCGAGTTCGGCCGCTACGGCGTTGTTCAGATCCGCTACGGCAAGGCCAAGAAGGGATCCCCACACAAACGGCGCGGCGTGCTGACGGTCTTCAAGTGGACTCCCGAGGTGATCGCCGATTGGCTTGCCCATGGCCAGCCGGGTATGACCGAGGGGATTGATCTATTCCCCAGCGAGCTAGGCGCGTTGGTCGCCGGAAATACGCTGTTGCGCCGGTTCCGTCGGTATTGTCGCAATCTCGAGTTGCCAGATGGATTGGACCTGCACTCGCTGCGCCGCTCGTATGCCACCCATTTAATCGAAGACGGCTGGGATGCCAAGTTCGTCCAGGACCAGATGGGTCACGACATGCCAGCACGACGTCGCTGTATACCTGCGTGTCCAGCGACTACCGCGTCAGCACGTTGCGCCGGGTGTTGGACACCACCATCAACACCGCACTGTCGTTGGGGGAGGAGGAGAGTTCATGAAGCGGCGAGTCGACTACACCTGAAGATTGGCCGAGCTGATGGCCGCTCGTGGGATGTACAACAGTACCGATCTAATTCCTCTTCTTGTTGAGCGAGGGATCCAACTATCGCGGCCACAGGTGTATCGAGTGGTTCATCAACGCCACCCCGAACGGGTTTCGCTTCAAATGATCGCCGCACTGTGCGATATCTTGGGCTGCGGCGTAGACGATCTGGTCACCGTGACCGCGGCCGATGTCCGCCGACGCAAAGCATCCGCCGGCTCGCCGAGCGCGCCGAGGCCCAACGTGGTCGAGCTCACCAAAGCGGTGCGACCGCGCCGAGCCAGAGTGATCAGCGATGACGATTAGCCCCAACCGGCGCTCCACCAAACGGGGCCGCCCGCCGGTTATCGGTGAGCGGTTCCGCTGCAGCCGATGCCAGCGAATGGCCAACCAGCGCAGGGCGTCCTGGCCCGGCGAGCAACTGTGCTACAGCTGCTTCTACACAGCGATGCGCACTCGCGGGATCTGCCCCCGGTGCGGCCACAACGGGGTGCTTCCCGGCCTGGGCAGCGACGCAGACCGGCAGCCGATCTGTTTATCGTGCGCAGGGATTCCCGCAGACTTCATCTGCCGAAGTTGCCAAACCGAAGGCAATTTCTACCGGCGCCGAACGTGTGCCCGTTGCGCCCTTCGTCAGGACCTGACCGCGTTGATAGTCGACAACGCTCAATGCCCTGAAGCCATCGCCCCGATCGTCGACGCGCTGTGCCGGGTCGAGCGGCCAGCCACCATCCTGAGCTGGAAGCGCTCGCCCCGCGTTCGGGAACTGCTGACCGGACTGGCCTGCGGGCAGATTCCGCTGACACACCAGGGTCTCGATAAAGCGGGTACCGACGGAGCCGTCAACCATCTGCGGAGTCTGCTCGAACACGCCGGCATCTTGGCTGCCCGCGACGAACCGCTGGCCCGGTTCGAGCATTGGCTCACCCAGAAACTCGAGGCGGTCACCCAACCGGCCGTGCGCGCCCCAGTGGAACAATTCGCCACCTGGCATCACCTTCGTCGGCTACGCAGAGCATCCTTTCCAGGACAGAACTCCGATGCCGCCGCGCGAGACGCCAAACAAGAGATCACCGAGACGATCAAGTTTCTCACCCGGCTGCACAGCACACATAGCCGCACCCTGGCCAGCTGCCGACAACACGATGTCGATGAGTGGCTGGCATCGGGTCCGACCACCCGACGAAAGATCCGAAACCTGTTGGCCTGGGCCAAGAAAGCCCGGGTGAACAAGTCAGTGCAGATTACTCATCAGCAGCCTCCTCCCAGCAGCGCGCTCACCCAAGAACAGCGGCTGGCATGGCTTCGAGAACTTCTTACCGGAGATTCCGAGACCCTGACTTACCGTGTTGCGGGAAGCCTTCTGCTGCTGTTCGCTCAGCCCATGACCAAGATCGCAGCACTACCGACATCGGCGATCACACTTGCGGAAAACGAAGTACGGATCACCCTGGCGCAAGAACCGATCCCCGTGCCGCGGCCGTTCGCAGACATGCTCGTCAACCACATGGGCAACCGACCGAATCTCCGAGCGACAGGTGGAGTCAAGGACAGCCCGTGGCTGTTTCCCAGTCTCCGGCCCGGCCGGCATCTTCGCCCACAAGACATCAGGGAAAGACTCGAACAGCTGGGCATCAATCTGCTTGGCGCGCGCAACACCACGTTGCAGAGCCTCGTTGCCTCCGCGCCAACGCCGTTGGTCGCCGAACTACTCGGCTACAGCTACAACACAGCCCAGCTCCACGCAGAGATCGCAGCCCAGCCCTGGGCCCGCTACGTGACCAAAACAGCCGTCGGATCGAACTGACCCAGGATTTTATCCAGTCTGTGCTGCAGAGGTTTTGGCTTCTATCGCCAAACACCAGCAAACGGGACAGTGTCTTCGTAGAGCGATGACACCGACGCTACCCCGGGCACGCAACCAAGACGATCGGGCATCAACCGCTTGGCAGTGCTGAGCCCCGGCACCTTCCCGACACGACCGAATACGGCGAGATTGAATACGGAGGGTTACCGGTATGCGCACCGGCGCGTCGCCCTGTGTCGACGGCGGGGGGCGGGGGTCAGGCGCTTTGTTCAAACGACACGGGTATATCGTTGGAGCACACCATATTTGAGGCGCAGATTTACTGCGGGGGAGGCGTTGCGGTGGCGAGCGAAGCGTGGACACCAAACGTCTATTGGTGTACGCTGTCGGCGTCGTCTGAAAACTGATCACGTGTCGACGCCCGAATTTTGACCCCCTTCGACCGACTCTCGGTTTCTAGCCGAGAGGAGAAGGGAGTTGTTGGCTGTGGAGGACTGGGCTGAGATCCGCAGGTTGCACCGAGCGGAGGGGCTGCCGATCAAGACGATTGCCAAGACGCTGAAGATCTCGCGCAACACGGTGCGCTCCGCGCTGGCTTCCGATGCTCCGCCGAAGTATGTGCGCAAGCCGGCGGGGTCGGCGGTGGATGTGTTTGAGGATGCGATCCGTGCCGAGCTCAAGCAGGTGCCGACGATGCCGGCCACGGTCATCGCTGAGCGAGTCGGTTGGACGCGAGGGATGACGGTGTTCAAAGAACGTGTCCGCGAGTTGCGCCCGGCTTACCTGCCGCCGGATCCGGCGAGCCGCACGAGCTATGAGGCCGGTGATATCGGGCAGTGCGACTTGTGGTTTCCGCCAGTCACGATCCCGGTCGGGTACGGGCAAAGACGCACCGCCACGCAGCTTCCGGTGCTGACCATGGCGTTGGGCTATTCGCGGTGGTTGTCGGGGATGCTGATCCCCTCGCGCCGTGCTGAGGATCTATTCGCCGGCTGGTGGCAGCTGATCTGCGGACTCGGTGCGGTGCCGCGCACCCTGGTCTGGGATGGCGAAGGCGCGATCGGGCGGTGGCGATCGGGACGCATCGAACTCACCGAGGACTGCCAGGCATTCCGCGGGGTGCTGGGGGCCAAGGTGGTGGTGCTCAAACCGGCCGAGCCGGAACACAACGGCATCATCGAACGGGCCCATGACTATCTGGAGCGGTCGTTTCTGCCGGGCCGAACCTTCAGCGGTCCCGGCGATTTCAACCACCAACTGCAGCACTGGCTGAACACCGTCAATGCGCGGACCCGCCGGGTGCTGGGATGTGCTCCGACCGACCGGATCGGCGCGGACCGCCAAGCGATGCTCACTTTGCCGCCGGTACCACCGGTGACCGGTTGGCGTCACACCACCCGGTTGGCGCGCGATCACTACATCCGGTTGGACTCCAATGACTACTCGGTGCATCCGGGGGTGATCGGGCGGCGCATTGAAGTCGTCGCCGACCTCGACCGTGTCCAGGTGTTTTGTGAGGGCAAGGTGGTCGCCGACCATGAGCGGGTGTGGGCCTGGCATCAGACCATCACCGACCCCGAGCACCGCGCAGCCGCCAACATGCTGCGCCGCAACCGGATTGGCGCCCTGCGCCCGGTGCGTGAACCCGAGGACCCAATCACGGTCGAACAGCGGTCTTTGACCGACTACGACAGCGCGTTGGGTATCGACCTCGGCGAAGACGGGTTGGTGTCATGACCACCAAAACACGGGCGACCGCGGTGTCATCGAACAACCGCGACCTGACCGCCGAAATCAGCTTTCTCACCCGCGCCCTCAAAGCACCCACCCTGCGCGAAGCAGTCACACGACTGGCCGAGCGGGCCCGCGCCGAATCCTGGACCCATGAGGAGTTCCTGGTGGCCTGCCTGCAGCGCGAGGTTTCGGCCCGCGAATCCCACGGCGGCGAGGGCCGCATCCGCGCTGCCCGGTTCCCGTCCCGAAAATCGTTGGAGGAGTTCGACTTCGACCACGCCCGCGGACTCAAACGCGACACCATCGCCCACCTGGGCACCCTGGACTTCGTCGCCGCCCGTGACAACCTCGTGTTCCTCGGCCCGCCGGGCACCGGCAAAACCCACCTTGCCATCGGCATCGCAATCCGCGCCTGCCAAGCCGGCCACCGCGTGCTGTTCGCCACCGCCGCCGAATGGGTCGCCCGACTCGCCGAAGCCCACCACGCCGGACGACTCCAACAAGAACTCATCCGGCTGGGCCGCTACCCGCTGCTCGTCGTCGACGAGGTCGGCTACATCCCGTTTGAACCTGAAGCCGCTAACTTGTTCTTCCAGCTGGTTTCCTCCCGCTACGAACGGGCCAGCCTGATCGTCACCTCCAACAAACCTTTCGGCCGCTGGGGCGAAGTGTTCGGCGACGACGTCGTGGCCGCCGCCATGATCGACCGACTCGTCCACCACGCCGAAGTCATCGCCCTCAAAGGCGACTCCTACCGCATCAAAGACCGCGACCTCGGGCGAGTCCCGGGATCAACCACCGACGAATGAACACCAAGGGGGTCAATTTTCAACCGTCGAAAAGGGGTCAATTTTCAGCCGCCGTTGACAAGGTCGGCCATTCCGCTGTTGAGCTAGCACGGGTCACAGCCGGGCGTTCGTCGGTGACATCGGCCAAAGGTGATCGGCGGTTCAGCGATCCGGCGCGGAGCTCAAACCCCGCCTACCGACCATGCGTGCCAGCGCGGGCTGGGACATGAAGAGACTGGCGGAAAGTTCACCGCGAGCACGGTGTACCAGTCCTGGTCAGTCATCTTGGCCACCGTTTTGTCGATGGTGATGCCGACGTAGTTGACCTAGATGTCGGTCCGCCCGGGCTGATCAGTCACCTCACGGATGGTGCGCCAACAATCCTCCGCGGAGGCGACGTTCCCGGCGTGCAGGCTCGGCCGTACACAGCGGGGGATGGCCGAAGCTAACGGGGACGCTGTGTCAGCGTGTAGTCGCCTGAGCTCAGCACGAGTAGCCGCTACGGTTCAGCAAGGTGCGACACCGCGCTGTACTTGATGATTCACCCAGCCGCATCGCAGGAGGGTTCCGTTTGCGACTCAACAAGGAGGTACGGGCATGGGGGGTCGTCTTGAGGGCAAGGTAGCGATAGTGACGGGCGCCGGTTCTGGTATCGGAAAGGCGATCGCTACCGCTTATCGCAAAGAGGGCGCTAGCGTCATAGTCGCAGACGTGTCGGGTGCCGAAGAATCAACGGCAAAAACTCTTGGTGATAAGGCATTGGCCGTACACGTCGATGTGTCTCGCTCGACGAACATAGAAGAAATGGTCCGAACTGCTGTCGACACCTTTGGTTCGCTTCATATTCTTTGCAGCTGCGCTGCAGTGCCCGGCGATCCCGCTCCCCTCGCTGAGTACACCGATGAGCAGTTGGAGCGTGTGATCGGCATCAACCTCAAGGGAACGTTCCTCGCAATGCGGGCTGCGTTGCCCGAGATCGTGAAATCAGGAGGTGGCTCGATCATCAATATCGCCTCAACTCAAGCACTTGTGGCGTTTCCCGAGACTTCCGGTTATGCGGCCACTAAGGGCGGCGTTGTGGCGCTCAGTCGGGTCGCCGCAGCCGAGTACGGGCCCGCTGGCGTGAGGGTCAATGTAATCTGTCCGGGCCTGACAGACACGCCGATGCTGCGCGGTTTCGAGAAAGCCGCCCCTCCTGGGGCCCTCGAACGAGTGAACGCTATAACCCCGCTCGGCCGTGTAGCCCAACCCGAGGAGATAGCCAATGCCGCCGTCTTCCTGGCCTCCGATGAGGCCTCCTACATCAGTGGTGTCGTTCTGCCCGTGGACGGCGCATATACAGCGGTTTAGTTGACGCTTCCAGCCATTAGTGACAGGGTCGGCGGACAAACCTGAGCGGATGCTGCAAACCATGTCACGTCTTCGTGGACGACGACCACGAAGTTCTAATTCAACCATTGAAGTTGCTGTTTTGGAGTTGGATTCTTCACCAAGCTACTTCCTGAGCCACCGTGAGCGAGCTTGTCGTGGACATCCGAAACCTGCTGGTGAGGCCACCGCCCAAAACATTGGTAAGCGCTGAACCAAGGCCCCGCCCCACTTCACCCTTCGCCGGCCCGGGTAGGCACTTTCCGCGGTAGCGGCGGGGAACAGCCGCCGTCAGTTCAGCGAGAGCTGAGGCGGCCATCTCGACCCTGCCAGCTCACAATTCCTGGGCGCCGCCCCGAGGGGTTGCGCGAATGGATTCCCAGCGACCGCTGCGAAGGCGACCCCTTTCGGTCGCCGGGCCGTGTGGTGATGTTGCCGATGGGGACCTGCGGTCAATCCGTGGGAGCTGGATGGGCTGGCTCGCGGGGCAGGGTTTTTGGCGTTGCTGATAGGACTCGCCCTCGACGACGAGTCCGTAGGCCGCTGATTGCAGTCGGTCCATCGCGGATTGGGCCAGCAGCGGGTCGGCCATCATGGTCAGGATTGCCGGCGGCTCTCGGTTGCTGGTGATGATCGTGGGTGAAGTACCCCAGGTTCCGATCTTCATAGGAGGATCGGAAGTTACGCCCCGTCACTATTCGCCGGAGTTCCGCGCGCGTTGCGTTTGTTGGACACCACAATGGAGGCCTCGGAAGTGTCGGAGTTCGAGGCGATCAAGCCTGTGGCCAGCAAACTCGATGTGTCAGAGGCGTCGGTGAGCCATTGGCGGCGTAAGGCTCAAGTCGATGCCCGGGAACGGCCTGGAACGAGTAGTTCGGGACATGCTGAGATTCGCCGGCTCAATCGTGGGGTCGCTGAATTGCGTACAACTAACGAGGTTCTCAAGGCCGCATCAGCGTTTTTCGCAGCGAACTCGATCGCCCCGCGACGAAATGATCGCCTTCATCGAAAATCTACCGCGATCAGTTCGGGGTCGAGTTCATCTGCCGTGGCCTGCGGGCAGCAATCACAATCTCACCGGTTTCCTCACGTCTCGAGGCTATCGAGCCGCCAAGACCCGTTCGCCCTCTGACCGGGCCATGCGCGACGAGCTGCTCATTCAAGAGCTCAAGACCGTCTATGAGCACAACCACTCGGTCTACGGCGTCAAGAAGATGCAGGGGCGATGAAACGCCGAGGCGGGCAGATCGGCCGCGAACAGACACGCCGGCTAATGAAACGTGCACCGCCTTTGTTACCGACTTTGTTACCGACGCCTGCTCCAGGGCCATCAAAGGCTGGGCGGTCGCCGCCACGATGCGCACCGAGGATTTGCTGTTGCAGGCATTCAATCACGTTGTATGGCAAGCGGATCAGAACTTTCCGAGTTGGCCCATCATTCCGACCGCGGATCGCACTACCTATCGCTGGTCTACACCGAGCGGCTGGCAAGCTCGGGATCGCCCCTTCGTTTGGGTCGCGCGGCGACGGTTATGACAAGGCACTCGCCGAGGCCGGTCATCGCCGCCTACAAGAGCGAACTGATCAACTGCGGCAAACCCTGGCGCAGCGTCGACGACGTCGAACTGGCCACCGCACCTGGGTGGCGTGGTACACCCAGGAACGCCTGCACGAAGCCCTCGGCTACAAGACCCCAGCCGAGTACGAGGCCGCCCTCACCGGCGCCTCACATCTTGCGAGCCAGCCAACCCCGGCCCTCGCAACCGACTAGGAAAACCTGGGATAGTGTAACGCCGGGTGGCCCCATAACTGGGAAAACCTGGGGTAGTTTAACGCCGGGTGGCCCCATAACTCGCAAGACATCCAATGAGGCCAGCCTCGGACCGCCGAGGTAGGTGGGCGGATTCGGAGGGATCGTTGCGGTTGGTTGCTGCTTGATAAGCGGTCCGAGCCTGCCCTTCGATGATCGCGGCGTCGCTGTGACGCTGCGCGCTGGTCAAGCGGGCATATTGGGGCCACGCTTCGTAGATGGCTGCGGTGGTGACGGTAAACGATGTGCTCGATGGACACGTCGATCTCGATGTGGAGTGCCTGGACCGGATCTACCTGAACGGCTATGTCCCCAACCTGCAAGTGGGCGGGCAGGTGGTGTCGTTTATGACCGCACATCTGGGATATCCCATCCCCTCACCGGCGATCATGGAAAAAATCGGCACCGCGTTTCGCAAGGCAGTGGACCGCTACGCCGCCGACAACCACATCCCGGTGGTGCGGTTCGGCAAGAACGACCGCAAGACCGACGTGATGGGCCCGTATCTGGCGCGCCAGGCGCACACCGGCCGCTCCGGGGTGGCTGCGATCGGCATCGCCCAGGAGTTTCAGAATGTGTTTTCCTCAGCACAGCGCAACGGCAACCCCGTGCCGTGGTTTTCGTTCTTCAAGGCCGACCGGCGGGTGACGTGTTTTTACTTCTACCTCTGGGACATCGATTTCGGGCCGGCGTTCATCAAGAACTGTGCGTATTTTCCGTACCCGATCAAGGTGTGGCTCAATGGCCACGAGTGGGCCAAACGCCAGGCCACGCAGGCCGGCATCGGGTTCACCGAGCTGTCCAATGGGTTCGCCAGCTGTGCGGATTCGGCTGCGCTGCAGGAGATCTGTGATCGGCTGGGGCCGGGCACGATCGGGGTGTTCTTCGAGCGTTGGATGAGCTTGCTGCCGCTGCCGCTGACCGAGCACGACCGCGACGCGGGCTACTGGTGGGAGCTGTCGATGCGCCAAGTCGAGGTCTCGCGCACCCTGGTCTTCGACGCGCCGCGACACGCCCGCGGGTTCTTCGAAGCGTTGGTCGCTGACAATCTCGATATCGGCCGCCCCGATAGTGTGGAGCTGATCTTTCACAGGCCCCGAGGACTTGGCCAGCCCATCAAACTCGGCTGTGTGCCCAGGACCCGGATCGTCACGTGCGGTACCGAAGTCACCGTCAACGCCTTCTACAAGAACTCCCGCATCAAGCAGTACCTCAAAAACGGGCGGGCGCTGCGCATCGAGACCGTCATCAACTCGCCTGATGACCTGCAGTGCCACCGCCGCCTGCCTCATCTCGATGAGCTGCAGGTCCGCGCGCGTGCGGTCAACCGCCGCCTGCTCGATACTGAACGTGTCGGCCAGGGCTGCGTCCTTGCGAGTCCAGCCTTTGAGCGGATCGCACAGCCCAACCTCACCGAGGATGGCAGGAGGGCCCCGGCCTTACGGTTCGGCGACCCTCGGGTCCAAGCCCTGGCCGGCGCCTTATGCACCAGCGTGCTCGCCGTCACCGCCATCACCAACAAGAGCCTGCGCGCCTTGATGACCCGGACTGCTCAGCGGCAGCGCCTACTCGATGAACCAGGCCAGCTAAGACCTGGCCCGACTGCGCCTCAACGGGCTCATCGAGCGCGTCCCCGGCAAGAACCGCTACCACCTGACCAGCGACGGGCTGCGGTTCGCGATCTTCTACACCAAAGTCCACGACCGCCTACTACGTCCCCTCCTAGCCGCCGACCGGCCACCAGCACCGCCACCACTACGAAATGCCTTGCACAGCATTGATATTCACATAACCCAAACCATCGATCGGGCCCGCCTGTTGCCCAAAGCGGCCTGAAAACTCGGCACAATTCTCAAAGATCTAGCGACCAAGGGTCGCTAGCCACGCGGTCCCATCACGGGCAACAGGGCGTTCCCATGCCCATGGCAAACCCCCGCCGAGCTGGTCCCTTTCCTGGCAACCGACGACGCGGCGAAGTGGGTGTCGGCGTCACGGCTTGGGTTTGGTGCGGTAGTGGCTGGCAGGCAATTTGGGTAGTGACTACGCGTGACCGTGGGCGCATACCAAGGTGTGCTTAAGGGTGGATTAGGCGCCGTGCATCGGCTGAGGCGACATCGGCTGAGGCGATTGGAAGCGAGAAATATGACGAGGGGTTCTGTGTATCAGCCCGAAACCCAGTTCGAGAGGGCAAGCACTAACGGTTCTCGGCTATCGGATGGTGTGCGGGTCGCCGACCTGATCGACCTCGACGAACGCACCGTCTGCGCCAGGCTTCACTCGGACGAGGAAATATACCGTCTTGAGATGGAGCGGATCTTTGGCCGGTGCTGGATCGCTGTGGCTCATGAAAGTGAGATTCCCAACCCGGGCGATTACGTCACCAGAGCCATCGGCGAAGACCCGGTCATAGTCTCGCGCGATCGCTCCGGGGACATCAATATCCTGTTGAATTCGTGCTCGCACCGCGGCATGAATGTGTGCCGAGCCGAAATGGGCAACACCAAGTTTTTCCGCTGCCCCTATCATGCCTGGAGCTACGACGCGACCGGACGTTTGGTTAGCGTTAGCGCCGAACAGGAAATGTATGACGGCAAGCTGGAGAAGGAAAAATACGGACTGCGGCGCGCGCGCGTGGCAACCTACGCCGGCATGATATTTGGGACTTGGTCCGATGAAACCCCTCCGCTGGAGGAGGAGCTAGGCGGCATCGCCTTCTACCTGGACATAGCGTTCAACCGGTCACGAAGCGGTCTTGAGGTGATCGGGCCGCCGCAACGATGGACTTTCGACGCCAACTGGAAACTCGCCGCGGAGCAGTTTTCCGGCGACGCCTATCACACCGTGATGTTGCACAATTCGCTCATCGAGCTGGGCGTGGCCCCCAAGGATCCGGCCGCGTTTTTGCTGGGCGTTAACGTCGGCACTGAGCGCGCGCACACGTTGAGGTGCCTAGACATGGAAGCGGTGATGGCGGGATTGGGCGCCGCGGCGAACGAAGGCATGCTAGAGCAGGCGCCGCCACCGGGAATGGATGCCGAGCTGGTCGCCCAAGCAAAGGAGTTGCTAAGCCCAGAGCAGATGGCCGTACTGGTCAAGACGCCACCTATTGTGGGGCAGGTCTTCCCAACGCTTGCCTGGATCAACATCATGCTGCCCAGCGCGGCAGTGGAAACGAAGGGTGGAGTCATAACCTTCCGCACCTGGGTACCGCGCGGTCTTGACCACATGGAAATCATGTCGTGGACCCTTGTGGAGAAAGACGCTCCCGAAGAGATCCGTCGAGCCACGGCACGCTCAACGATCCAGACCTTCAGCGACAGTGGCATCTATGAGCAAGACGATGCCGAATCCTGGGCCGGCGTGTACCGAGCGATCCGCGGGCCACAGGGCAAGAAACGGAACCTTCTGTACTTCTCCACCTGTGGTGAGCCCACTAAGGAGAACGGCTGTCTTAGCTGGCATGGAATGGGCCGCGACGATATTCAATGGCTGTTTTGGAAGCGCTACCGCCAACTGATGGACGGCTGACGTTCCCCCGTTGCCTGGGCGGACTTTCGGAAATTTCAATTGAAGGTATTTGAAGCGGCTTCGCCATCGTCCGCGAGGCGGCGGCTAGGAGAGGGATACTCGTATGCAAAGCACGGCAACCGGGCGCCCCCCCGTCGAACCGATGGCGGGAACCACTCAACGCCCACGACCCGAACCCGACTCGCTTCCGGCAGTTCCGTATTCGGATCCGAGGTTCACTGCGGCTCAGCAGTTTTTGATCCGAGAAGCGTTCCTCCTCGATCATGGCCGCTTCCACGAGTGGCTGGAAATGTTGGACGAAGACCTTGAGTATCGCATGCCGGTGCGGGTAACAGCTTGGCGCGCCGACGGTGAAGGATTCACCGGTGCAATGCATTTCGATGACACGTACGCATCGATGCAGGGCCGGGTGGCACGCCTTGACACAGACTACGCCTGGAGCGAAGACCCGCCCTCCAGAACCCGTCGATTCGTCAGCAATATCACCGTCACGGCACCAGCTGAGGGCAATGGGGAACTGCACGTAGTCAGTTACCTGTTCGTGGCGCGGAGTCGATGGGACAATCCCGCCTACCAATTCATTTCTGCCGAACGGCGCGACATCTTGCGTCCCCTGCCCAGCAAGGACGGGGTGTACAAGTTGCTGGACCGAGAGATCCTCGTCGATCAATCCAACCTTGGAACGGTCAACCTGGCCATTTTCCTGTAAGCGCTGCTGAGCCGGGGGCGATAGCTCAGCCACAGTTTTATACAGAGACGGCGGAAAGACTATGGGCGCTTTAGAAGGAAGCGGGGTGCTGCTAAGTGGCGGTGGCTCTGGCTTAGGGCGTGCGCTTGTCCAGCGGTTCCTCGGAGAAGGCTCCAAGGTGGCCTGCCTGGAATACAGCACCGCCAAGGTCGACAGGCTGCGGGCTGAGTTCGGCGATTCTGTACTTGCCATCGAGGGCGATATCCGTGATCCGGCAGCCTCGGAGTCGGCCGTCGCTGAAGTATTGCGGAATTGTGGTCGTCTGGATGCTCTCATCGGTACGGCTGCTATCTTTGACAACGTCCCAGCATTCAAGCTTTACGCCCGAAACCACATTCTGCCCGCTTTCGACGAGATCATGAGAACAAATGTGGCTGGCCACATTTTGATCGCGACCGCGGCTCGAGAAGCACTTGAGGCCACCGGCGGCAGCATCACGTTCACATTGTCGACCTCTGGTATGTACCCGGGCACGGGTCCAATGTATTCAGCGTCGAAAGCCGCGCTTACCATGGTTGTCAAGCAACTCGCGTTCGAGCTTGCCCCGCGGGTTCGCGTGAACGGAGTGGTACCCGGCACGATCCGCGACAGCGGTATAGCCGGCCCAAAAGCATTAGACCAGCAAGACACTACGCCGTCGGCAATTTTCCCGGGATTTTACGACGCCGCTAAATGTATGAGTCCACAGCGCACGTGTCCCAGCGCCACGGAATACACCGGCATTTATGTGCTGCTGGCTTCGAAGACAGATGCGGCTGTGGCGACCGGCGCCATTATCAACTGGGACACAGGTTTAGGAATGATTGGGCACGGCATGGCGCTGGCCCCGACGCTCGTTCAATAAGGAGGGTTTGAAAAATGTCTATTGCCAGTCTTGGCTATCTAGGAGTACAGACACCGGATCCGGGGATCTGGACTACTTTCGGTCCGGAAGTTCTCGGGCTGACCGTGTCCCGGACGGGGGATGACGGTTCGGTCTACCTGCGAGCTGACCTACGCCATCATCGGATTGCGATTCATCCTGGCGCGGAGAGCCAAGTTGCCTACGTGGGCTGGGAAGTCGCCGGCGAGTCCGATCTTGATGCGATGATCGAACGGTTGAACCGGGCCGGTGTGAGCTGGCGACCCGGTTCGGCTACGGAGTGCGCCGAACGCAAGGTCGAACGGTTCATCGGATTCGCCGACCCTGCGGGGCTTCCGCAAGAAATCTTCTACGGGGCGCTGGTGTCCTACGAGCCCTTCGTTCCGGGTCGACCGATACAGGGCTTTGTTACTGGTGATCGGGGGCTAGGGCACGTCGTTTTCATCGTCCCGGACGCCGCGGCGGCGCACGAGTTTTACACAAAAGTGTTGGGTTTCAAGTTGAGCGACATCGTGGACACGGTCTTCAATACCCCCGGCTACTTTTATCATTTGAACCGCCGCCATCACAGTCTCGCGATCCTGGAGGCACCGAATAAAGCGGGCCTGCATCACCTGATGCTCGAACTGCAAGACCTCAACGACGTCGGCACCGGCTACGACATCGTTCGCGATCGCGGATATCAATTGTCGATGGAATTCGGTCGACACTCGACCGATGAAGTGGTGTCGTTTTACTTCATTACCCCAGCTGGTTTCGAGATCGAGTACGGCTGGGGAGGCCGCCAGGTCGACGACGCCACCTGGCACGTGGTGCGAGCTGACCGCGGCGAGCTATGGGGCCACCAAGTAGTGGGACCCGGGCTGCCGCCAACCGTTCGCCCGGTGGATGCCGGGGTAGCAGCGCAGTGATTTTGCCGTCCGTGCAGCTGGCGCCGCGTTTTGATGACGTGCGGGCTCATTACGACCTGTCCGATGATTTCTTCCGGTTGTTCCTGGATCCGACCCAGACATACAGCTGCGCCTATTTTGAGCGTGACGATATGACGTTGGAAGAGGCGCAGATCGCGAAGATCGATCTAGCGCTAGGGAAGTTGGGTCTGCAGCCGGGAATGACGCTGCTGGACATTGGCTGTGGCTGGGGGGCCGCCATGAAGCGCGCCGTCGAAAGATACCAGGTCAATGTTGTGGGCTTGACGTTGTCGGTCAACCAGGCTGCTCACGTGCGGAAGATGTTCGACGAGATGGACACCTCGTGCTCAAGGCGGGTGTTGCTGGCGGGTTGGGAGCAGTTCGATGAGCCCGTCGACCGGATCGTCTCGATTGGTGCATTCGAACATTTCGGCCTCGAACGTTACTCGCGCTTCTTCACGATGGCCTACCAAGCGTTGCCAGCAGATGGTGTGATGTTGTTGCACACCATCGTCCGGCCGACTTTCAAGCAGTTGCGGCGCGCGGGCTTGGCGTTAACGCACGAACTAGTGCATTTCTGTGAGTTCATTTTGGCCGAGATCTTCCCGGGCGGCTGGCTGCCGACAGTCCCGGTGGTTGAGGAGCATGCCACCAAAGCGGGCTTCACCGTGGCACGCATCCAGTCACTGCAGCTTCACTATGCGCGGACGCTGGATATGTGGGCGGCCGCCTTGTGGGACAACCAAAAACGGGCCGTCGCGGTGCAATCTCAGGAGGTCTACGACCGCTACATGAAGTATCTGACTGGCTGCGCACGGCTGTTCCACCAGGGCTACACCGACGTCAACCAATTCACCCTGCAACGAAATTCTGTGAGCTAGAGGGGATTTCGCATGGGTAAGGCAATCCGGGTGGAGGGACTGACTAAGTCCTTCGGTTCCCAGCGAATCTGGGAAGACGTCACAATGGATATCCCGCCGGGCGAGGTCAGCGTGCTGCTGGGCCCGTCGGGTACCGGTAAGTCGGTGTTCTTGAAGTCGCTGATCGGACTGCTGCGCCCGGAGCGCGGCTCGATCATCATCGACGACACCGACATCACCGAGTGCTCGGCCAAGGAGCTCTACGAGATCCGCACGCTGTTCGGGGTGATGTTTCAGGACGGCGCTCTGTTCGGGTCGATGAACATCTTCGACAACACCGCGTTCCCGTTGCGCGAGCACACCAAGAAGAAGGAAAGCGAGATCCGTGACATCGTCATGGAGAAGCTGTCGATCGTGGGTCTGGCCGGGGACGAGAAGAAGTTCCCCGGTGAGATCTCCGGCGGTATGAAAAAGCGTGCCGGCCTGGCGCGCTCGCTGGTGTTGGACCCGCAGATCATCCTTTGTGACGAGCCGGACTCGGGTCTTGACCCGGTGCGTACCGCGTATCTGAGCCAGCTGCTGATCGACATCAACGCGCAGATCGACGCCACGATCCTGATCGTCACGCACAACATCAACATCGCCCGCACGGTGCCGGACAACATGGGCATGCTGTTCCGCCGCAAGCTGGTCATGTTCGGCCCGCGTGAGGTGCTGCTGACTTCCGACGAGCCGGTCGTCAAACAGTTCCTCAACGGCCGGCGGATCGGTCCGATCGGCATGTCGGAGGAAAAGGACGAGGCCACCATGGCCGAGGAGCAGGCCCACCTGGAGGCCGGCCACCACGGCGGCGGTGTCGAGGAGATCGAGGGCGTGCCCCCGCAGATCACCGCCACCCCGGGCATGCCGGAGCGCAAGGCCGTCGCCCGTCGGCAGGCCAGGGTCCGGGAGAACCTGCACCTGCTGCCCAAGAACGCGCAGCAAGCAATCCTCGACTCCTTCGAGGGCAGCGCCCAGGACTACCCGGCACACGAGCGCGACTTCGGCGGCGACGACGACAGCGGCCGCCACCGCGACTACGACGCCCCCACCGAAACCATCCGCACTCAGCCGGAGTCCTGAGCCCAGCACCGGTTGCGGTATCCATGGAAAGGAGATTCGCCACGATGGCGCGTCACCGCTGGGTGGATCCCGCTACCAAACCACCTTTGGTGTGCCGACTGTTTACCGCCTTAGCCGTTCGGCCGCACAACCGTCTCGACCTTGCGTCGTGCCAGCGGGTAATTCGCGCGACGCGGACTCCAGCGTTCGGCATCGCGGTGATCACGCCCCTGATTTTGGCTGGTGCCGTCAGCGCCGCGGCTCCCCGAATCCCCGCGCACATACCGGCTTTGCATGACACCCCCATCTCGCCGGTGGCGGCTGTTACGGCCGCCACGAGTGAACAGTCTGGCCCAGCGCTGGTCGCGGTCGAGCGAATGCCGATCGGCTTGCATATCGCAGCCGCCACTGTCTCGGCACCACCGCCACCAGCCATGGTAGTGAATTCTCCTGGTGCACTAGGGATCCCGGCGATGGCGCTATCGGCGTACCGCAATGCCGCGCAGATGATGGCAGACTCCTCCCCAGGCTGCGGAATCAGCTGGAACCTGTTGGCCGGGATCGGGCGCATCGAATCGGGGCACGCCAACAGCGGCGCCACCGACGCCCGCGGAACAGCGATCCAACCCATCTATGGCCCCGCGCTGGACGGCACGCTGCCCGGAAACGAGGTCATCGTCCAACGCAGCGTCGGCAGCCAGGTCACCTACGCGCGGGCGCTGGGGCCGATGCAATTCCTGCCCGGCACCTGGGCGCACTACGCCTCCGACGGCGACGCCGACGGCGTGACCGACCCGCAAAACCTCTATGACTCCACGCTTGCGGCCGCGCGTTATCTGTGCAGCGGCGGGTTAGATCTTCGAGACCCGTCACAGGTGATGTCCGCCATCCTGCGCTACAACCACTCCCTGCCGTATGCCCACAACGTGCTCGGTTGGGCCGCGGCATACGCCAGTGGTGTCGTGCCGGTCGACCTGCCGCCGCTGACCGGGCCGACACCGCCTCTCGCCGACGCCCGTCTTGAGCATTTGGACGATCCCAGGGGCATCGGACCGGACCTGCCACTCAACATCCATGGCTTGCCTTCCACCGATCTGCTGGCCCAGACGCCGCTAATCGATCTCGGCCAACCCGCTGGAATCACCACCCAAGCCCCCACGGAGCCTTAGCAATTGCGCACCCAGCCAATGCCGAGTCGCAAGGTGACACAAAGCCTGCCACGGTCGGGCCGCTGTCCGGTGTCTTCCCGGGTGCGCCACCTCGCAGGTCAGCCGCATCACCAGCGGTCAGTACGCTTACGTACGAGCGTGCTCGACAACTCGCACGACTTACCGGAGATACCACCATGATCACCACAACCAACCAACAGATCGCACTCGGCGCGCTGCGCTGCTGCCGCAGCAGACTTCTGGAAATCCGCCGAGACGCGCTGACAGCGGCCACGGCGTTGTCTGGTGTCCGCGCCAACCGTGCATATGAACTTGCTGACAAGCTGGCGGACGTGCTGGCCCACTGCGAACGCCTATCCTTCATCGTTGAAGGCGACGTTTACAGTGACGCGCCTGGGCCGCTCAGCCCTCCCGTAAATTCTGTTTGCCGTCCGTCCTGGTAACCCACCACAGACCGATTGACTGCGGCGCCTCCAGTAGCACACATGTCAGGAATCGTCCCGGCGAGCGCGGTTGCGCAACCTCGGGCCTGCATCGGCGTCGGTCAGGCCAGCATCGTTGCCGCCCGAATAGCCAGCGTGGCGACCGATAACGGCTCTTCGCGGTTCAGCGACGGGTAAGCGCGGGGGAGACCGAAATCCAGCCGAGACTTCGGCTATCCGACACAGTCGGCCCACTGACCTGCAGGGTCATTGCGCAATCAACCCAGCTTGACCCAACAAATGCCCCGGTTGTCTCGTTCGCATCGAGTAGGTCGCGACTCAGCGTCGGCTGTCCAAGTCCCGCCCTTCCATGTCGACGTGTTAGCCGCTCAGAACGTTTCCACCTGCTCCGCCGAGGGCACCGATCGCGACCTGTGTGGCGAATGAGCCAAGATAGCTCGCAGCTTGTCTGAACTTGCTTCGCTCCTCGGGCGCGCGAGTGTCATCATCGGCTGCCGTTTCCAGCGCATTGATGAGCCTTTGGAGTAGTTGCTCAGGAGATGGCCATGCACCGGCGACTCGGAGGGCGTCTGCGGTGGGCGGGCCCACCATAATGATCTGTCCTCCTGATGCGCCGACCAACTTCTCGAAGCAGGATGGTTGGGAGTTGAGCCGACGGAGAGCCCGCTGGACCGTGTCATGATCCAGTCCGGTCCGCTGCTCGATAGCCGTGGCGCGGGTGAGGTACGCGCCCGACTCGTCGCAGATGTCGACAACCGCACGCAACACGGGAAGGTCGCGGCTGGTCCATGTGTCTTCGGTCATCCTTGGAGTATCGCCATAGATGCCGACATCCAGGACGATGTGAATGTTGATGTCATCAACACGCCTCGGCATAGCCGCACGTCACACCGCGTCGCCGCACGTCGTTTCACGCTGTGATTCTGGGCGTTTCGCCAGTTCAACACGATTTTGGCGTCTGGTTCGATTCCCGGCAGCTCCATTGGCGCAAACCGTCGTTGAGCGCTGGGTTCCGTCTAGGGCAGTACGTATCAACATGCCATCAACATCGTTGGTGTCGCGACAAGGCCTCGCCGCCGAAGGCCTGGGACCCTCGCGGGCACCGCAGAAGCGGGCGCGGCGGTCGTCGGTGCTGAGCCTCGCAGGCGCCTCCCAAGCCAGACTTGAGCTATGGACAATAACGAAGCCGAGTTCAAGACGTACTCGCTCGCCGAAGTGGCGGAACGAATCCTGCCGGACATGGCGGACGGCGTGCGCTGGCTTTCACGTCGGCTGAACCGCGGTGAGCTGTCTGGATACCGGCTCGGCCGCGCTTGGCGAATGACGCGCGAAGATGTCGCAGGCCTGATCGAGCGCCATCGGAACCGCTCAAAAGTACCGGACGATGTCGAGATGCCACGATCGAAATTTTCGGGCTTGACGCCAACATCGCGCCGGCGGCGGGAGCGCGGGGGGTTGTGATCGATTTATGGAAGCAAGAGTTACCGGTAAAGCTGCATATTCGAACTTGTCGTATTCCCTCCGTCAATGGCCAGACTTGAGGGCGAGGCCTGCTCAAGCAGAGGAAGCTGTAGCTCGTCTGGGCGGGGGATGGCCCGTTGGTCCTCGTCTAGGCCGTTAGGTATTTGCTGTGCCAGCGCCGACGGCGCCGGGCGCGCCGTGAAGCGCCGAGTTTGGCCCGGGACAGCCTCAGTTCCGCAGCGAAGACAGGTTGAACATCACGCCCGTTGGGTCGGCCGCTGCCGCGAGGCGACCGTACGGGGTGTCCTCAGCGGGCCGGAGCACGATCCCGGCGTTGTCGGTGATCACCTGCAGCGTCTTGTCGACGTCCTCGGCGCCGAAAAAGGTGGTCCACTGCGACGGCATACCTTCGGGCAGAATCTTCGCACCGTCCATCACGCCCAGCAGCTGCTGGTCACCGAACCATGCAGTGGTGTAGCGGAATTCGTCGGCTTCGGAGACCTGCTCGGTGCGCCAGCCGAAAACCTCGCAATAAAAGTCGATGGCGGCCCGATAGTCGCGCGTGGTCAACTGATGCCAGACCGGGGCGCCCGCCTCGCCAATCACTTCGAAGCCACGGACATTCAATGGCTGCCACAAGCGAAACGCAGCGCCTGATGGGTCGGTCGCCGCGCCCATCACGCCTTTGGCCGGCAGCTGCATCGGCGGGAGGTGCAGCGAAGCACCGGCCGCAGTCAGGGCCGACACGGTGGCGTCGATATCGGCGGTGTGGAAGTAGGTGGACCACCCATCCGGGAAGGGCCACCGGCGGACGTTGGCCACCATGCCCGCGACCGGGTGCCCGTTCTTGGCGGCGGTGATGTAGCCGCCGACCGCCGGCCCCCCCGAGTCGAACGTCCAGCCGAACACCGTGCCGTAGAAATCTTGGGCCTGGTCGAGGTCGGATGATGTCAGATCGATCCAGGTCGGAGCGCCCAGCGGCGCGCCGTCACAAATGGGCACAGTGGCTTCCTTGGCGTGCGGGATGGAATCCGGCGGAGGCTTCACGATTATCGACTGTCACCAGGTCGGCGTCAAAGGCCAAAAGCTCCCTGACGGTTTGGGTCGTGAGGCAGACTTCTCGCATGACGACAACGGGATCCATCGCGAACGTCTCCGACACGGCCCATTTGATTGCGGCGCACCGAGCGATGGAATCGGCGCGCCCGGATGCACTTTTTCACGATGCTCTCGCCGATCGGCTCGCCGGTGATAAGGGCCAGGCGATAGTCGCGGCGGCTCCGCGAATACTGCGCAACAGCTGGCCGGTTGTGGCGCGCACCAGAATCATTGACGACATTATCGGTCAGGCGATCGGACAGGGCTGTGACCGGGTGCTCAATCTGGCGGCGGGTCTGGATACTCGTCCTTACCGGCTCGACTTGAGTCCTGACTTCACCTGGGTGGAGGCTGATCTGCCGGGGCTGCTCACCGACAAGGAGCGGTTGCTCGCCGACGAGAAGGCGCGCTGCCGGTTGACGCGCCATGCCGTCGACCTTGCTGATCCGCGTGCCCGTGACGCGTTCTTGAATGAGGCGCTCACCGGCGCCACCAAGGCGCTGGTTCTGACCGAGGGCCTGCTGATCTACCTGGACCACCGCGATGTCGACGCCTTATCGGCCGCCTTGAAGCGGCCCGAAGTGGCGTGGTGGATGTTTGATCTCTTCTCTCCAGGTCTTCGCCGCCGAATGATCAAGAAATCCGCCACCATGCTAGACAGCGCGCCGTTCAAATTTGCCCCGGCGGACGGCGTGGCGTACTTCGAAAACCTCGGCTGGACAACCCTCGACGTGGAATCGGTGTTGGCGGGCGCGTATCGATTTCATAGGTTGCCGCCATTGATGCGGCTTGTGGCGCACCTACCGCTACCCAATCCGCGCAAGCCCGGCAACATGCTGTGGAATGCGGTCGTCCGCATGTCACACTGATGTCGCGCCCCTTCCTGCGCCGGGTTGGACGGTTAATTTGGTCGGGAACTCGTTGCGGCGCAATCAACGTGTGATGTACCGCGACCACGGTTGAGCCGCCAGTTGGGCGTGCCGCTGAACGCAGTTGTCGCTGAAGCCTAAAAGCTTGGCCACGATAGGAGGGGGCATCTCAGCGACAAGCGTGCGCAGCGCCGAGTTGCGTGCAGCGAGGACACTGACGCCTGCGTGAGTGAGTTCATGTGCCAAAGTCATTGCGTCCAGGTGCTTTCCGGGCCGATGGGCTGGGAATAGCCACGGGTTGGGGACCGTACCGCCACCCGTTCGGAGGTTGGGTCTGCGGTGTACGAGCTCGACAAGAATGCTTGCGAAGGGTTCCGGCACCGGCACGGGTTCGTTCCCGAGGGATATACGCACTTCGTCGGTAGTCACCGCGACCGCGGTGGCTGGCAGTGCGGCGATTCTGACCAGTGGTTGTGCGTAGAGCAGCAGCAGAAGGCCGGCGACTCGATAGTGGAGGGATCCCGGGTTGCCGGTGAGGAGCGCCTTGATCCAGGTCAACCGTTGCTCCTGGGTGAGCATAGGAACGTGCTTGGGCTGTTGGTTGACGAATCGCACCGTGGTGTTGATCTTGCTTTTGTTGGCCCAGGCGAAGAACGCGCGGGTTTTGTGGCGTGTCGTGGGTCCGCTGGCGAGCCATTCGTCGAGATCCTGCTGACGGCAGTCGGCTGCGGTCCGATGGTGGGTGTCGTGCAGCCAGGTGAGGAGTTTGATCGTCTCGGTCACTTGCTGTTTGGCCGATTGCATCGATCTTTCAGAGGCTTGCCCTGGTGTGGAGTTGCCGCGCAGCCGGCGCAGATGGTGCCAGGTGGCGAACTGTTCAACGGGAGCTCGGACGGCCGGCTCGGTGATGGTATCGAGTTTGGCGGCAAGCCAGACCTCGAAGCGTGCTAGATATTCATCGCGGTCGGGGAGTAGACCATGGTGCTCGAGCAGGCTGCGCAGATGCGAAACGACTCGAGTGCGTTGACTGACGGCGTCGAGGCCGTCGTGGCTGAGGGGAATTTCGCCGCTCGAAAGGCCGGACAGCAGTGCCCGCACTCTGGGGGAGCGTTTCCAGGTGAGGATGCTCTCGGGGCGCTCGACCCCACAGAGGATTTCGACGATCGTGCTCATCGTGGCCGGATCTGCGGCCCCGTCGACGATCAGCGCCGTCAGGTCATCACGCAGGGCGCAGCGTGCACATCGACCGCCACGGTAAATCTGGCCTTCGGTGTCACAGGTTCGGCATCGGTAGTCCTCGGGGATGCCCGCGCATGTCAGACATACCGGCCGCGGATCGATATGGTTGGCGCGTCCAGGTAGCAGGCCATCGTGTCCGCAGAAGGGGCAGACGCCGTGGGTGCGCATCGCCGTGTAAAAGCAGCTGTTGCACAGTTGCTCGCCAGGCCAGGACGGGGTGCGGTTCTGGACCGACATGCGGCCGCAGCGTGTACAGGCGATTTCTCCCTTGACGTGAGGTCGTCCGCGTCCGCGAGCGTGGCCGCTACGGTTATTCGTCATCGCGGATCACCCGTGCCCGGCGCGGGCGCACCGATTTGTTGAGATCCACGACATTGGGAGCAGAGGCTGTGGCTGAGGCGGCTTTCTTGCGCCGCACATCAGTGGCGGTGACGGTAACCAAGTCCTCGACTCCGCAGCCGAAGATGTCACACAACGCGGCGATCATTTGCAGTGAAACCCGCTCTGGCCGTTGGTGAACGACTCGATACACTTGCGGACGCGACAACTGGATGCCGCGTTCGGCAAGGCGGGGAATCAGCTCGGTGCTGTTGTGCATCCCGTGGGCGGCCATGATTTCGGAAAGCCGCCACGCATAGTCGACTCGCCGCTTCATGAGGACTCCTCACCCAACGCAAGAGCATCGGCGATAGTGGCATCGAGCACCCGGCGCAGGGTTCGAGTGCGAAAATCACTGGACACGCAAGTGTAAAGCGCTGTGGTACTTGCATGTTCGTGGCCCATTTGATGCTGCACGAACATCGGATCCCAGCCATCTTCAATAAGATGGGTGGCATAGGAGCGGCGCAACGAGTGGATATCGAGCCCCGCCGATAACTCGAGATCAGTGCAGTAGCGGCGAAACCGCCGCAACAGGGTGTCTTCGGAGACCAAGGCTCCGCGCTCGCTGGGGAACAGATCAATGCCGTCATCCATATTGGGCTGCCCGTAGGCCAGCCAGTCACCGATGACCTCGGGTGTCCAATCGAAAACCGTCAGCACACTACGCCTTTTGTGCGGCGAACCCTTCTTGGCCTTGCCATAGCGCACGTGAACCAGGCCGTAGCGGCCGAACTCGCGGCCATGCGGATTACGAGCGAAGTCCACCGTCTGCAAATGGCGTAGCTCGTTAAACCGTAGGCCATAGGAGTAGGCCAGCTTAAACATCACTGAATCGCGGTAGGCCGGTAACCAGCCCTTCCGGGCGGAGGCGGCGATCAGCGCCACCCGGTCATCGGCGTGATCGAAGAAGTCCTGCAACTCGCGCTTGGTGAACGCTCGTTTGGTCGGCGCTTGCTCGTTGTCCTGGACGTGCGTGGCAGTGTTCCACTCGAAAAACACCTGGGCGGGATGGGTACTAAACCGCTGCTCGCACAACCGATCCCAGCCATAGTCGGGATCGCTGACGTAAGAACAAAACAGCCGCAGCGCGTTCTGATAACCGCGGATCGTCGACTGCCTACGTCCGGACACCGAGCGCAGGTCGCTGAAGAACTCCTCAACCATCGCCGGCGTCCACGTCCACGGAAACTCATTCGTGTAGGAGATGAACCGCTCCACCAGCCGAATCCGGCCCTCGATCGTGTCATGCGCCAAGTTCCGGCACAATTGCTGGTTACGCCAACCCTCCAGCATCTCCTGCACCGTCTGGACTTCTGGATGCAGCAGCGGAACCGAACCCACGACGTACACGCGGCCACTCTTGTCGACGGCCAAAACGACCTCCACAACGGTCTCATCCAATGAATCATTGAATCACCTGATGAATCAATACCACATCGGTACAGGTCCGTCCAGCCCATCGGAGCCGACATGTTGTGCGTGCCGCCGGTGCGCCACCTCAAGCAACCACCGCGCGCACTGCCCTGATGACCTCAAACCAGCTGCTCGAAGCCAGTTTTCGTGTGAGCTGATCGACTCAGCGGCCGTGCCGCGAAGAGGCGGGATTGATTCATCTGATGAAATATGCGGTACTTTTTCATGGATATTGTAGATTATCCATGAAAGGGCTTCGAAGTATGCTGCAGCACAGCATGTTTGCCTCTTCGTGAATATCGAGTCGTACGCCCACTGTCCCGTTGGCGCGTAGCTCTCGGACAACGCCCTGTCCGCCTCTGAATGAGTCGTCGCCGTTGATTCTTACTCGGTAGCCGACCGAACAGGACTTGAACCCGCGCTCCCGCTGTATCAACCCGGCGCTTTACCAACTGCGCTATTAGCCCTAGACGCGGCAACCCGCGCAGGCCAGTCACGGTGCACGGCCTGTGTCAGACGCAGATGGGACGATTGACACGTGGAGGACGACCCGACCGACGACCAGGAGACCGTAACGTCCTGGACGAATCCATGGATTGCCGAGTACAACAGCCGCCAAGCGATGCTGATGGAGATGCGAGCGTTTGAGGTCATCGCGATGACGCGCGATTTGAACTTGACCTCCTACGCGTTCAGCAAGAACGCCGAGGAGCTACAGAACCACATTTGGCGATACCCCGAGATTGGCCAGAGCCAGCCGTTCAACCCCGATGTGGGCGACCCATTCGGCATCGAGCTAGCCCGGCTGTTGGCGAACTTTCTCGCCTCGGTGAAGTCGCTTGTCTCAGGCCAGCGAGCGGTCCTACGCGACATCTGGCCGAAAATTGGAAAACAGCTCTCGGAGTTCGAGAGCGGCGAGTACACCACCAAGCGGCTCGCAGTATTCGAAGCAGACGAGGCGAAATTGCTTGAGGAACTGCGCAACTACTCCCAGCACAAGTTCCTACCCTACTTGAATCCAGCATGGCAGTTCTCGCAGGCGATGCCGATGACGGAGTTTCAATTTCGGTTGCATGTTGAGCCGCTGCTGAAGTGGGATAGTCTGAACGCAGAAGTTCGCAAATATCTTCAGCGACAAGGTGATTCGATTGATCTGCTTCCGATCATCGGGCGCTACACGGCTGCGGTCCGAGAGTTCTACGGTTGGTTCTGGCTCAAGATCGATGAGAAGACGAAGCCTGAGCGCGTCGAATACGATGCGCACGTGGCCGAGTTGATGGTCTTCGGCGAAGAAGTGTTCTTGACACCCGATTGGATCCGGCGGCCTGGTGGAGAACAGCCGCCCGGTTGGAATGGTAAGCGATGGCGTCGCCGGTCGCTAGCGGAGATTCGCCAGAGACGCTGGGCGCTCGGACACCGATCGTTTCGTGGCATCACCGTAGACAATCAAGGCGGCGCTGAGGTTGGCGAGCACCCATGGACGCCGATCCTGTTGCGGGTTCCATAAGCGGCGGTATATCCCGGAAGAGGTCGCCGCGAGCCGTGCGGAGAGCTTATAGGTCAGCTTTCTGGTGTAGTTTTCTGGTATATTGTTGGCTAGGTACGTGGTAGTGTCTGGTGTAGACTAGGCGCCGAACTGGGAAATTGGAGATGTGAGATGCCCGTCTTGACCGCCTCAGCAGCACAGCGACTCGACGACGAGGCGGCGACGCGTTCGATCCGCGAGGTCGCCGCGTACTTGCAGGACGCGGTGGGTCAGCGGGTGGCCGCCGCCCTTGGGGGGCTGGCCGACGCTAAGCAAATCGGCCGCTACGCCCGCGAGAGCGGTCCTGAGCCCCACGGCGCGACCGAACGCCGGCTGCGCGAAGGCTACAAAGTCGTGAAAATGATCGTCGACGCCTACGACGCCAAGACAGCGCGCGCGTGGCTGTTCGGCACTAACACGCGGCTAGATGACCGCGCGCCGATCGAGGTGCTCGGCGCCGCGACCGACACCGCGCAGTTCGCCATGGTTGTACGCGCCGCGCGGCAGGTCGCCAGCTTTCAGTCGTGACCCAAAAGCCCAGCGACCTGCCAGCTCTGTGGCGGGTGGGCTACTACGCCGATCCGTTCGGCTTCACCCCGTTGGATCTTTATTCGTTCAACCACCGGTTTGACGACATCCACCACCGATTCCGCACGCTCTACTGCGCCGCATTGCCGGAAACGTGTCTGCGCGAGGTACTCGCTGACTTTCGCCCCGACCTCGACGCGATGCGCCGCCACGTTGAGCGCTATGGGCCTGAGGCCGCCGACGACTTCACACCGGCGCCGGTGACCGCTAGGTGGCGCGCACAGCACGTCCTCGTTCCCGTCGATCTGCGGCTCGACGGCCCCCTCATCGATCTCACCGACTTGTCCACCCGCCAGAAGATCGAGGAACGTCACATCGAACTGCTGGTCGAGCACGGCCTGGAACACCTCGATCTACACGAGATCACAACAAGCCGCCGCGTGATCACCCAGACGATCGCCGCGGACCTATTCGACCGAGGCGCCAGTGCCGTGCGCTTTCCGTCTCGCCTGGACGGCAACCCGTGCGTTGCGCTTTTCGAAAAGCGTGGCACCGTCAGCGCGGCCGGCGACCCCATCGCACTCACCGACCCACCGCCCGAAGCGCTCGCAACGGTTGCCGCGGCATGGGGGCTGGTGCTGGAGCCCGCGGCCGCAGCCAACTACGACAACTGAACTCCATGGCTGGCGTCAGCTAACGAACATCCGATGTGCTGAGATTGACCGCTTGCATCCTGCGGAGGGGAGGCGAGCGCAACTGACAGAGGTTCGAATCAGGCGATCAAACTCAGTCTGGACTTCGAATCCATGGGGCCAAAATGGGGCCAACGAATCAGATGAGCTGATCCAACTCGTCTGATTGACGGTCTCACGTCCGTCCTGACCAGCTGAAACACAAAGATGTAAGCCACAACTCCGCCTGAAAAGCGGAAGGTCGCCGGTTCGATCCCGGCCCTGGCCACCAAACATCAGTGCAGGTAGTGGGCTCAGCAGCATCACTCGACACCACCCGTGGCCGGGCCTTCGGCGATTTCATGCGGCCAATATACGGCCAAGTCGCGGATTGGCCGCATGGCGGAAGATCGCCCACCATCAAACGAGCGGTTGTCAGGCCGCGACCGCTCTGGATTGCGCGCCAACCACATCGCTAAGCGCGAGAACCGGTAGTGCTGCCATTGCTCGCTTCGGCTTCGTGGTGGATCCGGCGAGTGTGCTGGACGATCCTGTCCGATCGCGCTAGTCGTGCCATGGCCTACGTCGGCGGCCGTCACCAACGAAGCCGACCAATACCACCGCGGCGATGACACCGGTATCCACCAGATGCGCCGCGGCACCAAACACGCCGCCGCCCACGCCTTACACACGATCGCGACCGCCAACGACGACCGGGCCCGCACCATGCACACCGTCGCCGCGGCCACCGCGCGCAAGCCTGGAGCCGACACACCGCCCAAAACCGCGCCCGCGAAGTCTCCTACCAACGCTTCATCGACGCCCGCCAGCAGGCCACTCGGCGCCAGCACAGCCGCAGCTGTGGCCGCAGCCAGGGATACGGGCTCGAATTGTGAACGCGGGGAACAACTTCAGGCAACAGAACCGGAAACCGTCTTGTGTTACCGCTCGCGCCGTGGCCTCGGCTCATCGACGCGGAACACGTTTACCGGCAGACCCCGCATCGGAATCGCGCGGACCGCACCTGTTTCCTGCCAGGACAATGACTGCGACCCCAGCCTCTCGGCGCAACCGCCCCTTCGATGACCTCGCTGGCCAGGGTGGGAGGTGAGGAGTTTGGTCGCTGATATCGAGCCTGGCTTTAGCTGCCGGGTCGTTAGCTGCCGCCTCGGTCACGGCGGCGACCGCGCGTACTGGGAGCTGAACACGGTGACGAAATCCAGTAGCGCCGCCTCGAGGGTCGCGCGATCGTCGAGCGCTGCACTCCATAGCACAGAGACTGGCGGCGCCAGCCGCTCGCGGATGTGATCGCTCAGGCGAAGCACGAATGCCGAGCGAGCGGAAAATACAGATAGAACGTTGCCCGCCCAAGGCCTGCCTCGCGGACCAGCCGGGCGATGCTCACCTCGGCGAACGGCGTCCCGTCAGCGCACAACGTGTCAACGGCCGCAAACAGTCGCCGCTCGACGTCCGGGCGGCGTTCATCACGCGGCGCCCTGCCGCTGATCGCAGGATGCCCGCTGGTGAAGACATCTCGTCGAGGAGAATGCCCGGGGTGCAGCAGATTGCGGCTTCTCTCAGTCGCAGGCAATCACTTTGAAATGCCGGCCACTCATGATCATCCCCGGGTGAAACCCGAACATCTCCTTGTATGCATGGCTGAAGTGCGACGAATCGTGAAAACCGAACTCGTGGGCGAGCTCGGTGAGTAGCTGGCCTTCCGACCAGGCTGAAAGCGCTTTCCAGACCGCAGTTGTGCGGGCGAAGTGAGACACCGTGTAGCCAACCTGTTCTTTGAACAGGTGCCGCAGGCGGTCGGGGGAGAGGTGGACCTCCTCGGCAATCGCGTTCAACGACACATCCTCCAGTCGGCGCTGCTGGATTACTCCCAACGCGGGCTCGACGCGAGGGTCGTAGTCCGGAGTGCATGGGTACACACCGGTTATGGCGTGCACCATGTCTCGCCGAAGATCGGGAATCCCTTCACCGTCTAGCTCACCCACGTACGCCTGTTCCAGGCGCGGCATCAATGTGTCGAACACCTCCAGATCCAGCGGCACAACTGACTGGCCAGCCATGAACAGCGACAGCGTGGTGTACTCCGGCGTCGATACCGCCATGTCAAGCAGGACGTACCCGGAATTCCTGGCGATGATCTGGCGGCGACGAACGTCCGAAGACATCAGGACCGCGCGTGTTTTCAGCCATGAGCCGTTCGAGAACTCGATTTCGAAGGGCGCTCGCAGGGCGATCATCACCCGGATGGACGGGCGCCGGTTGGGTTGTTCCCCGTGGTCGACGATGAAACTGGGTGCCAGCAAAAGGATGCCGCGCGGCCAGTAGTAAATGACCGCACCTTCCGGGAACGACGCCTTGGCCTTTTGCCCTGGGTTGACGCGAGTGGCTGGCGCTCGTCCCGCTGTCTGACCGGAGTTGGTCTTCGCCACAGACGCAATTGTTAGCCACGCAGTGGCCGAGAGATGCAAAAAGCGGCTGACTTTTCTGATGGCCGGGGTCCTAGCCGCCTTCTACAAGCCCGCACTGCAAACCGCTGCATACGGTCGCCATTAGAAGTGCTGGACCTGTTGCCGCCGCGGAGGACATCAATGACACAACGTAAGCAGTGCGTGGTCGGATCCGCGGGCAGGCTACGTCCAGACGTAGTGGCGCCGCAGGGGTCGCTGACCATCGGCGGGCGGCGCCGCACATTCATCACCGTCTCGGGCCGCATCCGACAGCGCCGCCCGGCGCTGGTGTTGATGTTGCACGGCACGATGCAGACCGCCCGCAACATTCGTCCGTTTGCCGGATACAGCTTCGATACCTATGCGGTCGGTGGGCGGGTCGTGGTGATCTATCCCGATGCGATTCGCCGCGAATGGAACGGTGCCCGCAAGGCAATGATGCTGTCAGAACGCGCCAAGCACATCGACGACCTGGGCTTCATCCGTGGTGTCATCGGCCATGCAGTCGCTGCCGAAAACGTCGATCCCACAAAGGTTTTCGTGGCTGGGTTTTCGCTTGGCGGTCAGATGGCAATCCGGCTCATTCACGAAATCCCTGAACTACTCGCGGGAGCCGCGGTGCTGAGCGCAAATTTGCCCAGCCCGGACAACTTTGTCGTTGACCGAGACGCCGAACTTGCTTTGCCCGTATTGACAATCCACGGCACCGCCGACCCACTTGCACCGTTCAACGGTGGTGCGGTCGGCTTCCACGGACATCTCCTGAAGGGCATACACCTATCAGCGCCGGAAACCGCCAGATACTTCGCCGCACGCAACGGCATCACCGGCGCGCCGACCATCACGCAGCTGCCGCATCAGCGCGTTCCCGGTAAACCAACGTCCGTGGCTCGCCACGACTACGCGAGGCCCGGTGGTCTGCCTGTCCGGTTCTATACCGTGCACGGCGGGGGCCATGTGCTCCCAAATCCCACACACACATTCGCGCAATGGTTTTGGGGACCGTCGACCCGCGATATTTGTGCCGCCGATGCGGTTGCCGACTTCTTCGGCCTACCTGTAGCAATCCCCGGAAGAGAGGCGACAACATGAACAGCAACGCCGCATTCGACCCCACCCACGCGCTCAATGCGTTGCTCGCTGAGGTGGGCCTGTCGACCGCCGATGCCGGCGGCGTCGTCACTTTCGCGGGGCGAGACCCTATCCTGCCGGCACGCCACCGCCTCGGTGCCTGTATCGGCATTCCCATGATGGGCAACGCTGTTGCCGCAGCTGCCATGCTGCGCCACCGCGGCGGTCCCGATCAAGACCTGCACTTAGACCTGCGCCAAGCGGTACACCACATCACCCCGCACGCATACTGGCATCCGACCGTGGCGGGTGAGCTTCCGTCGTTCGCGCTGGTGCCCGATAACCCGTTTCTGTTGCTTCCCTACCGCTCTCGCGACGGGCGCATTGTGATGGCCTCCGGGGTCTACCCGCACCTGGCCGCCAAATGGTGCCGGTTTCTAGATGTGCCACCAGATTTCGATAAGGTCGCATCCGCGTTCGCCGGTTGGGACGCCTTCGAACTTGAAGAAGCCGCCAATAAGGCGACGCTGCCACTGTGTGTGGCGCGCACGCCCGACGAGTGGCTGGCTCACCCACAGGGCGCGCTGCTCGCCACGCAGCCCGTCATCGGGTTGACCCGCATCGGTGACGCGCAACCGCGTCGGCTTGGTCCCGCCGAGCGCGCCTTCGATGGGGTGCGGGTGCTCTCGTTTACCCACGCCATCGCTGGGCCGACCGTGGGCCGCACCTTGGCCGAGCACGGCGCCGACGTGCTGTGTGCAACGCGCCCGATGGACTACGAGCACGACTTCATCTACGCCGAGGCCAACATCGGATCGCGCAGCGCCAACCTCGATCTCACGACTGAAAAGGGCAAAGGCCAGGTCGAGCGGCTGCTGGCCGACGCGCACGTCGTCGTCAACAACCATCGCGGCTCGAAACTGGAAAAACTCGGCATCGACCCTAATCAGCTCGCCGAAACCCATCCCGGCCTAGTCCATGTCTCGGTGACCTGCTACGGGTCGTCAGGCCCGTGGGCACAACGCGGCGGATTCGACATGAACGGCTCAGCCGCGTCGGGACTCATGACCATCGAAGGCGGCGACGGCGACCCCAAGTTGCCACCGACGGGCATGATCAATGACTTCATCACCGGATATATGGGCGCACTCGGTGCCGCGGCCGGTCTGATAAAACAAGCCAACGAAGGCGGCAGTTGGCACGTCACCGTCAATCTCACCCGCACCGCGATGTGGTATCAAACCCTCGGGCTCGTGGACCCGAGCGCGGCCGGAGCCGACGGCGAGCACAGCCTCCGTGAGCCTGCTGCCTGCGACGCGCAAACTCCCCTCGGCGATATCCACATGCTCGCTCCACCAGTCACTTTCAGCCACACCACCCCGCGCTGGGCCGACCCCATCCTGGTGCCGAAAGGATCGAGCCGCCCGGAGTGGATGACCCAGAGTGCCGATAAGTCGGCGGTCGGCGGAGAGTAGTCGAATGACCGATTTCTGGATCGATGTGCTGCGCGAGGTCAGTAATCGGCGGGCTGATTGAAGATGACCGCAAGGCTGACGACCTTGCCGTCACGCACGCTGAAGTAGTTTGTCAGGACAAGATCGTCGGGCAGGTTGGTCCGGTCGAAAGTGCCGTCGCAGGCGCCGCGCACCACGGTATCGCCGTAGTGATCGAGCACCCCGCGCACTTCGATCGTCACCTTGTCGCCGACCATCTCCTTGGCCACCCAGCGCGTGGCGGCGGCGACGGCGGGCTTGGCCGACGCAGCCGACGCCCGCCGCTGACCCGCCGGGCGGTTTTCGCGAGACAATGCTGAAATGCTCATTGCCCGACGCGCACTGGTCGCACTGCTACTCGTAGCGTGCAGCACCTTTTGTGGACGCGCCAACGCCGACGTGCCACCGGTCAGCGCGAAAGCGCAGGCGGCGGGTTTCGTCGACGTCCGCAGCTATGTTCCGGACGCCATCATCGACTTGCGCTACGCGACGCCCAACAATTTCACCGGCGCACCACTGTATCCGGCCGACGCGCGCTGCCTGGTACACGAATCCATGGCGCCGGGCCTCGCAACGGCCGCCAATGCTTTGCGTCAGCAGGGTCAGGCCCTGGTGTTCTGGGACTGCTATCGGCCGCACGACGTCCAGGTCCGAATGTTCCAAGTTATGCCGAACCCCGCCTGGGTGGCGCGGCCCGGCCAGTACGCACACAGCCACGAGGCCGGCCGCTCGGTCGACGTGACGACGGCAAGCACGCAGTGCCCACCTCAGAGACGCTGCTTCGCCGACATGGGAACCGATTTCGACGATTTCACGCCCCGAGCCCATGCCTCGGCCACCGACGGAGTCAGCCCCGACGCGCAGGCGAACCGGGCACGGCTGCGCAACGCGATGAACGCCGGCGGGCTGACCGTGTACTCCGGCGAGTGGTGGCATTTCGACGGCGACGGTGCCTACGCGGACCGGCCGATCCTCGACGTCCCGGTGAACTGACTTCACATACGGTAGGGCCATGACCCGCGACGCCGTCTATACCCACGGCCACCACGAGTCGGTGCTGCGCTCTCATCGCCAGCGCACGGCGGAGAACTCCGCGGGCTACCTCTTACCGCATCTGCGCCAGGGGATCTCCCTGTTGGACATTGGCTGCGGGCCCGGGACCATCACCGTCGACCTCGCCGCACGCGTCGCGCCCGGTCAGGTCACCGCCGTCGACACCGCTGACGACGCATTGGCCGCGGCACGCGCGGAAGCACGGGCGCGCAACCTCTCCAACATCTCCTTCGCCACCGCCGACGTGCACGCGCTCGAATTCGACGACGGCACATTCGATGTCGTGCACGCCCATCAAGTGTTGCAGCACGTCGCCGATCCGGTTCAGGCGCTACGGGAGATGCGACGCGTGTGCGCGCCGGGCGGTATCGTCGCCGCGCGCGACGCCGACTACGCCGGATTCACCTGGTATCCGCAGCTTCCCACACTCGACCGCTGGCTGGACCTCTACGAACAGGCGGCTCGCGCCAACGGCGGTGAGCCCGACGCCGGCCGGCGCCTGCTGTCCTGGGCTCAACAGGCCGGATTCGACGACATCACCCCTACCGCCGGAATCTGGTGCTTCGCCACGCCAGACGACCGAGACTGGTGGGGTGGCATGTGGGCCGACCGAATTCTCGAGTCGGCCCTGGCCCGCCAGCTCGTCGAGTCAGGGATGGCGACCACTGCAGAACTCACCGAAATCGCCTCCGCCTGGCGCCAGTGGGCCGCAGCCCCTGACGGCTGGCTGGCGATCCCGCATGGCGAAATCCTTTGCCGGAAGACCTAATCCAAAAACAGGTCCGGAATCGGCTCTTCTCCGCCGCCATACCGCGACAGGTCGCCGCCGAGCACGTCCGCGTCGATGAAGCAGTTGCCGGTCGCCTCTCGTGCGGGACGCGAGATGATCTCGACGGCCGCATCGCCCATGATCTCCGGACTGCGCGACGACAACGCCAGCCGGTCGCCGTCGGGCATGTTCGTCACCGCGGCGGTCGCGATATATGTCTGCGGCCACAGGCAATTCACCGCAATCCCGTCGTCGGCGTATTCGGCCGCCCAGCCCAGCGACAGCAGCGTCATCCCGTATTTCGATAGCGTGTAGGCCGGGTGAGCGCCCAGCCAGCGCGGGTTCATGTTGACCGGCGGCGAAATCGTCAGCACATGCGGGTTCGACGACGTCCGCAGGTGCGGCAGGCACGCTCGGGTCAGCAGAAACGTGCCGCAGATGTTGACGTCCTGCATCAGGTCGAACTTCTTGGCCGACAGGTTCTCGGTGGGGTCGGTCGCGATCGCGCTGGCGTTGTTCACGCAGACGTCCACCCCACCGAACCGCTCGACCGCCGCGTCGACGGCCCACTGCACGTCCTCTTCGCGGCGCACGTCGCCGACGACCGCCAGCGCCTTGCCGCCGGCGGCCTCCACCTCCGCGGCCGCGGTGTGCACAGTGCCGGGCAACCGGGGGTGGGGCTGGTCGGTCTTGGCCAGCAGCACCACGTTGGCGCCCCGCCGCGCGGCCGCAACACCGATCGCCAGGCCGATCCCGCGGCTGGCGCCGGAGATCACCACCGTGCGGTCACTAAAAGTGCTCATCATTCTCCTTTGGCCTGGTCAGCAGGACCCGGTATTGGCATTCTCTTTTTTTGCAAGTACGTTATCAGTCGATGGACAACCAGACTCAGACCTCATCCGGCATCCCGCTGGAACCCGTATACGGGCCGGGGGAGCGTGGTGCCGAGCCGCCGCCACCGGGCACCTATCCATTCACCCGGGGCAACTTCGCCAGCGGTTACCGCGGCAAGCTCTGGACGTTCCGCCAGTACTCCGGGTTCGGCACCGCCGAGGAATCCAACCGCCGCTATCGGTACCTGCTGGAGCAGGGCGGAACGGGCCTGTCGGTGGCGCTCGACCTGCCCACCCAGTGCGGCTTCGACTCCGACGACCCCGAGGTCGGCGAGGAGGTCGGCCGGGTCGGCGTCGCGGTGGACACCCTCGCCGACGCCGAGATCCTGTTCGACGGCATCCCGCTGGAGCGGATCAGTACCAGCTTCACCATCAACGGCACGGCGGCGATCTTGCTGGCGTTCTACGTGGCTGCCGCCGAACGCAAAGGGGTGCCGCGGGGCAAGCTGACCGGGACCATCCAGAACGACATCCTCAAGGAATACGCATCGCGCGGCACCTGGATCTGGCCGCCCGAGCCATCGCTGCGGCTGATCGCCGACACCATCGAGTTCTGCGCGGGGGAAGTCCCCAAGTTCAACGCGATTTCGGTAGCCGGGGCGCATTTCCGCGACGCCGGCGCCAACGCCGTGCAGGAGATGGCGTTCACGCTGGCCGACGGGGTCACCTACTGCGACACCGTGGTCGAGCGTGGGCGCATGACCATCGACGAATTCGCGCCGCAGATCTCCTTCTTCTTCTACACCCACGGCGACTTCTTCGAAGAGATCGCGAAATACCGTGCGGGACGCCGTCGTTGGGCCACGATCGTGCGGGAACGCTACGGCGCCAAGACCGACAAGGCATCGATGTTCCGGTTCGGCTGCGTGTGCGGCGGGGCGTCACTGTATGCCCCCCAGGCCCACAACAACGTCGTCCGGGTCGCCTACGAGGCAATGGCTGCGGTGCTCGGCGGCGTCCAGTCGATGTTCACCGCCGCCTGGGACGAGCCGTTTGCGCTGCCCACCGAAGAAACGACCACGCTGGCGCTGCGCACCCAGCAGATCCTGGCCCACGAAACCGGCGTCGCCCGGGTCGCCGATCCGCTCGGCGGCTCCTACTTCGTCGAGGCACTCACCGACGAGACCGAGGCCCGCATCATCGAGATCATGCACGATCTCGAACAGCACGGCGGAATGGTGCGTGCCATCGAGGACGGCTACCTGCAGGGCCTGATCGCCGACGAGGCCTACCGGATCCACCAGGAAATCGAGTCGGGCGAGCGACCGGTGGTCGGCGTCAACCGGTTCGTCACGCCCGAGCCGCCGCCCGAAATTCACACCTACGAACTCGACCCGGAAGGCCGCGATCTGCAACTGAAGCGGCTGTCCAAGGTAAAGGCCGAAAGAGATTCGGCCGCAGTCCAATCCAGCCTCGCCGCATTGTCCCGCGCCGCCGAACGAACCGACAACCTCATGCACAAACTGATCGACTGTGCCAACGCCTACTGCACGGTCGGCGAGATGGTCTCCGCGCTGAAAGCGGTGTGGGGCGAATTCGAACAGCCGGTGGTGTTTTAGATGGCAGTACGCGTTCTCATCGCCAAACCCGGTCTGGACGGGCACGACCGCGGCGCCAAGATCGTCGCGCGCACCCTGCGCGACGCCGGCTTCGAGGTGATATACACCGGCATCCGGCAGCGCATCGAGGACATCGCGTCGATCGCCGTGCAGGAAGACGTCGCGCTCGTCGGGCTGAGCATCCTGTCCGGCGCGCACGTTGCGCTCACCACCCGCACCATCGAGGCACTGCGTGCGGCCGACGCCGGTGACATCGCCGTCGTCGTCGGAGGCACTATCCCCGAGGCCGACGTACCCAAGCTATTGGATGCCGGCGCGGCGGCGGTGTTTCCGACCGGCACACCGCTGGACACCCTGGTGCAAGAGATCCGCAGGCTTACCGAGGAGGAATCGTGCGTCTCGGAGTAATGATCGGCGCCGAGCGTGGCGATTCGGCCCGCAAGGTCACCAAGCTGCTCGACGACATCGAGTGGGCCGAGTCCGTGGGCATGGACACCGCCTGGATTCCCCAGGTGCCCAACGACTTCGACGCGCTGACGGCCGTTGCGCTGATGACGACGCGCACCACCCGGATCGAGCTGGGCACTGCGGTCGTGCCGCTGCAGGCCCAGCACCCGATTGCGTTGGCGCGCCAAGCGTTATCGGTGCACGCCGCCGCCGGCGGGCGCCTGGCGCTGGGCGTGGGGCCGTCGCATCACTGGATCATCGGCGACATGCTGGGCCTGCCCTACGAGCGGCCGGCCGCCTACACCCGCGACTACCTCGACGTGCTTGCCGCCGCCTTTAGCGGTCCCGGCCCGGTCGACGTCGAGAACGAGACGTTCACCGTGCACAACCCGTTGGACCTCGCGCCGGTCGCCCCGCTGCCGGTGCTGATCGCCGCGCTGGGCCCGGTGATGCTGACGCTCGCGGGGGAGCGCGCCGACGGAACCGTGCTGTGGATGGCCGACGAGCGGGCGTGCGCCGAACACGTGGTCCCGCGCATCACCAAGGCGGCCGACAATGCGGGCCGCCCCGCTCCGCGGATCATTGCCGGGATCCCGGTATGTGTCTGCGCACCAAGCCAAGTCGACGCCGCACGGGAGCGCGCCAACCGGATCCTCGGCGAGGCCGAGGTGTCGCCGAACTATCAGCGGCTGCTGAGTTACGGCGATGCCAAGGACGTCGGCGACATCTGCGCGGCCGGCGACGAGGAGGCCATCCTGGCGCGGTTCCGCCGGTTCGCCGACGCCGGGGTGACCGACCTGTCGGTGCGGTTGCTGCCTTTGGGCGACAACCGCGACGAGCTGATCGCGTCCAAACGCCGCACCCGCGAAGTCATCGCGGCGCTGGGCACCGAGGTGCGATGACGGCGCCGCTCGCCGGCATCCGGATCCTCGAGGTCGGCACCATGCTGGCCGGGCCGTACGCCACCATGCTGTTGGCCGACCTGGGCGCGCAAGTCACCAAGATCGAGCCACTCGACGGCGAGATCTCGCGGAAAGTCAGCGACAGCTATTTCGCCAGCCTGAACCGCAACAAGGACAGCATCCGGCTGGACCTCAATTCCCAAGAGGGCCAAGGCAAGCTGGGTGAGCTCGTCGCGCAATCCCATGCGCTGCTGGTCAACCTGAAGCCGTCGGCGATCCGCCGACTCGGCCTGGCGTACGAGGCGCTGCGCGGCTACAACGAGCGGATTGTGTGCGTCGCGATCACCGGTTTCGGGTTGAACGGCGGCGACGACCCGGCATTCGACTACGTCGTGCAGGCAGCCACCGGGGTGGCTGCGTTGACCGGTGATCCCGACGGGCCGCCGACGCTGCCGGGCTACTCCTCGGCCGACAACTCCACGGGTCTCGCGGCCGCGCTCGGGCTGCTGGCGCAGATCGTGTCCGGCCACGGCGGCCAGGTCGACGTGTCGCTGCGCGACGTGATGCTCTCGCAGCTCAACTACCACGCCTCGGCGTATCTCAACGACGGCGTCGAGCCGCAGCGCCGGGCCTATGGCGCGCACTCGTATTACGTTCCCGCGCAGATGTTCTCGACCGCCGACGGCTACCTTGCCCTGTTCATCACCCACGACGGCTTCTGGAAATCCTTCGCCGGTGAGGCGGGTATTGCGGGCTTCGAGACAATGGCGGAGCGGGTGGCGCGAGCCGACGAGGTGCGCGCGGTGGTCGCGGCGGCGTTGGCCACCGACACCGCTGTGAGTTGGGAAGCCCGACTGCGTCCCCTCGGGATACCCGCAGCCGCAGTGCGCACACTGCCCGAGGCACTGAAAGCCACCCCAGAGATCGTTGTTACTGCAGGCGATTTCCGCCTGGTCGGCAACCCGATCCGCGTCGCTGGCTACGAGCCGGATTACCGGCCGCCACCAAAGTTGGGCGAGCAGACGTAAAAGTCGCCATGTCCTCGGCGTGCCGGATACCTTTACGTCTGCTCGGGGGGCCCGGTGAGGTGTGCTTCGGCCAGTTTGCGGAAAGCCGCCACCAGACGGCTGCGGTCGTCGGCACGACTGGCCAACACAACGTGGCTGGGCTCGATGCCCTCGATGGGAATCGTGGTTAGGTCGGGCCGCAACGCGCTTGCGCGCACGCCTGCCGAAATGACCACCGCCTGCCCGGCGGCGACCACTTCAAACTTGTCTTCGAGCGCCTCGATGAAGGGACCGTCGGGTGCGCGCCGCCCGTCAGGCCGCGGATCGACGCGCCAGAACGCGCTCCACGCCGGGTCGGAATCACGCATCCGCGGCATCGGCTCGTCGGCGATGTCGTCAAGGGTGATCGATTCCTTACCGGCCAGGCGATGGTCCAGCGGCACCACCAATACGCGCGGCTCGTCGTAGAGGATCGTCACGTGCAGCTGGTCGGTCGGAAACGGTAGCCGGGCCACTACAGCATCCACCCGGTGATCGAGCAGGGCCTCGCGGGCGCCGGTCCATTCCAGGTGCACAGCCTGCACGTCGGCGTCGGGGTATTGGCGGCGCAATTCGCGCACCGCCGGCGTGACGATCAGCCCCGACGTGTAGCCGATGGTGATACGGCTGGGCTGGGCGGCAGCGCGAGCCTGTGCCGCTGCGCGGGCGGCTGAGCGCAACAGTGACTTCGCCGACGGGAGGAACGCTTCGCCGGCCTCGGTGAGTTGGGTGCCCTGCGGAGTGCGGTCCAGCAGCCGGGCACCGAGCTGCTGTTCTAGCCGGCGGATCTGGCGACTCAGCGACGGCTGCGCCACGCGCAGAGCCGTCGCCGCGCGCCCGAAGTGCCGCTGGTCGGCCACCTCGACGAAATACCGGACCAGCCGCAGATCGAGATCGACGAACGGCGACTCGGACATACTCGCATCGTAATCGCCGTCAGTCACGCCCGACCGTCCTGCAGCCTGGTTTAGCAGCGGTGATGCCTAATTGGTATTGGCCAATTCGAAACGGGACTTGGACACCGCACATCGCCGAGACGCATCTTGGTTTACAGCATCACTGCGACATGGAGGGAGCCAACCATGCGTGTCTTTGTCACTGGCGCAACAGGATTCATCGGATCGGCAGTTGTCCGCGAGCTCGTCGATGCCGGCCACGAGGTGGTCGGGTTGACCCGCTCTGACGCGGGCGCTGCGGCGCTGACGGCCGTCGGTGCCGAGGCGCATCACGGCACCCTTGAAGACCTGGACAGCTTGGGCGGCGGCGCCGCGGCAAGCGACGGCGTCATCCATACCGCGTTCATCCATGATTTCTCCGACTATGCAGCTGCCGCCGAGACGGATCGACGCGCGATCGAGGCCATCGGCGACACACTCGCCGGATCCGACCGGCCGCTGGTCGTCGCATCTGGGATGGCGATGCGCACACCGGGCCGGCTCGCGACCGAAGAAGACGCAGTTGACCCAAACTTCCCCCGCGCATCGGAACAAACGGCGCTGCAGCTCGTCACACGCGGGGTGCGGGTGTCGGTGTTGCGGCTCCCTCCGTCGGTGCACGGCAAGGGTGATCATGGTTTCGTCCCGCACCTCATCAGTACCGCTCGCGCCAAAGGTGTTTCGGCCTACTTGGGCGACGGGTCCAACCGCTGGCCCGCCGTGCACCGGCTCGACGCCGCGCAGCTGTTCCGGCTGGCCCTGGAAAACGCCCCGGCGGGCGCACGACTGCATGCCGTCGGCGACGAGGGCGTCGCCGTTCGCGACATCGCTGAGGCCATTGGCCGGCATCTGCGGTTGCCGGTGAATCCCATCCCGGTGGATCAGGCGTTGGAGCATTTCGGCTTCATTGGCGCCGTCTTCGCGATGGACCTCGCCGCGTCGAGCACCCTCACCCAAGAGCAGCTGGACTGGCATCCCGTACAGCCAGGGCTCATCGACGACCTCGAAAAAGGTCACTACTTCAAGGACTGACCATGGAATACTCCACCTGCCAGCCATTGGGGCCGGTCGGCGTGCGTCTGCCGGTTTCATTCACCAGTGCTCCATCCACCGACCTGCAGCGCGAAGCAGTGGTGCGGATGGAACATGCGGGCTATCAAGCTATTTGGACCAATGAAGTCATTGGTAAGGATGCCCTCCTGCAACGGGCGTGGTCACTGCCGGTGATTTCCGCGTGTGGGCAGCCCGATAAGTGTCGCAGCGTCGCGACGGCCAGTCCTCCCTGGCGGCCCTTGCGTTAGTAGAACGTTTTATATAATCTGCGTGGATGGATAGGGCCGAAGGCCACGTCAGGTATCACAAGCAGGATCGCATTGCGACCATCACCCTGAACCGACCGCAGGCGCGTAACGCCATCGACCCCGCGATGGACCAACGGCTGCGGGAGATTTGGGCGGACTTCCGTGATGACGACGACGTCGACGTGGCGATCCTGACCGGCGCCGGCACGGCATTCTGTGCCGGGGCCGACCGCAACACCTGGTTTGCGCAATGGCTCGACGCCGACGCCGCGGCGGTGCGCCGCAACGCCAAAAATGTGGGTTTCGGCGGGCTGACGCGGGGGATGGGTATTGCCAAGCCGGTGATCGGCGCGATCAACGGCTGGGCGCTGGGCGCCGGTTTGGAGCTGGCGCTGGCCTGCGACATCCGAATCGCTTCGGAGCAGGCGATGTTCGGCGCGCCGCTGGTGGGTCTGGGCTTTCATCACGGAGACGGCGGGATTTCGCGGCTGGTCGACGCGTGCGGCATGGCGGTCGCGCTGGATTTGGAACTGAGCGGCGAACCGATCGACGCCGCGCGTGCACTGCACGTCAACCTGGTCACCCGCGTGGTCGCCCATGACGTGTTGATGAGCCACGCCCGGGCTCTGGCTGAGCGTATCGCCGGCCACCAACAGTCCGCGGTGCGTTCTGCCAAGCAGACCGTGCTCGATGTCATCGGCCGCCGACTGGACGACCAACTCGAGTGCGAAGCCCTCAGTGCCTATGCGATAGACCGACAAACCGCGCGGCGCATCGTCGATGCGATTCCGCTGCGATCGGGAGCCGAGCCGTGAGCCCGCCGACGCGTGAACGCTTCTTGACGGCAGCCGCCGGATTGTTCCGCCGGCAGGGCTACAGCGGCACCGGCCTCAAACAAATCGTCGCGGAGAGCGGCGGTCCGATCGGCTCGCTGTACTACTTCTTTCCGGGCGGGAAGGAAGACCTTGCACTGCAAGCCATTGCGCATACGGCCGAGCGGTACGAAGAGCTGCTCGACCGGGTGTTCGCCGAATCCGCCGATATCGGCCAGGCCGCGACCAAATGGTTCGGTTGGGCCGGCCACGCTCTGGAGGAGTCCGACTTCGCCGACGGCTGCCCGGTGGGGACGCTAGCGTGTGAGATCGCAAGCACCAACGAAGCGTTGCGCCGGGCGAGTGACGCGGTTTTCGACTCGTGGCGCTCGCGGGTGGCGGCCCAGCTGATCAGCGAAGGAGTCAAACCGGCCGCGGCGCGCCGCCTCGCAATGTTCGCGCTGGCCAGCCTGGAAGGCGCAATCATGCTGAGCCGCAGCCAACGAAGCCCCCAGCCCTTGCGCGACACCGGACGCGTCGTCGCCGACACACTCAGGGCCGCAACGGGTTAGGCCGGGTTGGCATAGATGCGGCCGGGCGAGACGAGGACGGCGGTTCGACGCTGCTCGCGCATTACCCTGTCGTAGGTGTCCCAATCGTCGTGGGTTCCGCCTGCGGCGGTGAAGATTTCGCGAAGCAGCAGCCGAAGCCGCTCGTCGTCGACGTCGGGGTGCGGGTCGTCCGGGCCGATCAGCTGCGCCGAGCCTTCGACTGCGGCCCATTGCCAGCCGCTGCGTGCGACGAGGTTGGCTCGGGGATCGGCACGAAGGTTGTGCAGCTTGCGGGAGCCCCCGATGGCCACCAGCCCGACAACCGTCGCGTCGGTCAGCGGGTGTTGCAGGACACCGGCATTCACCACCGACGACTGGATACTGCCGTCACCGCGCAAGGTGCTGAAGACGCACAGCCCGTGATCGGCCGACATCAGATCAGCGAAGGCAGACAGCTCGGTCATGCCTGCCGACGCTACTCGTAACGCACCGTCACGTTCGCCGTGTCCGGCACACCCTGGCAGGTGAGGATGTAGCCGTCGGCCACCTCGTCCTCCTCCAGCGCGTCGTTGACCCGCATCGTCGCACTGCCCTCGGTGAGCCTGGCCATGCACGTCCCGCAGTTGCCCGCCTCGCAGGAAAACGGCGGCGCCAGCCCGGCCCGTCGCGCGCTCTCGAGCAGAGTCTCACCCGCGACGCGGGGCACCGAAACCTTCTTGCGCTCAAGGTAAATCGTGACCGTGCCGCCTACCTCGGCGCCGTCGACGGCGGCAGGTGGCTTGACGGCGGGCGTCGCGTCGAAGTCTTCGACGAACACCCGTCCCGGCCCCGGCAATGCGGCGCGCACCACGGCCATGAAGCCCTCCGGCCCGCACACATAATTGTCGGCGTCGGCGTCGGCTCCGACGAAATCGCGGACCGCGGCCGCGTCAATCAGGCCGTGCTCGTCGTCGAGATGACGCACCACCGACAACCGACCCAGGTAACGCTCGGCAAGCTCGTCGAGCACCGCGTCGAAGATCACCGACGCACGATCACGGTCGGCGCACAGCACCCGCACCGAGCGGTCCGTCGTCGCCAACGCGCTTTTGACCAGCGACAGAATCGGGGTGACACCACTGCCGCCGGCGAAGGCCAACAGCGGCGCGGCGGTCGGCGTCAGGCAGAAGGTGCCGGCCGCGCGGGTCATCGTCAGCTCGTCGCCCTCGGAGACGTTGTCGATCAGCCAGTTGGACACCTTGCCGCCGGGCACCCGCTTGACCGTAGTCATCAGCTCGTCGTCGGTCTCCGGCGCGCTCGACATCGAATACGACCGATACAGCTGCTCGCCGTCGACGGTCACCCGAAACGTGCAGAACTGGCCCGCGCGATAGGAAAAGGGCTGGTCATGCGGGGCGAGCACGAAGGTGCGCGCGTCGGCGGTCTCCTTGACGATCCGGGTCACCGTCGCCTGGTGAAACGCGTGCAGCTCCGCCATTGCCACCCCCTTTCCATACTTGCGTTCTTCAGTATAGAGAATACTATTCTCCCAAAGCGATAGGATCTTCTCAATGCCATCACACGATGCCCCGGTGCTCGCGTTCGAGGAGCGGCAGTACAGCCTGCCGCAGCTCGACGCGCTGGCCTACGGCCTGGCGTCGATCCTGCGCAAAAGGGGAGTGACGGCCGGAGCGCGGGTGGCGTTGATGGCGTCCAACCGGCCCGAGTTCGTCGTCGCGCTGCACGCCATCTGGCGGCTGGCTGCGGCCGTGGTGCTGATCAGTCCGGCGTGGAAGCGCGCCGAGGTCGAGCACGCGCTGGGCCTGACGAACCCGTCGCATGCGGTCGGGGACCACCCGGTGCTCGCCGAGCTGATGCCGATGCTGCATCTCGACGAGGCGATCACACCCGGGCAGCCGGTATCCGGGTCGCCGCCGCGTGACACCGACGCGCTGCTGGTGTTCAGCTCGGGCACCACCGGTCTGCCCAAGGCCGTCCGGCACACCCATGCGTCGTTGTGCGCCGCCATCCGGCACTGGCGCGACGCGCTGCAGTTGACGTCGCGTGACCGCATCCAAATCGCCACGCCCCCATCGCACATCCTCGGGCTGCTCAACATCGTCACCGCGCTCGAGACCGGTGTGTGGATGCGGCTACACCGCCGGTTCGACGTCGACACCATGCTGCGGCACATCGAGACTGACCGCCTCACCGTCGAGATGGCCGTTGCGCCAATCGCTTTGGCCCTCGCGTCGCATCCACGGCTGGAGTCCTATGACCTGTCGTCGCTGCGGTTCATCATGTGGGGCGCCACTCCGGTCAGCCGAACCGCCGCCGAAACCGTCACCCGGCGCACCGGCGTCGGATGGGTGCCCGCCTACGGCACCACCGAGTTGCCGGTCATCGCCTGCAATCCGCTCGACGGTGCGCGGCTCGACTCGGTGGGGCGGCCGGTGGCGGGTGTCGAGGTGCGGGTGGTGTCGCTGGACACCGGTGCGCCCGTTGGTCCTGGCGAGGTGGGCGAGATTCAGGCTCGTTCGGAGTCGCTGATGGCCGGCTACCTGCCGCGCGCGGCCACACGAGATGCGTTGTGCGACGGCTGGTATCGCACCGGGGACGTCGGTTATCTCGACGGCGATGGCTGGCTGCGGATCACCGACCGGTCCAAGGAGATGATCAAGGTGCGCGGCTTCCAGGTCGCGCCCGCCGAGATCGAAGCGGTGCTGCACGGGCACCCGGCGGTCAGGGACTGCGCGGTGTTCGGTGTTCCGGACGGGCTCAATGGGGAGGCGATCGTCGCCGCTGTGTCGACGCACACCCCTGTGGAGACCACCGAACTCGCTGCATGCGTGGAAAAGCAGCTGGCGTCGTACAAACGGCTGAGCCGCGTGGTGTTCGTGTCCGATATTCCTCGGCTGCCTTCGGGCAAGGTGCTGCGCCGAGTGCTGAAGGAGAAGTATGGATGTACGTCTGACCGCTGAGCAACAGCAACTGCGCGACGCCGCCGCCAAACTGGCCGACGATCTGGGACCCGGGTCGGTTCAGGCGCTCGAGGATGCCGAGCGAATTGCGCGGCTGGACAAGCAGATTGCGGCGGCGGGTTGGCGGTCGCTGCGCGCCGACGGCGCCTCCGGCGTCGAGGTGGCGATCGTTGCCGAAGAATTCGGCCGCGGGCTGGTGGACGCGCCGTTCCTCGGGCCGGTGCTGGCCGACGAGCTGGCCCGGCACGTTGGCAGCGACGCGGCGACGATCGTCTACGGCGATCATGCGGTCGACGCGCGGGGATACCGGCGTGCGTTGTTGTTGCGGGATACGACAGTGTTGGCCGTCGACCTCGGCGACGTCCGGGCCGGTGCGGATTTGACCAGAGTCAACGCCGATCTGCACGGCGCTGCGGTTCCCGTCGGCGAAGTCTCTGCCGACGTCGCCGGACGATGGCTGGCTCTTGCGCTGGCCGCCACCGCCGCGGACTTGGTCGGCACCGCGCGCGGGGCGCACGCCCTGGCCTGTGACTACGCGAAAATCCGTGAGCAGTACGGCAAACCGATCGGCTCGTATCAGGCCGTCGCGCACCTGCTGGCCGAAAGCCTTGCGTTGATCGAGGGCTCGGTGAGCGTGTCGCGGCACGCCGCCTGGGCGGTCGACGAACTCGCACCGGCGGAGGCGATCCGGGCCGCCCGCGTCGCCAAGATCTACTGCGCGCGGGCCGCACAAACCGTCTGCGAGACCGCCATTCAGGTACACGGCGGCATCGGCAATACCTGGGAATGCCTGGCGCATGTCTTTCTGCGGCGGGCACTGACATCAACCGAGCTGTGGCCCGTCAAGCTGGAGGAGATCGACATTGGACTTTCGTGACTCGCCGGCGGAAGCCGCCTTCCGCGACCGGCTGCGATCCTGGCTTGCCCTGCACGCCAGGGAGTTTGCGAGCTCCGGCGACGAGTACTGGACCCGCCAGGGTGAATGGCACCGCGCCCTGTATGAGGGTGGTTTCTTCGGGTTGTCGTGGCCTAAGCAGTTCGGTGGTCAGGAGTTGCCGCCGGTCTACGACGTCATCGTCGACGAAGAACTGGCCCGTGCCGGTGCCCCGCCGCGGCCCAGCCTGGGCTATCTCGTGGTGGGGCTGGGCCGGCATGGCAGTAAGGAGCTGCAGCAGCGCTTCCTGCCCGGCATGATCAACGGCACCGAGCGGTGGTGCCAGGGCTTTTCCGAGCCCGGCGCCGGCTCGGATCTCGCGTCGCTGACCACCACCGCCACCCGCGACGGCGACAACTACGTCGTGCACGGGCACAAGATCTGGACCAGCTACTCCGACGTCGCCGACTGGTGCCTGCTGCTGGCCCGCACCGACCCGGAGGCGCCCCGGCACAAGGGCCTGTCGGCGTTCGTCATCGCGATGAAACAACCTGGCGTGCAACAACGTCCGCTTCGGATGATTAACGGCGTCACCACCGAGTTCGGCCAGGTTTTCTTCGACGGCGCGACCGTGCCCGCCGACCAGATGGTCGGCGGCCCCGGCGAGGGCTGGGCCATCGCCATGACGGTGGTCGGACACGAACGCGAACCGTCGACACTGGGCTATGCCGCCCGCTACGGCAAGCTCGTGCGGGAGATGGCTGCGCGCTGCGACGGTCCGGTGTCTCCCGAATTAGCTTGGGCAGCAGTGCAAACCGAGATGCTGACCCACCACGTGCGCCGGCGGTTGTCCGAACAGCTCGACGGTGTGTCGCACGGCTCGGACGGATCGCTGGACAAGCTGCTGATGACCTGGGTCGAGCAGTCCGTCGGCCACGCCGCGCTGGCCGTCGGCGGCACCGAGGATCCCGACCTGTTCAGTGCCTACCTATATAGCCGGGCGCAAAGCGTGATGGGTGGGACATCGCAAATCCAGAAGAACATCATCGCCTCACGAATCTTGGGGCTGTAGGAGTGATCGCGAACGCGGGCGAAGCCCGGGTGAAGCGGGTCACGACCATCGAAATAGGAGTGATCGCGAACGCGGGCGAAGCCCGGGTGAAGCGGGTCACGACCACAAAAGGAGTCTGACGTGTACGACATGCCGGCAGAAATCGACGTCGCGGCCGACGGGCCGCTGCGCATCATCACGCTGAACCGGCCCGACGCGCTGAACGCGGTCAACGACGACCTGCACAACGGGCTGGCGCGGCTGTGGCAGCGGATGAGCGACGACCGGACGGCGCGCGCCGCCGTGATCACCGGCCGCGGCCGGGCCTTCTCGGCCGGCGGCGACTTCCACTACCTGGCCGAGCTGGCGGCCGACGCCGACCTGCGGGCCAAGACCATCGCCGACGGACGCGAGATCGTGCTGGGCATGGCTCGTTGCCGAATCCCGGTGGTAGCGGCGGTGAATGGGCCGGCGGTCGGGCTCGGCTGCAGCCTGGTCGCGCTCTCCGACATCGTCTACATTGCCGAAGACGCCTACCTTGCGGATCCGCATGTGCAGGTCGGGCTGGTCGCGGCGGACGGCGGGCCGCTGACGTGGCCGCTGCACATCAGCCTGCTGCTCGCCAAGGAATATGCGCTGACCGGTGCGCGGATCTCCGCGCAGCGGGCCGTCGAGCTCGGGCTGGCCAACCACGTAGCCGATGATCCGGTGGCCGAGGCGGTGGCCTGCGCCAAGCGGATCATGGAACTGCCACAGCAGGCCGTCGAGAGCACCAAGCGGGTGCTCAACGTGCACCTCGAACGCGCGGTGCTGGCCACCCTGGACTTCGCCCTGACCGCCGAGAACCAGTCGTTCCAGACCGAGGATTTCCGCAACATCGTCGCCAAGCTGACCGCCGGCAAGAACTGATGCCGCCGAGCGTGAAGCTAAGTTCACGCTCGGCGCCCAACGTGAAACTAGTTTCACACTCGACGAAGGAGAGGCCCCATGCCTGAAGCCGTCATCGTGTCCGCCCTGCGCACGCCCATCGGCACCGCGCGCAAGGGAACGCTGCGCGACACCAGCGCCTACGAGCTGGCCCATCACGTGGTGTCGGAGGCCGCGGCGGGCCTGGACTCGGTGCCAGTCGACGACGTGATCTTGGGCGAGGGCCTCTACGGCGGCGGGGTGCTGGCCCGACATGCCGCCCTGACCGCCGGGCTGACCTCGGTGCCGGGCCTGGCCCAAAACCGGCATTGCGCGGCCGGCCAGGCGGCGGTGCAGAGCGCGGCGGCCAGCGTGCGCGCCGGCATGGATCAGCTGATCATCGCCGGGGGAGTCAACTCCGCGTCCACGTCCCCGCGGTCGCGAATGCAAGTCGACGGCGAATGGGTCGACTGGTTTCCGCCGACCCATCCCGATCGCCCCGACGCGCCCAACATGGACATGTCGATCACGGTCGGCTGGAATGCGGCCGTCACAGCCGGAATCAGCCGCGAGGAGATGGACGGCTGGGCGCTGCGCTCACACCGCAACGCGATCGCCGCGATCGACGAGGGCAGGTTCAAAGAGGAGATCGTCCCGATTGAGACGCCGCACGGTCTGTTCGAGGTCGACGAGCATCCCCGTCGCGACACCACCATGGAGAAGCTGGCCGCGCTCAAGCCGCTGCACCCCGAGATCGAAGGCTTCTCGATCACCGCGGGCAACGCCTGCGGCGCCAACGACGGCGCTGCCGTGCTCACGATCGCCAGCGACCGGTTGGGACTGCCGGCGCTCGCGACGATCCGGGCCTGGGCGTCGGTGGGTGTCGACCCCGCCGCGACCGGCCTGGCGCCCGTCGAGGCAATCCCGAAAGCGCTTGCCCGGGCGGGACTTTCGCTGGCCGACATCGACCTGTTCGAAATCAACGAGGCGTTCGCTTCGATGTGTGTGGCCACCGTCAAACTGCTCGACATCGATCCCGACTTGGTCAATGTCAGCGGCAGCGGCTGCTCGCTGGGACATCCGGTGGCGGCCACCGGAGCCCGAATGCTGGTGACGCTGGTGCACGAATTGCGGTGGCGCGGTGGCGGTTTCGGCGTGGCAGCGATGTGTGCGGGCGGCGGAATGGGCTCCGCGACGGTCATCGAGGTACCGGCGCCATAAACTCTCCTAGATGAACATCGCCGAGCTGATCGCCGCGGCGCGCAACGGATCACCGCGGGCGGCCGGCCGATTGCTCAGCCTGGTCGAGGGTGAGCGCCGCGACGAAGTGCTGGAAAGCCTCGGCTCGTCGTCGGTGCAGGTCGTGGGGATCACCGGACCGCCGGGCGCCGGCAAGTCGACAACGGTCGCGGCATTAGTGGGCGCCTACCGGCAACGGGAGTTGCGGGTGGCGGTGCTGGCCGTCGACCCGTCGTCGCCGTTCAGCGGCGGGGCGCTGCTGGGCGACCGGATTCGAATGACCAGACATATCAACGATTCCCAGGTGTTGATCCGTTCGCTGGCGACCCGTGGCCACCTGGGCGGTCTGGCCGCCGCGGTACCCGCAGCCATCCGGCTGCTCGGCGCGCTGGCCTACGACGTGGTCCTGCTAGAAACTGTGGGCGTGGGCCAGTCGGAGATCGAGATCGCGGCGGTCGCGGATCCGACCGTCGTCATCCTCAACCCGGGCGCCGGCGACGCGGTGCAGGCGGCCAAGGCGGGCCTGCTGGAAGTCGCCGACATCGTGGTGGTCAACAAGGCCGACCGGGAGGGTGCGGAGCAGACGATCCGCGACCTGCGTGCGGAAACCAAAGCGCCGATCCTTCCGCTCGTTGCTGCCAAAGGTGAAGGCCTCGCGGAGTTGATGGACGCGATCGATGCCCATCATCGCGCCGACAGCCGCGAACGTCGGTTGGCCCGCGCCCGGGCCCAGATCCTGTCGCTGGCGCAAACTCGGCTGCGGACTCATCCCGACCTCGACCGGCTGGCCGAGGCGGTCGCCGATGGCCGCGACGATCCCTATTCCGCCGCTGATGGGTTGCTCACCAAAGGTAAATGACCAGCACCGTCCCCCACAGCACCACGAGCCACGCGTCGGTGAACAACTTCAGCCAGCCGGGAGCGGTGCGCACCTCCATGAACTGCTGAATCACCAAGCGCACCTTGACCAATGCCATCGCCAGGACAGCAATCGTGATCGCCACACTGGCAGTCGCGTGGGAGGGCCCTGGCGCGAGCCACCATGCGGCGATGGTGATCGCCGACAGAATCAGCCACACGGAGGTGAGCCGGACGGTTGCGGTCATCGCATCACGTAGAGCAGCGCGAAAATGACGATCCACAGCAGATCGACCATGTGCCAATAGGTTGCGCCGGCCTCGGCCATCGACACCCGCCGACGTCGCGGATCTCGCAGATTGGCCACCACCACGCCCAGGATCACCAGACCGAGCAGCACATGGAATAGATGCACGCCGGTCAACAGGTAGTAGAACATGAAGAAGTCATTGTGCGGAAACGTCAGTCCCTGACCGATTTTCGTCGACCATTCGTATGCCTTGATCGCGATGAACAGCACACCGCAGGCGCCGCCGCCGACGATGAACCGTGTGGCGCGGGTGTACTCGGCAGCCGCGGCCGATTGAACGCCGCGCGCGACAAACCAGGAGCTGGCGATTAGGACCAACGTATTGACGACGCCGACGTTGAGGCTCAGATGTTGTTGCGACGCCAGGAACAACGCTCGCTCCTGCGTGCGGTACACCATGAAGATGACGAAGTAGGCGCCGAAGATGATGAGGTCGCCGAGCACGAACACCCACATGCTGCCGTCGCCGGGCAGATGCGGTTGGGGCTTGCGGCTGACGCCAGTTCGGGTATCGGTCATCAGTCCTGCACCAACTCGCCAACGGGCTGACGCTCCACGGCGATTTTCAGCAGAACGATCAGGCACACTTCCCAGAACCCGAAGATGGCCGTGCCCATCCAGAAGCTGATCGAACCGTTCCAGGCCAGTGGTCCGGATCTGAAGATGAACACCGGGGCCGCGAGCAGCTCGGTCACGATCTGCCAAATCGATATGTATCCCAGCCATTTCGGGAACACGCCGTTGGTGTCCAGCAGAATGGCGATCGCGAACACCAGGTATGCGGCGGAGAAGCAGCCCAGCGATCCGACGAACGAGAGGAACGTCAAGTCATACAGCAGTGCCACGATCTGCGGGTCGCGGTCAGGACGAAAAACGGCCGCCAGGAAGGAGATTGCGGCCATCAGGCATCCCGGCAGCGCACCGACGGCCAGGGTGCCCAGATAGGCGTACGCGAACACCGGGCTGACCGACATCCGTTTGATCTCGAAGGCGACGATGCCGTTCGTGACGCCCGCAAAGCCGATGATGACCATCAACAGCGCGAAGCCGATCTGGATCGTCACCGCATGCTGATGAAGGAAATGCCCCATTTGGGCGGCGGTAACATCCGGCCGTGGCGGCGGCATCACCCGGGTCAGCGGAACGAAGATCAGCCCGAACAAGGTGTAAAAAGTGGGAACCACCCAAAAGGCAATCCGCAGATCGATATTGCGCGGTGGCGCTGCCGTATCGGTCATGGTGCTTCCTCGGCGGCCTGGCGACGCAACGCCGCTCGCAGTACGAAGAACATCACCACGACGTCCAACGTGAACGCGCCGATCCGCAGCCAGAACGACACCACGCCGTTCCACGCCAGCGGCCCCGTACGAAATATCGCCGCGCCTGCCGCGGGTGTCATCGCGGCGGCGATGAGGACGCTGAACGCGCCCACCCACCGCGGAAAGACGGGCCGCGCACCGGCATCCAGGTAGACCGCCAGCGCCACGCAGAGATTCTGTACGACAAGGAAGCCCACCGGTGCGACGAACGTGATCCAGGCCAGGTCGTTGAGCAGTTGAATCAACTGCGGATTGCGTTCGGGCCGAAAAGCGGCCACCAGCCAGAAGATATCGGCGAGCGCGAACAGCGTCGCACCGCTGACCGCCGCGGTCAGATAACAGTAGGCGAGTACCTGGTTCGGCGTGGCCATCCGCTTCATCTGGACGACGATCAGCGCGAAGAGCGGGACCAGCATGATGCCGAACAGGTTGTAGGTGATCATGCTGAACCGGATCATCGTCGTGTTGTGCGCGTAGAAGTCGGCGACCTGGCCCGCGGTCAGCTGAGGTGACATCGGCGGAAAGAAACCCGGGAACGCCAAGAAGGCGACGAGCAGCACGGCGCCGACGACCGGAGTCATCCACAAACAGATCCACTGCCCGCGAAGACTCAACGCCACAGGCGCCTGCTGTGCTTCGGCAACAGTCGACATGCCGGTGAACCTAGCCGATCGGCTAGCCCGCGGTCAATAGCCGATCGGCTACCCTTACGGGATGGTGGCTACCCGGGCCGTGAGGCTCCGCTCAATCCAGCGCAGCGCGGCGCAGACCCGCATCCTCGATGCCGCGCTGAACCTGATCGCCGAAAACGGTGTGGGCGGAACGTCGTTGCAGATGATCGCCGACGCCATCGGTGTCACGAAGGCCGCGGTATACCACCAGTTCAAGACCAAGGACGAGATCGTCATCGCCCTCACCGAACGGGAACTCGGCGGCCTCGAGGAGGCACTGGAGGCCGCCGAAGCCGAGCGATCCCAACCGCGGGCACGCGAAATGTTGCTGGAGCGGGTGATCGATGTGGCGATCGAGCGCCGCGGCGCGGCGAGCACGCTGCAGTTCGATCCCGTCATCGTGCGCCTGCTCGCGCAGCACCAACCGTTCCAGGAGTTGATCCAACGGCTCTACAGCGTGCTGGTCGGCGACGCCGGCGACGACGCCCGGGTGACCGCGGCGATGTTGTCGGGCGCCATCGCCGTCGGCGTGATGCATCCCCTCGTCGCCGACGTCGACGACGACACGCTACGTTCTCAACTGATTCGTCTGACCCGCCGATTCATGGAGGCGTCGTAGATGAGTGGCGTACCAGAGTTGATACCGGTCCTGCCGGCCCACCGGTTCGACGAGGCCGCGCTGCGACGCTATCTGAACGGCCGGCTGCCGGGGTTCGACACCGGGATGGAGGTTCGCCAGTTTCAGGGCGGCCAGAGCAATCCGACCTTTCATCTGACTACCGCTGCCGGCGAGTACGTGCTGCGCAAGAAGCCACCCGGCACGCTACTGCCACGGGCGCACGAAGTAGAGCGCGAACACCGCGTGATGGCCGCGTTGGCCGACACCGACGTTCCGGTGCCACGGATGCGGCTGTTGTGCGACGACGAATCGGTCATCGGCACAACGTTTTTCGTCATGGACCACGTGCCAGGGCGGATCTTTCCCGACCGCGTCATGCGCGAGTGCACACCCGAGCACCGCGCCGCGATCTACGAGGACCTCGCCCGGGTGCTCGCGGCGCTGCACCGCGTCGATTGGCGCGCGGTCGGCCTCGAGGGATTCGGCAAGCCCGACGGTTACATGCAGCGGCAGGTCGCGCTGTGGACGCGGCAGTGGCAGGCCGCGCGGGTGGAGGACACCCCGGCGATGGACTCGCTGGCGCAGTGGCTGCCCGAGCACCTGCCGACCGACGACGAGCCGGCCTGCATCGCCCACGGCGACTACCGGTTGGGCAATGTGCTGATCCATCCGAGGCAGCCGCGCGTGGTTGCGGTGCTGGACTGGGAACTCGCGACCATCGGGCATCCGTTGGCCGACTTGGCCTATGCCTGTCTGACGTACCATCTCCCCGCCGACGACGCCGGTGGCCGCAGTGGAGTGGCGGGCGAGGACTTGACCGGCACCGGCATTCCCGACGAGGAGGCGTTCGTCGCCAGCTATTGCCGGCACGTGGGCCGGGAGGTTCCGGCCTCGCTCGACGTCTTCGTCGTGTTCTCCATGTTCCGGCTGGCGTCGATTGGGGCAGGGGTATATCGGCGCGGAATCGAGGGCAACGCCGCGGATTCGCGTGCGGCTACGTTCCGCGAGCGCTATCGCGAGCTCGCGCAAATGGCCTGGACGCTGGCGCAGGAGATGAACTAGTCAGCGAGATAAGGCATCACCGCCCAACCACCTCAATGTGCTACAGTTAGCACATGAGTTCGGTGGGTGTGCGTGAGCTTCGGCAGCGGGCAAGCGAACTCCTCCGGCGCGTCGAGGCCGGTGAAACGATTGAGATCACCGATCGCGGTCGGCCCGTCGCCCTGCTCTCGCCGATGCCGGAGGGCAGCCCATACGAGCGGATGTTGGCAAGCGGCGAGATCGAGCCCGCGACCGGAAGCCTTGACGATTTGCCCGAGCCGATCGAGCTAGAACCGGGTGTCGAGCTGCCATCGGTAACGCTCGCGCGCCTGCGTGAGCGCGAGCGTTGATGGCAGCCACCTACCTCGATTCGTCCGCCGTCGTCAAGCTCGCAGTGCGTGAGCCGGAGTCGGACGCCCTGCGTCGCTACCTTCGGAGCCACCGGCCGTGGGTATCGAGCGCTCTTACTCGGACGGAAGTCATGCGGGCGGTCCTCGACAAGGGCGAACCGGCGCGGAAAGCCGGACGCCGAGCGCTCGCTGATTTAGACCTAATTCGCGTCGATAATCGAGTGCTTGATCTTGCTGGCGCACTCCTGCCATCCGAACTGCGCTCGCTCGATGCGATTCACATGGCTACGGCGCAGCGGCTCGGCAACGACCTCCGCGAGGTTGTTACTTACGATGTGCGTATGACGGAGGCCGCCGAGTTGCTGGGCTTTCGCGTTATGGCACCGACCTAAATCTCGACCGACTCACCCGTCGCCGCATAGTGCCCAGCGCGATACCCGAAAACCATAGCCGGGCCGATGGTTCCGCCGGCACCGCCATAGGCACGCCCGGTCACCCCTGCCATCGCGTTGCCGGCGGCCAACAGGCCCGGTATCGGCGAACCGTTGACGTGCAGCACCCGCCCGTCGCGGTCGGTGCGCGGTCCGCCCTTGGTGCCCATCGCGCCCACCGACACCGGCACCGCATAGTAGGGGGCGGTGTCGATGGGGCCCAGTGTTTTTCCGGCCAGCGTGGTGGCGCGTTCGTCGCCCCAGTAGCCGTCGTATGCGCTTGAGCCGCGCCCGAATTCGGGATCGGCTCCGTCCGCGACATTGCGGTTCCAGTGTTCGACGGTGCGGGCCAGCCCGTCGGCGTCGATGCCGGTCTTGGCGCCCAGCTCGGCGAAATCTGCTGAGGCGCAGAACCAGTCGGGCACCGGATCTCCGGGTGCGACGCCGAGGAACCCGTAGCGTTTGAGGTGCAGCGAGTCGAAAACGATCCACGCGGGGTCGTTGACGTAGCCGTCGCGGGGATCCAGGTAGTGGAAGGCGCCGGCCATCGAATTGTAATCGCAGGCCTCGTTGACAAACCGGCGGCCGGCCCGGTTGACGATGATGCTGCGCGGACGCGTGCGTTCCAGCCGCACACTGCGGCTGCGCTGATGCCCGTCGATGGTGTCGCCCGGGATCTGCACGATCGGCACCCACCAGGCTTCGCCCATGTTGGCCAGCTCCGCACCGTGCGCCATTGCCATGCGCAGCCCGTCGCCGGTGTTGTTTGGCGGCGAGACCGCGCCGTGCATCGGTCCGCGCAGAAACGCCTTGACCCACGCCGGATTCCATTCGAATCCGCCGGTGCCAAGGATGACACCGCGACGAGCGCGGACCGCCCGTGGGCCCACCCGCACGCCGGCGATGCCGTCGCCGTCGGCAACCAGCTCCTCGGCGCGCGCGTTGGTGCAGGGCACGACACCCAGATCCAACAGACCCTTGAGCAGCCCGGCGATCAGCGCGGTGCCGGCCACACACAAGTCGGCACCTTCGTCGACGTCTGCGTGCAGCCGCGCGCGGGTCTCGGCGTCGAACCCGACGTTGGACCAGTCCGCGGGAAACGACGTGATCCGATCACGCCACTCGCCCAACTGCGCCAGATCGTAGGGTGCGGCGGAAAAAGACCTTCCGCCGGAAGGCTGCCCACCCGGCAGCTCCGGTTTGTAGTCGGGAAAGCCGGTCGCGATCTCGAAACGCAGACCGCTGTGCGCCTCGACGAAGTCGAGCATCGCCGCGCCGGTCCGCACGAACGTCTCCACCAGCGGCTCGTCCATCGACCCGAAAGACTGTGCCCGCAGGTAGCTCAACGCGTCGTCAACCGTCAATTCGCCGTCCGGACAACGGTTATGGGCCGGAATCCACACCACGCCGCCCGACACCGCGGTGGTGCCGCCGACCGTCGGTGCCTTCTCGTACACCGCCACCGACGCTCCGTTGACCGCCGCCGTCAGCGCCACGGTGAGGCCGGCGCCGCCGGTTCCCAACACGACGACGTCGACTTCCTGGTCCCACAAAGGCATCGAGAATCCCTTCAGCTCAGAATTGCCGACAATTCCTTGGCCGCCTTGATCACTGCGTCCTTGCCGCGCAGCACGACGTCCTCGCGGTGCGAGATCAGGTTGATACACGTTGGCGGCGAGGGTGGTTGGCGACGGACCGGCACGGCCAGGCCGTAGGTGTTCGGCTCGATCTCGCCGTGGGTGACGACCCAGCCCTGCTCGCGGGCCCGCGCGACGAGGTCGCGTTCCCCGGGCCGCGGCGGCATGCTCGCCAACAGCGCGATGCCGGCGGCGCCGCGGTGCAGCGGATAGCGGCTGCCCTCGTGGAACGCCAGCTGGTAGGCGACCTGAGTGGGCACGATCACGGCGAGCGCCACCTGCTGGTCGCCCTCGGCCACCAGCAGCGACACAGTGGTGCCCAGCTCGTCAGCCAATGCCCGCAACGTGGGCACGCTCAGTTGGCGCATGTTGCGGTCGAACGAAGCGCCCAAAACCGCCAGTCCCGCCGCCGGGCGGTACCGGCCGTCGTCACCCTTGGCGATCAACCGGTACTCGGCCAGGGTGCCGAGCAGCCGGTAGGCGATTGTGCGGTGCACCCCGACGCCGTCGGCAACCTGTTGGACTGTCAGGCCCGTTGGTGCGCCCGCCACTAATTGCAGGGCGCTGAGCCCCCTGGCCAGCGTCTGCGAACCGTTCACCACCTTGACAGGCCACCGGCTGAGAGTGATGCTCTACAGATAATGCACATTAGTGTTCGATATTAGCACGCACGCTGTAAAAATACGAGAGCGGGATTTCCGGTGAGGGAGCACGAGAGCGTCTGGAGCGACCTGCAGGGCGTCGCGTTCGAACAGGGCTACCTGGACGCCGGCGGCGTTCGAACCCGCTATCTGCATGCCGGCGACGCGGATGACAAGCCGGTCCTGATCCTGCTGCACGGTTCGGGCGGGCACGCCGAGGCGTACGTCCGCAACCTGGAGGCGCACGCCGAGCACTTCTCCACCTGGTCGATCGACATGCTGGGCCACGGCTACACCGACAAGCCCGGCCATCCGCTCGAAATACCGCACTACGTCGAGCATCTGGTGGCCGTCCTGGATGCGATCGGCGCGAAGCGGGCTCACCTGTCCGGTGAGTCGCTCGGCGGCTGGGTGGCTGCCCGCGCTGCCGTCGACCACCCCGACCGGGTCGACCGCCTGGTGCTCAACACCGCCGGCGGCTCACAGGCCGATCCCGAAGTGATGCAACGGATTATCACGCTGTCGATGGCAGCCGCCGAGAACCCGACCTGGGAGACCGTGCAGGCGCGGATCAAGTGGCTGATGGCCGACAAGTCCAAGGACTACGACGATCTCGTGGCCAGCCGCCAACGCGTCTACCGGCAACCGGGTTTCGTCGCCGCGATGCGCGACATCATGGCGCTGCAGGACCCGCAGATCCGGGCCCGCAACCTGCTCGGCCCGGCCGAGTACGGCGCCATCGCCGCGCCCACCCTGGTGCTGTGGACCAGCGACGACCCCACCGCCGACGTCGACGAGGGCCGCCGGATCGCCTCGATGATTCCCGGCGCGCGCTTCGAGGTGATGCCCGGCTGCGGGCACTGGCCGCAGTACGAGGATGCCAAGACGTTCAACCGGCTGCACCTCGACTTCCTGCTGGGACGCTTATGACAACCGAAGTCGACGTCGTCGTGGTCGGGGCCGGCCCGGTCGGGTTGACGTTGGCCAACATCCTTGGGCTGCACGGGGTTCGCACGGTGGTAGTCGACGAGCGGGCGTCGCTGATCGACTATCCGCGCGGCGTCGGCCTGGACGACGAGGCGCTTCGCACCTTCCAATCAATCGGGCTGGTCGACGCGATCCTGCCGCACACCGTACCCAACCAGATTCTGCGGTTCGTCGACGCCAAGCGACGGGTGCTGGCCGAGATGGCCCCGGCCGACGCCCGATTCGGCTGGCCCAAACGCAACGGCTTCGTGCAGCCGCTGGTCGACGCCGAATTGCTGTGCGGCTTGGACAGATTCGAGCACGTCGAGGTGTGGTGGGACCACCCGATGACATCGTGTACGCAGACCTCCGAGGCGGTGACGGTCGAACTCGGCGGCGACGGGGGGCCGCTGCGCGCACGTTACGTCGTCGGCTGCGATGGCGGGCGCAGCACCACCCGGCGGCTGATGGGGGTGTCCTTCGACGGCACCACCTCCTCGACCCGCTGGCTGGTCATCGACCTGGCCAACGACCCGCTCGGGCACCCCAACAGCGAGGTGGGCGCCGCCCCGGAACGTCCCTATGCGTCGATCTCCATCGCGCACGGAATTCGCCGGTTCGAGTTCATGATTCACGCTGACGAGTCCGACGAGCTGGCCGAGGATCCGGCGTTTCTCGCACGTATGCTCGCGCCGTTCGTCCCGCACCCCGAGCGTGTCGACGTGATCCGCCGCCGGGTGTACACCCACCACTCACGCATCGCCGGCGCGTTCCGCCGCGGCCGGTTGCTGCTGGCCGGCGACGCCGCGCACCTGATGCCGGTGTGGCAGGGCCAGGGCTACAACAGCGGCATCCGGGACGCCGCCAATCTCGGCTGGAAGCTGGCGGCAGTGGTGAACGGTCAGGCCGACGACGCGCTGCTCGACACCTACGACGTGGAACGGCGCAAGCACGCCCGGGCGATGATCGACCTGTCCACGATGGTCGGCCGGGTCATCTCCCCGACCAACCGCCGGGTCGCCGCCGTCCGTGACCTGCTGGTGCGATCGGCGTCAATTGTGCCGTCGCTCAAGCGGTATGTGCTGGAGATGCGGTTCAAGCCGATGCCGCGCTACGAGAACGGCGCCGTCGTACACACCACACCCAACTCGCCGGTCGGCACGTTGTTCGTGCAGCCCCGGGTGGACACCCGCGAGCAACAGAACGTCATGCTCGACGACGTGCTGGGCACCGGGTTCGCCGTGCTGTGCTGGAACAACAACCTCAAGGAAATCCTTGGCGCACGGGCATTCTCGGACTGGAAAACCCTGGGCGCGCGGTTCATTGCGGCACGGCCCCTCGAACAGCTGCACTGGACCGGCCATGACGACCCCGACGTGGTGATCGTCGGCGACCGCGACGGTGATCTGAAAGCGTGGTTCGACACCCGTCGGGAATCCGTGCTGTTCCTGCGCCCCGATCGCTGCATCGCCGGTGCCTGCATCGCCCAACTCGCACCCGAGCTGAGCGCCAAGCTCTTCGACGTCCTCACCTTGACTCCGGGAGGAAACCGTGCCGCTAGCCCTGTGCTGTATGTCTCACAGCCCGCTACTGAATCTGCCAGGGCCGTCGCAGGACCTCCTTGATGACATCGACACCGCACTCGCCCAGGCTCGCGACTTCGTCAACGATTTCGACCCCGAACTCGTCGTGGTCTTCGCGCCGGACCACTACAACGGCTTCTTCTCCACGCTGATGCCGGCGTTCTGCATCGGCACATCCGCCCAAGGGGTGGGCGACTACGGCACCCACGCCGGCCCACTCGACGTTCCCGATGCCCTCGCGGCCGATTGCGCGAAAGCGATCCTCGCCGCGGGCGTCGACATCGCGATATCCGCGTGCATGGACGTGGACCACGGCACCGTCCAACCGTTAGAGAAACTATTCGGTGACGCCACGGTCCGGCCGGTAATCCCGATCTTCATCAACTCCGTCGCCACCCCGCTGGGGCCCTTGCGCCGGACCCGGGCGCTCGGTGACGCGGTCGGCAGCTACCTGGCCACGCTGGACAAGCGGGTACTGGTGCTGGGATCCGGTGGGCTGTCGCATGATCCGCCGGTCAGTGTGCGCAACCGCCCGATGACCGCCGAGGAGCGACAGGCCCGCCAGAAGGCAGTGATCGACGCCGCCCGCAGTTACGCCGACGGAACCAGCGACCGCCAGCCCATCAATCCCGCCTGGGATCATCGCTTCCTCGACGCCGTCGACTCCGGGCAGCTGGCGGACCTCGACGGTTGGTCCAACTCGTTCATCGCACACGAGGGCGGCAACTCCGCCCACGAAATCCGCACCTGGGTAGCCGCTTTCGCCGCGATGGCGGCCGCAGGCCCCTACCGGACCACGGTGCGCTACTACAAAGCGGCCGCCCAGCTCATCGCCGGCTTCGCGATCCGGACGGCGGTGCCGGTGTGACAACCGTCGACGTCCTGGTGGTCGGTTCCGGTGGCGGCGGAATGACGGCCGCGTTGACCGCCGACGCCGCCGGGCTGGACACCCTCGTGGTCGAAAAGGCTTCGCACTTCGGTGGTTCCACCGCGCTGTCCGGCGGCGGGATCTGGGTGCCCGGAGCGCCGGCGCAACGCCGCGAAGGTTACACGCCGTCGCCCGACGATGTCGTGGGATACCTGCGCCGCATCACCGAGGGCCTGGTCAGCGACGCCAGGATCCGCCAGTACGTCGAGGCGGCGCCGCAGATGATGGAGTTCCTCGAGCAACTCAGCCCGTGGTTCGAATTCGTCTGGAAGCCCGGCTACGCCGACTACTACCCGGAGCTTCCCGGCGGCTCGGAGCTGGGCAGCACGATCAACGTGCCGGCGATCGACCTGCGCACGCTGGGGGACGACGAGCAGCACCTGCTGCAGCCGCTGACACTGGCGCCGCGGGGAATCTGGCTGGGCCCCAAAGAGCTTCGCTCCTTCTACCGGGTCCGCCAGTCGTGGGCGGGCAAGGCGGTGCTGGCCAAACTGGTGTGGCGGATGGTCCGGGCCCGCGTTTTCGGCGACCGGATGGCGGCCATCGGCCAGTCGCTGGCGGCGCGGCTGCGGCTGGCGATGAAGGATCGCGGCATTCCGCTGTGGCTGGATTCGCCGATGACGCAGCTGATCACCGATGCCGACGGATCGGTGTCCGGCGCCGTCGTCGTCAAAGACGGTGCGCCACAGCAGATTCACACCCGCCGCGGCGTCATTCTGGCGACCGGCGGCTTCGACCACGACCTCGCCTGGCGCAAGGAACACCAGCCGGTCATCGACCAGGATTGGAGCTTCGGCAATCCCGCGGCCACCGGCGACGGCATCCGCGCCGGTCAGCAGGTCGGCGCCGCCGCGGACCTGCTCGACGAAGCCTGGTGGTTCCCCGCCATCCAATGGCCCGACGGCAGGCTGCAATTCATGCTCAACGAGCGGATGATGCCGTCGCAGTTCATCGTCAACGGCGACGGGAAACGCTTCATCAACGAGGCCGCGCCTTACATGGACTTCGGCCACGCGATGATCGAGGGCCAAAAATCCGGCGTCACCCACATCCCGTGCTGGCTGATCACCGACCATCGGTCCTGGAACCGGTATGTCGTCGCCGGACACATTCCGCTGCCGAAGATCCCGGGCGCGCCGGTACCCACCGGCCGCAAAGTCCCGCAAGCCTGGCTGGAATCCGGCGTGGTCAAGGCCGCCGACAGCTGGACCGAACTGGCCGCCAAGATCGGCGTTCCCGCCGCCGCGCTGCAAGACACCGCAGCACGCTTCAACGAGCTGGCCCGCAAGGGGCATGACGACGACTTCAACAGAGGTGACAGCGTTTACGACAACTACTACGGAGATCCCACCCTGGACAATCCCAACCTGTATCCCCTGGGCAAGCCGCCCTACTACGCGTTTGCGATCGTCCTCGGCGACCTCGGCACGTCGGGCGGCTTGCGCACCGACGAGCACGCCCGGGTGCTGCGCGCCGACGACAGCGTGGTGCGCGGCCTGTACGCGGTGGGCAATACCGCAGCGCCGGTGATGGGCCGCAGCTACGCCGGCGCCGGCGCCACCATCGGACCGGCCATGACGTTCGGCTACGTCGCGGCCAAACACCTTGTCAGCCAACGGTCAACCCTTATTGGAGGTAACCAGTGAAAATCTCACTGTTCTACGAATTCGCCCTGCCCCGCCCGTGGGTGCCCGACGACGAGCGGATTTTGCTGCAGGACTGCCTCGACGAGGTGGAGGCCGCCGACAAAGCCGGGTTCTCCACGGTCTGGCTGACCGAGCACCACTTCCTCGAGGAGTACTGCCATTCGACGGCGCCGGAGATCTTCCTGGCCGCGGCGAGCCAGCGCACCAAGAACATCCGGCTGGGTTTCGGCATCATGCATCTGCCGCCGGTGGTCAACCACCCCGCCCGGGTGGCCGAACGCATCGCCACCCTTGATCTGCTCTCCAACGGGCGGGTGGAGTTCGGCACCGGAGAATCCTCGTCGGTCGGCGAACTCGGCGGCTTCGGCATCGATCCCGCCGACAAGCGGGCGCAGTGGGAGGAGGCGCTCGAGGTCTCGATCCGCTGCATGATCGAAGAACCCTTCAGCGGATTCAAAGGCGAGCACATCGAGATGCCGGCCCGCAACGTGATCCCCAAGCCGATGCAAAAGCCGCATCCGCCCGTGTGGGTAGCCTGCACCCGGCCGGCCACCGTCCAGATGGCCGCTCAAAAATGTATCGGCGCACTGAGTTTCGCCTACACCGGCCCGGGACCGCTGACCGAACGGGTCAACGGCTACTACAAGGAACTCGAGGAGAACGGCGTCCCGGTCACCCCGGCGATCAACCCGAACATCCTGGCCATCGGCGGCGACCTGTCGATGATGGTCGCCAAGACCGACGAGCAGGCACTCGAACGACTCGGAAAAGGCGGCGGCTTCTTCTCGTTCGGGATCATGCACTACTACATGACCGGTGTGCACACGCCTGGCCGGACCGGGGTTTGGAAGCGCTATCTCGAAGAAGTCGAAAAGGACCCGACGCTGGCGTATGGTCCCGGCCGCGGCGCGATCGGCTCACCTGCCACCGTGCGGGAGTTCCTGCGCGGCTACGAGGAGAGCGGCGTCGACGAGATCATCCTGCTGCTCAACCCGCGCAGCCACGAAGGCACGATGGAGTCCATCGAGATCATGGGCAAAGAAGTATTGCCGGAGTTTATCGAACGCGACGCAAAAGCGGTGACCGACAAGGCAAAGCGGCTGGAGCCGGTCATCGAGAAGATCGAGGCGCGCCGCACAGCGTCCACCGCGCCGGAATTCGACGAGAGCTACTCCTTCGGTGGCCTGCCCACCGGTCGTGGCGGCAAGTTCACCGCCAGCGAGATTCCCGAGGCCATGGCCGAGATCAACGAGGGCCGCGTTCAAGCTGCGCAGCGCGCCAAAGAACAGCGTCAGTGATCGAGCAACTCTGGCGATACGACGACCGCCGCGTGGTGGTCACCGGCTGCGCGTCGGGCATCGGCGCGTACGTCGTGCGGCAACTCGCCGAGCTCGGTGCCGACGTCGTCGGATTGGACACGCGGCGACCAGGATTCGCGATCGCCGAGTTCCATCAGGTGGACCTCGGCGACGCCGCCTCCATCGACCGGGCCGTCGATGCGGTCGGCACACAGATCGACGCCCTGTTCAACGTCGCGGGCGTGTCCTCAGGGATCGGCGATCCGCTGCTCGTCGTCGCCGTCGACTTCCTTGGCCTGCGTCACCTCACGGAGGCGCTCACTCCCCAGATGCCAGCTGGGTCGTCGGTGGTCAGTGTGTCCTCGCTGGCAGCGGCCGGCTACCACGAGCATCGACAGGAGGTGGCCGGGCTGCTGAACACCGCAAGCATGTCCGAGGGAATCGACTGGTGCCGCCGCCATCCCGAGGCGCTGGCCGGCGGGGGCTACCGGTTGGCCAAAGAAGCGGTCATCCTCTACACCATGACAACTGCCGTCGCCCTCGGTGCCCGGGGTATCCGGATCAACTGCACCGGCCCGGGTGTCACCGAAACCCCGATACTCGACCAACTGCGCACCGCCTACGGCCAGGGCTACCTCGACGATGTGCCCAAGCCGCTGGGCAGAGTCGCGGAGCCCCATGAACAGGCCTCGGTGCTGGTGTTCCTGAACAGCCAAGCGGCCAGCTACATTTCGGGCCAGGTCATCTGGGTCGACGGCGGGGCAGTAGGTGCGGCGATCGCCGCCGAACTCGAGGAGGGACGGGCGTCGTGGCCGGCCTGAGTGATTTTCGCCGGGTTGCGCGCGAGGTCAGCAACTGGGGCCGCTGGGGCGACGACGACGAGCTGGGCACGTTGAACTTCATCGACGCGGACAAGGTCGCCCATGCCGCAAGCCTGGTCAAGCGCGGCGCAGTGTTCCCACTCGGCGTGGACTTCGGATCCGCCGGTCCGCAGGGGGCGTTTCAGTTCCGGCACAACCCGATCCATGTCATGACCGTCGACGGCGGCGACGCCGCCACCCTGGCGCAGTACGGGCCGAAATGGACGCGCAACTCGGTAGCGCAGGAAGTAAGCGGGTATTTCGGAGACGGCCTGCTGCGCTTCAACGACGACATGATCATCATGCCGCTGCAGGCGGCCACCCAATGGGATGCGCTGTCCCACGTGTACTACGAGGACCAGCTGTACAACGGCTTCCCGGCCAGTTCGGTCACCAGCTTCGGCGCCTTTCACTGCGGCATCGACAAAGTCGACGGCAAGGGCATCACGTCCCGCGGGGTGTTGCTCGACCTGGTTCGGCACCGCGGCGCAGACACCTTCCTCGAACACGGGAACCCGATCACTCCCGAAGAGCTCGACGACGTCGCTCGCTCCCAACAAGTGGCGATCGGCCGCGGAGACATCGTGCTGATCCGGACCGGTTGGTGGGCACGGTTTTTGGCCACCGGCAACGGCGGCGAGCCGGGCGCGGGTCTGGACTGGCGCTGCGCCTCCTGGTTCCACGACCACGACGTCGCCGCGGTGGCCGCCGACAACCTGATGGTCGAAGACCCCGTGTCCGGTGTCGAGGGAACGTTCTTGCCGATGCACATGCTGTGCCTGCGCGACATGGGCCTGATGCTCGGCGAGTACTGGGATCTGACCGCGCTGGCGGCGGATTGTGCGGCCGACGGGGTCTACGAATTTCAGCTCGTCGCACCGCCGTTGAGAGTCGTCGGTGCGGTCGGCTCGCCGGTCAATCCGATCGCGATCAAGTAGGAATGATGATGACGGAATCTGTCGGTCCACTGGTCGTCGGTGTCGGCGGCACGCTGCGATCGAACTCCTCGACCGAGCGGGCCTTGCGGCACTGCCTGGAAGCTGCCCGGCGCCAAGGTGGACGCACCAAACTGTACTGCGGCGAGGACATCGAGCTGCCGATGTACAACCCGCACGATCCGGCCCGCACGGACAAAGCCGTCGAGCTGATCGGCGCACTGCGCCAGGCCGACGCCGTCGTCGTCGCGTCACCCGGATACCACGGCGGTATCTCCGGGCTGGTGAAAAACGCACTGGACTACATCGAGGACATGCGCGACGACTCCCGGGTCTACCTCGACAACAAGCCGTGGGGCTGCATCAGCTGCGCGTACGGGTGGCAGGCGGCCGTCGGTACGCTCGACCAACTCCGGGCGATCGGTCACGCGTTGCGCGCCTGGCCCACTCCGCTGGGCGTCGCGATCAACTCGGCGGACCAGATATGGGACGAGGCCGGCGGATTGGCGGACGCCACCGTGCGGGCCCAGCTCGACCTGCTGGCCTCACAGGTGCTGACGTTCACACGCTCGGCCCCGGGCACGGCATGAACCCCTGGCGGCGTAAAACAACCGTGGTCGACGGGCTGGTCACCAGCTATCTGGAAGCCGGCGCCGGCGAACCGGTGGTGTTGCTGCACGGCGGAGAATTCGGCGCTAGCGCCGAAATCGGTTGGGAGCAAACCATTCCCGCGCTCGCTGCGCATTACCATGTGCTCGCGCCGGACATGCTGGGCTTCGGTCAGTCGGCCAAAGTCGTCGACTTCAACGACGGCCGCGGGATGCGCATCCGCCACATCGCGCGGTTCTGCGCCGAGATGGACGTCTCGTCAGCGCATTTCGTCGGAAACTCGATGGGCGCCATCAACCTGCTCGTCGACGCCACCTCAGATGCGCCGCTGCTACCGGTGCGCAGCATCGTGACCATCTGCGGCGGCGGCGAGATCCAGCGCAACCAGCACACGGACGCGCTTTACGACTACGACGCCACCGTCGAGGGCATGCGCCGCATTGTGGGGGCGCTGTTTCACGATCCCGCCTATCCGGCCGACGATGAGTATGTGCGGCGGCGCCATGAATCGGCCACCGCACCCGGCGCCTGGGAGGCCGTCGCCGCCGCGCGGTTTCGCCGGCCCGGCGCAACTCCGCCGCCTGCGCCGTCGAGTAACCGGGCCTACGAGCGCATCTCGGTACCTGTGCTGGTCGTCGAGGGCGACTGCGACAAGCTGCTGCCGCCCGGCTGGGCCAAAGAGATCGCCGACCAAATCCCCGACGGCCGCTCGGCGGTGGTCGAGGAGGCCGGCCACTGTCCGCAGATCGAGCAACCGGCGATCGTCAACCAGCTGCTGCTGGACTTCCTCCGTGCGTGATCGGATCCCACACCCGCGAGAAGCCGAACTCCTTGAAGTCGTTGACGTTTCGCGTGGCGAACTCGTCGACACCATGGTGGCGCAAGGTCAGCGCCAGCCGTGCATCGAATAGGCGCCGGCGAGCGACTCCGGGTGTGGCCGCGAGCACCCATACGTCGTTCATCACCGGGGCGTTTTCGATGAGCGCCCATCGCCGGTTGCGGCGGAACGCCTGACAGACCTCGGCCGCATCGGGCCCATCGAGCGGTCGCGTCACCACCGCCGGGTTCCGCAGCAATTGATACAGCTCCAGAAGCACGAGCTCACAGACCGCTACGTCGGTGCGATCAGCGCACTCGACGAGAAAGGCGGCGGCAGTGTCGTGTTCGGGGCAATCCTGATTTTGGGCATACAACAGGACATTGGTATCGATCGAGAGCACGGCGCTTACGCCTCGTTGGCGAGCTCGCGCCACGCGTCGTCGGAAACCCGAAACGAACCGAGTCGACGCGGCGCGGGCGGCTGCCAGACATCGCCCGCCTCGTCGCGTCTCGGGTAAATCCGCACCATGTGCTCAAGCCCGCGACGAACGACCTCGGCGAGGGTCATCTCGTGCTCGTGCGCGATCCGCTTGGCGTCGCGGTAAAGCCCATCGGGGAGCTGGACCTGCGTTCGAATCATACATCAAATTTACATCTGTATCTAAAAGGCATCAACATCCAGCGGACTGCCGAGAATCGCCATTGACTTCGCCCCGCCTACTGCAGCGTGTCTCGTGCGCTTAGTGTGATTCTTGTTACATAGTGTGGCCCATGGGAAACAGATGTTGTCACGTCGCGTGCTGCCCAGCGGGCGCTAGAACGGCGACGAGGCAGCGGTGACGACCGCGACGCAGACGCCGGCGCGGCTCACCGACTACGTCCGTGACCAGATCACGCCCCCGCTGGCAACGGTCGGCGGTTTCGCCCGGATGTGTGTGCTGACCGGTAAAGCGCTGTTCCGGGTGCCTTTCCATTGGCGCGAAACCATCTACCAGTGCTGGTTCATCATGCGGGTCGCGCTGTTGCCGACCATCGCGGTGTCGATCCCGCTGACAGTGCTGATCGTCTTCACGCTCAACACCCTGCTGTCGGCGTTCGGCGCCGCGGACCTGTCCGGCGCCGGGGCCGCGCTGGGCGCGGTCACCCAACTGGGACCGCTGACCACCGTGCTGGTGGTGGCCGGCGCCGGGTCGACGGCCATTTGCGCCGACCTGGGCGCCCGCACCATCCGCGAGGAGATCGACGCGATGGAGGTGCTCGGCATCGACCCGATCCACCGGCTGGTGGTGCCGCGGGTGGTCGCCGCGACGTTCGTCGCGACGCTGCTCAACGGCACGGTGATCACCATCGGACTGATCGGCGGCTTCTTTTTCGGCGTCAAGCTCCAAAACGTGTCGGGCGGCGCCTATCTCGCGACCCTGACGCTGGTCACCGGTCTGCCCGAAGTGGTCATCGCAATGGTCAAGTCGGCGATATTCGGGGTGATCGCCGGTTTGGTGGGCTGCTACCGCGGCCTGACCACCAAGGGCGGTCCCAAGGGCGTCGGCATCGCGGTCAACGAGACGCTGGTGTTGTGCGTGCTCGCGCTGTTCGCGGTCAACGTGGTGCTGACCACCATCGGTGTGCGGTTCGGGACGGGGCGCTGAGATGTCCACGGCCACCGTCATTCGCGCCCGCTACCCGCGCACGGTCGCCAATGTCGAGCACTATGTCGGAGGCACGACCCGGGCAATTCGTGAGGCCGGCAAAATGGCCCGGTTCGCGCTTGCCGGCAGTTGGTCGATCGGGTGGGCGCTGCGCCGCTACCGCCGGGAGACGCTGCGGCTGATCGCCCAGATCGGCATGGGCACCGGCGCGATGGCCGTCATCGGCGGCACCGCGTCGATCATCGGTTTCACCACACTGTCCGGCGGCTCGTTGATCGCCATCCAGGGTTTCGCGTCGCTGGGCAACATCGGCGTCGAGGCGTTCACCGGATTCTTCGCCGCACTGGCCAACGTCCGCGTTGTCACCGCCGTCGTCACCGGCGTCGCGCTGGCCGCGACCGTAGGTGCCGGCGCCACAGCCGAATTGGGCGCCAGGCGGATCAGCGAAGAGATCGACGCGCTGGAAGTGATGGGCATCAAGTCGATCGCATTTCTGGTGTCGACGCGTCTGATGGCCGGGCTGGTGGTGGTCGTCCCGTTGTATGCGATGGCGCTCGTGATGTCGTTCCTGTCCGGGCAGACTGTCACGACGCTGTTCTACGGACAGTCGGTGGGAACCTACGAGCACTACTTCCGGACGTTCCTGCGCACCGAAGACGTGTTCTGGTCGGGGGCCGAGGTCATCGTCATGGCGGTGATCGTGATGATCACCCACTGCTACTACGGGTACACCGCCAGCGGCGGTCCGGTCGGGGTGGGCGAGGCGGTCGGCCGATCGATGCGTTTCTCGCTGGTGTCGACCGTGATCGTTGTCCTGCTGACCTCGCTTGCGCTCTACGGCGTCGACCCGAACTTCAACCTCACGGTGTAGCCGCCATGACGATTCCGATCAAGGAACGCAAGACGCGAAGCTGGCCGGACCTGGTGGCGGGCCTCGGGTTGTTGCTGGCATGCGCGCTGGTACTTTCGTTGACCTACTGGCAGTTTCGCGGCAATTTCACACCGAAGACGCGGCTGACGATGCTGGCCGGCCGGGCAGGACTGGTGATGGACCGCGGCTCCAAGGTCACCTTCAACGGCGTCAGCATCGGCAGGGTGGCCGAGATCTCCGAGGTTCAGCACGACGGCGAACCTGCCGCCAAGTTCACCCTCGACGTGGATCCGCAATACGTGCAACTGATTCCGTCCAACGTCAAGGCCAAGATCCAGGCGACGACCGTGTTCGGCAACAAATACGTGTCGTTCACCTCCCCGCAAAACCCGTCGCCGCAACGGATCACGCCGCAGCACGTGATCAACGCGATATCGGTGACCACCGAATTCAACACCTTGTTCGAGACGCTCACCCAGATCGCGGAGAAGGTCGATCCGGTCAAGGTGAACCTGACACTGAGTGCCGCCGCGCAGGCACTGAGCGGGCTGGGCGAGCGGTTCGGTCAGTCGATCGTCAACGGCAACGCGATCCTCGACGACGTCAACCCGCAGATGCCGACCATCCGCCACGACATCGCTCAGCTCGCGGCGCTCGGCGACATCTACGCCGACAACGCACCGAATCTCTTTGACGCGCTGAACAATGCGATCACCACCGCACGCACGCTCAACCGCCAGCAGGCCGACGTGGATTCGGCCCTGCTGGCGGCGACCGGATTCGCCAACACCGCGGCGGACACCTTCGAGAAGGCCCGGCCGTATCTGCAGCGCCTGCTCGCAGATCTAGTGCCCACTGCCCGCCTGCTCGACACCTACAGCCCCGAGATCCTCTGCACATTCCGCAACTTCGCCAAACTGGTCCCCAAAATCGGCGAGCTGGAAAGCGGCAACAGTTACTCTGCACGGCTTGGTGTTTCGCTCAACGGCGCGGAGAACCCGTATGTCTACCCGGACAACCTGCCGCGGGTGAACGCCCGGGGCGGACCCGGCGGCTCGGCGGGCTGCTGGCAGCCGATCACCCGTGATTTGTGGCCGGCGCCTTATCTGGTGATGGACACCGGCAACAGCATCGCGCCGTACAACCACTTCGAGATCAGCCAGCCCCTCGCCACCGAATACGTGTGGGGCCGCCAGTACGGGGAGAACACGATCAACCCATGAAAATCCGCGGAACCATTATTCGACTCGCCGCCATCGCGTCGGTGCAACTGGTGTTCACCGCCGTCATCATCGTTGTTTTCGGCCAGGTGCGATTCGACAAGACCAACAGCTATTCCGCAGAGTTCTCCAATGCCAGCGGGTTGCGCGCCGGCCAGTTCGTCCGCGCCTCGGGCGTCGAGGTGGGCAAGGTCAAAAGTGTCGACCTAGTCGACGGGGACAAGCGAATACGGGTCGAGTTCACCGTCGACCGCTCGATCCAGCTGTACCAGTCGACAACCGCGGCGATCCGCTATCAGGACCTGATCGGCAACCGCTATCTGGAACTCGACCGTGGCACGGGCGAAAACGCCGAACGGGTGCTTCCCCCAGGGGGATTCATCCCGCTGGCCCGCACCCAGCCGGCTCTGGACCTGGACGCGCTGATCGGGGGTTTCAAGCCATTGTTCCGCGCGCTCAATCCCGAGAAGGTCAACAGCCTCGCCTCGGCCATCATCACCGTGTTCCAGGGCGAGGGCGGCACCATCAACGACATTCTCGACCAAACCGCGCAGTTGACCGAACATCTGGCACAACGTGACGACGCGATCGGCGAGGTGATCAAGAACCTCAACACCGTGTTGGACACTACGGTCAAGCACCGCAAGGAATTCGACGCAGCCGTCGACGACGTCGAGAAACTAGTCACCGGGTTGAAAAACCGTGCCGATCCGCTGGCGGCCGGCACCGCGCATATCAGCAACGCCGCCGGTACGGTGGCCGACCTGCTGGCTGACAACCGAAACCTGCTGCACGACACCGTGAGTCGCTTGGAGGTCGTCGCGCAGCCGCTGGTGGACGGGCGTGACCGACTCGACAACATGCTGACCAAGCTGCCGGATGCGTTCAACCGCATCGGGCGCGCCAGCGGCATCTACGGCGACTTCTTCAACTTCTACCTGTGCGACGCGTCGCTCACCGTCAACGGGCTGCAACCCGGCGGACCGGTCCGCACGGTCAGGCTCTGGCAGCAGCCGACGGGCAGGTGCACCCGGCAATGAGAACGCTCGAACCCGCCAACCGGGTCCGCATCGGCGCCTTGGCCATCGTCGTGGCGCTGCTCGTCGTCGGGGTAGGCCAAAGCTTCAGCAGTGTGCCGATGCTGTTCGCCACCCCGAGCTACTACGGGCAGTTCACCGACACCGGTGGACTGAGCAAGAACGACAAGGTGCGCATCGCCGGCAAGGACGTCGGCATTGTGCAGAGCCTCAAAATCGACGGCGACCACATTCTGATCAAGTTCACTACGGGCACCCACACGGTGGGCACCGAGAGCCGGCTGGCGATCAAGACCGAGACAATCCTGGGCAAGAAGGTGCTCGAGATCGAGCCGCGCGGTCACGAAAAGCTGCGCCCGGGCGGCGTTTTGCCGCTCGGCCAGAGCACCACCCCGTATCAGATTTACGACGCGTTCTTCGACGTCACCAAGGCCGCCGCCGGCTGGGACATCGAAACCGTCAAGCGGTCGCTGAATGTGTTGTCGCACACCATCGATCGGACTTATCCGCATCTGAGCGCAGCCCTGGACGGGGTGGCCAAGTTCTCCGAGACCGTGGGCAAGCGCGACGAGGAGATCAGGCATCTGCTCGAGCGGGCCAGAAAGGTGGCCGATGTCCTGGGCGACCGCAGTAAGCAGATCAACGCGCTGCTGGTGAACGCCCAAGCCTTGCTGGCGGCGTTCAACCAACGCGGGCGGGCCGTCGAGGCGCTGCTGAGAAACGTGGCGTCCTTCTCAAACCAGGTACGGGGGCTGATACGCGACAACCCCAACCTGCATCATCTGCTCGAGCAATTGCGCACCGTCACCGACATATTGGCCAAGCACAAGAACGACCTGGCGTCCGTGCTGACCACGCTGCGCAACTACACCGCGGCGCTGAGCGAGGCGGTCGGCTCCGGCCCGTACTTCAAGGTGATGGTCGCCAACATCCTGCCGTACTGGATTCTGCAGCCGTGGGTGGATGCGGCGTTCAAGAAGCGCGGTATCGATCCGGAGGACTTCTGGCGCAGCGCGGGATTGCCGGCGTTCCGGTTCCCCGACCCGAACGGCACCCGGTTCCCCAACGGGGCGCCGCCGCCGGCGCCGCCGGTGCTGGAGGGCACGCCGGATCATCCGGGGCCCGCTGTGGCGCCGGGCTCGCCGTGCTCGTACGCGCCGCCGCCGGAATTGTTGCCGCGACCCGGTAATCCGATGCCGTGTGCAGGCGTCGATCAAAGCGAGGGGCCGTTCGGAGTCAACGGCCCGTATCCCGGCGCGCCCGACGTACGACCCGCGCCGGCCAATCCGCACGGCTTGCCGCCGACACCGGGGATCCCGATCGCCGGCCGGCCGGGCGAAGCACCGCCGGACGTTCCGGGCACGCCGGTGCCGATCGCGCCGGGTCCGCCCGGGGGCCGCAGCGAGCCGTTGGGACCGGCCGGCCCGCCCGCGCCGCCGTCGACGTTCGCGCCCGGGCTGCCGCCGGGACCGCCGGCGCCGCCCGGTCCCGGTCCGCAGCTGCCAGCGCCGTTCATCACGCCTGATGGGACCGGAGGCCAGTATTGAGCACCATCTTCGATATCCACAACGTCCGGCTGCCGTCGCTGTCGCGGGCATCGGTCGTGATCGGGTCGGCCGTGCTGCTGCTGAGTCTGGTCGCCGCGTTCGTGGGCTGGCAGGTCTATCACCGACTGACGAATACCACTGTGGTGGCGTATTTTCCGCAGGCCGACGCGCTGTATACGGGTGACAAGGTTCAGATCATGGGCATCCGAGTCGGCGCGATCGACAAGATCGAGCCGGCCGGCGACAAGATGAAAGTGACCTTTCACTACCAGAGCCGCTACAAGGTGCCCGCCAACGCGCAGGCGGTCATTTTGAACCCGACGCTGGTCGCGTCGCGGGCCATCCAGCTGGAGCCGCCGTACAAGGGCGGGCCGGTGCTGGCCGACCGCGCGGTCATCCCCATCGAACGCACCCAGGTGCCGGTGGAATGGGACGACCTGCGCAACCAATTCACCAACATCATCGACAAACTTGGCCCCACACCCGAACAGCCCAAGGGCCCGTTCGGCGACATCGTGGAATCGTTCGCCGACGGGCTGGCCGGCAAGGGCAAGCAGATCAACGCCACGCTGGACAACCTGTCGCAGGCCTTGACCACCCTCGACGAGGGGCGCGGCGACTTCTTCGCCGTGCTGCGCAGCCTGGCGCTGTTCGTCAACGCCCTGCACCAAGACGATCAGCAGTTCGTCGCACTGAACAAGGACCTGGCTCAGTTCACGAATGCGCTGACTTCCTCAGATCAGGCCGCCGCCAACGCGATTCAGCAGACCGACGACTTGCTGGACACCGCACGCACGTTCTTTTCCGAGAACCGTGACGTGCTGGCCCATGACGTCAACAACCTCTCCGAAGCGACTACCGCGATTGTGCAGGACACGCCGAGGGATGGTTTGGAGACTGCGCTGCACATCCTGCCCACGATGGCCGCCAACGTGCTCGGGATCTACGAGCCGGCGCACGGCAGCCTGACCGGGGTGCCGGCGCTGGTCAACTTCGCGAATCCAATGCAGTTCATCTGCAGCGCAATTCAGGCCGGCAGCCGGCTGGGGTATCAAGAGTCCGCCGAGCTGTGTGCGCAGTATCTGGCGCCGATTCTGGATGCGATCAAGTTCAACTATGCGCCGTTCGGGATGAACCTGTTCAGCTCCGCCGACACCTTGCCCAAGAACGTCGCGTACTCCGAGCCGCGGCTGCAACCGCCGCCCGGCTACAAGGACACCACCGTGCCCGGGATCTTTTCGCGGGATACCCCGTGGTCGCACCGAAACTCCGAGCCCGGCTGGATCGTCGCGCCGGGCATGCAGGGAGTTCAGGTCGGGCCGGCCACGGCGGCGATGTTGACGCCGGAGTCGTTGGAGGAGTTGATGGGTGGTCCGGACATCACCCCGCCACCGCCGGGGCAGAACATGCCCGGTCCGCCGAACGCCTACGACCAGAACAACCCGCTGCCGCCGCCGTGGTACCCGCAGCCGCTGCCGTCGCCGACCGCGGCCCCGCCACCGCCGCCGGCTCAAGCGCCGCTCGGTGCCGCCGAGGCGCCCGGACCGGCAGGACCGGGATCATGAGGCGGGTCACGCGACGCGTTTTGGCTTTGTTGGTGAGCGCGGTCGTGTTGACGTCGTGCGGGAACTGGCGCGGCATCTCCAACGTGCCGCTGCCCGGCGGGCCCGGCAGCGGACCAGGCTCCTACACCGTCTACGTGCAGATCCCGAACACGTTGGCGCTCAACGGAAACAGCCGGGTCCTGGTGGCAGATGTCTTCGTCGGGACCGTGCGCGCGATCAACCTGAAGAACTGGGTCGCCACCCTGACGATAGATTTGGACAAGGGTGTCCGGCTGCCGAAGAACGCCACCGCCAAGATCGGCCAGACCAGCCTGCTGGGTTCTCAGCACGTCGAGCTAGCCGCGCCGCCGAACCCGTCGCCGCAGTTGCTGAAGGACGGCGACACCATTCCGCTGAAGAACTCCTCGGCCTATCCGTCGATCGAGCAGACCCTGGCGAGTCTGGCGATGGTGCTGCGCGGCGGCGGGATTCCGAACATCGAGGTGATCCAGAACGAGGTCTACAACATGCTGCACGGGCGGGCGCAGCAGTTCCGGGAGTTCTTGCATAAGCTGGACACCTTCGTCGCCAAGCTCAACCAGCAGCGCGGCGACGTCACCCACGCGATCGATTCGACCAACCGGCTACTCGGCTATGTGGCCGGGCGCTCCGATGTCATCGATCGGGCGCTCACCGAGTTCCCGCCGCTGGCAAAGCATTTCGAAGACCAGCGTGACCTGTTCATCAATGCCGTCGACGCGGTGGGGCGGCTCAGCGACGTCGCCGACCAGACGCTGTCCGCGTCACGCGGTGACCTGCACCAGGATCTGCAGTTGCTGCAGCGGCCGCTGAAGCAACTCGGCCTTGCCTCACCCTATTTGGTGGACGCACTGGGGCTATTGCTCTCCCCGCCGTTCACCATCGACAGCGTGCCAAAGATCGTGCGTGGCGACTACATCAACGTTTCCGGGTCATTCGACCTCACGCTGAGCACCATCGACAACGCTGTTTTCAGCGGAACCGGGATCTCGGGGATGCTGCGCGCACTCGAGCAGTCGTGGGGGCGCGATCCCGCCACCATGGTTCCCGACATCAGGTTCTCGCCCAACCCTGCCGACGCTCCGGTGGAACGGGGTGAGTAACCGATGTTGACCCGCTTCATCCGGTACCAGTTGATCGTGTTCGCCATTCTGACGGTGGCCGCACTCGTTGCCCTGGGCTGGTATTACCTGCGCATCCCAAGCATGATCGGCATCGGCCAATACACGCTGACCGCAGATCTGCCCGCCTCGGGCGGCTTGTATCGCACCTCCAATGTGACCTATCGCGGAATCCAGATCGGCAAGGTCACCAAAGTCCAGCCAACCGTCAACGGCGCGCGGGCCACACTGTCGATCGACAAGCGCTACCGAATTCCCATCGACGCCACCGCCAATGTGCACTCGGTGTCTGCGGTCGGCGAGCAATACCTCGACCTGGTCTCCACCGGCAACCCGGGAAAGTTCTTCTCGCCCGGCCAAACCATCACCAAGGGCACGGTGCCCAGCGAGATCGGGCCCGCGCTGGATGCCGCCAACCGCGGCCTGTCGGTGTTGCCCAAGAACAAGATTGCGTCGCTGCTCGACGAGACCGCGCAAGCGGTCGGCGGCATGGGGCCGGCGCTGCAACGCTTGGTCGACTCGACCCAGACGGTCGTCGGCGACTTCAAGAACAACCTCTCCGACGTCAACGACATCATCGCGAACTCCGCCCCGATCATCGACAGCCAAGTCACCTCAGGCGATTCGATCGAACGCTGGTCCCACAACCTGAACGTGCTGACCGCGCAAGTCGCCCAGAATGACACCAGCCTGCAACGCATCCTGTCGAAGGCCCCGCCCACCGCCGATCAGGTGGCCGAGGTGTTCAGCGACGTCCGTGAGGCGCTGCCGCAGACGGTGGCCAACCTCGAAATCGTCGCCGACATGCTCAAGCGCTACAACAAAGGCCTCGAGCAGTTACTGGTGTTCCTGCCGGAGATCGGGTCCGTCGCGCAGTCCGCGATCGCGTCGGCCCCGGGGTCGGTGCTGATGGACTTCAACCTCTCGCTCAACAATCCGCCGCCGTGCCTGACCGGATTCCTGCCAGCGTCGGAGTGGCGGTCACCGGCCGACACCAGCACGGCGCCGCTGCCGACGGGCACGTATTGCAAGATCCCCCAAGACACTCCGGCCAATGTGGTGCGCGGGGCGCGCAACCTGCCCTGCGTCGACGTGCCGGGCAAGCGCGCCGCGACGCCGCGAGAGTGCCGCGACCCCAAGCCGTATGTTCCGTTGGGCACCAACCCGTGGTACGGCGACCCCAACCAGATTCGTAACTGCCCGGCGCCCGGTGCGCGCTGTGACCAGCCGGTCAACCCCGGCGAGGTGATACCAGCGCCGTCGGTCAACAACGGCCTGAACCCGCTGCAAGCCGACAAGGTGCCGGGCACGCCGCCGCCGGTCAACGATCCACTGTCCCGGCCCGGTTCGGGCACGGTGCAGTGCAATGGCCAGCAGCCCAACCCGTGTGTCTACACGCCGTCGAGTCCCGCGGCTGTCTATCTACCGTCCAGCGGAGAAGTGGTAGGCCCAGACGGCGTCAAGTACAACCTGGAGAACTCGAGCGACATCGGCGACGACGGGTGGAAGCAGATGCTCGCGCCCGCCCCGGCTCGTTGAGTTTGCGCTCAGGGCTGTTGATTCGCGAAAATCACGACCCTGAGCGCGATTTCAACGCAAGCCGGTCGACGAGCGCGCCGTCGTCGCCGAACAATTGCTGACGCCAGATTTCCAGCAGCTCCGTGGTGTCGATGTCGTCCGGGTGGAAGCCCGGTCGCATGTACTTGCGCAAATCGGCCATCACGCCTTTGAGCAGCGGGCCGCGGAAAACGCCAATCGTCTGACGCCACACCGTGATCGGATGCCAGCCGGTGGGGTCCATCAAGATCGACAGAATCACGCCGCCCGTGACCACCGGGATGGTGAGGACGTAGATCACCGCCATCACCCCGATGCGGATCCACTCCGGTCCGCCGACCGCCCGATAGACGTCGAAAGCCACCGACTTGTGTTCCAGCTCCTCGATCGCATGCCAGTTGAGCAGGTTGCGCACCTCGGGATCGCCTGGGATGGCCTGCATCTCGTCGGTGAGCATCCGCTGGGCAAGCGTCGCCGTGTAGTGCTCAGCTGCCGCAGTCATCGCCAGATGCAGATAACCGGGCAGCCGGTTCTCGTAACGCACCAGCAGCTTGTGGCGCCTGCTGTCGTGGTCGAACATGAACAGGCGGACCAGTGGATAACCCATCGCCACCAGTTGCTCGTTCAGCCGTCGATGCTCTTGACCGTGCACCGACTCCTGGCCGATGAAACCGGCGACCCTCTTCTTCAGCTCGGGATCGGTCACGTGATCGGCGAAGCGCCGCACCGACCTGATGAAGCCCTCCTCGCCGGGCGGGAATATCGCCGACAATAGCGCGGTCAGGTGGCTCAGCACGATGTCGCCCTCAACGAAGTGACGCTTCATCGGCCGCGCGTCGCCGAACCGGAACCGGATCCGCCGCACCTTGGGATACGCTCTGGCCGAAAGGCTTTCCGGCTGTGCAGCACCCATGACGGTCTTCTCCTTGGTTACCTGAGGTGGTCGACCAGAGCGCCCTCGGAGCCGAAGAGTTCGTCGCGCCACTGCTCCAAAAGTGCTGTCGTGTCGATGTCGTCGGGGTGGAAGCCCGGACGCAGGTATTTCGCTAGCTGGCCGATCAAGCCCTTGAAGAACGGGCCCCGGTAGAGGTCGTAGGCCTCGCGGATCAGCCGCAGCGGGTGGCGTCGCGCTATCGGGTCGCGCGCCAGCGCGATCGTCAACAAGACCGTGGTGAGCGGAATCATCACGGTGAGCAGTACAGCCATCACCGTGATGCGAATGCGCTCGGAGCCGCCCACCGCGCGGTACACGTCGAAGGCCACGGACTTGTGCTCGAGTTCTTCGAGGGCATGCCAATTCAGCAGGTTCCACACTTCCGCGTCACCGGGAATCGCTTGAATTTCGGCGCTGGACAACACCCTTTCGGCCAACACCGCGGTGTAATGCTCGGCGGCCGCTGTCAGCGCCAGATGGCGTCGGCCGCCCAACCACTCTTCGAACCGAAGCCGCTTTTGCTTCAACGACTCCGAATCCCACCACCCGATCGGGTAGCCCATCTCGATGAGCTTCTCGTTGAGCCGGCGATGCTCCTGCCCATGCGTGGATTCCTGTCCGATGAAGCCGTTGACCCGTTTCCTCAGCACCGGTTCGGTGATGCGGTCGGCGTAGCGGCGCACCGACCGGATGAAGGCCTCCTCGCCCGGCGGGAACGAGCCCGACAGCCCCGCCACGAAGTGGCTGAACACCATGTCGTTGTTGACGAAGTACTTTCCGTACCTGTGGTCCTCGCCGAATCGGAAGCGGATCCGCCGCGTGGTCGGATAGCTGGCCTGTGCCGCATTGGTCATGACATCGACGGCCTTTCTCGAACCCCCAGTACCTAGTACTACATGTACGATGTGCCTGTCGTCACAGTAGCGCGGGCCGACCGAGACCCGCAAGAGTCAGGGAAACCAGCGCTAGGCCAGTTTTTCGTCCGGATCGAGGGACAGACCACGCGCTGCGGCGGTCGCCGTCAACGCGCCCCACAAGAACGTGGTCAGCTGCTCGACGAGCTCGTCCTTACTGATCGTCGGCTCGTTCAGCCAGCGCAGCACACCGAGCGCCACGCCGCCCAGCAAAGCATCGACGGCGTATTGAAGGTCGTCGGCCTGCCCCCCGCGCGCCCGCAGGATGCCCGCCACCACCTCGGTGGTGGCGTTGGCCAGTGGCCTGCCGCCCTCGATCAGCGCCTCGGTCGAGCGGCGTTCGGTGAACTGGGACCCGACTAGGAAGCGGAACAGGTTGGGCCGCTCGTCGACCAGGTCGATGTAGGTGGCCACCGCCGAGCGGACCAGCTCGCGCGCGGTGCCGGCCTCGCTGAAACGGGGAACCACGCGCTCGAGCACCATCGCCTGCACGCGTTCGCCGACGGCGCTGAACAACGTGTCTTTGTCGGCGAAGAACCGGTACAGCTTGGGCCGCGGGACGCCGGCCGTGCGCACCACGTCGTCGATGGACAGGTCGGGGCCGTATTCCTCGATCGCCCGCAGCGTGGCCTCGACCAATTCGGCCCGTACGGCGGCACGGTGCTCACGCCAGCGATCGACTCTCGCGTCGCCGGTCAGTTCGGGCAGCCGCCCGCCAAGAGCCTCCGTGGACACGAGCCAATGGTATCCGCAGGTGGCGCTGAACAGCATGTAGTCGGTTGCGGCAGGCCGAAACGCGGGCTCGTTCAACCTCGGAACGCTTAGTGTTGTCGGTAGGCTCGGCGTTCTATTGCCGACTGTTGCCGGGCAACGACGCAGATGTGCGACGGAAGGTGGATTGCGTGAAGGTCAAGCGATGTAGCGCGGCGCTGAGCCTGCTGGCGGTCAGCGGACTGGTGTTGTCGGCGTGCGGTGGCAACCACAATACGTCGGCTCCGTCCAGCGCCACATCGGTGCCCGTGCAGTGCGGCGGCAAGCAGAAGCTCAAGGCCAGCGGTTCGACCGCGCAAAAGAACGCCATAGAACAATTCGTCTACGCCTACATCCGGGCGTGCCCGGGCCACACACTCGACTACGACGCCAACGGCTCGGGCAAAGGCGTGGAGCAGTTCGTCAGCAACATCACCGACCTGGGTGGCTCCGACAAGCCGCTGGACCCCACCAAGGGTGAGACGGACAGCGCCCAGCAGCGGTGCGGTTCGCCGGCGTGGGACCTGCCCGCGGTGTTCGGCCCGATCGCCATCACCTACAACGTCAACAATGTCAGTTCGCTGAACCTCGACGGACCGACGACGGCGAAGATCTTCAACGGCGCGATCACCATGTGGAACGATCCCGCGATCGCGGGGCTCAACAAAGGCACCAACCTGCCTGCGACGCCGATCAACGTCGTGTTCCGCAGCGACAAGTCCGGCACTACCTACAACTTCCAGTCGTACCTGGACGCCGCATCCGACGGTGCGTGGGGCAAAGGCGCCGGTGAGGAATTCAACGGCGGTGTCGGCCAGGGCGCCGTCGGCAACGACGGCACCTCGTTGGCCCTCAAGAGCACCGACGGATCGATCACCTACAACGAATGGTCGTACGCGGTCGGACACCAGTTGAACATGGCGCAGATCATCACGTCCGCCGGCCCGGATCCGGTGACGATCACCACCGAATCGGTCGGCAAGACGATCGCGGGGGCCCGGTTCAAGGGACAGGGCAACGATCTGGTGGTCGATACGTCGTCGTTTTACAAGCCGACCCAGTCCGGCGCGTATCCGCTGGTGCTGGCGACCTACGAGATCGTCTGCTCGAAGTATCCCGATCCTGCGACGGGTGCTGCGGTAAAGGCGTTCATGCAGGCCACAATTGGGTCGGGGCAAGAAGGATTGGATCAGTACGGATACATTCCGCTGCCGAGTTCGTTCCAATCGAAACTCGAGACGGCAGTGAATGCCATCTCGTGATTAGCCGAAGGGAGCGTCGACGGTGAGCGAGCCAGGTTCGCGGGTGGGGACGTGGTTTGGGCCCTACCAGCTGAGGCGGCTGCTGGGTCGCGGCGGCATGGGCGAGGTTTACGAGGCCGAGGACACCCGTAAGCACCGGGTGGTGGCGCTGAAACTGATCTCGTCGCAATTCTCCGGCAACCCGGAGTTTCGCGCGCGGATGCAGCGCGAGGCCGACACCGCGGGCCGGCTGACCGAACCGCACGTCGTGCCGATCCACGACTACGGCGAGATCAACGGCCAGTTCTACGTGGACATGCGGCTGATCGAAGGGACCTCGCTGCGCGCTCTGCTGGCGCGCAACGGTCCGCTGAGCCCGGCGCGGGCGGTCGCGATTGTGAGCCAGGTCGCGTCGGCGCTGGACGCCGCGCACGCCGCCGGAGTGACCCACCGCGACGTCAAACCGGAAAACATTCTGATCACCGGCAACGACTTCGCCTACCTGGTGGATTTCGGGATCGCCCGTGCCGCAACCGATCCCGGGCTTACGCAGACCGGCACCGCGATCGGAACCTACAACTACATGGCCCCGGAGCGGTTCTCCGGCAACGAGGTCACCTACCGGTCCGACATCTACGCGTTGGCCTGCGTGCTGGCGGAATGTCTGACCGGGGCGCCGCCGTACCGGGTGGACAGCATCGAACAGCTGATCGCGGCGCATCTGATGCAGCCCGCCCCGCGGCCGAGCCAGCAGCGACCCGCCGAGGTACCGGCCGCCCTGGACGAAGTGATCGCCAAGGGCATGGCCAAAAACCCGGACGACCGCTACCGCAGCGCCGGGGATCTGGCCGTGGCCGCCCACAACGCACTGACCACCAGCGACCAGCACCAGGCCACCTCGATTCTGAAGCAAGGCGAAGATGCCACGCTGCTGGGCAGCGCCGCCGACCCGCGGCTGGCCGGTTTCCGCAACCATTCCACCGGCCCGGGTCCCCGCGCCGACACCTTTACGCAGCCGGCGTGGACGCCGCCTCCCGACACCGGCGGCAGTCGCTGGCAGAGCTCACCCGGTGTCCCGGCGGCGGGCGGCGCAGCGCGTGCACCCGACTTCAGCAAGGCACCCGACGCCGAAGACGACCGCAAGCGGTGGGCCATCCTGGGCGCAATCGCACTGGTTGTCGTCGGCGTCCTGGTGGCCGTCGCAATCCTGGTGTTCGGGCCGTCGCACCCGTCGCGGAATGCGGGCGGTCAAGCGGTGCTGCCGTTCAACGGGCTGAACTTCCGCCTCTCTCCGGGCGGGGTGGCGCTGGACCATGCGGGCAACGTCTACGTCACCAACCAGGGCATGTACGGCCGGGTGGTGAAGTTGGCGCCCGGATCGAGCAGCCCGTCGGTGTTGCCGTTCACCGGCCTCTACGAGCCGCAGGGCGTGGCGGTCGACGGCAACGGCGCGGTGTATGTCAGCGACTTCAACAACCGGGTGGTGAAGCTGGACGCCGGGTCGAACAACCAGACGCAGCTGCCGTTCAACGGCCTGAATTACCCCGAGGGTCTGGCGGTCGACGGCAACGGCGCGGTGTACGTCGCCGACCGCGGCAACAACCGGGTGGTGAAGCTGGACGCCGGGTCGAGCAACCCGACGGACCTGCCGTTCAACGGCCTCAACCACCCCGACGGCGTCGCCGTCGACACCGCCGGCAACGTTTATGTCACCGACTCCGACAACAACCGGGTGGTGAAGCTGGACGCTGGGTCGACCAACCAGACCGAGCTGCCGTTCTCCGGCCTGTCGGTGCCGTGGGGTATTGCGGTCGACGACACGGGTGCCGTCTACGTCACCGAGCATGACAACAGCCAGGTGGTCAAGTTGGCGTCCGGCTCCGACAAGCCGACCGTGCTGCCGTTCAACGGACTCAACACGCCCCTGGATGTGGCGGTGGACAAGGACCGCAACATCTACATCGCCGACCGCGGCAACGACCGGGTGGTGAAGCTGCCGCCGACCTGATCCGTCTAGCGGCGGCGGGCGGCCAGCAGGCGGGTGGCTGCCGCGGGGATCAGGTTGACGACGACGACCACGATGATCAGGGTCAGTGCCGCACCCCAAACCCGCAAGAAGCCGGCGTGTTCGGGATTGTCGAGCTCGGTGTAGATCAACAGCGGCAGCGACGCCATGTTGCCCTTGAACATGTCGTAGTTGATCGAGCGGCTGTAGCCGACCAGCACCAGCACCGGCGCCGTTTCGCCGATGATGCGTGCGATCGACAGCAGGATGCCGGAGATGATGCCGGGCAGCGCAACCGGAAAAACGATCCGCACGATCGTCTTCCATTTCGCGATGCCCAACGCGTAGCTGGCTTCTCGTAATTCGTCGGGGACCAGCTTGAGCATCTCCTCGCATGAGCGAACCACGATCGGCAACATCAGCAACACCAAGGCCAGCGACACGGCGAAGCCGCACTGCTCGAATCCCAGGGTGGCGATCCACAGCGCGAAGATGAACAGCGCCGCGACGATGGACGGCACCCCGGCAAGGACGTCGACCATGAACGTGGTCAACCGGGTCAGCCGATCGGGTCCGTATTCGGCCAGATACACCGCGACCATCAGCCCCAGCGGCACGGCGAGGACTGCGGCCATAGCGGCTTGTACGAGCGTCCCGTACAGCGCGTGATAGACGCCGCCGGCGAATTGCTCCGGCATCACGCCGCGCAGCGAGTGGGTCCACCAGCCGGAGCGGGTGACCGCGTACCAGCCTCTGGCGATGACGACCCACAGCACCCACACCAGCGGGACCAGTGCGACGACGAACGAGGCGAGGAAAAGCGTTGTCGCGACGTGGTTTTTGATTCGCCGCCCGATGCTGATATGGCGAAACGCGCTCGGCTTGACGGGCCGGCTGAGCGTCTGGGTGCTCATCCGTTGACCTTTCCACCGGCGATCGCACGGGCGGCGGCGTTGACCAGGAAGGTCAGCACGAACAGCACGAATCCGGCCGCAATGTAGGCCCCCGTGGGCAGCGGTTCACTGAATTCGGTTGCTGCCGAGGCAATCTTGGAGGCAAACGTGTAGCCGCCGTCGAACAGCGACCAATGGCCCGGCTGCGCGGCCGCGCGCAGGATGACCAGCACCGCCACGGTTTCGCCCAGCGCGCGGCCCAGACCCAGCATCGACGCGGCGATGACACCGCTGCGACCGAACGGGAAGACGGTCATGCGGATCACTTCCCATTTCGTGGCGCCGAGCGCCTGCGCCGCCTCGATTTGCGGATGTGGGGTCTGCCGGAACACCTCTCGCGACACCGACGAGATGATCGGCAGGATCATCACCGCGAGGACAACGCCCGCCGTGAAGATGGTGCCGCCGCCGACCAGCGACACGTTGCCCTTCTTGAACAGGAACAGCCAGCCCAGGTCCCGGTTGAGCAACAGCTCGAACGGCATGAGCTGCGGCGCCAGTACGAAAATTCCCCACAGCCCGAAGATGATCGAGGGCACCGCGGCCAGCAGATCGACGATCACGCCGAACGGCCGGGACAGCTGCGCCGGCGCGTACTGGGTGAGGAACACCGCGATCCCGACCGCCACCGGCACGGCCAACACCAGAGCGAACAACGAGCTGAGCACCGTGACCATGAACAGGTCACGGATGCCGAACGCCAGCTTCTCCGCGTCGGTGGTGTCGAATTGAGCGCTGGTGAAGAAATTCGCGTGGTTTGCGCGCAGCGACGGCACGGCGTGGATCAGGAGGAATATCGCGATCAGCACGAGGGCGGTCACGATCGTCAAACCGGCGGCGACGGCGACCGACTTGAATAGTCGGTCGCCGCGCCGCGCGGCCTCCACACTGGTCACCGTCAACTCCGGCGTGCCGGGGCGCGGCGGTGATCGTCGGGCCATGAAAGCCGAAAGATCAGGAGATGGCGTTGACCGAGTCCGACAACTTCGACTTGAACTTGTCGGGGATCGGGATGTACCCGTTGTCAGCCAGACCGTCCTGGCCCGGGCCGATCGCGGCTTGCAGGAAAGCCTTGACCGCCGTACCGACCTGAGGGTCGGGGTACTTCGAGCAGACGATCTCGTAGGTTGCCAACACGATCGGGTAGGAGCCGGGTTGCGTCGGCTTGTAGAACGAGTTGGTGTCGAGCACCAGGTCGTGGCCCTGGCCCTTGATCGTCGCGCCCGAGATCGTCTTGCCGACCGAGTCGCTGCTGATCGACACCGGGTCCGGACCCGCAGAGGTGACGATCTGGGCCATGTTCAGCTTCTGCGCCTGGGCGAACGACCACTCGTTGTAGGTGATTGATCCCTCGGTGTTCTTCACCGCCGCCGAGGTGCCGTCGTTGCCCTTGGCGCCCTCACCGACACCGCCGTTGAACGTCTTACCGCCGGGCTTGCCCCAGGCGCCGTCTGATGCCGCCCCGAGGTACTCCTGGAAGTTGGCGGTGGTCCCGGACTCGTCGCTGCGGAACACCACGTGAATCGGCTCGGCGGGCAGGTTGGCGCCGCCGTTGAGTCCCTTGAGCGCCGGGTCGTCCCACGTCTTGATGGTGCCGTTGAAGATCTTCGCGGCCGTCGGCCCGTCGAGAACCAGCTTGTCGATGCCCTTGAGGTTGTAGGTGACCGCGATCGGCCCGAACACGGTCGGCAGGTTCCACGCCGGCGAGCCGCAACGCTCCTGGGCTTTGCCGGCTTCGTCGGTGCTCAGCGGCACGTCGGAGCCACCGAAATCGGTTTGCTTGCCCGTGAACTCGTTCACCCCGGCGCCCGAACCGTTGGCGGTGTAGTTGAGTGTCTGGCCTGGACATGCAGTTTCGAACGCGTTGACAAAGCGGGCCATCGCGTTGGCCTGGGCGGTGGAACCGCTGGCCTTGAGCGTCTTGGTCCCGCCGCAGTTTACGTTCGCTGACGACGCCGCGGACGACGAACCCGATGTCGGCGCGCCCTGGTTGGCGCTGTTGTCGCTACCGCACCCTGACAACACCAGTGCACCGGTGGCCATGACACCCAGCGCGGTGCCAACTCCGTTGAGTTTCAACTCAGCTCCTTCGAACGATGACGACAACTTTCACCGCGTCTGCCGCCCGCCCGAACCACTCCGGCCGGCACCGCACAGACGCATAGTTGATCAAGGGCCCCACCGAGGCGAACGTATCAGCAGCACGACCTCCCAGTCGAGAACTCGAGATGGTTTTTCAGCGAACAGCGGTAGCGGGCCTGCGCTGCCCGCTAAATCAGTCGCTTGACTTAACCGATGGCGCGCCGATTAACTCTTCGATGTGGTCAACGAGTTAGCCGGCAAGGTCGCGATCGTCACTGGCGGATCATCGGGTATCGGCGCCGGCATCGTCGAGAGATTCCTGGCGGAGGGTGCTCGGGTGGTCGTCGGCGATATCGACGCAGACCGCGGGAGCGCGGTTGTCGGCGCACATGGCGGGCAGGCCGCCTTCCGGCGCACCGACACCGCCGAGCCGGACGAGGTCAGCGCGCTGGTGTCATACGCGGTCGAGCGGTTCGGCGGCCTCGACGTCATGGTCAACAACGCCGGCATTTCCAGCAGGATGCACCGCAGTTTCCTCGAGGACGACCTCGCCGACTTCCACCGGGTGATGGCGGTCAACGTGCTCGGCGTCATGGCAGGCACGCGCGACGCCGCCCGTCAGATGGCGGATGCCGGTGGCGGTTCGATCATCAACGTGTCGTCGATCGGCGGGATCCAGGCCGGCGGCGGGGTGATGACATATCGGGCCTCCAAGGCCGCGGTCATCCAGTTCACCAAGTCTGCCGCAATCGAGTTGGCGCACTACGACATTCGGGTCAACTGCATCGCCCCGGGCAGCATCCCCACGCCGCTGCTGGCCTCCTCGGCGAGCGGCATGTCGGCGGAACAACTCGAGCGCTTCGAACGGGCGGCCCGTGAGCAGATGCGCGCCGATCGTCCCCTTCAGCGCGAGGGCACGCCCGACGATGTCGCCGAGGCCGCCCTGTACTTCGCCGGCGATCGCGCCCGCTACGTCACCGGCGCCGTCCTGCCGGTCGACGGCGGGACTTCGATCGGCAAACCCATCCGCCGGCGCAGTGCACCAAAAGATTAAATCAATCGCTTGACTTAATGGGGCAGGGAGGGGTTGACTAGCCCGCGTGACGACGGCGAGGACCGCGCGCAGCGAGCGGGCCAGCACGACGCAGGAGGCGATCCTGACTGCGGCCGAGCGGCTCTTCGCCGAACACGGCGTGTTCGCTGTGTCCAACCGGCAGGTCAGCGAGGCTGCCGGGCAGGGCAATAACGCCGCCGTCGGCTACCACTTCGGCACCAAAACCGATCTGGTGCGGGCGATCGAGCACAAGCACCGGGTGCCCATCGAGCGCCTGCGTGAGCAGATGGTGGCCGAAATCGGCGAGTCCACCGAGATGCGGGACTGGGTGGCCTGTCTGGTGCGGCCGCTCACCGATCACCTTGCGGAGCTGGGCAATCCCACCTGGTACGCCCGCTTCGCCGCCCAGGTGATGACGGACCCGGCCTACCACAACATCGTCGTCAAAGACGCGCTCACCTCGCCGTCCCTGGTTCAGGTGATCGACGGCATCAACCGTTGCCTTCCCGAGTTGCCGATCGACGTCCGGGTGGAACGCAACGTGATGGCCCGCAATCTGCTGATGCATACCTGCGCCGACCGGGAACGCGCAATGGCCAGCAGGTCCGCGCCGCGCACCAGTTGGCAGGCCGCCGGGTCCGGCCTCATCGACGCGATCGTGGGGTTGTGGCTGGCACCGGTAAGCGAAAGAAGTCTGCGGTGAAAGTCATTGTCGACCAAGACAAATGCGCTTCGTCGGGCAACTGCGTGATGCGCGCTCCCGAGATCTTCGACCAGCGCGACGAAGACGGCGTCGTCGTGCTCCTCAACGAAAACCCACCGCCCGAGCAGGCCGAGGGTGCCCGCAGCGCCGCCGCGGGCTGCCCCGCATCCGCCATCTACGTCGAGGAGTGAGACGTGTCCGACACCCTCACCGAGGCCATCTCGGAGTACCCGATGCCTCGCGAGGCTGGCTGCCCGTTCGCGCCGCCGCCGGACGTCATGGCGCTGGCGAAATCGAAACCACTTTCGCGAGTGCGCATTTGGGATGGCAGCACACCGTGGCTGATCACCGGCTACGACGAAGTGCGGTCGCTGTTCGCCGACTCACGGGTCAGCGTCGACGACCGTCGGCCCGGCTTTCCGCATTGGAACGAGGGGATGCTCTCGACCGTGCACAAGCGGCCCCGGTCGGTGTTCACCTCGGACGCCGAGGAGCACACCCGGTTCCGGCGAATGCTGTCAAAGCCGTTCACGTTCAAGCGGGTTGAGGGCCTGCGGCCGGTGATCCAGCAGATCACCGACGAGCACATCGACGCGATCCTGGCCGGGCCGCAGCCCGCCGACATCGTCACCGCGCTGGCCCTGCCGGTGCCGTCGTTGGTGATCAGCCAATTGCTGGGCGTGCCATACGAAGACGCCGAGTTCTTTCAGCGCCACGCCAACATCGGGCTCGCCCGGTACGCGACCGGGGAGGACACCGCCAAGGGTGCGGCAGGACTGGCGAAGTACCTGGCCGACCTGGTCCAGACCAAGATGGACAATCCGGCCGAGGATGCCGTGTCGGATCTGGCCGAGCGCGTCAAGGCTGGCGAGCTCAGCGTCCGCGAAGCCGCCCAATTGGGCACCGGCCTGCTGATCGCCGGGCATGAGACCACCGCGAACATGATCGGGCTCGGTGTGCTGGCGCTGCTGGAAAACCCCGAGCAGTTGGCGAAACTTCGCGACAGCGACGACCCGAAAGTCGTTGCCAACGCGGTCGAGGAGCTGCTGCGCTACCTGTCGATCATCCAAAACGGCCAACGCCGCGTCGCGATCGAGGACATCGAAATCGCCGGCGAGACAATCCGTGCCGGTGAGGGCATCATCATCGATCTGGCGCCGGCGAACTGGGATGCCAAGGTGTACCCCGAGCCGGGAGAGCTCGACCTGTCGCGGCCGGCGGCGGGCCAGCACGTCGCGTTCGGCTACGGCAGACATCAATGCGTGGGCCAGCAGCTGGCCCGCGCCGAACTGCAGATCGTCTTCCATACGCTGCTGCGCCGCATCCCGACGTTGCGGCTGGCCGTGCCCATCGAGGAGATTCCGTTCAAACACGACCGCCTCGCCTACGGCGTCTACGAGCTTCCGGTGGCCTGGTGAGATGACTACCCTGAAAAACCGAGCCGATCCGATTGGAGGATCATCATGACGAGCACCGTCTCGCTCTACCCGCCCGGAGGTTACGGCGCTCCGAAGGATCGGCGCGGACATGCCGACCTCAGCAACGTCGGCCTGCCGGAAGGCACGGTGGTTTTCTCTGCGGACAACCACATTTCGCTGGCCGAGGACATTTTCTACGAGCGTTTCCCGGAGAACCTCAAGGACAAGGCGCCGCGGATCTGGTACGAGGACGGCGCCTACCAGGTCGGCCGCAAGGGGCAGTCGTTTTTGCCGGGTGATTTCAGCGCGGTGCTGATGCAGTACGACGACCTTCCGGGCGCCGGCAGCACCAACATCGAGGCGCGCATCCAGGAGCTGCACGACGACGGCGTCGAGAAGGAGCTGGCGTTCCCCAACGCGATCCTGGCGCTGTTCCACTACCCGGACAAGGAACTTCGCGAGCTCTCGTTCCGCATCTACAACGAGTACATCGCCGAGCTGCAGGAGCGCTCGGGGGGTCACTTCTATGGTGCGGGGCTGATCAACTGGTGGGACCCGAAAGGCACCCGCCGCACTCTTGCCGAGCTGAAATCCTTGGGCCTCAAGACATTCCTGCTCCCGCTGAATCCTGGCAAGGACGACGACGGCAACGTCATCGACTACGCCAGCGACGCGATGAGCCCAATGTGGGACGAGATCGAGGACGCCGGCCTGCCGGTCACTCACCACATCGGCGAGACCCCGCCCAAAACCCCGTGCGAATTCAACAGTGTGGTCGTCGGCATGATGATCAACATCGACGGGTTCCGCGAGACGTTCGCCAAGTACATCTTCGCCGGCATCCTCGACCGGCATCCCAAGCTGCGGATCGGGTGGTTCGAAGGCGGGATCGCCTGGGTGCCATGGGCTCTGCAGGACGCCGAGCACCTGGTCGCGTCGTATCAGCACATGTTCAACCGGCCGGTCGAGCACGACGTGCGCTACTACTGGGACAAGCACATGAGTGCGTCGTTCATGGTGGATCCGCTGGGCCTGCAGCTCATCGACAAGATCGGCGTCGACAAGGTGATGTGGTCGTCCGACTACCCGCACAACGAAAGCACCTACGGCTATTCGGAGAAGTCGCTGGCCGCTGTGGTCGATGCCGTCGGCTCCGAGGCCGCCGCAAAGATCGTGAGCGGCAACATCAGTGAATTCTTGGGTGTCTGAGGCATTTTCGTGACCACTGCGATCGACATTCCGGTCACGCCGGATATTGACCGGATGCGCCGCGAGACCGCTGCACGGCTGCGCGCCACGATGGCCGATCGTGGTGTGGACGCGATGATCCTGTTGGGCAACAACAACGTCGTCTACGCCACGGGGGTCAGCTGGCCGTTGGGCGATGCGGGATTGTCCTATGTCGAGCGGCCCGTCGCGGTGGTGCGGGCCGACGACCCCTGGCCCCACCTGTTCCTGCCGTTCCGCGAGGGCGCGTCGTCGGAATCGGGGCTGCCCGCCGACCATCTGCACGGCCCGGTGTATCTGGAGTTCGACGAGGGCGTGGAAAGCTTCGCGCGCACTGTGGCCGAACTGGTTCCCGCGGATGCGGTTGTGGCCGTTGACGAGTTGACCGGGGCGATGCGCCGCGCGCAGCAGCGGCTGTTCCGGGCGGGCCGGCCCGTTGACGCGGCTCAGGTCATCGGCGCCGCCAAGCTCATCAAGACCCCTGACGAACTGGCCTGCATTCGCACCGCGTGCCGGATCACCGACCAGGCGATGGTCGACGTGCAGGCCGCACTGGCGCCGGGAATTCGGCAGATCGACCTGTCCGCCGGTTTCATGCGGCGGGCGTTCGAGCTGGGCGCGATGGCCAGCATGCTCGAACCGATCTGGCAGGTGATGCCCCCGAGCAAGGCCGACGGCGTATGGACCACCCACGGCGATTTGGCGTTGCCGCTGTTGACAACCGAGCGGGAGCTGGCCGCCGGCGACGTGCTGTGGACCGACGTGTCGATCACCTACTTCGGCTACTGCTCGGATTTCGGCCGCACCTGGGTGGTGGGCCGCGAGCCGACACCACGCCAGCAGGCGCAGTTTCACCGGTGGCAGGAGATCATGACCGCGGTGCTCGAGGTGACCCGGCCCGGCGCGACGGCGGCGGAGTTGGGCCGGGCTGCGACGAAGGCCAACGGCGGCAGTCGGCCATGGCTGCCGCACTTCTACCTGGGGCACGGGATCGGCGTGAACGCCGCCGAAACACCCATGATCGGAACCGATCTCGGCGACGAGTTCGACGAGAACTTCGTGTTCGAGCCGGGAATGGTGCTGGTGCTCGAGCCGGTGGTGTGGGAGGACGGCACCGGCGGCTACCGCAGCGAAGAGATCATCGTCATCACCGAGGAAGGCTGGATCCGGTTGACCGACTACCCCTATGACCCTTATGGCCACTGAGGTTCTGCCCGACGACCCGGCGCTGCGCTGCGGGCGTCGCGAGCGCGCGCTGGCCCAGATGGACGCGCACGATCTCGACGTGCTGGTGCTCGGGCGGCAAGCCAACGTCCGCTATGTCGCGGGGGCGCCGCAACTGTGGGTGGCCGGCACCCGCCCGTTCGGGCCGACGTGCGTCGTCGTGCGGCAAACCGGGGCCATCCATCTGCTGTCCACCTGGGACGAGGGTGTGCCCGACGACATCCCCCACGAGAATCTCTACGGCATCGCCTGGAACCCGATGAACACCATCTCGGTGTTGCAGGGCATCGACGGCGCGGGCGAGGCGAAACGTGTTGGTACCGATGCGCTTTCGCCGGCATTCGCCCAGCTGCTGCCGGTGGCGTTCCCCAACGCCGAGTTGGTCGACGGCGAGGCGGCCATGCGTGCAGCCCGGCGCGTCAAGACTCCCGAGGAGGTGGCCGCCTTGCGCGATGCCATCCGGGTCGCCGAGCAGGCACTGGCGGCGGCGGTGGCCGAGTTGCGTCCCGGGATTGCCGAAAAGACCTTGGCCGGTGTGCTGTTGGAGGCGATGACGGCCGGCGGGGTGAGCACCCCGTCCACGCAGGACGCCGCGTGGGTGACGTCGCGGGAGCACCCGTGGCGGCGCGGCAGCGACGACGGCCGGGTGCGGGCGGGCGACCTGGTGGCGTTTTCCGCGGGCGTGCTCGGCGGCGGCTACACCGGCGAGGTCGGCCGCACCTGGCCCGTCGGCGAAGCAGACGGCGCCGCCGAGTTGTATCGACGGTGGGAGTTGCTGTGGGGCAGGCTTTTTGACGCCTGTCAGCCGAACGCGCCGGCCGCGGAGCTGCTGTCGGCGTATCACGCCGCGGGAGAGCCGCTGCCGCCGATGCCGGTGGCCCGCGGGCTGGGGATGGGCTTCGACCCGCCGGTGGTGTCGGCGCATCTGCCGGCGACCGCCGCAGAGGACCGGCTGGAACCGGGCATGGTGCTCGCGGTAACCGGCTACGTCTGGGAGCGTGGGGTCGGCGCGGTGTTCGGCCGCGAGGCGGTGCTGGTCACCGCGGACGGTCCCGAGGTACTCACCACCAGCCCGTCCTGGCAGGGCGTCGTCCATGCCTGACAACCGTCCCTCGCCGGAGGAGATCATCCTCTACGCGAAAGACCCCAAGACCAAGATCGCGACGATCACGTTCAACCGTCCCGAATTCCTCAATGCGCCCACGGCCGCCGCACGGCTGCGCTACGCGGATCTGCTCCGCGGCGCCACCGTCGACAACGACGTCAAGGTTGTCGTGATCCGCGGTGTCGGCGACGATTTCGGCAGCGGCGCAGACCTTCCCGAGTTCATGGAAGGCCAGGACTCGGCGGCCTTCCGGCTTGCCGAGTTGCGGCTCGAGGATGACGGCGTCCAATACCCGCCGAAGGGATCGTTCCGCCACGGAGCGACGATCAGCGCGTGGTATGCCAACTCGCAGGCCGGCAACCGCCCGCTACAGGAGCTGAAGAAGATCAGCATCGTCGAGGCGAAGGGCTATTGCTACGGCTGGCATTTCTACCAGGCCGCCGACGCCGACCTGGTGATCGCTAGCGACGACGCGCTGTTCGGCCACCCGTCGTTCCGCTATTACGGCTGGGGCCCGCGAATGTGGACCTGGATCCAGACGATGGGGCTGCGCAAGTTTCAGGAAATGGTCTTCACCGGACGGCCTTTCACCGCCGACGAGATGTTCGCGTGCAACTTCTTGAACAAGGTGGTGCCGCGAGACCAGCTGGAGGATGAAGTCTCCAAGTACGCGCTGGCGTGCGCACGCAACCGACCCACCGACACGGTCTTCATGCAGAAGATGTTCTTCGAGGTGTTCAAGCAGCACCAGGGCGAATACATGGGCAGCCTGCTCAGCGCGTTCTTCGAATCGATGGGCAGCGGTGTCACCTCCGACGGCGACGACCTGATGCTCGACGACGCGATCGACGCCGGGCTCACCGACGCGGTCAAGGACAACGATGCCAAGTTTCCGCCGGAGTTCCGGTTGAGCAAGTCCAGTCGCAAGAAGAAGAAGTAGCCGTGGCGCCGCTGCACGGCTACACGGTCGTCGACCTGTCCAGCGGTATCGCCGGCGCCTACTGCACCAAACTGCTGGCCGACGGCGGTGCCCGGGTGATCAAAGTCGAATCACCACAAGGAGATCCGCTGCGACGGTGGTCGGCGTCCGGCGCTCACACCGAGAGCGACGGCGCGCTGTTCAGCTTCCTGGCCTGCTCCAAGCACAGCGTGGTCGCCGACCCCGCGACCGACGTCGACTTCGTGAACGGGCTGCTGGCATTGGCGGACGCCGTGGTGTGGTCGTGCGGCTCGACGATCGCCCACGCGTTCGCGCCGGCCGAAATGCACCGCGCTCACCCGCATCTCGTCGTCACCGCGATCACCCCGTTCGGGCTGAGCGGCCCGTGGCGGGACCGGCCAGCTACCGAATTCACGCTGCAGGCGTGGTCGGGTGGCATCGTCGGGCTGGGCCGGGGCTCCCCGGACCGCGCGCCGGTGTACGTCGGCGGCCAGGTCGGGGAGTACTTCGCCGGGGCCTATGCCAGCGCCGCGACGCTGGCCTTTCTTCGGCGCGGCGGCCAGCTCATAGATCTGTCCATGCTGGAAACGGCGGTCCTGGGTCTCACTTATTACCCCGTCACCTACTTCGAAATGCTCGGCAGACCATGGCGGGACGCGCGCAAGCTCACCGTCCCCGGCATCGCGCGCGCCAAAGACGGCCTGGTCGACGTCGGCTGCGGAACCGCCCAGCAGTGGTTCGACCTGTGCGCGATGACCGGCCACCAGGAATGGATCGACGAGGAATCGCCGCTTTCGATCACCGAGCAGGCCAACGAGAAAGCCGACGAGATCTATGACTGGGTGGCGAGCCACACCGTCGACGAGATCCGCGAGCTGGCCACCGCATTTCGGATCCCCAACTCGCCAGTGGCCAACGGCGCCAACATCACCGGACTCGACCACTTCCGGCAGCGGCGAACGTTCACCACGAATCCTCGCGACGGTTTTACCCAACCCGACCACCCCTACCGGATGACGCCTTCAATCCTGCGGGCGCCGGCACCCGCCCCGCGACTCGGTGAGCACACCGCGCAGTACCGTCACGCTAGTGAGTCGGCACGGAAGGTTTGCGGGCACGCGTCGAATCGCTTGCCGTTCAGCGGATTACGTGTACTCGACATGACCACCTTCTGGGCCGGCCCCTGCTGCACGCATTACCTGGCGATGCTCGGCGCCGAGGTCGTCCACGTGGAATCCACCGGCAAACCCGACGGTACCCGGCTGATCGCCGGCATCCCGATGACCGAAGAGCAGTGGTGGGAACGCTCGCCGATCTTCTCCGCGCTGAACACCAACAAAAAGGGCGTGACGCTGGACCTGCAGACCTCTGCAGGCCGGGATCTGTTGCGCCGCTTCATCGCAACATCCGACGTGATCGTCGAGAACTTCACCCCGCGGGTGCTCGACCAGATCGGGGTGGACTTCGCCGCGGTGCAAGAGCTGCGGCCCGACGCCATTCTGGTGCGCATGCCGGGGTTCGGTCTTGACGGTCCGTGGCGCGACAACCCGGCGTTCGCTTACGTGATCGAGGCCGCATCCGGGTTGAGCTGGCTGACCGGCTATCCCGACCGCAACCCCTACGAGCCTTATTCGGTCGGGGACCCCAACGCCGGGGTGCATGCGCTCAACGCGCTGCTGCTGGCACTCGAACATCGGCGCCGCACCGGTCAGGGCGTGTTGCTGGAAGCCGCGATGGTCGACGCGGCGGTCAACGTCGCCGCCGAGCAGGTCATCGAGTACTCGGCGTACGGGGCACTGCTGGAGCGGGCAGGTAATCGCGGGCCGACGGCGGCGCCGCAGAACCTGTACCGCACCGCCGACGTCGACGAATTCGGGCGCCTCGACAGCTGGGTGGCAATCGCCGTGGCGACCGACGAGCAGTGGACTGGTTTGTGCGAGGCGCTGGACAGGCCGGCCTGGGCCACCGATCCCGAGCTGGCCACCGCGGCCGGCCGTCGAGCGCTGCACGACCTGATCGATCAGCACTTGGCCGCCTGGTGCGAGGGACGCAGCGGCGACGAGATCGTCCGTTGCCTCTGGGACGCCGGCGTGCCAGTGGCGAAAGTGATGCAGCCGCACCGTCAAACCGAGTTGCCGCAGTTGGCATTTCGCCGCTTCTTCGAAGACGTCGGGCACCAGGTGAACCCAACGGTTCCGCACAGCACCGTGCCGATGCGGTTGTCCGATGGCCCGGACCGGTTCCATGTGCAGCCGGCGCCGCTGCTCGGCCAGCACAACCACGAGCTGCTCGGCGAACTCGGCTTGAGTGAGGCCGAAATCGACCAGTTGGAGGCCGATGGCATCATCGGTACCACACCGGGCGCCGCGAGAAGGGTGAAAGCTCAATGAAGTTCGGGATTCCGCTGGCCCGTGCGCATCCAGGCGTGTGGCCGGACCTGACCAAGCGGGCCGAGGAGTTGGGGTTCGAGTCGGTGTGGCTGCCCGAGCATCTGGTGCTGCCCGCCGCGATGAGCGGCAGCCCGCACGACGGCGATACCCATCCGCCGGTCCCGCCGCAGACGCCGATCTTCGACGCGCTGAACTACCTGTCTTTCCTTGCCGCGCAGACCAGCACCATCCGGTTGGGCACCTACGTCTACAACATCGGTCTGCGTCATCCGTTCGTCAGCGCCCGCGCCGCCGCCACGCTCGACATCGTGTCCGGCGGCCGCTTCGACTTCGGCGTCGGGGCGAGCTGGCTGCGCGAGGAATGGGACGCCGTCGGGCTGGACTTCGACAGCCGCGGTGCCCGTGTCGACGAGGCGCTGCAGGTGTGCCGGGCGTTGTGGACCCAACCCAGCATCGAACACCACGGCCGCTTCTTCGATTTCTGCGAAGTGATGTTCGAGCCCAAGCCGATACAGCCGGGCGGGCCGCCGCTGCACATCGGCGGCGACGGCAAGGCCGCGCTGCGCCGGGTGGCCCGATTCGGCGACGGCTGGCTGCCGATGAACCACACCTTGGACCGGATACCGGACTCGGTGCGCACGCTGACCCGGCTGTGGACCGACCACGGGCGCAGCGGCAAACCACATGTCACCACGTCGGTGCCGATCTCGTCGGCGGACGACGTGCGCCGCGCCGCCGACGCCGGCATCGACCGGCTCATCGTTTCACCGTGGCAGCGGACCCGTGAAGCACTCGACGGCATCGCCAGGTTCGCCGACCAGTACATCGCGACAGCGGCTGCGGGATAACGACTGTGGCTATCAGCCCGTCCGACATCCAGCTGACCGGCCGGGTCGCAGTGGTCACCGGTGGCGGAGCGGGCATCGGGCGCGGGATCGCCGCCGGGCTGGCGGCCTTCGGCGCGTCGGTGGCGATCTGGGAGCGTGACGCCGACAGCTGCGCGTCAGCCGCCGAATCGATCGGAGCGCTGGGCATCGTGACCGACGTGCGCGACACGGGTCAGGTCGACGCGGCGCTGCAGCGCACGGCCGACGAGTTAGGGCCGGTGTCGATCCTGGTCAACAATGCCGGCGGGACGTTCTCCTCGTCGCTGCTCGAAACCAGCGAAAACGGTTGGGACGCACTGTACAAGGCCAACTTGCGGCACGTGCTGCTGTGCACCCAGCGGGTGGCGCGGCAGTTGGTCGCCGCGGGGGTGCCCGGCAGCGTCGTCAACCTGACGTCGATCGAGGGTGTGCGCGCCGCGCCCGGCTACGCCGCATATGCCGCCGCCAAGGCCGGCGTCATCAACTACACCAAGACCGCGGCGTTCGAACTCGCCCCGCACGGCATCCGGGTCAACGCGCTTGCACCCGACATCACGTTAACCGAAGGGCTGGCCAACCTCGGCGCTTTCGGCCCGGATATCGCTAACGTCATCCCGCTGGGCAGAGCCGGGACAGTCGACGAGATCGCCGCAGCCGCAGTATTTCTCGCATCCGATATGGCGAGCTACATCACCGGCGAGACCATCCACGTCGACGGCGGAACACATGCCGCCGGCGGCTGGTACCGCCATCCCCGAACCGGCCGGCCGCAACTGGGTCCTGGCTAATACGCCCAGCCGTCGGCGGCCTGGTCGTCGAAGGTGCGGTCGATGCGCTCGAACCGTCGGCGGATCAAATCGCGCGAGGCCGCGTGCGGCAGGATGTAGAGCCGGTTGGCGAGTATCGCCTCGACGGTCAGCCGAGCGACGTCGTCGGCGGCGAGGACAGCGTCTTGGCCGACGGTGACCGGCTCTGAAACCGGTTGCGTCGCCGCCGTTCCGTAGTCGGCGCCGCGGTTGCGCTCGCAGTGGCCGATATTGGTGGCGACCAGCATCGGGCACAGCACCGACACCCCGATGCCGTCGGCCCGGACCTCACGCGCGAGCGCCTCGGCGAGCGCGACAACGCCGTACTTGGCAACGGAATACGGCCCGAGCCCGACATTGGACACCAGCCCGGCGAACGACGAGGTGAACAGCAGGTGGCCGCCTTCGCCCTGCGCGAGGAGACGGGGTAAGAAGGCCTCGACGCCGTGAATCGGGCCCCACAGGTCGACGTCGATCACCCAGCGCCAGTCGTCGTGCGACATCTGCGCGATCGGCCCGGCCACCGCGACACCGGCGTTGTTGAAGACCACATGGACGCCGCCGAGCATCCGGAACGCTTCGTCGGCCAGATGAACGACGTCGTCGCGGTGCCGGACGTCGCAGACGACACCGTGCGCCTCGAACCCGTCGTCGCGCAGACCGCTCACGGCGGTATCGAGCGCACCTTGTTCGATGTCACCGAGCACCACCCCGGCCCCGCGGCGAGCCAGCTCGCGGGCGGTGGCCAAGCCGATGCCGCTCGCGCCGCCGGTGATGACCGCGCCACGTCGCTCAAACCCGTCCATAGACGGGACTTTAGCTACTTGAGGCAGCTGCCCGCATCAACCGGAAGGGTGACGCCGGTGATGTAGCGCGATTCGTCGGAGGCCAGGAACAGAACCGCATTGCTGATGTCCTCCGGCTCCACCCAGCCGATCGGCAGCGTGTGCATCATCTGCGCGACGACCTTCATGTCGTCGGGGCCGGGGTTCTCCAGGTCCGGCCGGAACAGCTTCATCGTCTGTTCGTTGAGGAACAACGGCGTGTTCACATTGGTGGGGTGCACGGAATTGACCCGAACCATGTGCTGGCCCAACTCAACTGCGAACGTCCGCATCAGCCCCACCACGCCGTGCTTGGCGGCGACGTAGTGGCCGGTGTGCGGGTAGGCCTTCAGCCCCCCGACCGAACTGGTCAGGATGATCGAACCGCCGCGCCCGCCCGCAAGTATATGGGGCACACCGGCTTTCACACTCTTCCACACCCCGGACAGGTTAACGTCGATCATGTCTGTCCAGTCGCGCTCGCTGGTCTTGTCCAGCGTCGCGCCGCCGTTGCCGATACCGGCGTTGGCGACGATGATGTCCAGCCGGCCGAGCTGCTCAACGCCGGCGTCGACCGCAGCCTTCAGCGCGTCGTAGTCCCGCACGTCGACTTCGGCGGTGTAGATGCGGCGGTTGAGGCCCTTGACCAGGTCGGCGGTCTCCGCGAGGTCTTCCGGTGTGGAAAGCGGAATCTGCACGCTGTCGATCTGCTTGCAGATGTCCACCGCGATGATGTCGGCGCCCTCCTGCGCCAACCGCACCGCGTGGCTGCGGCCCTGACCGCGCGCCGCGCCGGTGATGAACGCGACCTTGCCTTCGACTCGCCCTGCCATCGTTACCTCATTTCTCCAGTGGCTCAGCCGATCACAGCCGGCATCGATTCCCAGCCCCGCACCGTGGACGTCGGAGACAGCTTGGCCCCGGTGAGGTCGACGTCCCACTCGGGGAAGCGCTTCAAGACCTCCTCCAAGGCGATCCGCCCTTCCAGACGGGCCAGCGCCGAGCCCAGGCAGTAGTGCGTGCCAACACTGAACGACAGGTGCTGGCGCAGCTCGCGGTGAATGTCGAAAACGTCGCCATCGGGCGGGAATTGGCGGTGATCGCGGTTGGCAGCGCCAATCAGCATCATCATCACGCTGCCCGCCGGCACAGTCTGGCCGTAATACTCGACGTCCCGGGTGACGTAGCGCGCTACATGCGGAGCCGGCGGCTCGAAGCGCAGCAACTCCTCGATGGCCCGCGGAATCAACGACACGTCCTCCACGAGTTGGCGCCGCTGGTCTGGGTGTTCGGCCAAAACCTTGCCGGTCCAGCCGATCAGGCGGGTGGTGGTCTCGTTGCCCGCGCCCGCCACCACATTGACATAGATCAGCAGTTCGTCGCGAGTCAGACGGCGGGTGGTGCCGGTCTCGTCCTCGAATTCGACGTTGAGCAACTCGGTCATGATGTCGTCGGACGGGTGCTCGGCGCGCCAGTCGATGTAGGCGGCGAAGGCCTCACCGGTGTCGAAGCCATTCTGCGCGATATCCATCGGCTTGCCTTCTTCGGTGCGCATCGTGGCGTTCGAGCGATCCCGGATGGCTTCCTGGTCGGATTCGGGGATACCCAGCAGCATCCCGATCACCCGCATGGGCATTTGGGCGCCGAGATCGGCGACAAAGTCGAACCGGTCGGCGCCGACCAGCGGATCCAAACAGCGCACACAGTAGTCGCGGATCTTGCTTTCCAGCTCGTTGATCTTGCGCGGCGTGAACATCCGGGCGAGCAGCTTGCGGTGGATGTCGTGGACCGGTGGATCCTCGAAAATCAAGACGCCGGAAGGGACTTCGATGTTGGCCTTGATCAACTCGAGGATCGCCCCGCGCGCCGAGCTGAACGTTTCATGGTCGACCAGTGCGTCGTCGACGTCGGCGAACCGGCTCAGCGCGTAGAAGTCGTGCTGTTCGTTGTAGTACAGCGGCGCTTCCTCGCGAAGCCGCCGAAACATGGGGTAGGGGTCGGCATTGAGTTCGGGGTTGTACGGGTCGTAATAGGCCTCGCTGGTAGCGCTGACTGTCACGGGTGTTGCTGCCTCTCACCGGAACCACGTTCTCGCGGGATCTGCCGTCCCTATTGCCCTGAACTCTGTCACCCGTGACAGGGAAGTGTCAATGACGAATCCGTTTCTGTCATCTCAGGCTCTCATTATCAGAGAATTACCTTCTCAGAATCCGGATGATGGTGCGATATGTGAACGAATTCCGCTGTGTCAGATCATCACTGCGTGAAACGCAGCGGCGCCTCCTGGGCGCAAGAGGCCGGCAGCACGCCGCCCGATCGAGGCGTCGGCCGCCGCCTCGGCCATGTCGTCGTCCCCACAGCAGCCGGGCACCCGGTCGATGTGAACCTAGTTCTCGCTATTCGGTAACCTACTTCTCGCCCACGAATCCCCGTGAGCAGAAGTCCCATACTTCGTCGGCGGTGATGGGGTGGACCGTCGCATCGTCGGTGCCGCCGCTGGACTGGGCGATGAACATCACGGTCTGCATGGTCATCGCGGCCATCCGCTTGGGGTTGATGCCGGCGCGCAGCTGCCCGGCAGTGTTGGCCTCTTCCATCAGCTCGGTCAGCAATGCCAGAAGCGGCGCATGGGCCACTTTCACCTCGGCAGGATGTGAAACCAGCAACCGCGGTGCGAAGTCGGTGAAGAGCGGCCGCTTGGCCGTCGGGTCGGGGCGCGAGGCCTCGAACAGCAACTCGACGGCGACCTTCAACCGCTCGAGCGGTTCTTCGTGGCTGGCGGTCGCGGCGCGAATCTGGTCGGCCGACCGGCTCAGCGCGTCTTCGAACAGGGCCAGCAGCAGCTCGTGCTTGCCGTCGAACTGCAGGTAGAAGCTCCGCAGCGACTGCCGGGAGCGGTCCACGACCTCCTGAACGGTAAAGTCCGTGCTGCCCTTTTCGATGATGATGGCCTGGGCGGCGTCCAGAAAGCGTTGAACGCGCTGCGCCGCCCGCAGCTTCGCCGTCTTGATCGACCGCTCGACCGCGCGCTGCTTCCAGGCAGGCTCTTCGCTTGGGCTTGTCACCGGCGGCCCGGACGATTGCCGTGAGGGGAGAACATGATTGGACTGTACCGGAGAACGCCGTGCCATTGGTGTCTAGACCCCCTCACGGACGACGTGTCCGAGATTGTAACTTTCTCATCATGAGAATAGTATTCTCTTTGCCGTGTCCGCGGAAGCGAAATTCTCAACTGCGGGCGGCCTGGGACTTCCGGCCGAGGAGAATCCGTGCAGCTGACGTTTGACGCCGAGGTCGAGGCGTTCCGGTCCGAATTCGTCGCGTTTCTCGACGAGAATTTGCCCGACGAGGCGTGTGCGGTCGAGCGCCCCCGCTCGACATCGCACATTCCGGAGTGGGCGCGGCGCTGGCAGCGGCTGTTGTTCGACCACGGTTGGCTGCTGCCGGGCAATCCGCCGGAGTTCGGCGGACGCAACGCCACGGTGTTGCAGCAGTACGTGCACTTGCAGGAGTTGTCGCGGCGACGGGTTTACCAGAGCTTCAATCCGCAGGGCATCGGGATCATCGCGGCATCGGTGCTCTCGTTCGGGACCGACGAGCAAAAGCAGCGGTGGGCGGTACCGATTCTGCGCGCCGAGATGACCGCCGCGTTGGGAATGAGCGAGCCCGGCGCGGGATCGGATCTAGCCTCGTTGCGCACGCGGGCGGTCCGCGACGGAGATCACTTCGTGGTCAACGGGCAGAAGGTCTGGACGTCGGGCGCCCACGACGCCGACGTGCTGCTGACGTTCGTGCGCACCGATCCGGACGCGCCAAAACACAAGGGCATCAGCGTATTGCTGATCCCGACCGATACTCCCGGCGTGACGCGCCGGCCGTTCGCGTCGGCGTCGCAGCGCGACGACGTCGATTTCAACGAGGTGTTCTTCAGCGATGCGCGGGTCCCGGTCGAGAATCTAGTCGGGCCTCTGGGCGATGGGTGGCGGGTGGCCAACGGCTCGCTCGGACATGAGCGCACGATGCTCTGGCTGAGTTACGCCGACCGGCTGCGTGAATTGACTGTCGATTTCCGTCCGTTGCGGATGCTGCAGCGCGACCAATATGCCACGCTGGCCATGGATTTCGAGGCATTGAGTCTGCTCGGGTCTGCGGCGCTTGCCCGCGCTGACCGCGGTGAGGAGGATGTGGCGGGCCTGTCGGTGCTGAAGCTGCTGGGATCGGAGGCCGTGCAGGTTGCTTCCGAGCATGCGCTCAATGCTGCGGGCGTCGACGGACTGGTTCACCCCGACGTCACCGGTCCGTGCGCGCCGCTGAACCTCGATGCCCACCACGGCAGTTGGTTCGATCGGTACTTTCGCAGCTTCGCCGGCACGATCGCCGGCGGCACGTCGGAGATCCAGCGCAACATCATCGCCCAACGGATCCTGGGCCTGCCGCGCGGTTGATTCCCGCGCGAGTGTGCATCTGCCGACGCTGCCACGGCGTGTCGCGTCGTCAGATTCACAGTCGCACCAAACGCGGTGCAGAGCCCTGGGCCCGCAGGATGGCTCCAGCCTCCCGCGTGAGTTCCCGTGCGCTGCCGAGCAATCCGTCCAGCACCAGGGCACGCTTCACGTGGCGGTGGAGCTCATGCTCGGCGGTGAAGCCGATCCCGCCCAGCACCTGCTGGCAGTGCCGGGCGGCGGTCAATGCGGCCTGGCCGGCCGCAGCTTTGCCCATTAGGCAACCCAGGTCGTCGGACGCGGCCAGCAGCGTGGCCTCCGCGCCCTCGACCGCGACGAGGGTTTCCGCCAGCCGATGCCGGATCGCCTGAAACGACGCAACCGGCCGGCCGAATTGCACGCGGTCCAAAGCGTGTTGGCGGGCCAGCGACAGCATCGACCGACTGGTGCCGACCAGCCACCAGCCCAGCGCTTGCCGGCCGGCGGCCAGCGGCACCGGTTCGCCGTCGGTCACTCGCTGTATCGGCAGGTCGCCGCCGAGTGCCGGACCGGGCAGCCCCTTGCGTTCCCAGACGACCCAAGCACCGCCCGCATACGGCAGCGGCACGGTTCCGCCGCCGACGCGTCCGGCGGCGCGCAGTACCACGTCGTTGAGCACCGGCGCGTGCGCACCGGTTTCGCCGAGCAGCCGGAACACCAACGGGATTGCGGTATCGGGCATTTCGTCGAGCATGTCGAGCCAGCCGAGGTCGCTCAATGCCGCGTCGAGCTCTCCGCCCGACGCCGTGGCCATCGTCTTGCGCAACCCCTCCTCGAGCAGCTGCCAGGATTCGGTGTCCACGCTCACTCCTTGCCCAGATCCAACAGCCGGCGCGCGATGATGTTGCGCTGGATCTCGGCGGTGCCGCCGTAGATGGTCGCCGCGCGGGAATACAGGAACTCGGTGCGCCACTCCGACTCGTCGAGTTCGACCACACCGGGCAGCAGGTCGCGGGCCGTGTCGTAGAGGCGCTGCTCGGCGCCGGCCAGCAAGACCTTGTCGATCGAGGTCTCCGGCCCCAGCCGCGCACCGTCGGCGAGCCGGTGCAACGTGGCGCGGGACCGGCAACGCAGCGTATGTAACGCCAAAAACGCTGCCCCCAAAGCGGAGTCGTCGGTATCGGTCGCCTCTGCGATCAGCCGGTCGAAGCGGGCATACAAGTAGGCGATGCGCTGCCAAAAACAGGTGGACCGTTCGAACGGCAGCAAGTCCATCGCCAGCCGCCAGCCGTCGCCCGGCTTGCCGAGCATCCGGTCGCCGGGGATTACCACGTCGTCGAAGTACACCTCGCAGAACTCGTCGACGCCGTGCATGGTGCGCAGCGGTCGAACGGTGATGCCCGGGGTGTCCATGTCCACGAAGAACGCCGTGATCCCCTCATGGCCGGACGCAGTGCGGGTCAGCAGCACACACCGGGTCGAGTACTGCGCGAAGCTCGTCCACACCTTCTGCCCGTTGACAATCCAGTTATCGCCATCCGGTACCGCGCGGGTGGACAGCGACGCCAGATCGCTGCCCGAACCCGGTTCCGAAAAGCCCTGGCACCATTGCTCGCGGCCGGACAGCAGCCGCGGCACCATTTCCGCGGCCAGTTCTCTTGGCGCATAATCGATCATCGTCGGGGCAAGGACCTCGACCATCGAATAGGGGCCCGGCTCGGCCAGACCGCGGCCGACGACCTCCTCGCCGACGACCGCGCGAAGTATTGCGGGACCGCCTAATCCGCCGACTTCGACCGGCCAGCCGTATCGCATCCAGTCGGCGTCGTACAGCGCTCGATGCACGCGTGCCAACTGGCGCATCTGGCCTTGCAGGGAACGATCCGGCCCCGGGGTCAGGTCGTTGTCGTCGAGCCAGGCCCGCAGATCGGCCCGGAACTGGTCGACTTTCATGCAGGTGGACGCCCGACGGCATGGGGCCGGCCGGAGTCGTGTGCGCCGCTGCGCCGGATGAACGTCATCGCACGGGTTTTCAGCCGCCAGCCGTCGGCAGTGCGCACATAGGTGTCGTTGTAGTAGCCGATCCGCATGTCGTGGGTGGCATGGTCGATGAAGCACAGCGGTTGCGTTCCGGTCGCAGTGTCGCCGTCCAACTCGATCACCGGTGTTGCGGTCAAAAACAAGCCCTTGGGCGCGGCATCCACCAGCACGGGAAACCGGTCGAGAGAATACGTTTCGCCGAAGGCGCTGTACGTGCCGTCCGGGGTGAACACTTGCACCAGCCCGTCGATGTCTTCCTGAGTGATGGTGACCGCGTAGCGGGCGAGCAGCTGCTGAATCTCGACGAGGTCGTCAGTTCTTGTTGGCATACACCTTGCCGCCTTTCATGACGAACTGCACATTCTGGGTAACGCTGATGTCGGACAACGGATCTCCCGGCACGGCGATGACGTCGGCGAGCAAACCCTCGGCCAGCCGTCCCCGGTCCGTGACGTCGATCAGTTCGGCCGCCGTGACCGTCGCCGCCCGCAGCACCGCCAGCGGCGGCAGACCCAGCTCCACCAGCGTGACGAGCTCGTCGGCGTTGCGGCCATGCGGAATTGCCGGGGCGTCGGTGCCGACCGCAATCTTGACGCCGGCTTCATACGCCGCCAGCACCGACTTTCGCGCCCGGGGGAACATCTCGGCGGCCTTCTCCTGCAGCTCGGGCGGGGCATGCGAGACATCCATCGCGTCGGCCAGCCGGCGGGTGGTGACCAGGAAGGTGCCGTGCTCGACCATCATCGCGATTGCGTCGTCGTCGATCAAGAAGCCGTGCTCAATGCAGTCGATGCCCGCTGCCACGGCATGCCTGACCGCATCGGCGCCGTGCGTGTGCGCGGCGACCCGCAGGCCCCGCCGATGCGCCTCGTCGACGATGGCGCGCAGTTCGTCGTCGGAATAGTGTTGGGCGCCGGGCGGTCCCGTCATCGACATGACACCGCCCGAGCAGCACACCTTGATCAGCTGGGCACCGTGTTTGATCTGGTAGCGCACCGCCCGCCGGATCTCGTCGATGCCGTTGGCGATGCCCTCCTCGACGGTCAGGTCCAGCACGTGCGGTGCGAACGCGGCGAACATCGTCGGATCCAGATGCCCGCCGGTCGGGGTGATCGCATGCCCGGCCGGCACCACCCGCGGGCCGTCGATCCAGCCGGCGTCAATGGCCTTGCCGAGCGCCACGTCGAGCAGATAGCCGCCGGTCTTGACGAACAGCCCGAGGTTGCGCACCGTGGTGAAGCCTGCGCGCAGCGTCCGACGAGCGTTACCGACCGCGCGCAATACGCGGGTCGGTGGGTCGTCCTGAACCTGGGACAGCCCGGGCTTTTCCCCGCGGCCGCCCATCAGCAGGTTGACTTCCATGTCCATCAGCCCGGGCAGCAGGATCTGATCGCCGAGGTCGAGAACGTCACCGTCCGGTGCGCCGCCGACACCGACGATCCGCTCGCCGTCGATACGCAACACCCCCGGCCGCGTGATCTCGCCGGCATCGACGTCGAGAAGCCCAGCTGCCTTGAGCGTCAACACAGCTCAGATCACCGGTTCCTTGATCAATTCCACCCACGCGGCGCCGCTGTCGGGGACGCGCGGCTGCTTCCACGCTTCGATGGGGAACGACACCATGATCAGCGACTGCATCATGTGCATGAGCGTGCGGGCGTCCTCGGGCAGGTCGTCCAACGGGAACTTGTCACAGTAGGCGATCACGTCGTTCAGGCGGGGGAACGCGGTGTCGTAGAACTCCTGCATCTCGGGCATGGTCGACGCCAGCCGCTTGGCGTATCGCTCCGGCTCGGTGGGCAGGTCCCAGTCCAAATACGGCTCCAGGTCTGCGAATTCAGACGGAAGCTTGCTTGCGGTGGCCATTGTTGCGGTACTCCTTCACGTAGTCTGCGGTCGTCTTGTGCAGATGGCGGATCAAGACTTCCTGGTCGCACAGCAGGAACTCTTTGACGGCCCGGGTGCCGATCATGGTCTGGGTGGCTTCCAGCGTGTTGGCGTCCTGCAGCGCGTACTCCTTGAACGTCACCGCGGCCAGCTCCTGAGCCAGCCGTTCCCGCGCGTTGCGCGGCGGAACGAAATACAGTGTGCATTCGAAGATGTGCTTGTCCACCGCGGTAGGCCAGTAGTGGTAGGTCAAAAACCAGCCCGGCTCCCATATCAACAGCATGAAGTTCGGGAAGAAGAGCCACGAGTCGATGCCCCACTGCGGCACCCGCTTGACGTTGACACCCGGCGGCAGCTCCAGGTTTTCGATGATCTCCGGTTTGTCCCACGGGCCGAACAAACCGCTGCGTAACACCTGGTCCATTGGCTTGACCATGGACATGTCCGGGGGTGGTGCCTGCCCGCCCCAAGTCGACTGCAGGTTGTGCGGGCCGGCCAACTCGTAATGAAGCGCCTCGTAGCCAAACTTCTGGATCTTGGCGGCTTCTTCCTTGGTGTACTGGCCCTGGTGCAGGATCGGCGCGTGGTAGAACTCGACGAACGCGTCGATGAACAGCTTCCAGTTGCTGCCGACCTCTGCGCGGTAGGAGTAGGTCTCCGTCATCTCGCCGAAGGGGTAGCCCTCGATGCTCTTGGCCAGCGGTCCGAGGTAGTCGATCAGCGGCGCCGCGTTGTCGTCGAGGTTGACGAAGATGAATCCCTCCCACACCTCGCAGCGCACGGGCACCAGGCCGTATTGGCTCTTGTCGACGTCGAAGAACTCGTCCTCCTGCTGGATGAAGGTCAGCTCGCCGTCGAGGCTGTAACGCCACGCGTGGTACTTGCAGGTGAACTGCCGGCAGGTTCCCGACGTCTCCTCGTGCGGAAAGTCGTTCCATACCAGCTTGTTTCCGCGGTGACGGCAAACATTGTGGAATGCCTTGATCGACCCGTCTTTGGTCTTGACGACGATCACCGACATACCCGGTCCGGCCGACGGGAGTTCCTTGGTGAAGTAGCTGCCGGTGCGTGGGAGCCGATTGACCCGTCCGACGTTGAGCCAGGTCCGCTTGAAGATCGCCTCGCGCTCGGCTTCGAAGAAAGCCGGGTCGATCGAGTCGGTGTAGTCCACCGGCCCGGTGCCCAGCTCCGGATAGTTCTGCGTCCAGCTTCCCGCAGCCGGCTTGGTGAAATGTGGCACGGTACTACCTCTCTTGTTCCACTTCGACGCCAAAGGTGTTGAGGGCCATCGCGAGTGCGGTGTAGCCCCCGATCGTGAAGACCAGATCCATCCGCTGCTTTTCGTCGAGCCGTTCGCTCAACGTGGCCCACGTCGCATCCGATAGGTTGGATTTTTCGTCGAGTTCGTCGACGGCGCACACCACCGCGCGGTCGAATTCGTCTGCCGGGTCACCGGATTGGATTGCGGCGATGTCGGCGTCGGACAGCCCGGCTTTCTTGCCGAGCTTCACGTGGTGTGTCCACTCGTAGCCGCAGCCGCGCCGATGCGCGACCCGCAGTATGACCTGCTCACGGATGCGCTCCGGCAGCGTCGAACCGTAGAGCAGGTACGCGCTGAACCGCAGAAACGCACGGGTGAGCTTGGGGTGGTGCACCAGGGTGGCCAGCAGGTTGCCCGCATCGTCCGGGTTTCGCCGCTCCTCGGGCAGCATCCCGGCGACTGCATGCCGGACAGCGTCGTCCCATTCGTCCGCCGGCAGCGGGGACAGACGCATAGGGCCTCCTCGGATTGGAGAATCATATTCTCATATTTGACCAATAGGTTTCCACGATCCGGTCGATTGGTCAATACCGTGGCAGACACCTGCGGAAACGCGGCCTGCCTCGGGCACGGCCCAGCCACCTTCCCGCCCCTGCCGCGGCTGCCGCGCCCGCGGCAAGATGTTGATTCTCGCGATCTGAGAAGCTAATTTCCATAGTGAGGGAAAGGACCGTCCAATGAACAAAGACGACATGATCCTGATCAGCGTCGACGACCACATCGTCGAACCGCCCGACATGTTCAAGAACCACCTGCCCAAGAAGTACATCGACGACGCCCCGCGCCTCGTGCACAACCCGGACGGCTCCGACACCTGGCAGTTCCGCGACACCGTGATTCCCAACGTCGCGCTCAACGCGGTGGCCGGCCGTCCCAAGGAGGAGTACGGGATCGAGCCCACCGGGCTCGACGAGATCCGGCCGGGCTGCTACAACGTCGACGAGCGGGTCAAGGACATGAACGCCGGCGGCATCCTCGGGTCGATCTGCTTCCCGTCGTTCCCGGGTTTCGCCGGGCGGCTGTTCGCCACCGAGGACCAGGACTTCTCGCTGGCGCTGGTGCAGGCCTACAACGACTGGCACATCGACGAGTGGTGTGGGGCGTACCCCGCCCGGTTCATCCCGATGGCGCTGCCGGTGATCTGGGACGCCGAGAAGTGCGCGGCCGAGGTGCGACGGGTGTCCAAGAAGGGTGTGCACGCGCTGACGTTCACCGAGAACCCCGCCGCCATGGGTTACCCCAGCTTCCACGACGACTACTGGACCCCGCTGTGGAAAGCGTTGTGCGACACCAACACAGTGCTCAACGTGCACATCGGGTCGTCGGGCCGGCTGGCGATCACCGCGCCCGACGCGCCGATGGACGTGATGATCACCCTGCAGCCGATGAACATCGTGCAGGCAGCTGCAGATCTGTTGTGGTCCAAGCCGATCAAGCAGTACCCGGACCTCAAGATCGCGCTCTCCGAGGGCGGCACCGGCTGGATTCCCTACTTCCTGGAGCGGGTGGACCGCACCTACGACATGCATTCGACGTGGACGCACCAGAACTTCGGCGGCAAGCTGCCGTCGGAGGTGTTCCGCGACCACTTCCTGACCTGCTTCATTTCCGACCCGGTGGGCGTGACGCTGCGCCACATGATCGGCATCGACAACATCTGCTGGGAGGCCGACTACCCGCACAGTGACTCGATGTGGCCGGGTGCGCCCGAGGAGCTGTGGGAGGTGCTGTCCGCCAACAACGTTCCCGACGACGAGATCAACAAGATCACGCACGAAAACGCGATGCGCTGGTACTCGTTCGACCCGTTCAGCCACATCTCCCGTGAGCAGGCCACGGTCGGAGCGCTGCGCAAAGCCGCTGAGGGACACGACGTTTCGATCCGGGCGCTGAGCCACCACAAGGAGCGGGCCGGCTCGTCGTTCGCGGAGTTCGCCGCCAGCGCGAAGACGTTGACCGGCAACACCGACTGACGCCCCTCAGCATGGATTTCGAGCTGACCGATGATCAGGAGCTGATCCGACGCTCGGTCGCAGAGCTGGCGGCGAAGTTCGACGACCACTATTGGATGGAGCGCGACCAGGCGCACGAGTTCCCGACCGAGTTCTACCGCGCCATCGCCGACGGCGGCTGGCTCGGGATGACGATCCCGACCGAGTACGGCGGGCACGGCCTGGGCATCACCGAGGCCACTCTGCTGGCGGAGGAGGTCGCCAAGTCCGGCGGCGGCATGAACGCCGCCAGCTCGATCCACATGTCGATCTTCGGGATGCAGCCGGTGGTGGTGCACGGCTCCGACGAGCTCAAGGCGCGCACCCTGCCCCGGGTGGCAACTGGCGATCTGCACGTCTGCTTCGGCGTCACCGAACCCGGTGCGGGCCTGGACACTTCGCGCATCACCACCTTCGCCAAACGCCAGGGCGACCACTACGTCGTCAACGGCCGCAAGGTGTGGATCTCCAAGGCGATGGAGTCGGAGAAGATCCTGCTGCTGACCCGCACCCAGACCTACGACGAAGTCACCAAGAAGACGGACGGCATGACGCTGTTCCTCACCGACCTCGACCGCAGTCGGGTGGACGTGCGGCCGATCCGCAAGATGGGCCGTAACGCGGTGTCCTCCAACGAGCTGTTCATCGACAACCTCGAGGTGCCGGTCGAAGACCGGGTTGGCGAGGAAGGCAAGGGTTTTCAGTACATTCTCGACGGGTTGAACCCGGAGCGGATGCTGATTGCCGCCGAGGCGCTCGGCATCGGGCGGGTCGCGCTGGACCGGGCGGTGAAGTACGCCACCGACCGCGAGGTATTCGGCCGGCCGATCGGGATGAACCAGGGCATCCAGTTCCCGCTGGCCGACTCGCTGGCCCGACTCGACGCCGCCGAGCTGATGCTGCGCAAGGCCACCTGGCTCTACGACAACGGCAAACCCTGTGGGCGCGAAGCGAACACCGCGAAATACCTGTGCGCCGACGCCGGGTTCACCGCCGCCGACCGCGCGCTGCAGACCCACGGCGGGATGGGCTACGCCGAGGAATACAACGTCGCCCGCTACTTCCGCGAGGCCCGCCTGATGAAGATCGCGCCGATCAGCCAGGAGATGATCCTGAACTTCCTGGGATCGCACACGCTCAAACTGCCGAGGAGTTATTGATGAGCCGGTATTTCGACTTGTCCGGCCGCGCGGCGCTGGTCACCGGCGCGGCAGGCGGCATCGGCTCTGCGGTTGCAGCCGCGTTGGCCGACGCGGGTGCGGCGGTGCTGGTCACCGACGTGGACAAGGACGCGGCTACAGCTGTAGCAGAACGCATTTCGTCGTCGGGACGACGCGCCGAGGCCGCCGTGCTGGACGTCTCCGATCGCGACTCGGCCGACGCGGCGGCCGCGCAGGCCGCCGCGCTCGCCGACGGCAAGCTGCACATCCTGGTCAACAACGCGGGCGTGACGCGGCCGGCGATGTTCGAGAAGACCACGCCGGAGTCGTTCCGGTTGCTCTTCGACATCCACGTGATGGGTGCGTTCAACTGCACCCAGGCCGCGCTGTTCTACATTCCCACCGACGGCACTGGGCGCGTCATCAACGTCACGTCGGCGGCCGGGCTGACCGGCACGCTGGGACAGGTCAACTACTCCGCAGCCAAAGCGGGCATCATCGGATTCACCAAATCCCTTGCGCGCGAGTTCGCGACAAAGAACATCCTCGTGAATGCCCTTGCGCCGCTGGCCGCCACGCCGATGACCGAAACCATCCGGACCAACGAGAAGTTCGCGGCCAACATGATGAATCGCATTCCCTTGAAGCGCTGGGCCGAGCCCGAGGAAGTCGCAGGCGCGTTCGTCTTTCTCGCCTCCGATGCGGCGTCCTACATCACCGGGCAGGTGCTGCCGGTGGACGGCGGCATGGTGATGTAGATGCCCGATTCACAGGCGCCGCTCGCGGGAGTCACCGTGGTGGCGCTGGAACAGGCCGTGTCGGCGCCGATGTGCACTCGTGTGCTCGCCGACTTCGGGGCGCGGGTCATCAAGGTGGAAAACCCCAAGGGGGGAGACTTCGCCCGGTATTACGACGACGTCGTCAACGGGCTTGCCGCACACTTCGTCTGGGCCAACCGGGGCAAGGAGTCGGTCACCCTCGACCTGAAAACCGAAGCCGGGCTGGGTCTTCTGCATCGGCTGCTTGAGCGGGCCGACGTGCTGGTGTCCAACCTGGCGCCCGGATCGACCGCGCGGCTCGGAATCGGGCCCGACGATCTGGCGACGCGGCACCCGGACGTGATCGCCGTCGAAATCGACGGCTACGGCGCCGGAGGCCCGTTGTCGCATAAACGCGCCTACGACCTGCTGGCCCAAGCCGAATCCGGTGCGTGCGCCGTCACCGGCTATCCAGGCGCCCCGGCCAAGCCCGGGCCGCCGGTGGCCGACATCAGCACCGGGCTGTACTCGGCGCTGTCGGTTCTCGCGCTGCTGTATTCGCGAAGCGGCGGGCGGGCCGTCAGCGTGAGTTTGTTCGACACCATGACGGATCTGATGGGCTACCCGCTGACCTACACCCAGCACTCCGGTGTCGACCAGCAACCACTGGGGATGAGCTCCCCGGCGGTGGCCCCCTATGGCGCCTATGCCACCGCCGACGGCCAGACCGTCGTGCTGGGCACCACCAACGACCAAGAATGGCAACGGCTTTCGCGGGAAATCCTGCAGCGCCACGACCTGGCCGACGACCGGCGGTTCGCGACCAACGCAGGTCGCGTCGCCCACCGCGACATCCTGGACCAGGCCATCGGCGCCTGGTGCGCCGAGCACGACCTGGAACACGTGCAGAAGATCGCCGACGCCGCCGGAATCGGCAACGCGCGCTACAACGTGCCCAGCGAGGTGCTCGTCCACCCGCAATTGAGCGTCCGCGACCGCTGGCGCCAGGTTGACACTCCGACCGGGCCGATCAAGGCCCTGCTGCCGCCGCCGGTTATCGCCGGCTACCAAGCGCCGATGGGCGCCGTGCCCGGGCTTGGGCAGCACACCGACTCGGTGCTCGCCGAACTCGGCCTGGCCGACGACGAAATCACCGCGCTGCGTGCCCAAGGTGCCATCGGACAGGCGTATGCCTGAGCCTGTACTGCTGTCGACCGACCGCAATGGGGTGCGGACGTTGACGCTCAACCGTCCGCGGCGCAAGAACGCGATCAACCGGGACCTGTGGATCGCGCTGGCCGACGCGCTCACCGCCGTCGGCAACGACCGCGGCGTGCGCGTCGTCGTGATCACCGGAGCCGGCGGGGCGTTTTGTTCCGGAGCAGACATTTCCACCCTCGACGACACCCACCCGACCTACAAGATGCGGCTGCTGACCGACGTCGCGCTGGCCCTGCACGAGTTACCGGTGCCGACAATCGCGAAGGTGACCGGAGTGGCCGTCGGCGCCGGCTGGAACCTCGCGCTGGGTTGCGACTTCGTGGTGGCCACCCCGGAATCGCGGTTCTCGCAGATTTTCGCCAAGCGCGGCCTGTCGCTGGATCTGGGCGGGTCGTGGTTGTTGCCGAAAATCGTTGGGCTGCAACAGGCTAAACGGCTCGCGCTGCTGGCCGAGACCATCGACGCCGACGAGGCCCAGGCGCTCAACCTGGTGACGTGGGTGGTATCGGGCGACGAGATCGATGCCTTCGTCACCGATCTGGCCGAGAAGCTGGTGGCCGGACCGCAGATCGCGCTGGCCCAAACCAAGGCACTGCTCAACGAGGGCGCCGACCGGACGCTGCGCGACGCGCTGGCCAACGAGGCTCGCGCGCAGATCGTCAACTTCGCCACCGCCGACGCGGCGGAAGCCTATGCCGCGTTCGCCGAGAAGCGGGAGCCGTCGTTTACTGGTCGGTGGGCGGTTTCGAGATCGGAGCAGACAGATGCGTGAAGTAGTCATCGCCGAGGCGGTGCGCACCCCGGTCGGCAAACGCAACGGCGGGCTGTCGAGCATGCACGCCGCGGACCTGTCGGCGATTGTGCTGGGCGAATTGGTGGAGCGCACCGGGATTGACCCCGGGATCGTCGACGACGTCGTGTGGGGTTGCGTGTCGCAGGTCGGGGACCAGTCGAGCAACATCGGCCGCTATGCGGTGCTGGCGGCGGGCTGGCCGGAGAGCATCCCGGGCACCACGATCAACCGGGCGTGCGGGTCCAGTCAGCAGGCGCTCGACTTCGCTGTGCAGGCGGTCATGTCGGGCCAGCAGGACGTCGTGGTGGCCGGCGGCGTGGAGGTGATGAGCCGGGTGCCGCTGGGCGCGGCCCGGGCGACGGGAATGCCATATGGGCCGAAAGTCCTTGAGCGGTATAACGATTTCTCCTTCAACCAGGGCATCTCCGCGGAGATGATCGCCAAGAAGTGGGGCTTTTCCCGCACCCAACTCGACGAGTACTCCGTGCGCTCGCACGAGCTGGCCGCGGCCGCCCAGGACAACGGCGCGTTCGACGCGCAGATCGTGCCGGTGTTCGTCGACGACACCGTGATGAACCAGGACGAGGGGGTGCGGCGCGGCAGCACGGTGGAGAAACTGGCCTCGCTCAAACCCGCCTTCGTCGACGACGGCGTCATCCACGCCGGCAACTCGTCGCAGATTTCGGACGGGGCGGCGGCGCTGCTGGTGACCACGTCGGCGATGGCCATCGAGCTGGGATTGGCTCCGTTGGTGCGGTATCGGGCCGGGGCGGTGACCGGAGCGGACCCGGTGCTGATGCTCACCGGACCCATCCCGGCCACGGAGAAAGTGCTCAAGAAGGCCGGCGTCCCGCTCGGCGAGGTGGGGGTGTTCGAGGTCAACGAGGCGTTCGCGCCGGTGCCCCTGGCTTGGCTCGCCGAGACCGGCGCCGACCCGGAGCGGCTCAACCCGCTGGGCGGCGCGATCGCGCTGGGCCACCCGCTCGGGGCGTCCGGCGCGGTGCTGATGACCCGGATGGCATATCACATGCGGGACAACGGGATTCGCTACGGCCTGCAGACCATGTGTGAGGGCGGCGGCACCGCCAACGCCACGCTGGTGGAACTGGTGGCCTGACGCATGCGCCGAGACCTGTTCACCGACGACCACGAGGCTTTCCGGCGACTGGCCCGCGACTTCGTCGAGAAGGAGATCGAACCGCACTACGCCGACTGGGAGAGGGCCGGCCGGATGCCGCGGGAGATCTTCGAAAAGCTCGGCGCGCTGGGCATGTTGGGCATGGCCATCCCGGAGGAATACGGCGGCTCGGGGCTCAACGACTACCGCTACAACGTCATCCTGCAAGAGGAAGCCGCCCGGGCACTGGTCACGATGGGCACTGTCCGCACGCAGCTCGAGGTGATCCTGCCGTACTTCCTGCACTACGCCAACGACGAGCAGCGGCAGCGTTGGTTTCCCGGTCTGGCCGCCGGCACGCTGCTGACTGCGGTGGCGATGACCGAACCCGGCACCGGCTCGGATCTGGCCGGGATCCGCACCACGGCGGTCCGCGACGACGACCACTACGTGCTCAACGGCGCCAAGACGTTTATCACCGGCGGCCTGCTGGCGGACCTCGTCATCGTGGTGGCGCGGACGTCGACCGATCCGGACAACCGCCGTCGCGGACTGACGCTGCTGGTCGTCGAGGACGGAATGCCGGGCTTCGTCAAGGGCAGGGCGCTGGACAAGATGGGCTGCAAGGTGCAAGACACCGCCGAGTTGTCATTCACGGATGTCCGTGTCCCCGTGGCGAATCGGCTCGGTGAGGAGGGTGAGGCGTTTGGGTACCTCGGCCACAACCTGCCGCAGGAGCGGATGACCGTCGCCGTCGGGTCGGTGGCCCAGGCCCGGGCGGCCGTCGCCGCCACGATCGACTATGTCAAGGAGCGCAAGGCTTTTGGCACGCCGGTGGCATCATTCCAGAACACCAAGTTCGAGCTGGCGGCGATGTCCGCCGAGATCGAGGCGGCGCAGACCATGGTCGACCGGGCCGTCGCCGAACTGGTCGCGGGCGAGCTGTCCGGCGCGGATGCGGCGAGGGTGAAGCTGTTCTGCACCGAGATGCAGGGCCGGGTCGTCGACCGCTGCCTGCAGCTGTTCGGCGGCTACGGCTACATGATGGAGTATCCGATCGCCAGGCTCTACACCGATGCCCGGGTGGCCCGCATTTACGCGGGAACGAGCGAGGTGATGAAGGTGATCATCGCCAAGTCGCTCGGGTTGTGACCGCCGGCTGATAATCAGCTGCTTGAGACCCTTGTCACACGCCGCCAACCAACCTACTGTGTGTTCAGTTGGTTGGTTTGGACGAAGGAGTCGGGTGACACGGCCTTACGACACCCTGCTGGCCAAGGGCGAAGACCGCAAACAGCGCATTCTCAAGGTCGCGCAGCGGCTGCTGACCCAAAACGGGTGGCGTAATACGACGTTGGCGCAGATCGCCAGCGAGGCCGGCGTCAGTCCCGCCGGCCTGCTGCACCATTTCGAGTCCAAGGAACAGCTGCTTCACGCCGTGGTCGACGCCCGCGACGCCGACGACGATGCCCATGCGGACCGGGCCGGCGACTTGATTTCGGAGATCGCAGCGGTCGCGGATCGTTTTCACCGCTCGCCGGAATTGGTCGGCACCTACACCGTGCTGCTGGCCGAGAACATGGACCCCGACGCACCGCTGCACGACCGCCTGCTCGCCCGCTATCAGGACGCGGTCGACATCATCACCGGCCTCATCCGGCGCGGCCAGGAGGCCGGCCAGTTCCGCATGGACATAGACGTCACTGTCAAGGCGGTGCAGATTCTCGCCTTTATCACCGGAATGGAGACCACATGGTTGCTCGACCCTTCGATACCACTGACCGAAGCGTTCAAGGAGTACGCGGAATCGCTGGCTCGGGACATGGCACCGCCGAGGACGACGTGAGGTACCAACTCGACGTGGTCGCCGCCGACGTCGTCGACGTGGTGAAGTTCGCCGGCGGCTGGCTGTTCGACCGTGCGATGGCCGGCTGGGACGTGACGGTCCTGGTCGCCGACCATCCCGACGAACGGCCGCTGCAGATCCTCGGCGCGCGGGTCGTCGACCTCGAATACGCGCTGGCGACGGTCGGGCAGCGCCCGCGCCCACAGACCCTGGCCGCCGCCGCGGATCTCATCGGATGCGATTCACGGGTTCGCCAGGGCGTACTGCAGGCCCTCGACCACGGTGTCACCGAAGTAACCCTGTGGGGCGAAACCTGGCCGCCCGAGCTGAACGACAATGTCGGGCTCGTCCAGCACCGGCTCAGCGCCGCCGCGCAGGCGTTCAAGGCCCAGGCCCTCGCCGCGGCCGGGCTGCCGGCATGCCCGATTGCGGATGCCGAGACTTTCCGCAGCGGCGCGATGGTGTCCCCGCCCGTCGCGGCCGACCTCATTCCGGCCAGCTAAATAGGCGCCTTCACTGCTCCGTTGACGTCGAAGCGCTCCCTATGGAAATGTAATACTCATAGCTGAGAGGGACATTCTCACTAGCCGAGATTGCGCGAACGGAGCAGCAGATGGCGGACGATCTGACCGCGTTGGATTTCTTCCGGGACGACCGGCTCCTCGAGAACCCCTACGCCTACTTCGACGCGCTGCGACGCAAGTGTCCGGTCACCCGCGAACCGCATCACGGGGTGACGATGGTGACTGGCTGGGAGGAGGCCGTCGAGATCGCGAACGACGCCGAGACGTTCTCGTCGTGCATCTCGGTGACCGGTCCCTTTCCCGGCTTCCCGGTGCCGCTCGAGGGCGATGATGTGACGGGCCTGATCGAGCAGCACCGCGACGAACTGCCGTTCAGCGACCAGCTGCCGACGCTCGACCCGCCGACCCACACCAACCACCGTGCGCTGCTGATGCGGTTGATTACTCCCAAGCGTCTCAAGGAAAACGAGGACGCCATGTGGGTGCTGGCTGATCGGGTGCTCGACGATTTCCTGGCGCCCGGAGAGGGCGAATTCATCAAGGGCTTCGCGGGGCCGTTCACGCTGCTGGTGATTGCGGACCTGCTCGGTGTGCCGGAAGGTGACCGCGACGCGTTCGTCAAAGGCATCCACCGCAACGCGGGTGGCGGGGTGGGCAGTACCGGCGAAAAGTCGTTGTCGCACAGTCCACTTGAGTTCCTCTACGGCACGTTCTCGGACTACATCTCCGACCGGCGCCGCTCGCCCCGCGACGACGTGCTCACCGGGCTGGCGACTGCGACGTTCCCTGACGGTTCGGTGCCCGACGTCACCGACGTGGCCCGTGTCGCTACCAACGTTTTTTCTGCGGGCCAGGAAACCACCGTGCGACTGCTCGGTGCCGCGCTGCAAGTCATCGGCGAGCGGCCGGATATTCAGGAGCGGTTGCGCGACGACCGCAGCCTGATCCCGAACTTCATCGAAGAGGCGTTGCGCATCGAGAGCCCGGTCAAGGGCGACTTCCGGCTGTCCCGGGTGTCGACCAGCGTGGGCGGCGTCGAAATCCCTGCCGGCACAACGGTGATGGTGGTCAACGGCGCCGCCAATCGTGATCCGCGCCGGTTCGAAAACCCCGACACCTTCGATCCGGCCCGCAAGAATGCGCGGCAGCACATCGCGTTCGGCCGGGGGATCCACAGCTGCCCCGGCGCGCCACTGGCGCGGGCAGAGACGCGGGTGGCGATCGAGCGGCTGCTGGACCGCACCACCGACATCAGGATTTCGGAGAGCAAGCACGGGCCGGCTGGCGAGCGGCGCTATCAGTATGTGCCGACCTATATCCTGCGCGGCCTGACCGAACTGCACCTGGAGTTCGACCTGGAGGGTGGTAGGTGAAAGCCAGAGTCGACGAGGAGCGCTGTCGCGGACACGGGATCTGCACCACCATCTGTCCGTCGGTGTTCGAAATCAACGAGGACGGCTATTCGGTCGTCACCGTGTCCGAGATTCCCGCCCAGTACGAAGATGCAGTCCGCGACGCCGTCAAGGACTGCCCCGAGCAGGCCATCGAAGCGAGTTAGGGGTTTAAATGCCAAAGGGCTACGTCATTCTCACGGAGGCCATCAAAGATCCGGAGGGGATGAAGGCCTACGCCAAGGCTGCCGGAGGGGCGATGGCGGGCGTCAACATCTTGGCGGTGGATACAGCTCCGACAGTGCTCGAAGGCAGCTGGCACGGCGACCAGACCGTCGTGCTGGAATTCGAGTCGGTCGATGCCGCTCGCGCCTGGTATGAATCCGAGGGCTACCAGAAAGCGGCCAAGCTGCGACAGGCAGCGGCCGACTGCAACGCAGTGATCCTCTCCGGTTTTGCGTGACGATGCGCGGGGTTTCGGTCATCACCGGCGGAGCCGGCGGCATGGGACTCGCGACGGCGAAGATCGTCGGCCGCGAGCATTCCGTCGTGGTCAGCGACGTCGACGCTGACCGGTTGGATGCGGCGGCTGCCGAGCTGAAAGACTTGGGCGTCGCGGCTACGGCGGTGCTCTGCGACATCACCGACCGGGAGTCCGTCGCGGAACTTGTCGAGACGTCGAGCGCGTTGGGAACCGTCGCTTCCGTCATTCACACCGCGGGCGTGAGCCCGAGCATGGGCGGCGCCGAGATGATCATGCGGATCAATGCGGTGGGCACGGTGAACGTGAACGAGAGTTTCTTCAAGATCCTCGGTGAGGGTTCTGCGATCGTCAACGTCGCCTCCATGGCTGCACACATGCTCCCTGAATCGTTTGTTCCGACAAAGCGATTCGGCTCCGCATTGCGCGACGAGCACACGTTCATGAAGAAGATGATGGCGGTGTGCAGCCTGGTTCCGGAAAGAGCGCGACCAGGCATGGCATACAGCATCAGCAAGAGCTTCGTGCGGTGGTATTGCACGTCGCAGGCGTCCCGATTCGGTAGCCGCGGCGCACGCATTCTCTCGGTGTCGCCGGGGTCGATCGACACCGCGATGGGCAGGCTCGAAGAGCAAAGCGGGGCCGGTGCCATGATTCGCTACGCCGCGTTGAAGCGGTTCGGGAAGCCAGAGGAGATCGCGGAACTGCTGGCGTTCTGTGCGAGCGACAAAGCCGGCTACCTCACTGGCACCGACATCTTGTGCGACGGCGGGACGGTGGCCGCGATGACGTTGCGCGACAAGCTGACTGTAGGGCGCAAACCGTAATCGGTTGAGCTGCAATCAGAACGGGGGTGGTTCGTCGTCGTCGGTGGGTGGTGCCGGGCCGAATATTGCGGTTTCGCGGGCTTGTCGGCGCGCCGCGCGGGCGTCTCGGTTGCGTTTGCGTTCTTTGGCGATGTAGTTGGCGCGGTTTTGGGCGCGGGTGCGGCGGCGTTTGGGCATCATCACGGCCCGCTCGGCGCAGCGTTCGGTGCGGACCGGCGCGGGTGCGCCTAGGTCGCCGGTGGGCGCGCACAAGCTCGGGAACAACAGCGCGCTGCCCGGAGTGGTGATATAGGTCTGCCCAGACGGCGAGGTCAAAATCACCGTCCCGTCGGGCAGCTGCTTGTCGTGCCAGCCCCAGAACGTTTTCACCAAATGATGTGTGCGGCAATAGCATTTGAGGTTCGACGCGTGCGTGGGCCCACCCTGGGCATAGGGGGTCGTATGATCAAGGTCGCAGTCCCAGGCCGGCCGATCACAGCCGGGCCAGCGACACGTCAAATCCCGGCAGCGCACAAAATCCGCCAGCGCCTTCGACGGCACATACCCCGGCTCCGGGGCGGCATCGGCGGGATGGGACAGCGCCACCAGCTTGGCCGATGTCGCCAGTTGATCGAGCAGTTCGGGTGGGATCAGCGCATCAGCGCCCACCCGCGAGGCGACCGCCGACCCGGCGCCCGCGATCGCGGCCGGCTCGGCGATGACATGAATGACCACCGGTGAGGGCGCCGGCTTGGCCGCCGCGGGGCACTCGGCGCGCCCGCAGTGACACGTCAACCGCTCGGCCCCGACCGCCAGCGCCCCCATCGCATCGGCGCGGCGCTGCGTGCGGGTGCGCGGATCATGCTCACACACGCTGCCCGCCAACGCCTCCAGGCGGGCATCCAGCGCATGAGCGTCGGTGGCGATCAAACGGCCGAACACCTCGGCTAAACCGTTACCGCTATCGGAGATGCAAAACTCGCGATCGGCCTGCTGCTCACGACGCTGGCGCACGGCATCACGATCGGCGCGGGCCACGATCTTATCCACCTGCCCCGCCAGCCGGCCCTGTGTCATCGACGGCCAACGCGGCACCCGCAGCGCCAACTGGGCATCGACCGCGGCCAGCACCTCGGGATCGGTGATCAGATCGGTGCGAAACACAATCGTCTGAAACATCCGATAGTCGATATCCCCGGCGACAAACACCGCGCCCAGCTGGGGCAACCGCTCCCGCATGGCCCGCGCATAACGCAGCCGGCTGCCCGCCAGGCCCTGGCTGATCCGCAACGCCGCCGCCACCTCCGCGGCCACCGCCGCCTCGGTGTCCATCGCCCACTGCTCGGTCTCCGAACAACGCGCGAGCCGATAGCCGAACAACTCCCCAATCGCAGCCAACTGCGCGGCCGCCGCCCGATTTTCCAACCGCGTCGCCGCGCAAATCCGATCCACCAAGCCAGCCGACTCCGACGTCGTCGACGGATGGCGCCGTTCCATCAGCTCATCCAGGCGGGCAATCACCGCCTCCTGCGACCCCGGACCCTGAGCATCGAACATACATTCGATTATGCCATAGTGGGCCGACAAGTCACCCGGGAGCTGACGGCTCAGATCTTGATCGCCGGTAGCAGCCGAGTGATGTTCCAGAGCCGATTGCGCCGGGCGGACAGAGACGAGATCACCAACGCGACCAACCAGATTCCGATTAGCGCGATGATCGCCTGCCATAGCCGATAGTCGATGCCGCCCAATATCAGCTGTCGCAATCCATTGACTCCATAAGTCATCGGGTCGTAGTGGTGCAGCACCTGGAATGGCTTCGACGTTGTCTCCACGGGGTACATGCCGCCGGCACTGACCAACTGGAGCATCAGCAACGCCATGATCAGTACCCGCCCCACGGCCGGGCCGACGAGTGCGTTGATCGCTTGCGTCGCGGCGACGAACGCGCACGACACCAGCACCATGAATGCCAGCATCGCGAAGGGGTGCGTGGCGTGCATGCCCAGGGCGAACCGCACCACGCAGTACAGGATGATCGCCTGGAATATCCCGATCACGGCCGCCGGGAGGTAACTGGCAAGCGTGACGCGGATCGCGGTCACCTCCGCGGCGATGGCGCGGCTTTGCAACGGCCGCAACACCATCCACAGCACCAGCGCGCCGAAGAACAGCGCGAGCGTGAGGAAGAAGGGCGCCATGCCGGTGCCGAAGTTGGGGGCGGCGTTCTCATGCGAGGTTTCGAGGTGAACCGGGCCGCCGATGGTGCTGGCGATCGCATTCTTCTGCTGGGAGCTCCAGTTGGGCACCTGCTTGGCACCTTCGGCGAGTTTGGTCGCCAACTCTTCCGATCCCGCCCTGAGTTGGGCGGTACCCGACTTCAGTTGTTGCGCGCCGTCGTCGAGTTTGGCTATTCCGCTTGCCAATTCGGCGTTGCCGGAGGCGAGCTGCTGTGCGCCGTTGCGCAGCTGGGTCAGCTTGTTCGTGAGGTCCTGTCCTTTGTTGCCGACTTGGTCGAGCGCCGTCTTCAGTGGGCCAGTAGCGTTTTGCGCGTCGATGAGTTGCTGGCGCAGCTGCGGTGTGAACTGGTGTGCTCGAAGCTGGTCCTGAATTCCGTGCAGCGTCCCGGCGGCATTGCGTGCCACCGGGTCTGGGCTCGCGGAGAGCTGGTCGATCACCGACGAGAGCGACGTCGCGGCGGCGTCCTGCGCCGCGGCGATGGCGCTGATTTGGTCGGCGGCTTGCGTCATCGCGGTGTTGGCGCCGATGGCCGAAACCGCCTTTGCCACCGCAAGCAGTGGGTCGGTGGCGGTGTTGATCCCGTCGGAGAGCTGCTTGGCGCCCGTGGCGAGTTGCGCCGAGCCGGACCGGGCGGTGTGCAGACCGGCCGCCAACTGGCCGGCGCCGTCGTCGACCTGCGCCGCACCGTCGGCAAGCCGTCTCGCCCCGTCAGCGGCCTGCTTGATCCCCGCGCCGGAGGAAACCACCACGGACAGCACCTGATTGACCGCCTGCCCGGAAATCCGGGTCGATACCGCGTTGAGAACCTGCTCGATGGCAGTGCGGCCAATGCTGGTCGAGATGTAGTTGTTGGCGTCGTTGTAGACCGCGATCAGCTTGGCCTGTTTCGGTTGGCCCGTCGCGGGCGATGCGATCGCCTCACTGAAATCGGGAGGCAACTCCAACATGAAGTAGTACGCGCCGTGTTCGACGCCGCTGCGCGCCTCCTGCGGATCCACGACATGCCAGTCCATGCTGTGGTCTGCGGTCAGGCTTTTGGCGATCTCGGCTCCGGCGTTGATCTGCTGCCCGGAGACGACGGCGCCGCGGTCGGCATTGACCAGCGCCACGGGCATCTTGTTCACATGGCCGAAGGGGTCCCAGTAGGCCCACAGGTACAGCGCTCCGTACACCAGCGGAAGCAGCATCAGCACCACGATCGCTGCCCGCGTCATTCGGCTACGGCCGAAACGCTTGATCTCCGAGCCGAATGCGAGTCCAGCCAGCATCGTCAGTCTCTCCCGGTCAGGATGCGGTGATCGTGTATGTGGTGGTCGGGGGCGTCACTGCCGAGCGGATTGGTCACCCCGACAACGACGGTGCGCTGTGTCGCGATCGCGCCGAGCCGCTCGACCGCTACCTTCCGGCGCGAGTTGTCGCGGACCTGCTCGAGGTCGCCGACCACAAGGATCGGCCGATCGGAGAACAGCGCCAGCGTGATTCGCAGTAAGAACAGCTCCAGGTCGGACAGCTCGACAATGTAGGTCTTGGCCGACGGTGCCGGGATCTCACCGAACACCTCTCTCAGTTCCCCCTGCCCGGCGTCGCTGGGGATCGGCGAGTACCAGGGCGCCAGCCATCGGCGCTGCTCGGCGAGCACCGTGGCCACGGTCACCGACTCCTCCAGCTCGTCGATGTCGGCGAACGCCGCAATCGAGCAGTGCCGGCGAATCGCGGCCGGCTGCGTGTCGCCGAGCACGGTTACGGTGCCGCGGCTGGGCTTGAAGCGTCCGGCGAGTGTCAGCAGCAGCACGTCCTGCGCCGGCCCGCCGGGCATCTGAATGGCGTGAAAGCCCGAGTCGAGCTCCAGGTCGATCCCGGAGAACAACGGGCCGTGCTCACCATCCACCCCCAAGCCGGCCGCGCGGATCAACGGGGCTTGGACCGGCTCGTCCGACGGGGTGGTGCCGGTTTCGTCCGGTACCTGCATTGGGCCAGTCTCCTCGGGTTGCTCGACTACCTCCGGCTGAGTTAGAGCCTAGGAGCAGCCGCTGCCTGTCCCGAATCGATCCGCCCAATAGCGAGTGTCCGCTACTCCTTGATCGAGATGGCCTGCCGCGGGCACTGCCGCACGGCGTCGCGGATTCGTTCCTCGTTTTCGGGGGTGACTTCGTCCTGCAGGACGGTCAGCAGGTCGTCATCCCCGAGATGGAACACCTCGGGGATGATGCCCATACAGACGCCGTTGCTTTCGCACAGGCCGAAGTCGACTTCGACTTTTTTCATCGCAGCACTTTCACCGGTACGTTCTGGTAGCCCGCGACGTTTTGCATGTGAACGCGTTGCAGGCCATCCCAATTCACCTCGTAGCGGGGCATGAAGTCCAGCAGGCGCTCCAGCGCGATCCTGCTTTCCATGCGGGCCAGCGCAGCGCCCAGGCAACTGTGAATCCCATACCCGAGACCGAGGTGCTGCGCCTCAGTGTGGTCGCGCTCGATGTCGAACTTCTCCGCGTCGGTAAACGCTTCGGGGTCGCGGTTGGCCGCGGCGCCGCACAAGAACACCGGCTTGCCGGGCGGGATCACGCCCCCGCTGACGTGGGCCTCCTTGAGGGTGTAGCGCACGTTGTACTGGACCGGTCCTTCGTAGCGCAGCAGCTCTTCGACCGCTCCCGGAATTTTGCTGCGGTCGTCGAGCAGTTTCTGCCACTGGTCGGGATGACGCGCGAAGATCACTGCCGCGTTCCCGACCAGCTTGGTGACGGTCTCGGCCCCCGCGCCGCCGAGAAGTGTCGAGAAGCCGGTGATTTCGATGTCGTCGAGCTTGCGCATCTGGCCGTTCTCGCCCGGGATTTCGGCGGCGATGAGCCTGCTGATGAAGTCGTCTTGGGGATTCTCGCGCCGTTGTTGCACCAGGCCGAAGTAGTACATCGCGGTGTCGATGTTGGCCTGCATGCCGGCTTCGCTGGCCTCGATCTGTCCCGGCTCGCGGTGCAGGCTGATGTCGATCCAGTGCCGGACCTGTTGGCGGTATTCCTCCGGCACGCCCATCATCGTGGTGATCACCTCGACGGGGAACGGCCCGGAGAAGTCCTGGACGACGTCGAAGTTGTCGGGATCGGCCTTGCTCAAGTACTTCTCGACGACGGCGACGACGGTGTCCTGCTGCGATTGGATGGCCCGTGGGGTGAAGGCCTTGTTGAGCAGGCTGCGCATGTGCCGATGCTCCGGCGGATCCATGAAGATGATCGACTTCTGTTCCGGAGAAATCCCTTTGCGCACCATCGCGAGGTCGCAACCGCGCGCCGACGAGTAGGTCTCGAAATCCTTGAACGCGGCCGCCACATCCTCGTGGCGGGTCAACGCGTAGAAGTCCTCTTTTTCGTCGTAGTAGAGCGGGGCGTCCTCGCGCATCCGCCGATATATCTCGAACGGATTGTTGAAGAACTCCTCGGAGAACGGATCGAAGACGACCTTCGGCTTGGTCATTGCATCTCCTCAGCGGCGTGGCTGGCGGCTGCAGCCTTTACGACGGAAGGCTTGACTGTAACGCTAACGGTAAATCACTTTTTGCGGGATGAAAACACCTCGATCGCGTTTTCCAGCACCCCGAGATCACCGCCCAGCTCAGCGGCGACGTTGCGGGCCACGGCCACGTCCTTGCCGACGAATTCACCGGCCATCTGGGTAAACGACGCGACGGAGCCTCCCGCCGCGACGAGGTCCAGCACGCGGCTGGCCGCGCTGCCATGCGGCAGCGCCGACAGCAGCGCCGGCTCGGGGACACCGAGCCGCTCCGCGAGATTCACTGATGCCGAGAGCAACCCGATCTGCGCCGCGAACAGCGCATTGTTGACCAGTTTGACCTTCTGTCCGGCGCCGAGCGGCCCGACGTGCAACACCGGATCGCCGTAGCAGCTCAACACCGGCCGCGCCCGCGCCACCGCCGCGTCGGCACCGCCCACGAACAACGTCAGCTCGCCCGCCGCCGCATTGTGGGGACCGCCGCTGACCGGAGCATCGACCACGTCGACGGCAAGCGACGCGGCGATGGTCTCGACCGTGCGCGGACTTCCGGTGGTGTGCACCACCAACACGGCGCCGGGAGCCATCGGCAGGTCCAGACACACCTGGCGCACCTGTTCGTCGCTGAAGACGCAGACCACCACAACCTGGGCGTGCGCGCTCACCGAAGTCACGTCCACCGTCGCCGTCGCGCCCAATTGGGCGATGGCTGCCCGCTTTTCGTCGGACCGGCCCAGCGCCCGGACGTCGTGTCCGGCCTCGACCAGCCGGGCCACCATCGGCCGGCCCATCCGGCCCGCGCCGATGAATCCGACTCTCACCGGGGGTGCGCCATCAGGGTTAGTGTGGCGTCGGCCGCGTCAAGCACGGCCCCGCCGTCGACGCCGGCGGTGCCGGCGATGTCGGCGATCAGCCGGACATCCTTTTGCAGCAGTGCTCCGGCGAGCCCGGCAAGGCGGTCCAAGCCGGCAGCGTCACCGCCAAGAGCGTTGAGCGCGAAGCTGTTCCCGCTGCCCCGCGAGATGACCTCGGTGAGGCGATCCGGCAAGACGCCCAAAGCCTTGCCCAGGGACAGGGCAGTGGCCGCGGTTCCCAGGTTGGCGGTGAAGAGCAGGTTGTTCAGCAGCTTGGTGGTCTGTCCGGAGCCCAGATCGCCCAAGTGCACGATCGGATCGGCGTAGGTCTCGAACACGGGACGGCAGCGCTCCACCACGTCGGGGTCGCCGCCGACCATCACCAGCAAACGACCTTCCGCGACCGCCGGGGCGCCACCGCTCACCGGTGCGTCGATCACCGAGACATCGTGGGCGGCAGCCTTCTTGGCCAACTTCTGACATGTCCCCGGATGCACGGTGCTGTGCACGGCGATGATGCTGCCCGGCTTGGCGCCGGCCAGTAGCCCGTCGGCGACTTCGTCGACGTCGGCGTCACCGACCACGCACAGGCACATCAGATCGCTGGCCGCGGCGAGTTCAGCCGGCGAGCCGGCCATTTTGGCCGCGGTGTCGGCGAACGGCTCGAGCGATGCAGGCCGCCGCGCCCACAACGTGGTGGGGTAACCGGCCTCGACGATCCGGCGTGCCATCGGCCCGCCCTGGCTCCCCAGCCCGATAAATCCGACATGCATCAACCGGCCTCCAAATCGGCTTGCGTAGCGAGACATTCATCGACGAACGCGAAGATCTTCCGGTGGTAGGCTGCGGCCGCATGGCCGAGGCTGAGGTTGTGGCCAGCGCCGGGCTGCTCGTTGACGGTGAATCGCGGCGAGGCGGAGAACATGGCCGCGATCTCGGCCAACGCGGCTGCGTCGGACTGCCATACCTTTTCGTGTTCGGCGACGCTGAATTGCACCGGCACCCGCACCTGGGCTGCCAGTGCCGGGAAGTCGCGGCGGGGCCATTCGGTGACCATGGCCGCTTCATACGGCGCGCCGGTGGCGGAGTTGGTGAGACCACCGAGCACCTCCGGCGGATACAGCTCCGGGGGATGCCACAGCAGCTCGCGCAGGCCGGGCGGCCGGTGGGTTGCGCTGGCCGTCTTGAGCACCTCGCGTGCCGCCGGGTGGTAACGCCTTCCGGTGCCGGCCATTTCGATGCCGAGAAGATCAGCGCCGCGTGCGTCGGCGGCCATCCGCAGCGCCAGCTCGCAGCCATTGGAGTGGGCCACCACGAATAGGCCGGTGGGTCTTTCGCCGAGGATGCGGTCGACGGCACCGTAAGCCAGCCGGACCCGCTGCTCGGGTTCCGCTAGCGCCTCCGGGTATGGCGCGGAGCTGCCATAACCCGGCCGGTCGAGTGCGATGACCGTGAAGCCCAGCGCTGCACCGATTCTCAGCAGCGACAGCGACGGGTGACCCGGACAGTCGAAATACGCTGCGGTGGAACCGCCGCCGTGCAGCGCGACGACGACGGCCCGCGGCTCGGTGGCCTCGGCGACCAGTGCCGACATCGGCACTCCGTCGACAAGGACGACGCGCGGACGTACGGTCATGTGTCGGCCCGCAACAGCAGCACCCCGCTGGGTGTCAGGCCCCCGCTGCTGACCACGCCGACGCGGGCGTCGGCAACCTGGCGCGCGCCCGCCTCGCCGCGCAGCTGGCTGATGGCCTCGTGCAGCAGGCCCATGCCGTGGGTGCGCCCGTGAGACAGCTGACCGCCGTGGGTGTTGAGCGGCAGCTGACCGTCGCGGGCGATGTTCTTGCCGCCGTCCAAAAACTCGCGGGCCTCACCGATCCCGCAGAAGCCGAGCGCCTCGATCCAGGACAGGCAGTTCATCGTGAACCCGTCGTACAGCTCGGCGACGTCGACGTCGTCGGGCCGCAGCGAAGTACGCGTCCACAGGTGCGCGGACTGACCGAGTACCTGCGGCTCATGCGTCAAAGTGCTTTGGTCCCAGTCGATCCGCTCGATGATCTGCGTTCCCACCGCCTCCACCAGCACCGGTCGCTTAGCCAGGTCGCGGGCGGCATCGACGGCGGAGACGACGACGGCGATTGCCCCGTCGCACGGCACGTCGCAGTCGTAGAGCCCGAACGGTGTGGTGATCGGCCGCGCGTCGAGGTAGTCCTCCATGGTCATCGGCGAGCGGTAGACCGCCGTGGGGTTGAGTTCGGCGTTTGCGCGCTGGTTCAACGCAATCCAGCCCAGCGTCTCCTTCGTCGTCCCGTACCGATGCATGTGACGCTGCGCGTTCATCGCCAACGTGTGCGCGGCCGAGGTGGCGCCGAACGGGAACTGCCAGCTGGCGGTGCGGCCGCCCGGCGGGGCAATTTTGCCCTGCTTCATCAACTCGTTGTACGTGGCTTCCCACAACGTGCGGAAGCACAGCACGTGGCGGGCCAGGCCGCCGGCGACCGCGAGCATCGCGGCGATCACCGACCCGCCGGGACCGAACGTCTCGATGCCGCCGTTGTGCCACACCGGCCGAATACCCAGCGCGGCTTCGAGCGCGGTGACCCCGCCTTCGCCGAACCCGCCGAGGTTGCCGCCGCCGGGATACGTTGAGAGGCCGTCGATGTCGTCGAGGGTGAGCCCGGCGTCGGCGATCGCCGCCTCGCAGGCCTGCACGGTCAGCTGCAGCGGCGGCACCATCAGCCGGCGCCCGATGTCGGACATGCCGATTCCGGTGAGCGCGACCTTGTCCTCGAACTTCTCGCGGCTCAGCATCGGGCGGACATGCTCGCCGAAGCGCGCCGGCGCGATCTCGTCGACCGGCAACGGGGCAAGCTGACCTGCTACCGGCCGGAACAGCGGCAGCCACACGTCGTCGGCCTGCTCGAAGACCACCTCCACCGGCTGGCCGAGTCGCAGTTGATCGGGATCGCAGTCAACGATGTTGGTGGTCAACCGGACTCGCGGATCCTCGACGATCGCCACCTGGGCCACCACATACGGCGCGGGCAGGTCCGGCAGGCTGAACCGGTGGTTGACGGTGAAGCCGGCCAGTGTGCCGCGACCGGACACGGCCCGCACTCCCATGTTGTGGGAGCGGCAATACCGGCACACCGGTGCGGGCGGATGGATCAGCGCGTTGCAGTCGGTGCATTCCTGCAACCGCAGCGTGCCGTCTTCGCCTGATTTCCAGAAGAACTCGTTGTCCAGCGTGAGCAGGGGCAGCGGGCGACCGGTCAACGGGTGAACCCCCACTCCGCTTCGTTGTCCTCGGCTTTGACGTCGGCCGCGGGGTCGTCCACGGTTGCGGCCGACGGGGGATGGGTGCCGGCCGGCCGGTGCTCGCCGACCTCCATGATGGCGTGCACCGGGCAGTCGAGCAGCGCGCGCATGACGGCGTCGTGGTCTTCCTCGGCGACGGTGCCGTCGCCGATCAGCGACGCGTATCCCCAGTCATCGAGCGAGAAATACTTCGGCGCGTGTTTGGCGCAGATGCCGAAGCCGTCGCACACCGTGCGGTCGAGGCGGATTGTCATACGATCGGTCATGCCGGCTCCACTTCGTACGGCCGGTCGGCCCGGTAGATGCTGGCATGGCATGTCTCGCAGGTGTTTTCGAGATGGCGGTCGACCGCGTGCGGGAACTGGTCGAGCAGACTGGCCGCCATGTTGCAGGCGGCGTCCAGCGTCGCGCAGGCGCCGCGACCGCGCAGCATCACCGACCAGCGCCGCAGCCGGGCCAGGTCCTCGCTGGTCGCCACGCCGTCGCGCAGCGCACCGGCGGCAGCGGCCATCGCCGCGGTGCCGTTGAAACACGAGCCGCACTGCCCGGCGTTCTCGCGGTCGAAGTACGCGAGCACGGACGCGGCGACGGCGACGGCGCAGTCGTCGGTCAGCACCGTGATGGCACCCGCGCCCAATCCGCTGCCGAGCCTACGCAGCGTCTCGTGGTCCAGCGTCGCGTCGAGCACGTCGCGGTTGAGCAGCCCGGCGAAGTAGCCGCCCATCAGCACACCCTTGACAAGGTCGGGTGAAACACCGTGCAGCGCAAGCAGTTCCGTGAACGGCAAACCATGGGGGATTTCGTAGAGGCCGGGCGGCCGGCCTGCGCCGGTGATCGTGATCAAGAAGGTCCCCGGCGACAACGGCGTGCCCTGGGCCCGAAACGCCGCGGCGCCATGCTCGTGCAGGTAGGGCAGATTGGCCAGCGTCTCGACATTGCTCACCAGCGTGGGCAGCCCGCCGACCCCCTCCTGGAACGGCCGCGGCGGCTTGTCGGTCGGCTTGACCGGGCCGCCGTTGAGGGCGCGCACCGCCGCCGTCTCCTCGCCGGCCACGTAGCCGGGATCGACCAGCCGAACGCTCACCGCAACACCCATGTCGCCGGAGATCGCTTCCTCGACGCTGCGCGCCGACCCCGGGTCGGACACATACACATACGCGCGCTCTGCGCCGACGATCGCTGACGCGAGCCGCAACCCGTCGAGAACCAGGTGCGGCCGGTTGCGCAGCAGCCAGCGGTCCTTGGCCGAAGCCGGTTCTCCCTCTTCGCCGTTCGCGACGACGACGGCGCCGCCCGCGACGCGGCCGTTGTCGCGCACCGTTCGCAGTTTGACCGCCAGCGGGAATGCCGCGCCGCCGCGGCCCAGCAGCCCGCTGCGGTCGACCTCGTCGAGCAGGTCGTCGGCTGAGGCCAGTGGGAGGTAGCCGCTGAGCGCATCGCCAAGTAGTCGTGGTGCAAGGTCGGGCCAGGCGGCGACGGTTAGGCTGGGGGCCGTGCGAACAGCGGTGGTGCGGATCGGTGTCGACCCATCGGGTGTGCTCAGCCCGGCGGAGTTAGACAAGGGCATGGCCACACTCCGAGAACTCGTCGAGGCGACCGGCGCCGAGGTGCTGCCGGTGTCGCGCCGCGAAGTACAGCTGCTGATCGCCGGCAGCGACGCGGACGCCGTCAGACAAACCGCTGTCGAGTTGTGCGCCAAGGCTTTCGGCACTGTGCCGGCGCCCGGTGTGGTCACGTATGTCAGCCGGGGCACCGACGACGACGCCCGCGGTGTGCTGGCCGGGTTCGGGCTCACTGGCGAGATCCGGCGAGTTGCGGGCGACGAGGGGTTCGACGTCGTCTACGTGACGCTGCGTCAGGCCGATCTGGAGCGCATCCCGGAAAGCCGCGTCCACACCGCGCTGGAGGCCTCGCTCAACTGCGAGGTCCACATTCTCACCACGTAAAGCCATCAGCCGTCCAGGAATTCCAGAATCGCGGGCGCAGCCAGCACCCAGGTGTCGAACATGTTGAAGCGGTCCACCTTGCCTGCCGCGCGCTCTTCGGCCGCACGCTCCCAGGCGTCCTCCGGCCACGGCGGATCGATCAGCTTGGATCCCTTGATCAGGCAGCTGACCTCTAGCGACGTCCGTTTGGGGTGATCCCAGTCGTTCTCCCCGCCGCGGATGATCAGCGTGGGAACCGTGATCCGGTCGAACATTTCGTCGTCGACACCGGGAATCGTTTGGCCCGGCTTGGACACGAACGCGTTCAGCCAGCGCAACATCACCTTGAGGAACTCGTCGCGGTCGAAGTCGAGGAATCGCTGCTTGTTGTTCGGGTTCTCCTCGATGCGCTCGCGCCATTCGGGGACTTTCACCACCCCCTCCATGCCCGTTCCGCGCGCCGCGAGAATGCTCGGGATCACGTAATACGAACCGAGGACAAAGGTTCCGTAGATGCCGCCGACGATGTTCCACACCACGAGCTTTCTCACCAGCTCGGGGTAGAGCATCGTGGTCAGCATCGAATCCCGTGCGCCGCCGGAGCCGCCGGCGATGATGCACGGCCCGAGGTTGAGCCGAGTCAGCAGGCCGTGCAGCGTCTCGGCGCGCATGTGCGACTCGCTTTGCCCGTAGAACTGCACGTCGGACGCCCCGCAGTTAGGCCGGTCCCACAGCAGCACCCGATACCCGCCGTCGACCAGCGCCTCGGCCAGCGGACGAAGGCCGGGGATCTCCTTGCTGAACCGGCCACCGGGCGTCAGCACGATGAGATCGCCTGAGCTGCCGAGGATTTCGTAGACGACGTTGCCGCCGTTCACTTCAATGGACGCGTTCATGCCTGCACCACCACGTCGTTGCCGACGACCCGCACCGGGTAGGTGCGGATGCTCCACTCCGGCTTGACCGCCGTCGTCCCGGTCGCGAGCTCGAAACCCCATTGATGCCAGGGACAGTAGATGTACTCGAGGTCGCGGACCATCACCGCATCCCCCGGCGCAGACTCGTCGACGACGGTGCGGCCCCGGGCGCGTCCCGAGCACAACGGCCCACCTTGGTGCGGGCAGTAGTTGGCGATCGCGTAAAACGTGCCGTTGACGTTGTAGACGCCGACGCCGTGCCGGCCGATCGGCACCAGTTTATGTGTGCCGGGCGGGATTTCGTCCACCGTCGCGACGACGTGCTCGCGACCCTGGGCGAGCCGGGGCCGCTTGACTTCTTCGGGCATTCAGAGCACCCGGACTTGGCCTTCGAGCACCGGGACCGTCTCCGGCAGGTGATAGGTCGCGATGCCGTTTTTGTACATGACGGCCTCGCGGGCTGCTTTGGGCAGGTGCTTGACCAGCCAGCGCGGGTCGTCGAAGGTCCAGTGCGGGTAATCCGAGGAGTACAGCAGGATCTTGTCGCACTCCATCCACTCCAACGCCCGGGTCAGCTCGGTCTTGTCCTCCGGATAGTCCAGCGGCTGAGTGGTGAACTTGATGTGCTCCTTGAGGATTTCCGACGGCTTGCGTTTGATCTCCATTCGCGACTTGCGGGCCTCGTAGATGGCGTCCATCCGCCACATCAGCGGCAGCACCCACGTAAAAGCGTGCTCGACGAACACGATTCGCAGGGTGGGGAAGCGGTCGAAGACTCCGTCGAAGATCAGGCTCATCACCTGGTTGGCGGCCAGCAGCGAGTAGGTGACCATGAAATCGTGGTTGTAGCTGGGAAATCCGACCGGCGGCATCGGCAGCATCTCGTAGTTGCTGCGCGACAGGTGACAACTCACGGTGATGTCGTGCTTGGTGGCAGCCGCCCAGATCGGGTCGTACATCGGGTGCCCCCACGACGGCCGCGGCTCGGCCTTGATCAGGATCTGCGCCATGTACGGGTGGCCGGCCCACTTTTCGATCTCGCGCGCGGCGCCCTGCGGGTCCTCGATCGCGGCGCAGATCGAGCCGCGCCAGCGCTCGTGCCAGTTGTTATGGCTGTCCAGCCAGTGGTTGGCCTGCCACTCGTTGAGGGCCGACGACATCGCCTGGTGCGCTTCGGGTAGCCGAGGCGTCCGACCACCCGGCTCCAGGATCGCGATGTCAGAGCCCGCCTCCATGATCAGCTGCCGGAACGCCATATCGGGGTCGCTGCCGGGGAATTCGCCGTCCGGCGGGAAGGTGTCCACGCGCATCGCGTAGGAGTGCGCGTAGTCGGGCGCGTCGTAGTAGATGAGCTCGCCGACCTTGTGGTCGAGGAAGAACTTGCTGCGCCACGGCTCCGGGATGTACTGAGTCAGCTCGCCGCGCTTGGGCACCGGGTGGACGTCGGAGTCCACGCACCGCACGGCGATGCGCTCGGCGGCGGGAACCCGTTCTTGAGTCTGTGTGAGCGTCATCGTGGCCTCCCTGTATCTACTGTGCGGCCAACGGGGCCGGAATGTCTATGCCGTAGAGCTCGGCGGCGTTGCGCCAGCAGAACTTCTCCCGCTGCTCGGCGGTATAGGCGCTCGGCACCGCCAGCGTGCTCATGTGCCAGTGCGGGTAACTGGACCCGAACATCACCATGTCGTCCTTGCCGGTGAAGCCGAACCACTCGCCGGCGAACTCGACGTCGCCCGGCCCGTCGAAGCGGCCCGCGACGAAGTGCACGTGGCCGGGCAGGTAGTCGCTCGGTATGCGTGGCGCCCACGGCGTCTGCTCCAGATGCGGACGTCCGAAGGTGTCCATCCGCCAGATGAACGGCGTCACGAAGTCCGCGCAGCCGTCGGCCCAGACGAACTTCAGCGTTCCGAACCGCTCGAACACGCCCTCGGCGATCATGTTCATCAAGTGGTACAGGTAGTTCAGCGACATGAAGCTGACGTACTGCTCGTACGTCAGGGTGTGTCCCGACGGCGTCGGCGGAAACCCAATGCCCTCACCGGTTTCGATGTGCACCGCCACCGGAAGGTTGGCCTCGGCGGCGGCTTCCCACAGCGGCCAGAACTGCGGCTTGCCGTAGAGCTCGCGCGACTGCAGCGGGATGCCGATCTGCACCACCTGCGGGTGGTCCTTGTATTTCGCGAGCTCGCGCAGCGCTCCGGCGATGTCGTCGGGGTTGACCCGGATCGTGCCGCGGAACTTCTCGGCGTACTGGCCGGACCCCAGCCACCGCGACACCAGCATCTCGTTGTGCGCCGCGCACAGCGCGCTGCCCAGGTGCCGGTCGGGCATGATGCCGCGGCCCATCGGGTGCAGGACCGCGACGTCGACGCCGCGCTCGTCGAACAGCTGGTGGCCGACGAACTCCGGATCCGAGCCCGGGTAGCCGCGGTTCGGCCCCTGGGTGTCGGGCGCGTATTCGCTGCCCGGCGCTCCGTACCAGTCCATTTCGTAGTCGGGAAAGCCGCGGCTCTTGAACGGCTCGCGGAGAAATCCGCGCAGGTCCGGGGTGGACGCGAAGAAGATGTGCACGCTGGCGTCGATGACCGGCGTGCGGGCTCCGTCCGGGTGTTCTATCACCTAAACCACCCTCCGCGGCTCCGACCGCTGTGTCGGGCCTGTTGGCGATCCGCTAGGTAACCTAACATTCCACTTTACCGCCATTCAATGGGTTTCCGGTAAGCGTTTCGAGTAATCCAGCGGCCGGGTCGCCGCGTCGTGCTGTAAGTCAAGTTCTTCCATCGCGAGAATAACATTCTGGAACGGCCCTGCACAGCTGACCCATGTCGCGCGGCCTTACGGCAGCGAAGACGCGTAAGGCCAAGGCCCGGGCCCACAAGCCCTTTCACCGCTACTGAGATGGATACTTTCGCTAACGAGAATGCTATTCTCGGACGATGCTTCTAGAGTTCGACGCCGATCAGCGGCTGTGGCAGGAAACCGTGCGCGATGTCGTCGCCAAGCAATGCCCGCCGGCGCTGGTGCGCAGTGTCGCCGAGGACGGCGCCGACCCCGCCCCGGTGTGGAAGGTGTACGTCGATCTCGGCTGGACCGAGCTGAACGATCCCGCCAGCGCGGTGGAGTTGGCCATCGTGACCGAGGAATTGGGCCGCGCCACGGACCCGACCCCCTACCTGGCGACGATGACCCAATTCGCACCGCTGGTCGGCGATCGGTTCGACCCGCACGGATCCGGGACCGCCGTCTACAGCGGCGTGTCGGCGCGCCGCGATGGCGACGGCTGGGTGCTCGACGGCACCGCGCGTCATGTCCTGGACGGGGACCGCGCCGATCGGCTGGCGGTGGTTACCGAAGCGGCGGTGTTCCTCGTCGACGCCGGCGACGTATCTGCCCGTCGCACTTCGGTATTCGATCCGGTGCTCCACGTCGCCGACGTGACCTTCGCCGGGGTTCGGGTGCCCGACACCGCCCGGCTCGGCGCCGACACCGAGCGCGCACGCCACGTCGCGCTGACCGGGATGGCGATGACGATGGTCGGCGCCTGCCAACGCATTCTCGACCTGGTTCTCGAACACGTAAGCAGCCGCCAGCAATTCGGCGTTCCGATCGGCTCGTTCCAGGCGGTCCAGCACAAGGCCGTCGATATGTACGTGGCGATCCAACGGGCCCGTGCGCTGGCGTATTTCGCCGCGCTGACGATCGCCGAAGACGACCCCCGCCGCCGCCTGGCGGCGGCGATGGCCAAGGCGGCGGCCGGCGAGTGCCAGTCGCTGGTGTTTCGCCACGGCCTGCAGCTGCACGGCGCGATGGGCTTCACGTGGGAGAACGATTTGCAATTCGCGCTCAAGCGGGCCAAGGCCGGCGAGCTGATGCTCGGCGGGGCCGCGGAGCACCGGGCCATGATCGCCGAGGAATACCGTGCAACTCACCTTTGATCCCGACGTCGAGGCGTTCCGCGCCGAGTTCGCCGCGTTCCTCGACGAGCACCTGCCCGCGGCAGCCGCTGAAGCATTGGAGCGGCCGCGGTCCGTGTCGCACATGCCGGCGTGGGCGCGACGCTGGCAGCGATTGCTGTTCGACAACGGTTGGTTGCTGCCGGGGCAGCCACCGGAGTTCGGCGGGCGCAACGCGACGGTGTTGCAGCAATTCGTTCACCTCGAGGAGCTGTGCCGGCGGCGGATCTACCACAGCTTCAACCCGCAGGGCGTGAATATCGTTGCGGCGTCGCTGCTCTCGTTCGGCAGCGACGAGCAGAAGCAGCGCTGGGCGGTGCCGATCCTGCGGGCCGAGATCACAGCGTCGCTGGGCATGAGCGAGCCCAGCGCCGGCTCGGACCTGGCGTCGCTGCGCACGAGGGCGGTGCGTGACGGCGACGAGTTCGTCGTCAACGGGCAGAAAGTGTGGACATCGGGCGCGCATGACGCCGACGTGCTGTCGACCTTTGTGCGCACCGATCTCGACGCGCCAAAACACAAGGGCATCAGCGCATTACTGATTCCCACCGATACGCCCGGGGTGGTGCGCCGGCCCTTCCCGTCGATCTGCTCGATCGACGACCTGGATTTCAACGAGGTGTTCTTCACCGATGTCCGGGTGCCCGCCGAGAACCTGGTCGGCCCGCTCAACCAGGGCTGGCGGGTGGCCAACGGGTCGCTCGGGCACGAACGCACGATGATGTGGCTGGGTTTCGCCGACCGGCTGGACAACCTGATCAGCGACTTTCATCCGCAAACCGAGCTGGAGCGCGACCAGTACGCCACCTTGGTGATGGACCACCAGGCGCTGCGGCTACTCGGTTCGGCGGCGCTGGCGCGCGCCGCCCGCGGTGAACAAGACGTGTCGGCGGTGTCCGTGCTCAAGCTGCTCGGCTCGGAGGCGGAGCTCAAGGCATCCGAGCATGCGCTGTCGGCCGCCGGCGCCGACGGTCTTGTCCACCCGGCACTCACGGGACCGTATGCGCCAATGAATCTCGACCACTACTTCGCCAGCTGGTTCGAGCGCTATGCCCGCAGCTTTTCCGGGACCATCGCCGGCGGCACGTCGGAGATCCAGCGCAACATCATCGCCCAACGAGTCCTCGGCCTGCCGCATTAAGCAGTGAGTCCTTGCTCACCGGGGCGGACTCCACATGCGCCCACTGCTTTCAGGCAGCACAATCACGTCGATCCCCTCGTCGTGACAAAGGTCAAGCAGGTGCGGATCAGACGTGGCGACGGCCGTACTGGCAGAACGAGCGACCTCGGCGACCACACAGTCGGCGAGACTGACCGCGCGGCGACTCCTGTGGTACTGGCGAGCACGGAGCAGCCCTGCTCGCATTGCGACCGTCGCATCCATCGGGGGCGGGCACCGGATATGACGACGTTCCCGGCCACGGTACGTGCCGCCAAGCGCGCGTTCGGCATGGCGGGCTTGACTCCTTCGGACGTGCACGTCGCTGAAGTCCACGACTACTTCACCGGGATCGAGCTGATCAGCTACGAAGACCTGGGATTCGCCGAACGATTCGGCGCGCACAAACTCGTCGAAGAAGAGGTGACTAGCGTTGGCGGCGCGTTACCGGTGAACCCCAGCGGCGGCCTGAAGTCGAAGGGGCATCCGCCCGGGGCCACCGGGGTGGCGCAGTGCGTGGAGCTCTTTCAGCAGCTGCGTGGCGAGGCGGTCAACCAGGTCGACGGCGCGCGAATTGGCTTGGCGCACAACATCGGCGGCCCGACGGCGGTTTCCGCCGTCACAATCCTGGAAGGACCTGGGGCCGATGGGGTTTAGGGAGTCCATGGATCGCTGGTCGCCGGGTATCTCGGTGCCACGGAACTTCTCAGGGCCCATGCAGGCCGTCGGCGGCTTGTTCGCGATGTCGGCGGACGCGGTGAAGTTCGCGTTCCGCCGGCCGTTTTTCTGGCGGGAGTTCCTGGAGCAGTCCTGGTTTATCGCCCGGGTCTCATTGGCGCCAACGCTGTTGGTGGCAATTCCGTTCACCGTGCTGGTCAGCTTCACCCTCAACATCTTGTTGCGTGAGCTCGGCGCCGCTGACTTGTCCGGTGCCGGTGCCGCATTCGGTGCCGTCACCCAGGTCGGTCCGATCGTGACGGTGCTGATCGTGGCCGGCGCGGGCGCCACCGCCATATGTGCGGATTTGGGTTCGCGAACCATCCGCGAGGAGATCGACGCGATGGAGGTGTTGGGCATCAACCCGGTGCAGCGGTTGGTGACCCCGCGCATGTTGGCCTCGGGGCTGGTGGCCCTGCTCCTGAACAGCCTGGTGGTGATTGTCGGCATCCTCGGTGGCTACACATTCTCGGTGTTCGTCCAGGACGTCAATCCCGGGGCTTTCGCCGCGGGTATCACGTTGCTCACCGGGGTGCCCGAGGTGATCATTTCCTGTGTCAAGGCAATGCTTTTCGGCCTGATCGCGGGATTGGTAGCGTGCTATCGCGGCCTGATCATCAGCGGTGGTGGCGCCAAGGCAGTGGGCAACGCGGTCAACGAAACCGTGGTGTACGCGTTCATGTCGCTGTTCGTGGTCAACGTGGTGGTCACGGCGATCGGCATCAAGATGACGGCGAAGTGAGCGGGGGGATGGCATGACTTTGCGAGCCGCCTACCCGCGGCTGTTCCGCCAATTGGAACGGCCGGTTGGGACGTTGGGGCGCATCGGAGACCACACCCTGTTTTACGGCAAGGCGCTCGCCGGGGCGCCCTTCGCGGCTGTGCACTACCGGCGGGAGGTCATTCGTCTCATCGCCGAGATCAGCATGGGTGCCGGCACGTTGGCGATGATCGGCGGCACGGTGGTGATCGTCGGATTCTTGACGCTGGCCGCCGGCGGCACACTGGCGGTGCAGGGCTACAGCTCGTTGGGCAACATCGGGATCGAGGCGTTGACCGGGTTCTTGGCGGCGTTCATCAACGTCCGGATCTCTGCGCCGGTGGTTGCCGGTATCGGTTTGGCCGCCACGTTCGGCGCCGGCGTCACCGCGCAACTGGGCGCGATGCGGATCAGCGAGGAAATCGACGCACTGGAAGCCATGGCGATCCGCCCGGTTTCCTATTTGGTAAGCACCCGGATCTTGGCTGGGTTGATCGCGATCACCCCGTTGTATTCCATCGCGGTCATCTTGTCGTTTGTCGCAAGCCAATTCACCACGGTGTTCTTGTTCGGGCAGTCCGCTGGGCTCTACAATCACTACTTCAACACGTTCCTGAACCCGATCGACTTGCTGTGGTCATTCCTGCAGGCGGTGTTGATGGCATTGACGATCTTGTTGATCCATACGTACTTCGGCTATTTCGCCTCTGGCGGACCCTCGGGCGTCGGCGTGGCAGTGGGCAACGCGGTCCGCACGTCGCTGATCGTCGTTGTGTCGGTGACCCTGCTGGTCTCGCTGTCCATTTACGGCTCCAACGGCAACTTCAATCTATCGGGCTAGGGGAGGGGACGTGACGCGCAACCTCGGGCCCGGCCCGATTCACCGGTCTGAAACCGCGAGCGCCGCAACGCCCGTGGCTGCCTCGCCAGGGCGCCACTTCGGCGCGCAGTCATACGCGCGTCCGCTGGCGGGCCTCGCGACCGTTGCGGTTGTCGTCGCGATCTTCGCTCTGGCCGTGGGTTTGTTCCAGGGCAGTTTCACCGAAACCGTTCCGGTGACGGTGATCTCGCAACGCGCCGGTCTGGTCATGAATCCCGATGCGAAAGTCAAGATGCGCGGTGTGCAGGTGGGCAAGGTCGACTCGATCGAATCGCTGCCCAACGGCCAGGCCGCTCTTCACCTGGCGTTGGATCCTGGCCAATTGCGTCTCATTCCTGCCAATGTCCTTGTCGACATCACATCCTCAACGGTGTTTGGTGCCAAGTTCGTCGACCTGGTTGCACCTGCCGAGCCATCGGCCCAGCGGCTACACCCGGGGCAGACGCTGGAAGGCAAACACGTGATGGTCGAAGTCAACACGGTATTCGAGCAATTGACAGCGCTGCTGTCGAAGATCGAACCGGAAAAGCTCAACGAGACCCTGGGCGCGTTGGCTTCGGCGTTCAACGGGCGAGGCACGAAAATCGGCCAGACGCTGAGTGATTTGGACGCGTTTCTCGCCAAGCTGGATTCGAGTCGCCCCGCATTAACCCATGACCTTGCGGTCGCACCAGAGGTACTCAACGCCTATGCTGATGCGGCGCCAAACCTGATCAAGACCGCGGACAGCGCCACCCGGATCAGCCGAACCATCGTCGACGAGCAAAACAATCTGGATTCACTACTGGTCAGCTCGATTGGGTTGGCCGACATCGGCAATCAGGTGTTGGGCGACAACCGCCAGCGGCTGACCGACGTCGTGCACCTGCTGTTGCCGACGACAGATGTCCTCAACCAGTATCACGAAGGACTGTGGTGCGGGATCAAGGGTCTCTCGTACTGGTGGAAGAATCCGCCGTTCAAAGATCCGGGCATCACGCTGTTGATCGGCTTCGAATTCGGTGCGGAGCGTTACCGGTATCCGGGCGACCTGCCACGGGTGGCGGCCAAGGGCGGCCCGCAATGCACTGATCTTCCGGAGATGCCCTTCGAGGGGAAGGCTCCATCAATCGTCGCCGACACCGGCTCCAACCCGTTCAAGTACGGAAACCAATTCCTGTTGTGGAACTCGGACCTCATCAAAGAGTGGCTGTTCGGGCCGCTTGACGGACCGCCTCGCAATACCGCACAGATCGGCCAGCCCGGATGAGCGCCTCAACGCGAGCGATGATCATCAAGTTCGGCATCTTCGCGATCATCATGGGGGTGCTGACCACCTTCCTGTTCTTCATCTTCGGCCAGTACCGAACTGGTTCGACGTCCGGGTATTCGGCCGTCTTCAATGACGTGTCACGCCTGAAGTCCGGAGACTCAGTGCGCGTCGCCGGTATCCGAGTCGGCACAGTCAATAGCGTCTCGCTACGGCCGGACAAAAAAGTCCTGGTGAAATTCGACGCCGACCGCACAGTGGTGCTCACTGACGGCACCAAGGCGGCGGTTCGGTATCTCAACCTGGTGGGCGATCGGTATCTGGAGCTACTCGATGGTCCGGGCTCGACGAAGCGATTGCCGGCAGGGACGCAGATTCCGGTCGACCGCACCGCGCCGGCGCTCGACCTCGATCTGCTGCTGGGCGGACTGAAGCCGGTGATCCGCGGTTTGAACGCGCAAGACGTGAATGCGCTCACGTCATCGCTCATTCAGGTCTTTCAAGGCCAGGGTGGGACTTTGGAGTCGCTATTGTCCAGAACGTCTTCGTTCACGAACGCGTTGGCGGACAACAAACAAGTGGTCCAGCAAGTGATCGACAATCTCAACGTCACGCTGGCCACGATCGACAAGGAAGGCGGCAAGTTCTCCGGCACAATCGACCGTCTCCAACGGCTCGTCGGCGAACTTGCGGCAGACCGAGATCCGATCGGCACCGCGATTGACTCTCTGGACAAGGGGACAGCGTCCCTGGCGGACTTGCTGACCAACGCACGCCCGCCGTTACGCGACGACATAAATCAGTTGAACCGATTGGCGCCCTTGCTCGATGACCACAAGGACCAGATCGACGCCGGCTTGATCAAGGCGCCGCAAAACTACCGGAAACTGATCAGGGCCGGCTCATACATGAGCACCATCAACTGGTACCTCTGCGCGCTGAGCTGGCGGGTCACCGACATGCAGAACCGCACCGTGGTTGCGCCGTGGATCAAGCAAGAAGGCGGGAGGTGCGCAGAACCCGATGCTTAAATACCGCGGTTCCCACCTGATAAAGGCGGGTTTCATCGGGGTCGTCCTGGTGATACTCGTCATCGCCGTGGGCCTGCAGCCGGAGCGGCTGTTGTCGTTGGCGAGCGCCGTGCGCTACCAGGCATTGTTTTCCGAAGCGGGCGGTCTGGCCGTGGGCAACGGCGTGATGGTATCGGGTATCAAGGTCGGTTCGGTATCGGATGTGTCGCTGCACCACGGGGATGCCCTGGTGACCTTCAGCCTCAACGGAAATATTCTGCTGGGTTCGGAGACCACCGCGCACATCCGAACCGGCACACTCCTCGGCGAGCGGGTGCTGACGCTGGAGTCGGCCGGCAGCGGTCGCTTGCATCCCATGGACGTCATCCCGACGACGCGTACATCCTCGCCATATTCACTGACCGACGCGGTGAGCGAACTGACCACCAACGCAGCCGGGACCGACACCGCCATGCTCAACCAATCGTTGGACACCCTGTCGAAAACGATCGACCAGATCGCACCACAATTGGGACCGACGTTCGACGGGCTGACCCGGTTGTCACAGACCATCAACAGCCGCAACGAGAATCTCAGCGAACTGCTCAAGGGCGCCAGTGATGTCACCGGAATCCTTTCGGAGCGCAGCCAACAGGTCAACACGCTCATCCTCAACGCCAACGATCTCGTCGGCGTGCTGGTACGGCGCCGTCAGGCGATCGTCGATTTGCTGGCGAACACTTCCGTTGTCGCCAAGCAACTGACCGGCCTGGTGCACGACAACGAAGCGAAGTTGGCGCCGACGTTGGACCGGCTGAATTCGGTACTAGGGGTCTTGGAGAAGAATCGGGACAACATCGCCAAAGCGCTGCCCGGGTTGGCGAAATACCAGATCACTCTTGGCGAGGCAGTGTCGAGCGGCTTCTACTATCAGGCGTTCGTCCCAAACATGTTGGTACTGCAGCTCCTTCAACCATTTATCGACTACCTGTGGGGCTTCCGCACCTTTGACACGGCACCCGGTCGAGGCCCTGGTTACCCGTCACCCATGCCACGGGCGCTGCTTCCCTGGCCGTACGCCGGTGTTCCGCCGTGCGACGGCTGCACACTGGGCGGAAGGATCGGAGGAGGATGATTCCGCGCAACAGGCTGGCAGCCGGGTTGGCGATTGCGCTGGCAGCGCTGATCGTTATCGGCGCGGGTTTGGTGGTCCGCCACACGTTCTTCCGCCCAAAGACGATTACCGCCTTTTTCACCACCGCTACTGCGATCTACCCGGGCGATGAGGTGCGGGTCTCGGGTGTCAAGGTGGGCAATATCGCCTCCATCCAGCCGGTGGGCACTCAAGCCAAAATGACGCTCCACGTGGACCGTGATGTGCCCATTCCAGCCGATGCCAAGGCGGTGATTGTGGCCCAGAATCTGGTCGCAGCGCGGTATGTCGAGCTCGCACCGGCTTACCGGACGAATGGCCCGACGATGCCCGACGGAGCGGTGATACCAGCAGATCGGACGGCTGTACCGGTCGAGTGGGATGAGGTGAAAACCCAACTGACACGGCTGGCAACAGATTTGGGGCCCAACAGTAAGGTCTCCACGCCGTCGGTGGCTCGGTTTATCGACAGCGCCGCCAACTCACTGGAGGGCAACGGAGACAAGCTGCGGCAGACACTCGCGCAACTGTCTGGTGTCGGACGAATCCTTGCCAACGGGAGCGGCAACATCGTCGACATCATCAAGAACTTGCAAACATTCGTCACGGCGCTGCGCGACAGCAATACCCAGATCGTTCAGTTCCAAGACCGGTTCGCCACGTTGACCAGCGTGCTCAACGAAAGCCGGTCCGATCTGGATGCGGCCCTGAAAGATCTGTCGGTGGCGGTGGGCGAGGTGCAGCGCTTCGTGGCAGGGACCCGCGACAAAACGAGCGAGCAGATCGCGCGGTTGGTCGACGTCACCCAAAACCTTGTCGAGCACCGAACGGATGTCGAAAACATCCTGCACGTCGCGCCGAACGCGTTCGCCAACTTCTACAACATTTACAGCCCCGCTACCGGACTGAACTATGGCGTTTTCGTGGTCAACCAGTTCTCGAACACGACGTTCTCGATTTGCACGTCCCTGGAGGCCATCGAAAACATCACGGCGTCGGAATCCGGGAAGCTGTGTGCCCAATATCTGGGGCCGGGCCTGCGACTGCTGAACTTCATCAATTATCTTCCCATTCCGACTAACCCGTGGATCGCGAAAGCGGCGGACCCGGAAGATGTCATCTACACCGACCCGGCCCTGATACCGTGTCATCCCCACATGGAGGCCTGCGAGGGCGGCCTGAACGGCACGACCCCTACGCCACCCGAAATTCCGCCCACCGGATCGGCATACACCGGGCTGCCCGGCGACAACATTCCGAATTGGGGCCCGGGTGCCTTCTGGGCGCCGCCGCCGCCGTCGCCTCCGCGCGCCGTTTCGCTGCCGCCCGAGCCGCCTGCTGGAGGGCCGGCTCCGGTGGTCGGCGGGCCGGCTTCCGCTGCGGCTCCCGCGGCCCAGCCGGTCGCGCCCGGGCCGCCGCCTCCTGCGGCTGCACCTCCGACCGTGCCCGACATGCTGCTCCCCGCGGAAAGGCCAGGGTCATGACCGTCATCGGTACTGCGCGCCGACTGCTGGTCATCGGATCGTGTGTGGTGCTGACCGCGACAGGGTGCGCATTCCAGGGCCTGAACTCGCTACCGCTTCCGGGCGCCGTGGGACGGGGACCCGCGGCCCAAGTGTTCCATGTCGAGATCCCCAATGTTGGCACCATGGAATCGAATTCGCCCGTCATGATCGACGATGTCGTGGTCGGCAGCGTGGCCAAAATGACGGTGCAGGGTTGGCACGCCGACGTTGAGGTCGGGGTGAGGCCCGATGTCGTCGTCCCCGCCAACGCGGTGGCCAAGGTCGGGCAGACCAGCCTGCTGGGGTCGATGCATTTGGAACTCAATCCCCCGCTCGGCCAGCCAGCGATCGGAAGACTCAAACCGGGCGCTACGATCCCGCTGAGCAAGTCGTCGTCGTATCCGTCGACCGAGCAGACCCTGGCGTCCTTGTCGGTGATCGTCAACTCGGGAGGGTTGGGGCAGATTGGCGACGTCATTCACAACTTCAGTGGCGCGCTGTCGGGGCGTGAAGGCGAGGTCCGGGATCTGCTGACCCGGCTGGACGATTTCGTCGGAACGTTCGACGACCAGCGCGACAACGTCGTCGCGTCAATCCAGGCCTTGAACCGTGTTGCCGGTACCTTCGCCGGTCAACGTGACGTCATCGCCCGTGCGCTACGAGAGATTTCGCCCTCGCTCGATGTCCTGCTGAAGGAACGGCCACAGATAACCACCGCACTTGAAAAGCTCGGAGTTTTCAGTGACACCGCGACAAGGCTCGTCAACGACACACAAACCGACTTGGTGAAGAACCTGCAAAACCTTGCGCCGACATTTTGTTCGCTCGCCGAGGTTGGTCCCGACCTTGCCAAGAACATTGCCTTCGCAGGATCGGCCTTCCCGTACGGCCAAAATCTCATCGACCGGGGTGTGCGGGGCGATTACTTCAATGTCTTCGTCATCATCGACATGACTCGTTCCCGGCTGAAGCAACAGACATTCATAGGGACACATTGGCAACAGAAGGATCTCTCCTGGGTGCCAGCGCCCGGAGATCCGGGATACGACGCGTTCTACACGAAGTTTCCCAATGGTGACGGTGTCACAGGATTACCGCGTACGCCACCGCCGCCGGACCCCTGCGGCCCGAATACCCCCGCCATGACTGGGGGCCGCTGATGTTGACGCGGTTTGTTCGGATCCAGCTGACCATCTTTGTGGTCGTCTCGATCATCGGCGTGGTCCTGATGATCTTCTCCTACATGCAAGTACCTACCCTGTTGGGTATCGGCCGGATCACGGTCACGTTGGAGTTGCCCGCCGCGGGGGGACTGTACCGTTTCTCCAACGTGACCTACCGCGGTGTCCAGGTAGGTAAGGTTACAGCGGTCGGGCTGACACCCAACGGCGCGAAAGCGACGCTGTCACTTGGCACTTCGCCCAAGATTCCGGCCGACCTGAGCGCGGAGGTACGCAGCATCTCCGCTGTGGGCGAGCAGTACGTCGATTTGCGGCCGCATACCGACTCGCCACCCTACCTGCGTGACGGTTCTGTGATACCCGCTGGGAAGACGACGATCCCGCAACCGGTTGGACCGATGCTGGACCAGACCACCAAGCTGATCGACAGCATTCCCAAGGATCGACTCAGCACCTTGCTTGATGAATCGTTCAAGGGATTCAACGGATCCGCCTACGACCTGGGCTCGTTGTTCGACTCGTCGGCCAGAGTGAGTGCCGACGCCAACGCCGTCTCCGATCGCACCCGGACGCTAACCGAAGACAGTGTGCCGCTGCTGGATTCACAGGCCCAGACCGCCGACTCGATCAGGCTGTGGGCACGCAGCCTTGCCGGAGTGAGCGAGCAGGTTGCGACCGACGATGCCCAGGTGCGCAGGTTGCTGCAGACTGGGCCGGGCGCCGCCGACGAGGCTGCCCGCCTGCTTGACCAGGTCAAGGTCACCCTGCCGGTGTTGCTCGCTAATTTGACCACGATCGGCCAAATCGGCGTGACCTACCATCCCTCGCTAGAACAATTACTGGTACTGCTGCCGCCGGCTATTGCGGGGCTTCAGGCAGCGCAGCCGATCAACAACTGGACGGGCCTCCCTGTGGGAGGTTTCCACGTGTCGATCGCCGATCCGCCGGCATGCACGGTCGGTTTCTTGCCGCCGTCCCAGTGGCGATCACCGGCTGACACCACAACGATTGACACCCCGGATGGGTTGTACTGCAAACTGCCGCAAGATTCGCCGCTGGCGGTTCGCGGTGCACGCAACTATCCATGCATGGGGCATCCCGGCAAGCGTGCACCGACTGTCGAGATCTGCAACAGCGACAAGCCATACGAGCCGCTGGCCATGCGCCAGCACATGGCCGGCCCTTACCCGCTGGATCCGAACCTGGTGTCGCAGGGCATCCCGCCGGATGATCGAATCAATTTCCACGATTTTGAATACGGCCCACCAGAGGGAACGCCGCTCCCGCCACCCACAGCGCCTCCGCCGCCGCCGACGCTCCCCGCGCGCCCGCCGCTGGGACCATTACCGCCTGGCAACCCGGCCGGTGCCCCGGCGCCGGGGCCCGCGACGTACGCCGCGGGTCCGCCCTGGCTGGCGCCGCCACCCGCTAACCCCGCGAGTCCGCCAGTGCCGCAAGGTAACCTCGTGAGCCCATCGGCGCCGCAAGGCAATCCTGCGAGCCCGCCGCCGGGACCGCAATTTAACCCCGAGAGTCCATCGCCACTGGGACCACTGGCACCGTTGGATACTGCCGACTCGGCTGCGCCAGCGTCGGCACCGCCCGCGCCGGCGCCCGGTGGAATGCCGTCAGCCGCCCCGAGTTCGTTCGGCGCCAAAGGATCTGGGAACGGCCCGTCGGTAGCCATCGCTTCGTACAATCCGCGCACCGGGTCGTACGTTGGAACCGACGGGCACCTTTACCGGCAGTCAGACCTGGTGACCCCGTCGGACCACAAAGCCAAAACGTGGAAAGACCTGCTACTCATCCAAACGTAGGCGTCGCCATTCACACCTGTGCCGGTTGATAGTGGCTCAGCCGATCTTGACCAATTTGAACGGCATGTCGATGACGAGCCATCTGTTGGCTCCACACGCGCCGCTGGGGCCGACGGTGTGGTCATCGCCGGCAAGCTTCTCGTCCGCCGAGAACCTGAAAACCTGGTGCCCCGTCGCCGCCGGCATGCCATCTCCGCATTGCTCCCAGTTTGGGACATCGTGGACAACACGCCACATATTCCCGCCAACCAGCTGCAGCGGAGCGCTCCATCCTTGGTCGCTGGTGACCTGGCCCGTGCACTCCAGCGGGTTGGTGCAGCTGGAGGTGATGGTCCAAATGGACGTGACGGTCGCCTCGTTGTGAAACTGGTCGTTCGTCGTTGCCCATTGACCGTCAGACGTAGCCTGATATTTTCCGTTGAGGGCGAGCGCATCCGTATCCGTTGTCGCCCATGCCGAGGCGCCGAATCCCGGAGTCATTGTGGCTGCTATCAGTGTTGCGCCTGCCACCGCGTGCATTACCCGCATTGGTCGCTCCTCACATCACGTGCCGCGCTTATTCGGGCTCGAATTTCGATATCAGCCAGGACCCGTTGACCTTTGTCAGCGTTACCCGCACGCTGTTCGTGGCCAAGACCGGCTCCGGTTTGTCCTTGTTGCTGCTGGTCTGGTGGACGAACTCAAGCACCACGGCCGAATCCGGATCTAATTCCACGACAGCGGCACGCACCACGGTGGCGGATGCCTTCACGCCCTGTTGCCGGACTGCCGGCGCCACGAAATATCGGCCAAAATCGTTGAAGTACTTCAGGAAGTTTCCGGTCAGATGTGACTTCGCAACCGTCAAATCATTGTCGACCGTCTCCGGCGCGTATGACAGGACCGCAACCGTGCCGTCGGACGCGGCCTTGATCACCGCTTGTGCCGCCGAATGGTCGGTCTGATGAATTGGGCGGTACTGAAAGAAGAACAGCCCGGCGGCAAGTCCTACCGCTGCAACGACTCCCACCGTCAGCGCGATGGCGCGCCAACGCGCAAGCAACCTGCGTAGCCCGCGCCGGCCGAAATCGATAACGCATCGGAGGCGCCACAGCAATCTCCGTGGCGGGTGGTCATCCTGCGGCTTCACGGCCGTCCCGTTTTCGCCGGTATCCACGTCGTCAGCGTCTTCGATTTGGGGCTCTTGGTCGACTGTCATTGCACGAACTCGATATTCGCCATCTTGGGCTTTCCACCGTCCCTGCGGAGGCCCAGCGCGATCTGCCACGAACGTGGTTGCGGCGGACCGTCGACTGGCTTGGCCTCTGTCGTGGCTGCGACAAGGACGATCGCCGAATCATCGGTCATCGATTCAACCGCCACATCGTGCACCGTGACTGTGGTAGTCACCTTGGATTGCTCCAAGCCCTGGGTCAACTTGTCAGCGATCACAGGGAAACTGTTCTTGAAGTTTCCCGTCGAGTTGTCAGCGATGCGCTGCATGTTCTCTTGGGCTTTGTTGAAATCCAGGGACATCAAGGCGCCGATACCCTGGCGGGCAGCCGACGCGTACTCCGAGGCGCGTTGCCTTTGCTGCGAGGCGATGTGATCCTGGCGGACCATATACCCGCTCGCTGCGAGTGAGGCGCAGATCAACACGATCCCTGCGCCGACGGCCATGGGTTTCCTACCCAGCACACGCAGGCGCGGCGTGCGGGCGACGGACTCCGCGGGTCGATCAAGGGCCTTGCCATCGTCGTCCGACTCTGCCATGTCTGCATTGTCGGGATGGGCAGACGACGTTGGGGCGGTGGCGGCTTCCCGGCGCAGCCGTATCGCTCGGGCCCGGGCCGCCGCGGCCCGCGCTTCCGCCTCAGCGGCTGCGGCCTCCGCCTCGGCCGCCTCAGCCAAATCGAGGAGGTTGGCTTGCCCTGTCTCGTCACCCTGGTTGGCATCGAGCGCCGAGGCGGGCCGCTCCGGGGAAGTCATCCAGAACTCCTTGTTTAGATGGATAGTGCACCGGGAGTCAGCGAAAATGATATGTGGGAATCGGCGGCCAGCGGTCCTGGTTGGGTACGCCGCTCAGGGGCTCGACGGTGTCGGCCGGAACGGTACACAACGCAGGCTAGCATGCTCTGGAATAATCCTCTCGAAAACCGAGAATTCGGCTTTCACACGTGCGAGACTCATAGGATGCGATCGATCGTGGCGGCCGTTGCTGCCCTGGTGGCCGCTGGGGGCGTCGCCGCAGCACCGGCGGTGGCCGACCCAACCACTAGTTGCGACGACCCCAGCTGTGTTCCGGGCATTCAGCCGGGTGTGGTCCTCGGCGCACTGTGCGAGAACACGACCTACTACGTGTTCGGAGTCACGGCATTCGCCCCGGGCGGGTCGGATGGTCCTAACAGGATTGTCTTCTGCGGTTCGCCGCGAAGGTATGCGCCGCGATGGTTCCGCTCCCCCAGTTTGGTCGGGATCAAAGAATTAGGCGCGGACTGCACGCCCTATCTGAACATGGTCGCGCAAGCGCCGGACGGATTGTTCCTGACTTGTATGGCGCAAAACGGCCGAACGGTCTGGGTGCGCGGCGACACTTAGCCGCGCAGGGTCAGACTGCGCCGTCGCAGCCTCCTGGCGGCGCCATCGACGCGCTCACCAATTCGTCGCCCGTTACGCAGTGCAGCCCGTAGAAAGACACTTGTTCCGGGTTGAAGATCATGGAAGTTGGCACGGGAAACTGGACGTAGCGCCAGTGCGAACCGTCGGCGTAGGGAACGCCGTCGCAATAATAGGCAGTCGCGCTATAGGGCGCCGCGATAGGTTTCGTACCGTTACCCCCAGGGCAATAGCCGATTTTCACGTCCGGCATGTGAGGGTCGGAGTCGGCGTTTGCCAAGGGTCCGGCGGTGGCGGGCACGGTCCACAAGGCCGCCACTACCGCAGCGATTGCTCGTCTCATCCTCGTCGCCTTTCTCGTCTCCCCGTTTTTACACCGCGTCGTCTTGTCCCACGTGCGGTTTGGAAGGCCACGGTCTAAAAGCGGCGCGCTCAGCCGCGCGCAATTCGTCCTGGGCCCCGCTACGGTCATCGTGTGAGCAGACTGGCTGAGGCGCCGTCCAGCAGCGTCGTTAGTCCGTCGATTCGATACGCGGCCGGATTGGCGTTCGCGCATCTGCTGAGCGTCGCCGAGGTCCTCGTCGTTGTCGTCGTGCTCAGCGGTCATGGCCCGGGAATGCATGCCCACTCCAGCGGCAAGTACGTAATCACATCGCTGGCGGTAGTGCTCGTCGGCACCGCCGTTGTATTCGTCGCCGGTATCAGGGTGATCGCTCCGTCACTGCGCTGGTTTGTCGCCGGGCAAGAACCCGATGCGAATCAGCGTGCTGCCGCAATGAAACTCATGCGCAACCAGTCGATCCTTCTGGCGGCGACATGGGCTGCCAGCGGCGCGCTCTTCATCCTTCTCGACCTGGACGGCGGCGCCACCGTTGCGCTGTCGACTGGGTTGGCCATTGTCTTCGGCGGGGCCGCGGCCACCGGAACCGCGGTTCTGCTGACCCAGCGAACGCTCCGCCCGATCGTTGCCGCCGCGACACAGGGATTCGAGGGCTTTGTGACGGCCCCGGGCGTGCTGGCCCGACTGATCGGGATGTGGTTGCTGTCCAGTGCCCTTCCCAGCGCGGCCATTGCCGCCCTGGTTTTCCTTCACTCGAACGGCTGGATCCTTCCCAGGTCCGCATCGGTGGAGATCGCCGTGCTGGTGCTGTCGCTTGTCGCCGTGATGCTGGGACTGCGGGGGATGATCCTGGTGTCGCGGTCGATCTCGGATCCGGTCCGCGAGGTGATCGACGCGATGGGAGAAATCGAGCACGGCCGAATCGGCACCTTCGTCGACGTCTATGAACGCTCCGAAATCGGCCGTCTGCAAACCGGATTCAACCGCATGGTCGCCGGACTCGCGGAACGCGACCGGCTCCGCGACCTGTTCGGCCGTCACGTCGGGGCAGACGTCGCACGGCACGCCCTCGAGCAGGGGGCGTCGATGTCCGGGGACGTCATGGACGCCGCGATCCTGTTCGTCGACCTGGTGGGTTCGACGCAGTTAGCTGCCAGCCGCCCTCCGCGAGAGGTCGCCGAGGTGCTCAACGATTTCTTCCGGATCGTGGTGGTGGCAGTCGACGAAAACCACGGTCTGATCAACAAGTTCCAGGGCGACGCCGCGCTGGCCGTGTTCGGGGCGCCGCTGCGCACCAGCGGAGCCGCCTCCGCGGCATTGGCCACCGCTCGGGCGTTGGCCATTCGACTGCGGCAGCTACCCGTTGTCGACTTCGGCATCGGTGTATCGGCCGGCCCGGTGTTCGCGGGAAACATCGGCGCCGAAAACCGCTACGAATACACGGTGATTGGTGACGCCGTCAACGAGGCCGCCCGGCTGGCTGATCTCGCCAAAACCTCGGAGCGGCGGGTGCTGTGCTCGGATGCGGCCATCGAACGTGCCGACGACGCCGAGCGCAGGTGCTGGCAGTCACGCGGATCGGTGGTGCTGCGCGGCCGCAGCGAAGCGACGAACATCTCGTCGCCGGTGCTCAACGACTGAGAATCGCCGCGGTACGCTCCCACAGCTCGCGGGCAAGCCTGGCATCGTAGGCCGCGCGGTTCGCTTTGCCGACACGGTGTTTCGAGTAGTACTCACCGGACTGCCAGTCCACCCCGGGCGTGCTGGAGGCAAGCCATACCAGTTGGTCGGCGCCCTGCTCCGCGGTCACGGTGAAGTACCGCGCCGGCGTACGCCGCATGAAGACAAGGAACCGGGATCCTGACGCGGATCCGAAGTTCGTGTCGACATAGCCGGGGTGAAATGCTGCCGTAGACACACCGCCGCCGTGGTAGCGCCGGTGTAATTCCTTGGTGAACAAGATGATTGCCAGCTTGGTCAGCGCATAAGCCTGGCTGGGTCGCCGTTGGTGGATGCTTTCCAGATCCTCGATGGTGAACCTGCGCACTAGTTTTTGTGACGCGCTGGTGGTGTTGACCACGGTGGCGCGAGAATCGACGAGCACGTCCAGCAGCGAGGTGGTGAGCAGGAACGGAGCCAGGAAGTTGACTTGATAAGTCTGCTCGAATCCGTCGGTCGTGATGCGCAGTTTGGTGTTCATGCCGCCGGCATTGTTCGCCAGCACGTCGATGCGCGGATATCGCGAGCGCAGTTCCTGTGCCAACGAACGCACTTGCGACAGGTCTGCGAAGTCTGCCACGAAGCTGTCGACACCCAATTCGGTTGCCAGCGCCCGTGTTTTGCTTTCCGAGCGGCCCACCACGACAACTTTCTCGCCGGCGCGCGACAACCGGTGCGCGGCCGCCGCGCCGATGCCGTCGCTGCCACCGGTGATGACGATCGTCCGGCCCGTGGCGCTCACCCAGCTGGGGTAAAGGTGAGGTGCAGTTCGGATAGCCCGCGCAGGATGTAGGTCGGCTCGTAGGTGTAACGCCGCGCGCCGGCCGGCCCGTGTTTGGCCTCGTTGATGCAGATGTCCGACATGCGGTCGAGGATCCGCTCGATCGAGACGCGGCCCTCGACCCGGGCCAGCGGCGCGCCGGGGCAGGAGTGCACCCCGCGCGCGAATGCCATGTGCTCGCGGACGTTCTTGCGGTCGAGGGAGAACTCGTGCGGGTTGTCGAAACGGCGCGGGTCGCGGTTGACCGCACCGGGCAACACCATCACGATGGTGCCGACGGGAATGTCGACACCGCCGATGGTGGCCGGCTTGCGGGCCAGCCGCGAGTCGCTCTTGACCGGGCTCTCCATCCGCAGGGACTCCTCGATGAACGCCGGAATCAGGCTGCGGTCCTTGCGCAGCTTGTGCTGAATGTCGGGTCGCTCGCCGAGCACCTGCAGCGCCGCGGAGAGCAGCTTGGCGGTGGTTTCCTGCCCGGCTGCGAACAGGAAGGTCGCCGAGCGGACCACCTCGATGACCTCGGGTGTGGAGCCGTCGGGATACTTCGCCGTCGCCAGCGCGGTCAGCACATCGTCGCGGGGGTGACTGCGCCGGTCCTCGATGTAGCCGCAGAACTTGTCGTCGAGCCACTCCAGCGGGTTGACTCCGACCGACCCGTGGTCGAGCGAGCCCACCCGCGTTTCCGGGCGATCGGCTCCCAGCACGGTGCGGAACTGCTTGTGGTCTTCCTCCGGCACACCCAGTAAGTCGGCAATCACCAGGGTGGCAAAGGGTTTCGAATACTCGGCGATGAACTCGCATTCGCCGTTGTCGAGGAACTCCTCGAGCTGGCGGTCGGCGAGGCTCCACATGAAGTCCTCGTTTTCCTTCAGCCGGCTCGGCGTCAGCAGCCGGCTCAGCAGCGAGCGCGCCCGGGTGTGGTCGGGCGGGTCCATCGTGACCATGTGCTCGAACATCGGGAACTGCTCGCGGTGCGCGTCGATCTGGGCGGACAGGTCGTCGCCCTCGGGCTCGAACGGCAACGGCGGGAACGGGCCGCCGAGCGCGACGCAGTTGGAGAACGTCTCGGGATCCTTGTAGACCGCGTTGGCCTCTTCCCAGCCGGTGACGGCGACGACGTTGTAGTGCGGCAGCCGCAACACCGGGTTCTGGCTGCGCAAGTAGTCGAAATAGGCGTACGGGTCCGGCACCAGGGAGGCGTCGGTGAAGAAGTCGACCGATTCGAAGGTGGTCATGGTTTTACGCGCCTCCTGCGTACGAGATCGACCAAAGTGCTGAGCACTTGCTTAGCATGGCGGTAATGTCGGGGTCAAGGCGCCGCTACGATCGGCGTGGTCGGCACGGTCGGAGGTTTGGAGCAACGAATGACATCGGCGCGCAGGATCGGGGCGCCGGACGCCAAGAACCGCGGCGTACTTCTCGACGCCGCGGAGCAGTTGATGCTCGAAGAAGGCTACGCCGCAGTCACTTCACGTCGCGTTGCCGAGAAGGCGGGACTCAAGCCGCAGCTGGTGCACTACTACTTCCGCACGATGGACGACCTGTTCCTGGCTGCATTTCGCCGTCGCGCCGAGGAGGGGCTTCGCGTGCACGCGCAAGCGCTGCGATCACCGCAACCGCTTTGGGCGCTGTGGCGGTTCAGCATCGACCCGACGGCCACAGCGGTGACGATGGAATACGTTGCGCTGGCAAACCACCGCAAGGCCCTCAAGGCTGAAATCGCCTACTATGCCGAGCGATTCAGGGAGGAACAGCGCGATGCAGTGTCAAATGTACTGGAGCGCTATGGCATTGACGCGGAAGAAGTTCCGCCACTGGTGTGGTCGGTGCTGATCACCAGTGTTTCGCGGGTGCTGGTCATGGAGCAGGCGCTTGGGATGTCGGCCGGCCACGCCGAAACCGTGGAGTTCGTCGAGCGTTATCTGCGCCGTCTGGAGGGCGAGCCGCAGCCGAGCGCTGCCATAGCCGCGCGCTGATCAGCGGGTCGTTGCTGCGCACCCCGCGGTAATAGCCCCAACCGACCACCATCGGCAGCAGTACCCGGTGGAACATCCATGCGGGGAAGCGGAGGGCGCTCCCGTTGGGGGTGAAGACCTCGAGCCCGTCGGGCAGTGGACCGAGCACCGAGCCCCATCGCTGTGCGGGAGGGCGGTAGTCGCGTAGCGCGCGTCCGGACAGTGCCGCCCGCACATTGCGGGCCAGCAACGCGTCGGCCCGGTTTCGGGCCGAGCTGCGAAGCGGGTCGGTTGCGGCGACGTCACCCAGCGCGAATACATCGGGATGGCCGGGAACACGCAAATCCGGTGTGACGCGGACGAAGCCATGCTCGTCGAGCACCTGGGCGGGCAGCCAGCCGGTGTTGGGCCGCACCCGGCCGATCGTCCACAGCACCGCGTCGGCGGACGCGGCCGGTTGGCCCGTGCGCCATTGCACGGGTTCGCGGGTGATTCGATCGCAACTGAAACCGTCCGGTATCACCGCGCGGTGACCGGGGTGCGTGTGCACGCCGAGCCCGTGCAGGCGGCGGGCGACGCGGTCCCAGGTGCGGGGGTGATGGTGGACGAGAGCGCGGTCCCCGGGGAAATACAGGTCTACGCGTTTAGCCGGCCAAGTGGTGGCAATCTGGGCCGCACTGCTCACCGCCGCGGCGCCGCCACCGATCACAATGACCGATTCGGCGTCGGCGAGGACGTCATGCGCGGCGCACAGATCCGCACCGATCTCGGCCGCCGTCTGAAGACCGGGCTGGCGCCAGAAGCCATTCGTCACGCCGGTGGAGATCACCAGTGCGTCATAGTGTTCCGTCACTGCTGAGCCGTCGTCGCGACGCGCGAAAACTGTTCTGGCGCGGAGGTCTACTCCGGTAAGCACGGCGTGGACGGCTCGCACCCGCCCCAGGCCGCGGAATCGGTCGAAGGGGATCCAGTTCACGCGTGCCCACGCCTCGGGACGGGTGAGCCGCCAGCCGAGCTCCTGGCCGCTGAGCAATCCCGGTTTGGCCGAAATCCCGACGACGTCGGCGTGGCGAGCCAGCCGGATCGCCGCCAGCACACCGGTGTCGCCGAGCCCGGCGATCACGACCCGTGTACGCACTAATCCAGTTGCCAGTTCATGTTTTTAGCGAAGGTAAGCGCGTCGTGGGAGAGGGTGCCCAGGGCCTTGCAACGCTTGGTGTACTCGTGCACCATCGTCAGGAAGTTCATCGGGTTGTAGGCGTCTTCCTCGTAGCGCCACAGCCCGTCGCCGGCGTAGTGCAGCACGGTCAAGTTCGCGGCCTGATGGATGCTGCCATCGCCGGGATCCTTCATCCGGTTGAGGACCTTCATGATGACCCAGCCTCGGTCCTCGTCGATGATGTGCCACTCGGTGGGGTAGAACGGCATCTCGGAGCCGGGAAATGTGTTCATTGTCGAGGAGATCCAGGTGCGGATCTGTTCTCTGCCCTGCATTTTCCCGTACACGTGCTCCAGGTACACGGCGTCCTCGGTGAACAGGTCGGCGTAGTGCGCCCAGTCCCAGTTCTGTCCTATCGCGACGACAGTCTGGCTGTAGTCCTTGAATGCGCGCTCGATTTCGTCACGCGGCCACTGTCTCATCTAATTCTCCCGATCAGCTAACGCCAGCGTGGATTCATCACAGCCTGCAGCGCCTCGGACACCATCTCCAGAAGCGGCTTGTGATCGCCACTGGAGGAGCGCACCCATTGCTGGAATCCGAAATCGGCTGCGGCGAAGGCTAAGTGGACGAGCAACGCCGGTCGGGTGTCCTTTTCGGGATCGGTGCCCATGCGGGCGGCGGTGAGCTTCACCAGGCGGCTCTTGTCCTCGGGGGCGATGGTGATCTTCTCGAGCAGGCCGGGGGCGGCCAGGATGGCCGTGCGCCATTGTTCGGTGTCGTCGTCTTGGAAGGCGGCGGTGCGGGCTTCGATCGCGCGGGCCAGCGCGACGTCGGGCGGCTCTGCGCTGGGGCGCTCCTCGAGCAGCGACGCGATGACCTCCCACCCGCGCCGCACCTGGTGCAGCAGCAACTCTTCCTTGCTGGCGATGTGGCGGAAGAAGGTGCTCGGCGAAACGCCTGCGGCGGCGGCGATCTGCTCGGTGGTGACGTTGTCGAACCCGTGCTCGGCGAACAGCCGGTAGGCCGCCAGCCGGATCTCGTCGCGGACCTGCGCACGCTGGCGGTCCCGGAGCGATACAGGCTTGTCAGGCAACGGGTTTGGTCTCCTGTAGCGGCGGCACGGGAATCGTGAAGGCCGGCGCGGTGGTACCGCCGTCGACCCGCAGGAACACGCCGGTGACCCATGACGACGCCGGTGAGGCCAGATACACCACGGCGGCGGCGATGTCGCGCGGTGTGCCGATGCGGCGCATGGGCGTGTTCTGCTCGAACTGTGCGCGCAGCGGTTCGTTGTTCATGACGAAGTCCATCGCCTGGGTGGCCGTCCCGCCGACGCCGATCGCATTGACCCGCACTCGTGGTGCCAACTCGGCGGCCAGGTTGAACGTCATCATGTTCAGGGCGGCTTTCCCCGCCGCATAGGCGATCATGCCGGTCATCACCATGTCGCCGGAGCGCGACGAGATGTTGACGATGGATCCGGCTCCGCCGGTGTCGACCATGGCCTGCGCGGCGAGCCTCGACAGCACAAACGGTGCCGTGGCGTTGAAGTGCAGTGCGGTGGAGAAGTATTCGGACGAAGTGTGCATCGCCGGCAATGGGGCGGTGCCGCCTGCGTTGTTGACAAGGATGTCGAGCCGGCCGAACTGCGCCACCGCGGCGTCGACCAGGTTCGTCAAGTCCTCTTCGACCATGACGTCGGTGACCACCGAAAGCCCGCTGCGGCCGGCCTTTTCGATCTCGCGCACGGTGTCGTCGAGGTCGGACTTGGTGCGCGCGGCCACCACCACGTCGGCTCCGGCCTCGGCCAGCGCCACAGCCGTGCCGCGGCCGATGCCGGCCCCGGCACCGGTGACGATCGCGACCTGGTGGGTGAGCCGGAAGTCGTCGAGGATCACCGCACCGCCCCGGCGAGTTTGGGTGCGGGCCGCCCCGCGATCATCGGCAGATCGAGATAGGTCTTGATGCCCGGCTCGGCAGCGCACGTCTGCGGGATCGCATGCACGCAATGGTTGGCGGTTGCCACCACCCCCGGGTTGCGTCGCAGGCCCTCCGCGATCGAATCCGGTTGCAGGCCTTTGACAACCACTTCCAGGTGGGGGTCGCCGTCGACCTCCAGTTCGAATCGTTCGCCGCGCTCGCCGAACGTCCAGGCCGGGTCCAGGTCCTGCTCGCCCATCAGCCAGTTGACCGCGGCGGTGATCACCGGCTCTCCGTCCACGAGCGCTTGCCAGCGGAAGCGCCGCGCGGCCACCCGGCCCGGCTCGATCTTGAGATAGCCGGCGTCGATCGGCGCGGCGGCCACCGCCACTTCCTGCGTCGAGGCGAATGTCGGATCGCGAAAGCCCAGATAGTCGGCCACCATCCACACCGAGGACTTGAAGCCGCCTTCCAACAGGGCGGCCATCGGGCCCTGAGCGGCCTCCTCTGGCGTGGCCCCGAAGCCCATGATGTGGTGCACCACGTCCGGGGCGTTGTACGTGCGGATGTCGGAGAACTCCTCGGCCCGCACATGTGTGATCGCCGTGGACAGTGCCGAGATCATCAGCGGGAACTTCTCGGTGATGCCGCCGGGATGCAGACCCGAGCCGTGCAAGGTCACGCCGCCGTCGAGGCAGGCCTGCTCGATGGCCTGCACCCGCGCGTCGCGACGGTCGGGATACACCCAGCCCACCGGTGTCACAACGTTTTTCCCCGACCGCAGAATGGTTTTGACCTCGTCGTCGTCGGGAATCAGCGGCGCATACACCACGCAGTCGGCGGCCAGCGCCAGCACGTCATCCTTGTTGGAGTTGGCGACGACACCGAGCGGTTCTCGGCCGAGGATCTCGCCGACGTCGCGGCCGTTTTTCTCGGCGCTGTGTACCCAGCAGCCGGCCAGTTCCAGCTCGGGATGATTGAGCACCGCTTCGATGGCCGCTTTGCCAACTCCGCCGGTAGCCCACTGAATGACCTTGAGCCTCTTGGTGTTTGGTTCTGGCACGGCAGACCTTCCTCACGCGCAGCCAGGGCGGCGACGTTGCGAGGGAGCCTATGGCGATATGACAGTGACTGTCAAGATGGCTGTGAGTGCCAGGTTGCCGGCTCACCAGTGACGTATCGAGCAGAGCACACCCTTGGGGCCGTCCTTGGATGCGACGACGACGCCGTCCACTGCCAGATCGCAGTGAAACTGCGGTGTGGCTCCCGATAGCCCGCTGCTGGCGGTTACCCAAGCCCACTGATCGGGGTTGGCCAACATGAGTTCGAATACCCACGGCTTGCCCGGGCCGACATCGGCCTTGATGTTTGGGGACCACTCGTACGGGTTGTGACTCCAGGCGGCAAAATGCGGCGGCTCGTTGTCAAGGTAGTAAATGTCTGCGCGGGTCGGGCTTGCAGCGGTGACGGTGTACCTCACGCGATGCATCACGGGATCGTCGTCCGCGCCCGCCGGTGCGGCGACGCTGGTGGCTGCCACTAAGGCCGCCGAGACCGCGAGTGCCCGACCGATGGTTGTCACGTCGCACCTCCTGCACGGGAGTTGTTGCCGCGGTTCATCACTCGATCGGCGGCCCGCCAGTGGTCGTCGCTCACCCACAGCCGCGCGAAAGCCTGCACCGCTTCGTCAGCCGTAACGCCGCCCACCACACGCTTGATCTCACCGGCCGGGCGGCTGGCCAACGTGCGCGCGATCATTCGCCAATCATCGTCGAAGCTGGACCGCGGCAACACCCGATCGACCAATCCGATGCGTTCCGCCTCGGCGGCGTCGAGCACCGTCCCGGTTCCCGCCAGCAGCAGGGCACGGCTCTTGCCGACGAGTGCGGCCAGCCTTTCCGCGCCGCCCCAGGCCGGCATGATCTCCAGCGTCACCTGGTTGAAGCCGATCTTGATGTCGTCGGCGGCCAGCCGGATGTCGGCGGCGACGGCCACCTCGGCACCCCCGCCCAGCGCGTGACCGTTGAGCGCGGCGATCACCGGCGCCGGGAAACCGGCCAGCCGCTCGCAGATCGACCGCATCCGCCACGCCATTGCCGCCGCGTCGTCTTCGGTCCTGATCGCGCTGAGCTCTTTGAGGTCGCCGCCGGAGACGAACGCGCGGTCGCCGGCGCCGGTGATGGCCAGCGCACGTGCGCCCTCGGCCGCGTCGATCGCCTTGTCCAACTGGTCCATGGTGTCCAGGGAGATGGCGTTGCGCGCGTGCGGGCGGTCGATGGTGAGCACCGCAAGGCCGTCGTCGAACTCCAGGTCGACCATACGCGGCGCTCCATCGTGCGATATTGGCATTCTCCTTAGCGGAGAATAGCATCGCCGTGGTGCTGACAAGGCGTCGATCCCGGGCCGGCTGCTGCATCGGGGCATTGCGGTAGCCTCTGAGGGAGAATAGTATTCTCACAAACTGCGAAGGAGGATTTCATGGGGCAGTTGTCGCACCGGGAAGACGTCCCGTTTCCGATCTTTGACGCGGACAACCATCTCTACGAGCCGCCGGAGGCGCTGACCAAGTTCCTGCCCAAGGAGTACAAGGACTTCGTCCAGTACGTCCAGATCAACGGGCGCACCAAGATCGCGCTGCGCGGCGTGATCAGCAACTACATCCCCAACCCGACCTTCGAGGTGGTCGCGCGGCCGGGCGCCTGGGAGGAGTACTTCAAGTACGGCAACCCGGACGGCAAGAGCAAGCGCGAGCTGTTCGGCGAGCCGATGCGCGCGATCCCCGCGTTCTTCGAGCCCGGCCCGCGCCTGGAGAAGATGAACGAGCTGGGCCTGGACCGCACCCTGATGTTCCCGACGCTGGCCAGCTTGATCGAGGAGCGGCTGCGCGACGACCCGGTCGCGATCCACGTCCTGATCCACGCGCTGAACCAGTGGCTCGACGAGGTGTGGGGCTTCAACTACCAGAACCGCATCTTCACCACCCCGGTCATCACCCTGCCGATCGTCGAGAAGGCGATCGAGGAACTGGAGTGGGTGGTCAAGCGTGGTGCCCGCGCGATCCTGGTCCGGCCGGCGCCGGTGCCCGGTTTCCGTGGCCCCCGGTCGTTCGCGCTGCCCGAGTTCGACCCGTTCTGGGAGCGCGTCGTCGAGCACGACGTGCTGGTCGGGATGCACTCGTCCGACAGTGGCTACTCCCGCTACACCTCCGAATGGGACGGCGCCGACCAGGAGATGCTGCCGTTCCAGACCAACGCGATGAGCATTCTCAACGAGTGGCGGCCGATCCAGGACTCGGTCGCGTCGTGGGTGATCCACGGCGCGCTGTACCGCCATCCCAAGCTGAAGGTCGCGATCGTCGAGGCCGGCTCGAAGTGGATGACCCCGCTGCTGGACGGCCTGGCCGAGGTGTTCCGCAAGGCGCCGGAGGCTTTCCCGAGCGACCCCGTCGAGATGGTCAAGAACCGCATTCACGTCAGCCCGTTCTTCGAGGACGGCATCGACGATCTGGTCAACCTCGTCGGCGTGGACCAGGTGTTGTACGGCTCGGACTGGCCGCACCCCGAAGGGCTGGCGGAGCCGACCTACTACGTCAACGCGCTGTCACACCTGCCTGTCGAGGATCAGGCAAAGATCATGGGCGGCAACCTCGGTCGACTCGTTACGACATGAGCTGGGAGACCATCCCCGAGATGGTCTTGAGCGCGGCGGACCGCTTCGGCGACGCGGAAGCGATTGTCGACGGTCCGCTGCGCCTCACCTACGCCGAATTGGTCGATCGAATCCGCTGCGCTGCAGGTGCTTTCGCCGATCTCGGAGTCGGCAAGGGTGATCGGGTCGCGATCTGGGCGCCGAACTGCGCCGAGTGGATCATTGCGGCCTTTGGGCTGCTTACTGCCGGCGGGGTGTTGGTTCCCGTCAACACTCGGTTCAAGGCGTCCGAGGCCGGCGACATCATCGCCCGCAGCGGGGCCAAGGCCGTCCTGGTACAGAAGGGTTTTCTGGCCCAGGACTACACCGCGCCCGCGGGTATCCCGGTCATCGACCTGAAGTCCGACTTCCTTTCCAGCGGTGCACCATTCGAGCGAACGATAAAGAGCACCGACGTCGCTGACATCATCTTCACCTCGGGCACCACCGGCCGCCCGAAGGGCGCGATGATGAATCATCAACAGACCCTGCGGATGTACGAGGAATGGGCGACGCTCGCCGACCTGCGCGAGGGCGACCGCTATCTGATGATCAACCCGTACTTCCACACGTTCGGCCTGAAAGCGGGACTGATCGCGTCCTTTTTGCGCGGCGCGACGATGGTGCCGGTCGCGGTGTTCGACCTTGACACGGTGGTGAACCTCGTTGAGCGCGAACGCATCACGATGCTGCCCGGCCCGCCCACGCTGTACCACTCGCTGCTGACCGTGCGCGACAAGGACAAGCTGTCCACGTTGCGGGCGGGCGTGACCGGCGCCGCGGACATTCCGGTCGAGCTGGTTCGCCGCATCCATGGCGAACTGCCGTTCCAGACACTGATGACCGGTTACGGGCTCACCGAGGCCGGCAACGTCACGCTGTCGCGGCCCGGCGACTCCTTCGAAGATGTCGCGACAACTGCGGGCCTGCCCTGCGACGGGGTCGAGGTGCGCATCGCCGACGACCGTGAGGTCCTGGTTCGCGGATACGGGGTTATGCAGGGGTATTTCGACGACCCCGTCGCCACGGCGCAGGCAATCGACGCCGAAGGCTGGTTGCATACCGGCGACCTGGGTACGCTGGACGCGGCGGGGCGGCTACGGATCGACGGGCGCAAAAAGGACATGTTCATCGTCGGCGGGTTCAACGCCTACCCGGCCGAGATCGAGGGCTTTTTGCTGGAACACCCCGCGGTCGCCCAGGCTGCCGTGATCGGCGTTCCCGACCAGCGACTCGGCCAGGTGGGCAAGGCCTTCGTCGTGCCGAAATCGCCGGTGTCCGAAGAGGATTTGATCGCGTGGTGCCGCGAGCGGATGGCAGGCTTCAAAGCGCCGCGATCGATCGAGTTTCTCGACGAGTTGCCGCTGAACGCCACCGGCAAGGTGATGAAGGACCAACTCCGGTGACTGCGGCAGACTTCAACTCGCAATCGATGGTGCTCGCCTCGGATTACCGGGTGCCGAATCCGGACCGGGTGTGGCCGCTGCTGCAGCGGCGCAAATCCGCGCTCGCCGACATCGGCGCGCACCACGTTCTGCTCTACAAGTCGACCCAGGACTACGGACGTGTCCTGGTGACGATCGGCGTGCGCAGCCGCGAGCCCATCGTCGAGCTCCTGCGGTCACGGGTGTTCTTCGACTGGTTCGACGCGGTGGGTGTCGACGACATTCCGGCGGTGTTCGCCGGCGAAATCGTCGAACGGTTCGATTCCTCTCGGGCTTCGGAGCCGCATGCGCCCGGAATCGTGGTGGCCGCCGTCGCACCGGTCGATAACGTGGCCACGCTGACCGCCGGGGTGCGGGCCGCCTGGGACCGGTTCACCGCGGCGGGTATCCGAAAGACGTGGCTGTTCCAGGCTTTCGACGACGGGCAGGAAGTGATGATCCTGCAGGAGTTCGACGACGAAACGACGGCGCAGCGCTGGATCGAGCAGCCCGACACCGCGGCAGAGTGGATGAGCGGGCCGGGAGTAGGTGCCTATCCACCGTTGTTCGTCGGCAGATTCGTCGACGTGATGCGTATCGAGGCAGGGCGGTGATGTTCGTCTGCCTCTGCAACGGGATCACCAACAACATGGTGGCCGAGGTTGTCGCCCAAGGCGCGTCGACCACCAAGCAGATCGCCGAGGCATGCGGCGCCGGCGCCGACTGCGGCCGCTGCCGACACACGCTGCGGGCGATCCTTGGCGCATCAAGCAACTCAGCGACGCGCGCTCCCGTCAGGTGACGTCGGTTTGGTCAGCTCGGCCAACAAGTCAGGGACGTCGAGGCGCGGCACGACGGCCTCGATGAGCACCATCCGGTCTTGATGGTCGGCGGCCGCGGTGAGCGCCGCGTCGAGTTCGCCATACGTCTGCGCGCGGAACGTCAGATGGTTGGTCACGCCCAGCGCGTTGGGAATCTCGGCCCAATCCCAGCGCACAATGTCGTTGTAGGGGGCCGTCTTTCCATGGATCATCCGCTCGACGGTGTACCCGTCGTTGTTGACCACCACGATGACCGGTGAGAGTCCTTCGCGGGAGAAGGTGCCCAGTTCCTGCACGGTCAGCTGCGCGGCACCGTCGCCGATCAGCAGCACCGGCCGGCGGTCGCGATGCGCAAGCCCCGCGCCGAGTGTGGCCGGCAACGTGTATCCGATCGAACCCCACAACGGTTGGCCGATGAAGGTCACCCCGCGGGGGAGGCGATGGCCTGCCATCCCGTAGAACGAGGTGCCCTGGTCGGCTAGCACCACATTGCCGGGCGTGAGAGCTTGACAAAACCTGTCCCACAACGCTTTCTGGGTGAGTGGCGTGTCGGGCGGCGGAAGCTGCAGCGGCACACCATCGTCCGTCGAGGCCACCGGCGGCGAGGAGGCCCCTCGCCTGGTGAGGATGGTGGTGACGGCGTCCAGCGCCGCCTCCATCTCCAGCGGCGCGAACACCTGGGTGCCGACCGTGCTCTGCTGTGCTCCGATGTCGATGGTGCGTGCGGGATCGATGCGCTGGCTGAAAAAGCCGCTGACCATGTCGGTGAACACCACCCCGGCGGTCAACAGCACCGGCGCTTCCTCGATCGCGCGGCGAACCGGTTCGTCGCTGGCCGCTCCGGCGTAGATCCCGAGGAAATTGGGGGAGCTCTCGTCGACCAGGCTCTTGCCCCACATCAACGTGGCGTGCGGCACCTCGTCGGCGGCCAGCAGCGCCTCGAGTTGTGGGATTGCGTCGAGGCGGTGGACGAGGTAGTCCGCGAGCACGGCGAGCTGGTGATCGGCGATGAGTTCGGTTGCGGCTTCGGTGAAGTGAGCCAGCGCACGGGGACTGGTGCCGCCGGCGTAGCGGGGCAGTGGCGCGCTGGGGCACTCGACTTCGAAACGCGCCACGTCGGTGGGCAGCAGCAGGTAGCCGGGTCGCTTCTGCTCCCGAACCTCGCACAGCACCCGGTCGATCTCCCTTGTCGCCGTCGCGGGCATGAGATTGGCTTGGGCACAGGTGATTTCGCGGCTCATCCGCAGGAAGTGCTCGAAATCGCCGTCGCCCAGCGAATGGTGCAGTGCGCGGCGGGTGCCCTGCGCATCTTTGGACGGCCCGCCGACGATGTGCACCACCGGCACATGCTCGGCGTAACTGCCGGCGATCGCGTTGGTTACCGACAGCTCGCCGACACCGAATGTGGTTACCACAGCGGACATCCCGCGCAGCCGCCCGTAACCATCCGCCGCGTAGCCGGCATTGAGCTCGTTGGCATTGCCCACCCACCGGACGTCCGGGTGGGCGACGATGTGGTCGAGGAACTCCAAGTTGTAGTCACCGGGAACACCGAAGATTTCGGTGACGCCGAGTTCGGCGAGACGGTCGAGCAAGTAGTCACCAACGGTGTAGGCAGAAGTCACGAAATCGACGGTACGCCGAGCCGAAAACACCGCATCTCGGACGCCACCTCGCTATGGTGCGGACCATGGCCATCAAGGAATCCCGCGAAGTAGTCATCGAAGCGACCCCTGAAGAGATCCTGGACGTCATCGCCGATCTCGAGTCGCTGACCGAGTGGTCGTCGTCGCACCAGAGCTCCGAGGTGGTCGAGCGTGGCGACGACGGGCGGCCCAGCGTGGCGAAGATGAAGGTCAAGGCGGCCGGGATCACCGACGAGCAGGTCGTGGCCTACACCTGGGGCGAGAACACCGTCAGCTGGACGCTGGTCAGTGCCAGCCAGCAGCGCGCGCAGGACGCCACATACACGCTGATCCCGGAGGGCGACAAGACGCGGGTGAAGTTCAACATCACGATCGACCCGATGGTTCCGCTGCCCGGATTTCTGCTCAAACGCACCATCAAAGGAGTGATGGACACCTCCACCGAGGGATTGCGCAAGCGGGTGCTGAGCGTGAAGAAAGGCAAGTAACCGGCCTCTGGGCCGGTGTGGGCGCCGCCGGCGGGCATTACGCCGTTGGACGAAATCGGCTGGTAATCGCGGATTTGTCGTCTACGCGCGGCTGCGAGGCTACGTTGGGGATAGTGGCCGTACGAGCATCGCGGGAAATTGTCATCGACGCGCCGCCGGAAGCAATCATGGAGGCGCTGGCCGACATCGCCTCGGTGCCATCCTGGTCGTCGGTGCACAAGCGCGCCGAAGTCATCGACACCTATCCCGACGGCCGGCCGCACCACGTAAAGGTCACGGTCAAGGTGGTCGGCATCGTCGACAAGGAAGTACTCGAATATCACTGGGGCCCGGACTGGCTGGTGTGGGACGCCGAGAAGACAGTTCACCAGCACGGCCAGCACGTCGAGTACACGTTGCGGCGTGAGGGGCTCGACAAGACGCGGGTGCGCTTCGACATCACGCTGGAGCCGTCGGCGCCCCTGCCGGAGTTCCTCATCAACCGGGCCCGCAAGAAGATCCTCAATGCCGCGACCGAAGGACTGCGCAGGCGTGTCACGGGTGCCGTCGGTTCGGATCGGCGGGGTTAGGTGCCGGCGTGGCCGTCCGAGCGTCACGGGAAATCGTCATCGACGCACCGCCCGAGGTGGTGATGGAGGCGCTGGCCGACATCACCAACTTGACGTCGTGGTCCCCGGTGCATAAACGCGTCGAGGTGCTCGACCGCTACGAAGACGGCAGGCCCCACCACGTGCGGGCCACCATCAAGATTTTCGGGCTGGTCGACAGGGAAATCCTCGAATACCACTGGGGTCCCGACTGGGTGGTCTGGGATGCCGAGGCGACGTTCCAGCAACGCGGCCAGCACGTCGAGTACACGCTGCAACGCGAAGGAGTCGACAAGACGCGGGTGCGCTTCGCCATCACGGTGGAACCGTCAGGGCCGGTACCGGAGTTCCTCGTCAAGCGGGCCAGCAACATCGTGCTGGGCACCGCGACCGAGGGCCTGCGCAAGCGGGTGATGGGCGGCTAGGCCAGTACCGCCAAGCGCCGGATCGCCTCGTCGAGCGTGTCATCGCGCTTGGCAAACGTGAAGCGCACCAGGTGATTCCACGGCCCGCCGATCGCAGGGTCACAGAAAGCCGACATCGGGATCGCCGCCACTCCCGCGCGTTCGGGCAGGGCGGCGCAGAACGCCGTGCTGTCGTCATAGCCCAACGGCCGCGGGTCGGCGCACAAGAAGTAGGTGCCCGCGCTGTCGTGAACCTCGAAGCCGATCTCGGTCAGCCCATTGGCCAACCGGTCTCTTCTGGATTGCAGCGACGACCGCAGAGCCGCCACCCAGTGGTCCTCGGTGTCGAGGGCGTGGGCGACCGCCGGCTGAAACGGCGCGCCGCCCACGTAGCTCAGGTACTGCTTGGCCGAGCGCAAACCGACAATGAGTTCCCTAGGGCCGCAAGCCCATCCGATCTTCCAACCGGTGCAGTTGAACATCTTGGCGGCACTGGAGATGGTGATCGTGCGCTCGGCCATGCCGTCGTAGGTGGCCAGCGGAAGGTGCCGGTGCTGGTCGAAGACCAGGTGTTCGTAGACCTCGTCGGTGATGACGAGCAGGTCTGCTTGGACCGCGATTTCGGCGACGGCCTTGAGTTCTTGTGCGCTCAGCACCGTGCCGGTCGGGTTGTGCGGCGAGTTGACGATGAGCGCCCTGGTGCGCGGCGTCACCGCACGCCGCAGCGCGTCGGCGTCCAAAGCAAAACCGCGGCCGTCGGGCACCAGCGGCACCACCACCCGCTGCGCGCCGGCCATCGCCACCACCGGCGAGTAGGAGTCGTAGAACGGCTGGATCAGGACGACCTCGTCGCCGGGTTCGACCAGCCCGAGCACCGCGGCGGCGATTGCCTCGGTGGCCCCGACCGTCACCAGCACCTCGGTGTCGGGGTCGTAGTCGACGCCGAAATGCCGTTTGCGCTGGGCGGCGATCGCGTGGCGCAGCTCCGGGACACCGATGCCCGGCGGGTACTGGTTGACGCCGTGGGCGATGGCGTCCTGCGCGGCCCTCAGCATTGCCGGCGGGCCGTCCTCGTCGGGGAAGCCCTGGCCAAGGTTGACCGCGCCGATGCGCGCCGCCAGCGCCGACATCTCGGCGAACACCGTCGTCGCATAGGGCCGCAGCCGCGACACCGTCATGGTCGTCGAGCTTAGGACGCCGCGCGTGCGGCCAATCGCACGCTGGGCGCTGACCTCCCAACCAACAGGTTGATCGGCCGTCCTGTTAGGGTGGCGGGCAGACGGATCCGACCCTTGGAAGAGGAATCAGCCATGTCCGAAGAAGCCTTCGTCTATGAGGCCATCCGCACCCCGCGCGGCAAGCAGAAGAACGGGTCGTTGCACGAGGTCAAGCCGCTGAACCTGGTCGTCGGCCTGATCGAGGAACTGCGCAAGCGTTTCCCCGATCTCGACGAGAACATGATCAGCGACGTCATCCTCGGCGTGGTCTCGCCGGTCGGTGACCAGGGCGGCGACATCGCCCGCACCGCGGTGCTGGCGGCCGGCCTGCCCGACACCACCGGCGGTGTGCAGCTCAACCGGTTCTGCGCGTCCGGCCTGGAGGCCGTCAACACGGCGGCGCAGAAGGTGCGCTCCGGCTGGGACGACCTGGTGCTGGCCGGTGGTGTGGAATCGATGAGCCGGGTGCCGATGGGCTCCGACGGCGGCGCCTGGGCGCTGGACCCGGCCACCAACTACGACCTGGGCTTCGTCCCGCAAGGTATTGGCGCTGACCTGATCGCCACCATCGAGGGGTTCTCGCGGGAAGACGTCGACGCCTACGCGCTGCGCAGTCAGCAAAAGGCCGCCGCGGCCTGGTCGGGCGGCTACTTCGCCAAGTCGGTGGTGCCGGTCCGCGACCAGAACGGCCTGCTGATCCTCGACCACGACGAGCACATGCGGCCCGACACGACGATGGAGGGCCTGGCCAAGCTCAAGCCCGCCTTCGAAGGCGTTGCGGCACTGGGCGGTTTCGACGACGTGGCGCTGCAGAAGTACCACTGGGTGGAAAAGATCAACCACGTCCACACCGGCGGCAACAGCTCCGGCATTGTCGACGGCGCCGCGCTGGTGCTGGTCGGTTCAGAAAGCGCAGGAAAGGCTGTCAATATAACCCCGCGGGCGCGCATCGTGGCCACCGCCACCAGCGGCGCCGAGCCGACGATCATGCTGACCGGCCCCACTCCGGCCACCCGCAAGGTGCTCGACCGGGCCGGGCTGACCGTCGACGACATCGACCTGTTCGAGCTCAACGAGGCGTTCGCGTCGGTGGTGCTGAAGTTCCAGAAGGACCTGAACATCCCTGACGAGAAGCTCAACGTCAACGGCGGTGCGATCGCGATGGGCCACCCGCTCGGTGCCACCGGCGCGATGATCCTGGGCACCATGGTCGACGAACTGGAGCGACGGGGAGCGCGGCGCGCGCTGGTCACGTTGTGCATCGGCGGCGGCATGGGCGTCGCGACCATCATCGAGAGGGTTTAAGGCATGGCAGAGAACACCATCCAGTGGGACAAGGACGCCGACGGCATCGTCACGCTGACCATGGACGACCCGTCCGGGTCGGCCAACGTGATGAACGAGGCCTACATCGAGTCGATGGGCAAGGCGGTGGAACGCCTTGTCGCCGAGAAGGATTCGATCACCGGCGTGGTGATCACCAGCGCCAAGAAGACGTTCTTCGCCGGCGGCGACCTGACCGCGATGGTCAAGGCGCGCCCCGAGGACGCGGGCCAGTTCTTCGACACGGTCGAGCGGGTCAAGAAGGATCTGCGGACCTTGGAGACATTTGGCAAGCCCGTCGTCGCGGCCATCAACGGCGCGGCGCTGGGCGGTGGCCTGGAGATCGCGCTGGCCTGTCATCACCGGATCGTCGCCGACGTGCCGGGTGTGCAGATCGGTTTGCCCGAAGTGACTTTGGGGCTGCTGCCCGGCGGTGGTGGGGTGACCCGCACCGTGCGGATGTTCGGCATCCAGAACGCGTTCGTCAACATCCTGGCGCAGGGCACCCGGTTCAAGCCGGCCAAGGCCAAGGAGATGGGGCTGGTCGACGAGGTGCTGCCGACCGTCGAGGAGCTGGTGCCTGCGGCCAAGGCCTGGATCAAGGCCAACCCGGACGCGCATGTGCAGCCGTGGGATGCCAAGGGCTACAAGATGCCCGGCGGCACCCCGAGCTCGCCGTCGCTGGCGGCGATCCTGCCGTCGTTTCCGTCGAACCTGCGCAAGCAGCTCAAGGGCGCGCCGATGCCTGCGCCGCGGGCCATCCTGGCCGCCGCGGTCGAGGGCGCGCAGGTCGACTTCGACACCGCCACGCGCATCGAAAGCCGTTATTTTGCTTCGCTGGTCACCTCTCAGGTGGCCAAGAACATGATCCAGGCGTTCTTCTTCGACCTGCAGCACATCAACTCCGGCGGCTCACGGCCCGACGGCATCGGCAAGACCCCGATCAAGAAGATCGGTGTGCTGGGCGCCGGGATGATGGGCGCGGGCATCGCCTACGTGTCGGCCAAGGCCGGATTCGACGTGGTGCTCAAGGACGTCAGCCTCGAGGCCGCGCAGAAAGGCAAGGGCTACTCGGAAAAGCTGGAAGCCAAGGCGCTGCAGCGTGGCAAGACCACCGAGGAGAAGTCCAAGGCGCTGCTGGACCGGATCACACCGACGGCTGATGCCGCCGACTTCAAGGGCGTCGACTTCGTGATCGAGGCCGTGTTCGAGAACCAGGAACTCAAGCACAAGGTGTTCCAGGAAATCGAGGACATCGTCGAGCCCAACGCGCTGCTCGGGTCCAACACGTCGACCCTGCCGATCACCGGCCTGGCCACGGGCGTCAAGCGGCAAGAGGATTTCATCGGGATCCACTTCTTCTCGCCGGTCGATAAGATGCCGCTGGTCGAGATCATCAAGGGCGAGAAGACATCTGACGAGGCACTGGCCCGAGCGTTCGACTACACCCTGGCCATCGGCAAGACGCCGATTGTGGTCAACGACAGCCGCGGCTTCTTCACGTCGCGGGTCATCGGCACGTTCGTGAACGAAGCGTTGGCGATGCTCGGCGAGGGTGTGGAGCCCGCGTCGATCGAGCACGCGGGCAGCCAGGCCGGCTACCCGGCGCCGCCGCTGCAGCTCTCCGACGAGCTCAACATGGAGCTGATGCACAAGATCGCCGTTGCCACCCGCAAGGGCGTCGAGGACGCCGGCGGCACCTACGAGCCGCACCCCGCCGAGGCCGTCGTCGAGAAGATGATCGAACTGGGCCGGCCAAGTCGGTTGTCCGGCAAGGGTTTCTACGAGTACGCCGACGGCAAGCGGGTAGGCCTGTGGCCGGGTCTGCGCGAGACGTTCAACTCCGGTTCGTCGCAGCCGCCGCTGGCCGACATGATCGACCGGATGCTGTTCGCCGAGGCGCTGGAAACCCAGAAGTGCCTCGACGAGGGCGTGTTGACGTCGACCGCTGACGCCAACATCGGCTCGATCATGGGCATTGGCTTCCCGCCGTGGACGGGCGGCACGGCGCAGTTCGTCGTCGGCTATCCGGGTGGCAAGGAGGGCTTCGTCGCCCGCGCCCGCGAGCTGGCGGCCAAGTACGGCGACCGCTTCCTGCCGCCGGCGTCGCTCACCTAAGGCTCTGCGCCGAGACTTAAACCATTGCGACGCCCGCCAGCGTGTCGTCGCAATGGGTTAAGTGTCGCGGCGTCAGGACGCCTGGCGCTGCAACACGTAGCTGCGAGCTTTGAATCGGGCCGCAAACCTGCCGGCGATTCCGCCCTGAGGCGTCCATTGCGGTTCATCGTCCGCCGACAGTAGCGCCCACGCGGGTGTGAATCGGCGCTCGATTTCGGTTTGGTCGACTCCTGCCGGCCCAGGGCCGCCGCCGGGTTTGAACGCGATCATCAGCAGCCGCGCACCCGCTGATGCTGCGGCGGTGATCTCTTGGACGTAAAGGTCGCGGTCGTGCGCACTCATGCCGTGAAAGCAGCCGTTGTCGACGACCAAATCGAAGGGCCCGGTGATCCCCGTCTGCCTCAAGTGCGTGACGTCGGCGTGGACAAAGTTGACGGTAGCGTCTGCGGCTCGGGCCTTGGCACGTGCCTTGTCCAGGGCCTTTGGCGTGAAGTCCGCTCCGGTGACTTGCCATCCGTGTTGGGCGAGATAGATCGAGGTGTCTCCGGTGCCGCATCCGACATCGAGCGCCGAGCCGGGCGGCGTGTCGGTTGCCTCGACGAGATCTCGCAGCTTCGTCGAGAGCGGATGACCGTCCCACGGCGTGAAGCCGAGCGCGTAGAACACCCGGAACAATAGGTGCCGAGATGCCATGTCACAGTCCTCCTAGGTCGGCGGAAAGCCAGTGTTGCGGTTGCATATAAATCGCGACGCTCTCGCCGATTTCGTTGCGGGCGTAGTCGAGGTAGGCGTCCACCTTTTCCGGAGGCATGTAGCGCCGCGTCATTTCGACCAGCTGATCATCGGTGCCGGGCTCGATGCGGCTTACCGGGCCGTCGACCGCGACATAACGCACGGTCGGCTCCAGCCGTTCGACCATCAACGAGAAGTAGCCGGCCGCCTCGATGAGCCGCGTCTTGCGTGAGCCGGGGCCGGTGAGCACCCAGGGCTCGCCGCCGGGCGTGTACTGGTACCAGATGGGGACGGTCAACGGTCCACGGCTGTCGCCGGCCTGCACCGACAGCGCCGCGATGTGTGGTTGGGCAAGAAACTCTTCGCGTTCATCCTTCGACACGGGCATGCCCCGAGGCTAGCCGGGAGGGTCAGCCAATGCAGGCGGCCGCGATACGCCGCCACTGCTCCCGTGGGAACTCCTGCGGGTCGGCCAGCAACACCTGCACACAGACATGGTCGGCGCCGGCCGCGCGATGCTCGGCGATCCTGCGTACGACGGCCTCCTCGTCGCCCCAGGCGAAGATCGCGTCGAAGAGCCGATCACTGACCTGCGCCAAGTCGTGGGGCGTGAATCCACTGCGCAGCAGGTTGTTGGCATAGTTGGGCAGGGCCAAATACGAGCGAAGCCAATCGGTTCCGATGGCATGTGCCTCGTCGGGATCGTCGCTGAGAATCACCGTCTGCTCGGGCAGCAGCAACAAGCCGTCGCCCAATGCCGACCGGGCAGCGGCGGTGTGCTCGGGCGTGACGAGATAGGGATGGGCGCCGCGGGCACGGCTTGCCGCCAGCGTCAGCATCTTCGGGCCCAGCGCGGCCAGCACCCGGTTTTCGGCCGGAACCGGTTGCTCGGCGGCATCCAACGCGTCCAGAAATGACGCCGTCGCCGCCAGCGGCTTGCGGTAGCGATCCGACCCGATGAGCGGGGCATGGCTGACGCCGATCCCCAGCAGGAAGCGCTCACCGTGCGCGGCGGTCGACTGCGCATACGAGGCGGCGACCTCAGCCGGGTCGTGCATCCACAGGTTGAGGATGCCGGTCGCGATTACCGTCCGTTTGGTTGCGGCCAGTAGGCTTTCGACCGCGTCCAGGACCGGGCCGCCGACGTCGGGAATCCATAGCGCGTCGAACCCGAGCTCGTCCAATTCGGCTGCGGCGTCAGCGGATTCGGCCGGGTCGCCGTAGCGCAGTTGGCTGCTCCACACTCCGACACCGGAAAGCTCCATGCAGTCAATGCTGCCAGACACCGGCGCCGTAGTCGGGCACCGGTATCGAGTCGTGCAGGCGCACACCTTTGGTGTTGAGCTTCGCGACGGCGCGGCTGACCGGGGTGGGCAGCGCCGACACCAGTTGCGCTCCGCGCGTCACCAGCCACAGCGCGGCACGCGAGTCGGGGACGACGGTCTTGGCGGCCCCGCGTGCGAAAGCACGACTGCGGCGCACCGGTTCGCGCATCCGCCGTTCGTACGCCGCGAACGCGCGCTCGTGGTCGCCCTGTGCCTGTGCCAGCTCGCCGGCCAAGACATAGGCACCGATTACCGCGAGACTGGTGCTGCCGCCGACGGCGGGTCCGGGGCAGTAGCCGGCGTCGCCGACCAGACTGACCCGTCCCCGCGACCAGCTGTCGATCTGCAGCTGGGTGATCGAGTCGAAGTAGAACGCCGGCGTGCCCTCGAGCTGGTCGAGCCACCCGTCCACTCGCGGATTCATTCCCGCGAACGCGTCGCGCACCAACTCCTTCTGCCGCTGCACATCCCGATGGTGGTAGGTCAGCTCGGGGCTGTGGAACATGAACAGCACCCGCGCGTCGTCCAGATGCCGTGCGCTGTAGATCCCTGCCATGCGGCCGATTTCGACGTGACCGATCATCTCGCCGTCGGGCGCCAGCGATTTGGGCGCGGACGCCACCGCCAGGTAGCCGCCGAGGTAGCGGGTGAGACCGGCCCCGTCACCGAACACCAGTCGCCGAACGTTCGAATGCAGCCCGTCCGCGCCGATCACGACGTCGAACCTGCGGGAGGCCGCCTGTTCGAATGCCACCTCACCATCGGGGGAGACGGCCGTGATCGAGTCGCCGAACAGGTACTCGACATCGGCTGCGTTGTAATAGATTTCGCTGAGATCGTCGCGCATGATCTCGACATGGCGGTCGGAGGCGGCGCCGTAGATCTTCGTGAGATCGACACGGATCGGCCGTTGTGCGCCGGCGCGGTAGATGCTCAGGCGCGACGTCCCGGTAGCGCGCGCCTCGATCTGGGGCAGCACGCCCATCTGCTCGGATATCTCCATCGCCGGACGGAACAAGTCGACCGCGTGGCCGCCGGTCTTGCGCAACGTCGGCGCACGCTCGACGACGGTCACGTCGAACCCGTACCGGTCCAGCCAGTACGCCAGCACCGGCCCGGCAATGCTCGCGCCCGAGATCAGAACTCGCATGCCGCACCTCCTTACTTAACGATCGGTAAGCTTAGCACCGATGCTTACTTATCGGTAGGTCAGATAAACTGGGCCGGTGAGTAGGCCCCGTTCCGGCACCCGGGAGCGCATCCAGGATGTTGCCCGCGAGTTGTTCGTCCGGCAAGGCGTGCAGCGCACCAGCCTGCAGGACATCGCCGACAGGCTTGGGATCACCAAACCCGCTCTGTACTACCACTTTTCGTCGCGGGAGGAGCTGGTGCGCAGCATCCTAGAGCCGCTGATCGAGGAGGGCGAGCGCTTCATCACGGAGCACGAAAAGCGGCGCGACGCCGATGCCCGCGAGTTGCTGGAGGGGTACTTCGATTTTCACTACCGGCATCGTGGCGACCTGATGTTGGTGGTGACGGAGTTGACGACGCTGGCCGAGCTGGGGCTGATCGACAAGCTGCTGGCATGGCGAGAACGGCTCGGGCGGTTGGTTTTCGGCGCGAAACCGACGCTGAGCCAGTCGACCCGGGCGGTGATCGCGTTCGGTGGTCTGCAGGACTGCTGCCTGCAATTCCCGGACACGCCGTACGTAAAGTTGCGCACTGCCGTGGTCGACGGCGCGCTCGCTGCCTTGGGTATCTAGAGTCGGCAGTTATGCGCTTCGGACTTTTCATCCCACAGGGCTGGCGGCTGGACCTCGTCGGGATCGAACCTGACAAACACTGGGCGGTGATGCGCGACCTGGCCGCGTACGCCGACGGCGGCGTCTGGGATTCGTTGTGGGTCTATGACCACTTCCACACGGTGCCGATGCCGACCGGGGAAGCCACGCACGAGGCGTGGTCGCTGATGTCGGCGTATGCGGCGACGACATCGCGGATCAAGCTGGGTCAGATGTGTACGGCGATGAGCTACCGCAACCCGGTCTACCTGGCCAAGGTGGCGGCCACAGCCGACATCATCTCCGGTGGTCGCATCCAGATGGGCATCGGCGGCGGCTGGTACGAACACGAATGGCGCGCTTACGGTTACGGCTTCCCGTCGGCGCGGGTACGGCTCGGCCGGCTCGACGAGGGTGTGCAGATCATGCGCGACGCATGGCGCAACGGGAAAGTCAGCTTGGCCGGCGAGCACTACCAGGTCGACAACGCGATCGTCGCGCCGAAACCGTTGCAGGAGTCCGGAATTCCGTTGTGGATTGCCGGTGGTGGGGAGAAGGTGACCCTGCGGATCGCCGCCAGGTATGCGCAGTACACCAACTTCACGCCCGAGCCCGAAACATTTGCCCACAAGTCCGACGTGCTGGCGCAGCATTGCCGCGACGTGGGCACCGAGTTCGACGCGATCGTGCGCTCGGTCAACGTCAACGCCGTGTTGGGCAGCTCGGATGCGGAGGTGCGTGATCGGCTGCAGCGGATCCGCGACCGGATGGTCGACTACGTGCCCGAGGCCGCGGCGGACTCGATGATCGCCGGCACCAGCGGACCGGAGTCGGCGACCGGCACCACCGAGCAGGTGATCGAGCGGCTGGAGCGCCTGCGCGATCTCGGCTGTCAGTACGTCATCTGCTACTTCCCCGAAGCCGCCTACGACCGGTCGAGCATCGAGCTGTTCGAGCGCGAGGTGATCCCCGCGCTGCGCTAGAGATCGGTGGTCGTGTACCTGGTCTTGACCGGAGGGGCGGCCAACAGGGGAGGGAGCTGCGTGAGCTTGCCTTCGCCGGCGCGAAACCTGCGATAAGCCTCGTCATGCTCGACCGATTCCCAGAGTTCGTAGATGATCCAGTGCGCCTCGTCGGTGTCGTCGACGAGCACGTCGGTGCGCACATTGCCGTCGAACGCGCGGGTGTCTTGCAGCGCGCGGCCCATGAGCTCGCGCCCCGCAGCGACCTCGTCGGGCTTGAACCTCAGTTCGAGTAACACCGTGACCGTCATGGTCGCCAACCTAATGCCACCCTGCCCGCTTGCCGGCTAGGAGAATGGGATTTCCAGTTTTCGGAAGGCTGTTATACGGTGCAGTAAACGGCGATGACGAAGGGATTGCTCATGCAAAAGGCGCTCGCCCCCGACATCTCGACCTGGCCCGACGACAACCCGCAGCTGATCGGCAGTAGATGCGGCGACTGCGGGGCCACCACCTTCCCCGTGCAGGAGCGTTGCCCGCGGTGCAGCGGCGCCGAGATGTCCGAGCTGCTGCTCCCGCGCCGCGGAAAGTTGGTGGCCTGGACGACTCAGGGCTTCCCGCCGGGGCCGCCCTACGCCGGCCCGACGGGCAAGGACTTCGTGCCGTTCGGCGTCGGGCTGGTCCAGCTCGAAGACGTCATCCGCGTCGAGGGTCGGCTCACCGAAAACGATCCGGCCAAGCTGCAATTCGGCATGGACGTCGAGCTGACCATGGTGCCGTTTACCACCGACGACGAGGGCAACGAGATCGTCACGTTCGCCTTTGCGCCAAGAGGAGTCGGGAAATGAACGACGTGGCGATCATTGGCGTGGGCCTGCACCCGTTCGGCAGGTTCGAGAAGACCGCGATGGAGATGGGCGCTGAAGCCATCCAAGCCGCGCTCACCGACGCCGGTGTGCAGTGGAAGGACATCCAGTTCGGCTTCGGCGGCAGCCACGAGGTGTCCAATCCCGACGCCGTGACACGGCTGGTCGGGTTGACCGGCATCACGTTCACCAACGTGTTCAACGCGTGCGCCACCGCCGCCAGCGCCATCCAGCAGACCGCCGACACGATTCGGTTGGGCAAGTACGACATCGGCATTGCCATCGGGCTGGACAAGCATCCGCGCGGTGCGTTCACCGACGACCCGGCCAAATTGGCGCTGCCGCAGTGGTATGCGCAGAACGGGCAATTCGTCACCACCAAGTTCTTCGGCATGAAGGCCAACAAGTACCTGCACGACCACAACATCTCGCAGGCAACGCTGGCCAAGGTCGCGGCCAAGAACTACCGCAATGGCGCGCTGAACCCGAATGCGTTCCGCCGCAAGGCGCTTTCCGAAGAAGAGATCCTCAACTCCACCGTGCTCAACTACCCCCTGACCCAGTACATGTTCTGCGCGCCCGACGAGGGAGCGGCGGCGGTGGTCATGTGCCGGGCCGACATCGCGCACAAGTACACCGACAAGCCGGTGTATGTGCGAGCATGCGAGATCCGCACTCGCCGCTACGGCGCCTACGAGGTGCATGCCACTTTCGCGCCACTCGACGAGGACGTCTCCCCAACGGTTTACGCGTCCCAGGCGGCCTACGAGGCGGCGGGTATCGGGCCCGAGGACGTCGACGTGGCCCAACTGCAGGACACCGACGCTGGCAACGAGGTCATCCACATGGCCGAGACGGGTCTGTGTGCCGACGGTGAGCAAGAGAAATTGCTGGCCGACGGCGCCACCGAGATTCACGGGTCGCTTCCGATCAACACCGATGGCGGTCTGATCGCCAACGGCGAACCCATCGGTGCATCAGGCCTGCGGCAGATGCACGAGCTGGTGCGTCAGTTGCGGGGCGAGGCGGGCGAGCGTCAGGTGCCCGGCAACCCACGCGTCGGTTTGGCGCAGGTGTACGGGGCGCCCGGTACCGCGTCGGCGACGATCGTGTCGCTCTGACCGATAGCCGACTCTGCGGTTTCATACGCGACACGCCGAGGGAGACGTCTCAAACCGCAGACTCGGGGTGCGCTGAACTGGACGGTGCGTGCTCGCGCTCAGATGGCCGGGCCCAGAAGGTCATCCGCGTCGCGGATGACGTAGCCGTAGCCCTGCTCGGCCAAGAAGCGCTGGCGGTGTGCGGCGTACTCGGCGTCCTGGCTGTCGCGGGCCACCACCGAATAGAATTTGGCGCCGCCGCCGTCGGCCTTGGGCCGCAGCAACCGGCCCAGCCGCTGCGCCTCCTCCTGCCGCGACCCGAAGGTGCCCGAAACCTGCACGGCCACGGACGCTTCCGGCAAGTCGATGGAGAAGTTGGCCACCTTGGACACCACCAGCGTGGTCACCTCGCCGCGGCGAAAGGCGTCGAACAGCGCCTCGCGTTCGGCGGTCTTGGTGGACCCCTGGATCACCGGCGCGTTCAGTACCTCGCCGAGTTCCTCGAGCTGGTCCAGATAGGCGCCGATCACCAGGGTCTGCTCGCCGGGATGGCGACTCAGGATCGAGCGCACCACCGCGATCTTCGAATGCGCCGTCGAGCAGATCCGGTAGCGTTCGTCGGGCTCGGCGGTGGCGTAGGTCATCCGTTCACTGTCGGTGAGCGTGACGCGCACCTCGACGCATTCAGCCGGCGCGATCCAGCCTTGTGCCTCAATGTCTTTCCACGGCGCGTCGTAGCGCTTGGGGCCGATGAGGGAAAACACGTCGCCCTCGCGGCCGTCCTCGCGGATCAGCGTGGCGGTCAATCCCAGCCGGCGCCGTGACTGCAGGTCGGCGGTCATCCGGAACACGGGCGCCGGCAGCAGATGCACCTCGTCGTAGATGATCAGTCCCCAGTCGCGGCTGTCGAAGAGCTCCAGATGCCGGTACTCGCCCTTGGTGCGACGGGTCATCACCTGGTAGGTGGCGATGGTGACCGGCCGAATCTCTTTGCGCTCACCGGAGTATTCGCCGATCTCGTTCTCGGTCAGCGACGTGCGGGCGATCAGTTCGCGTTTCCACTGCCGGCCTGCGACGGTGTTGGTGACCAAAATCAGCGTCGTCGCACTGGCTTTCGCCATCGCGGCCGCACCCACCAATGTCTTGCCCGCCCCGCACGGCAGCACCACCACGCCGGATCCGCCCGACCAGAACGACTCGGTGGCCATCTCCTGGTAGTCGCGCAGATGCCAGCCGTTCTGGCGCAGGCTGATCGGGTGCGCCTCGCCGTCGACATAGCCGGCCAAATCCTCCGCGGGCCAGCCGATCTTGAGCAGCATCTGCTTGACCCGGCCCCGCTCGCTGGGGTGCACGATCACGGTGTCGTCGTCGATGCGGGCACCCAGCATGGGCGCGATCTTCTTGTGCCGCAACACTTCTTCGAGCACTGCGCGGTCCAGGCTGACCAGTGTCAGGCCGTGGGCGGGGTTCTTGACCAGCTGGAGTCGCCCGTAGCGGGCCATGGTGTCGACGATGTCGACCAAAAGCGGCTGGGGTACCGCGTAGCGGGAGAAGCTGACCAAGGCGTCGACGACCTGCTCGGCGTCGTGGCCGGCGGCGCGCGCGTTCCACAGCGCCAGCGGCGTGATCCGGTAGGTGTGCACGTGCTCGGGTGCGCGCTCCAGCTCGGCGAACGGCGCGATCGCCGCGCGCGCGGCCCCGGCCAGCTCGTGCTCGACCTCGAGCAGCACCGTCTTGTCGGACTGCACGATCAACGGCCCGTCAGTCATAAAGCCCCATTATCCGGACTCCGCCGACACGGACGTGATGCGATGGATGGCGAACTCGCGGGCCTGCCCGGACGTCGAATCGAAGGCCACCAGCTGCCCGCCGACCACCGTGATCGGCGACACCACCCGCTGGGTGGCCACCCCGGCGGCATCGACGTAGCCGATCACCACGGTCTCGTCTCGCTGTGCGGCGCGCTGCAGCAGCGACATGGCGACCGCGGGGTCGACCCGCACGTTGGCGAACGGCGCGCTGCTCACCTTGCGCAGCACCGCGACGATCCCGCTCAGCGACTCGGTGCTTGGCCGGGGGATCGGCCGGGGCGCTCGACGCTGCTGGGGTGTGGGCACCCGCGCGCCGCGGGCCCGGATGTCGACGATGGTGCCGGTGGAATCCTCGGCGGCCGGCGCGAACCCGGCGTCGCGCAAGGCCGTCAGCACCTCGGCGATTGGCGCTTGGGAGATCGCCACCGTCGGCGCCAGCACCCGCAGTCCCAGGTGGTCAGCCGCGGCCACCGCCTGGGCCAGCAAGGCCGGGTCCTCGCAGCGGACGAACGAGGTGGCCATGCCGATCCGCAGCTGCCCGTGCCGACGGGCCACGTCGTCGATGAGGTAGCTAAGCGATTGCGGCACCGGCGTTTTGGAGTGCTTCTCGAACAGCGCGCGGATACTGTCGGCGGTTTTCCCGATGTCGAGCGCATGCCGGATCGAGGCTTCGCTGATCCGGTACACCATTGCCGCGCCGGCCGACTCGACGGTGGCGACCGCGGCGAGGTCGTCGGCCAGATGGCGTTCCAGCGGCCCGGGCACCACCACGGTCAGGTCGGCCTGGACCAGGAAGTGGTCGATCGGCTCGGGCAGCGCCCGGTTCATCGTGTCGACGACGGAGTCGTCGTGGTCCAGCAGCGCGCGCCCCGGTGTGCTGATTGCTCCGCGGCCGACCAGACCGAGGAAGTGCGCCTCGTCGAGCAGGTCGGCGACCGGCCCGGGCTGCAGCCGTTTGCCCCACCGCGGCCGCCGCCACACCAGGGCAGCCGACGCCGACGTCTCGTCGACACCGGTACCGGCGGGCAGCTCGGCCAGCAGGCCCAGCAACAGCCGACGATCCAGCGGCGCAGCCGTGGAATACACCGAATCTGACAGTGCGCCATAGGGTTTGGCGTCCGGACCACGGGTGCCGATCAGCCCTGGGCGTCGCGGCAGGTCGAGCCAGGTCCTGGCCAACAGATGCCAGCGCTCTGCGGTGGACGCCTCCGCGTAACGGTCGGCGGCCACCGTCGGCGCCCAGTAGGGCCCCTCGCCGTCCTCGGGTGGTGGTTCGGGCATGCCGACCGCGATCAGACCGGCCGCCGCTGCCAGTTCCAGGATCAGGCTCAGCCGGGCTTCGTCGATGCCGGTGATCTTGGCCAGCCGCTTGACTTCGCGTACCCCGAGTCCGCCGCTTCTCAGCTCGGGAACCGGTGCAGCGCTAAGGGTTTCCAGCAGCATGTCGAGTTCGCGCAGCAGGTCGATGACCGCTCCGGCGGCGGAGGCATCGACGTCGGCTTGGGTGGTGGCCGTGACGGCCGGATCGGGGGCGGCGAGCTGAGTCGGACCCGGGTCCTCGCCACGCAGCACGTGTCCGACCTGGCGCGGCAGGATCACCGTGTCGGCGTCGATGCGGCGCAGCAGACCCTTGGCCAGCAATCGGGGCACCGGGCGGTCCGGCGGGGCGCCCGGCGCGGCGTCGCGGGTGCGCCCCAGCGGCGACCCGTCCGACAGCTTGTCCAGCACGAGCAGTGCGTCGTCGTCGAGTTCGTCCAGCAGCTCGATGATCTGGTCGCGGGTGTGCGGCTCGTCTTCGAGGATCGCTTGCCCGGGATACCAGGGCAGTCCCGCACCGGCGTCGGCGGCCACCCGGACCTCGGTCTCACCCCACACCAGGGCGCGCTCCCTGAGGTCGTCGAGCGCACCCAGGACGTCGGCTTCGGCCGCGCGGTCGCCGATCAGCGCGACGAGCTTGGCGACCGGTACCGGCGCGGAGTCGGCGTGCAGCACCAGCAGCGCGTCGATGACCGCCAGCCGCAGGAAGTCCAGCTCGTCGGTGGCGGCCCGGATCGACTGGCGGGCCGCAGCGCGGGCAGCCAGCGCGGCGATGCTGCCGGGCGGCGGCTGGGCAAGATCCGGGCGCAGTTCCAGCAGGCGCACCAGCCGCTCGTCGGGCAGGTCGGCCAGCCAGGACCCCAGCGGGATGCTCGGGGTGTGTTCTGTCATTGCTGACCAGCGTAAAGCAGCCGCCCAATGTCCACGCGCCGCAAGACGACCTGTCAGAATGGACCGCGTGGCTGACAATGCTGACAAGAAGACCAGGTACGTCGACCCCGGCTGGCCGACGAGCGACCCCGACGACCACGCGGTGAGCGAACTGGCGACGGATCGCACGGGTGCGCTGTCCCCTTTTGGTGACCTGGTGTTCCCGCTGCCGTCCGACGAGCTGCCCTACGTACACCCGGTCACCGTCGTCAACCGGTAGATGTCCGGCTCCCCGTCTTCTCGGCTGTCGCATATCGACGAGGGCGGAGCCGCGCACATGGTCGACGTCACCGACAAGGGAGCCACCAAGCGCACTGCCGTCGCGGCCGGCACGTTCCACACGTCGGCGGAGGTGGTGTCGCTGGTCTCGGCTGGCGGACTGCCCAAGGGCGACGCGCTGGCCACCGCGCGGGTGGCGGGCATTCTCGCCGCCAAGCGCACCAGCGACCTGATCCCGCTATGCCACCAGCTGGCGCTCACCGGCGTCGACGTCGACTTCACCGTCGGCGAGTCCGCCATCGACATCACCGCGACGGTGCGCAGCACCGATCGCACCGGGGTGGAGATGGAGGCGCTGACCGCCGTCAGCGTGGCCGGCCTGACTCTCTACGACATGGTCAAGGCGGTGGATCCGGCCGCCCGCATCGACGACATCCGGGTGCTGCGCAAAGACGGCGGCAAGACCGGAACCTGGACGCGGTGATGGCCGGGCGATCCGCGCGCATCATCATTGCCTCGACTCGGGCGTCCGCCGGTGTGTACGAGGATCGCTGCGGGCCGATCATCGCCGAATGGCTTGAGCTGCGCGGCTTTTCGCCCGTTAAGCCGGTGGTGGTGCCCGACGGCGACGCGGTCGGTGCGGCGTTGCGCGAGGCTGTCGGTGACGGCGTGGACGTTGTCATCACCTCCGGCGGCACCGGGATCTCACCCAGCGACGACACCCCGGCCCAGACGGCCGCGGTACTCGACTACGAGATCCCCGGGCTGGCCGACGCCATCCGCCGTTCGGGGCTGCCGAAGGTGCCGACGTCGGTGCTGTCCCGCGGCGTGTGCGGGGTGGCCGGACGCACCCTGGTGGTCAACCTGCCGGGGTCGAGCGGCGGCGTGCGCGACGGCCTCGGGGTGCTCGCCGACGTGCTGGACCACGCGCTGGACCAACTGGCGGGCGGGGACCACGGATGACTCTGGTGTTGCGCGCCGCGCTGACCGAGCAGCCGATTGTGCTGGCCGAGCACGAAGAACTGGTGAGCCATGAGGCTGCGGGTGCGATCGTGGGGTTCGTCGGGATGATCCGCAACCACGACGGTCAGCGGCCCGTACTGCGGCTGGAGTATTCCGCGCACCCGTCGGCCGAACAGGTGATGGTCGACGTGTTGGCCGAGGTCGCCGAGCAGTCGAGCGGCGTGCGGGCCATTGCCGCCAGCCACCGCATCGGCGTCCTGCAGATCGGTGAGGCGGCGCTGGTGGCCGCCGTCGCCGCCGACCATCGCCGCGCCGCGTTCGAGACCTGTGCGCATCTGGTGGACACCATCAAGGCGCGGCTACCGGTGTGGAAGCACCAGTTCTTCGCCGATGGAACCGACGAGTGGGTGGGTTCGGCCTGACCGTTACGGCGTCGGGTTCGCCGGTTGCTGGGCCAGCGCGGCCAGCGCGTCGTTGCCGTTGACGCCCTGCGCCTGGATCGCCTGCCAGAGGTCCTTGAGGAAACCGGGATCCATGTTCTGCGGCGCCGCGGCGGGCAACCCGTTGGCGTCGGCGGGCAGGTTGGTCGCCTGGTCGAGCAGCGGCGCGAACTGCGACGGCACCTGCACGTCGTGCGCGGCCGAACCGGCGGCGGCGGGATCGACCGGCAGGGCGGGGTCGCTCGGGGCCGGGGCCGCCGGTGCGTCGGTGACGACCGTCCAGTTCCCCACCGACTGGGCCTCGTGAATCCCCTCGGGGGCGTCGGCGGGTGGCGCCTCGTCCAGGGCGGCGGGTTCGACCGGGGCGGGCTCGTCCACGGGCGCCGGCTCGTCTACAGGCGCGGGCTCTTCAGCGGGCGCTTCGAACGCGGCGGGCTCGGCCGGCTCGTCGGCGGGAACGGACTCGTCGACGGCTGCCAGCTCTACCGCCGGCGCGTCCTGCGGTGGCGGGGCGTCGTCGGCCGGGGGAGGCGCCGGGGCGTCGAACGCGACGGGCTCGGCCTCGGGAGCGGGGTTGTCCTCCGGCGGGTTAGCCGGGGCATCGGCGACGACTGTGCGCGGCGTCGGGGCGGACAAGCCGTGGCCGCATACCGGCCAGGCGCCGCGGCCCTGGGTGGCCAGCACCCGCTCGGCGACCGCGATCTGCTGTTCCCGGGTGGCCATGTTGGCGGCCGGGGCGAACTCGCCGCCGCCATGAGCGGCCCAGGTGCCGCGGTTGAACTGCAGGCCGCCCTGGTACCCGTTGCCGGTGTTGATCGACCAGTTGCCGCCCGACTCGCAACGGGCGACCTGGTCCCATTCGCCGTCGGTGGCCGCCGATGCGTGGCCCGCGAGGGCGATGCCGCCGCCGCCGATCACCGCGCCGGTGAAGGCGATCTTGGCGACGCTGACGCTAGATGTCGTGGGCTTACGATGCCGTCCACTCATACGCCGGTGCTGTCCTCTCTGTATGCGCCTGCGAGGTCAGCTGTCGGGTTCGGGCTCAAGAGAGGTTGCCCGGCCACTGCCGCTTGTCGGCGGTGGCTTCACCCCAAGGGGCCGCGCGCGGCCCCGGTCCGATCACGGCGGACTGGTTGGGTCCCCCGCCTCCATCCACGGTTGTCGTCGGCCCCCGCCTGCTGGATGGAGCTCGGCGCTACAAGCGGGGAAGGCCCGCCGCTCAACAAGATTCGGCAAGCCCGCGGAGAACGGTAGCGGGTCGTGGCGCTCGATGCACGTCTGCGCGAATGCCGCGTTTCCGAGCGCGATGCCCGGCTAAAATGCCAGGAAAGCGTTCGATTTGCGCAGGTCAGACCCCGTCGCAACCGGGTCGTTGCCGTGCTGTGATCAATCCGTTATGTGACGCAAATCACGTGCGTCAGCCACCGGCGAAGGGCGGGAGAACGTCGATCGTCTGGCCCGCGCGGACAACGGCGGACTCGTCGCGGACGGCGACACCGTCGCACAGATATGAGCATCGCTTCAGGACGGTCGCAAGCCGCTCGTTGTGTTCGGCGAGGGCTTCGACCAGCTGGGCGACTGTGGTGCCGGGCCGCAGCGTGGCGGTCTCGGTTTCGGTGCCGGCCGCCGCCCGCGCCGCCGCGAAATAGCGGACCGTGACCTGGATTCCCGTCAGCTCGTCGGGCACTTGGGTCATGGGTCAGCCGCCGATCGCGCTCATCGGCCGGGCCGGCTGGATGAAGCCGGGGTCGTTGATGCCGTGCCCGGCCGGCTTGCCCCACATTGCGGTACGCCACGCGGCTTCGATGGCGTCGTCGTCGGCGCCGGTGCGCAGCAGCCCGCGCAGGTCGGTCTCCTCGGTGGCGAACAGGCAGCTGCGGATCTGGCCGTCGGCGGTCAGCCGGGTGCGGTCACAGTCCGCGCAGAACGGGTGCGACACCGAGGCGATGATCCCGACCTTGCCCGACGGTCCGCCCGGGCCGGTGTCGACCAGCCAGAGTTCGGCCGGCGCCGAACCGCGGGGCGCGGGGTCGGGGCGCAGGCGGAAGTGCGGTCGCAGCGCGGCCATCACATCGTCGGCGCTCAACGAGGCGCCCCGGCGCCATTGATGTCCGGCATCCAGCGGCATCTGTTCGATCACCCGTAATTGGTAGCCATGTTCGAGGCAGAACCGCAGCAGCTCGACGACGTCCTGGCGGCCGGTCGCCGGGTCGAGCACCGCGTTCACCTTGACCGGTTCGAAGCCGGCCGCCTTGGCCGCGGCGAGGCCGGCCAGCACGTCGGAGAGCCGATCGCGGCGGGTGATCGCCGCGAAGTGGTCGCGGTCGACGGTGTCCAGCGACACGTTGACCCGGTCCAGACCAGCCTGCGCGAGGGCGGCCGCCCGCCGCTCCAGGCCGAGGCCGTTGGTGGTCAGCGAGATCTCCGGGCGGGGGCGCAATGCGGCGGCCGCAGCTACCACGTCTTCCAGGTGGCGGGCCAACAATGGTTCACCGCCGGTGAACCGCACATTGGTGATGCCGAGCCGCGTCACCGCGATGCCCAGCAGCCGGGCCAGTTCGTCGGGCCGGAGCAGCTCCTCGCCGGGTAGCCAGTCGAGCCCTTCGGCCGGCATGCAGTAGGTGCAGCGCAGGTTGCAGCGGTCGGTCAGTGACACCCGCAAGTCGGTGGCGACCCGACCGTACGTGTCGACCAGCGGACCGGTGGCGGGCGCCGGCCCGTGGCTGCCCGGGTCGTCTGCGGGGCGGCGTACTGTCGGCACGCCGAGCGCGATCACCGTCATGACAGCACCGATTCCGGACGGCTCACCGGAACGATCTCCTTGCCCAGCGGCACCAGCGACACCGGGATCAGCTTGAGATTGGCCAACGCCAGCGGGATGCCGATGATCGTCACCGCCATTGCGATGGCGCTGGCCAAATGCCCGATCGCGAGCCAGATGCCGAACAACAGCACCCAGATCACGTTGCCGATCAGCGCGCCGGTCCCGGCGCCCGGCTTCTCGACGATCGTGCGCCCGAACGGCCACAGCGTGTACGACGCGATGCGCAGTGCCGCGAAGCCGAAGGGAATGGTGACGATCAGCAGGAAGCAGACAAGCGCCGCCAGCAGATAGCCGACGGCCAACCAGAGGCCGCCGAAGATCAGCCAGATGACGTTCAGGATCAGGCGCATTTCTTCCTCCAGCGGTATTGCCAGGGTACCGGCCAATCAGGGGTGATCGTGCGCGCGGCATCCGAGTAGGATCACCAGTCATCGCGTCCTGCACTCGCGGGACGCTTCGTCGTGTAGGGATCCGTCAGACAAGCAGGTGAGACCAGTGCCGACCGGCAAGGTGAAGTGGTACGACCCGGACAAGGGTTTCGGCTTCCTGTCCCAGGAGGACGGCGAGGACGTCTACGTTCGCTCCTCGGCGTTGCCTGAGGGTGTCGAGGGGCTGAAAGCGGGCCAGCGCGTGGAGTTCGGTGTCGCCACCGGCCGCCGGGGGCCGCAGGCGTTGAGCCTCAAGCTGATTGATCCGCCGCCGAGCCTGTCGCGTGCTCGCCGTGAGGGACCCGCCGCCGAACACAAGCACAGCCCCGACGAGCTGCACGGCATGGTCGAGGACATGATCACGCTGCTGGAAAGCACGGTGCAACCCGAACTGCGCAAGGGACGCTACCCGGACCGCAAAACGGCCCGTCGGGTCTCCGAGGTGGTCAGAGCCGTGGCTCGCGAGCTCGACGGTTAGGCGTTTGGCGACGGCCATTCCGCCAAAGCGCGTGTAGAGAACTGCGCCACGGGCAACACTAGTTACTGGCGAGTAAACTAGTGTCGCAAGACCAGGGAGTGTCCGATGGCGCAGCAAGTACAGGTCACCGAGGAGCAGGCGAGAGCCGTAGCCGAAGAGTCACGCGAAAGCGGTTGGGATAAGCCATCTTTCGCCAAGGAACTCTTCCTGGGCCGCTTCCCGTTGGAGCTCATCCATCCGTTTCCCCGCCCGTCCGACGAGGAGGCCGCCCGCACCGAGGCGTTCCTGGCCAAGCTGCGGGAGTTTCTCGGCACGCTCGACGGTGCCGTCGTCGAGCGCGATGCCCAGATTCCCGACGAGTACGTCAAGGGCCTGGCCGACCTCGGCTGTTTCGGCATGAAGATTCCCGCCGAGTACGGCGGTTTGGGCATGTCGCAGGTCGCCTACAACCGGGCGTTGATGATGGCGTCGTCGGTGCATCCGAGCTTCGGTGCACTGCTGAGCGCACATCAGTCGATCGGGGTGCCCGAACCGCTCAAACTGGCCGGGACCGAAGAACAGAAGCGGAAGTTCTTGCCGCGCTGTGCCGCCGGGGGAATATCGGCGTTCCTGCTCACCGAACCCGACGTCGGTTCCGACCCGGCGCGGCTGGCCTCGACCGCGACGCCGATCGACGATGGCGCGGCGTACGAACTGGAGGGGGTCAAGCTGTGGACCACCAACGGCGTCGTCGCCGATCTGCTGGTGGTGATGGCCCGGGTACCCAAGAGTGAAGGCCACCGCGGTGGCATCAGCGCGTTCGTCGTCGAGGCCGACTCCCCCGGCATCACCGTCGAACGGCGCAACAAGTTCATGGGATTGCGCGGGATCGAAAACGGCTTGACCCGGCTGCACAAAGTCCGGGTTCCGCGCGAAAACCTGATCGGGCGGGAGGGCGACGGTCTGAAGATCGCGCTGACGACGCTGAACGCCGGCCGGTTGTCGATTCCGGCGATGGCCGCCGGTGCCGCCAAGTGGTGTTTGAAGATCGCGCGGGAGTGGTCGTGTGAACGGGTGCAATGGGGCAAGCCGGTCGGCGAGCACGCGGCGGTGGCCAACAAGATCTCGTTTATCGCCGCCACCACGTATGCGCTGGAGGCGGTGCTGGAACTGTCCGGCCAGATGGCCGACGAGGGCCGCAACGACATCCGCATCGAGGCCGCGCTGGCCAAGCTCTGGTCCAGCGAGATGGCCTGCGTGATCGCCGACGAGCTGGTGCAGATCCGCGGCGGTCGCGGCTACGAGAGCGCCGAGTCGCTGGCCGCGCGTGGTGAACGCGCAGTGCCGGTGGAACAGATCGTGCGCGACCTTCGGATCAACCGGATCTTCGAAGGCTCCAGCGAGATCATGCGGCTGCTGATCGCCCGGGAGGCGGTGGACGCGCACCTGACCGCCGCCGGCGATCTGGCCAACCCGAAGGCGGATATGCGGCAGAAGGCCAAGGCCGCCGCCGGCGCGAGCGGCTTCTACGCAAAGTGGTTGCCGCAGCTGGTTTTCGGCGAAGGTCAGCTACCCACCACATACCGCGACTTCGGCCGATTGGCAACGCATCTGCGCTTTGTCGAGCGCTCGTCACGCAAGCTGGCCCGCAACACCTTCTACGGGATGGCCCGCTGGCAGGCCGCGCTGGAGCAAAAGCAGGGATTTTTGGGCCGCGTCGTGGACATCGGGGCCGAGCTGTTCGCCATGGCGGCAGTGTGCGTTCGTGCTGAGGCGCAACGGGTTTCGGACCGGGCCGAAGGCGAGCAGGCATACGAGTTGGCCGAGGCGTTCTGCCAGCAGGCCACGCTGCGGGTCGAGGCGTTGTTCCATGCGTTGTGGTCCAACACGGATGCCACCGACGTCGGGCTGTCCCGAAACGTGTTGGGAGGACGCTACACCTGGCTGGAGGAGGGGGTCCTCGACCAGTCCGAGGGCACCGGGCCGTGGATCGCGCATTGGGAGCCGGGCCCGTCCACCGAGGAGAACCTGGCCCGGCGGTTCCTGACCGTATCGGAACCATGAGTGCCGCCTACGTGGCCGAGTCGGGTGAGTTCACCCGCGACACCAACTACATCGCGACTCGCATCACCGCCGACGGGCGTGACGGGTATCCGGTCGAGCCAGGCCGGTACCGGCTGATCGTCGCCCGGGCCTGCCCGTGGGCCAATCGGGCGATCATCGTGCGGCGCCTGCTGGGCCTGGAAAAGGTTATCTCCATTGGTTTTTGCGGGCCCACCCACGACGAGCGGAGTTGGACTTTCGACCTGGATCCCGGCGGCGTCGACCCGGTGCTCAAGATTCCGCGGCTGCAGGACGCCTACTTCAAGCGCTTTCCCGACTATCCGAAGGGCATCACCGTCCCTGCGATCGTCGACGTGCCGACCGGCGCGGTGGTCACCAACGATTTCGCGCAGATCACGCTGGACTTCTCCACCGAATGGACGGCTTATCACCGCGACGGCGCGCCGCAGCTGTACCCGGAGCCGTTGCGCGCCGAGATCGACGAAGTGGCGCAACGGATTTACACCGAGATCAACAACGGGGTATATCGGTGCGGGTTCGCCGGCTCACAGCAGGCCTACGACGCGGCCTACGACCGGTTGTTCGCCGCGCTGGACTGGGTGAGCGATCGACTGGCGCGACAGCGATACCTGGTGGGCGACACCATCACCGAAGCCGACGTGCGGCTGTTCACCACGCTGGCCCGGTTCGATCCGGTCTATCACGGGCATTTCAAATGCAATAGGTCCAAGTTGTCCGAGATGCCCGTGCTGTGGGCGTATGCGCGTGACCTGTTCGGTACGCCGGGTTTCGGTGACACCGTCGACTTCGTCCAGATCAAGCAGCACTACTACATGGTGCACACCGACATCAATCCCACCCGCATCGTGCCGAAAGGCCCCGACCTGGCCAACTGGCTCACCCCGCATGGCCGGGAAGACTTGGGTGGCAAGCCATTCGGCGACGGCACTCCACCCGGGCCGCCGCTCGAGGGCGAACAGGTACCCGCTGGCCACGGCGCCTAAGTCCAGTTTGTTCGCACCGACCACTCGGCGTGTGGGACATCGCGCAGCTCGCCCGCGGGGTCGACCACCAGGGTCATCAACTGCACGACGATGCCGCTCAGCCGCCCGCGCTGCGGGTCGACGGTGGCGATGGTGACGGCCAGTCGGCTGCCCGGCCGGAAGACGGTGGTCGTGGTGTTAGCCGGGTCCTCGTAGACCCGCAGCAGCCGCCACGGCGCCCGGCCGACCGCCGCCGGCACCGAAAGCTGCACGGGGTCACGGGAATTCACCGGCAGCTCGCCCTGGGCGTGTGGGGTTTTACAGTCGGTGAGGTCGAGCACGTTGCAGTACAGGTACGGCCCGACCCGGGTCAGGTGGCCGTGCGAATACGCGCTGATCTCGGGCAGCGACGGACCATGCTCGCGCGCAAGCAGCCACGCGCCGGCACCGGCAGCCGCCGATGCTGCCAGCACCAAGGCCGCGAGCAGCACGACGACGGGGCGCTTCACTGCGGCGTCGCCATTGCGCGGTCGCCCTCCTGCTCGACCATCACCGGCCGGTTACCGCCCAAGCCGGGGATCAGCGAGTCGCCGCGGAAGCTGACGATGGTCTGCGCCAGGCCCGGGATGAGCAACGCGCTCACGGCAGTGAACCCGATCCACAACTCGGTGTACACCAGCACGCCCAGCGCGCCGCCGAGCACCCACGCCAGTTGCAGTGTCGATTCGGAACGGCCGAACGCCGACGCCCGGGACTCCTCCGGCAGGTCGTCCTGCAACGAGGCGTCCAACGCGGCCTTGGCGATCGCGCTGGCCCCCGACGTGATCAAGGTGGCGACGGTCGCGACAACCAGGGTGCCGGCGACCGCCCCGGCCAGTGCGGCGACCGTGACCGCGACGGTGCAGCGCACTACCAGCACGGCGGGCCGGCCCAATTGCAAACGGGCACTGGTGAAGTTGCCGACGAAGTTGCCCACGGCGGCGGCCGCACCGATGAGCCCCAGCATGCCCAGCTGCACCCATCCGCTGGCGTCGTGCGCCTTGGCGACGAACGCCGGATACAAGAACAGGAACCCGACCATGACCTTGATCGTGCAGTTGCCCCACAGCGAAGTAATGATGTTGCGGCCCAACGGTTGTCGAAGCGCCCGCCGCAGCGAGTTGCTGTGCCGGCGATAGCTCAGCGTGGCGGGGACCTCGCCCGCGGTCACCTCCACCCAGCGCGGAATGCGCATGGACAGCCACGCGCCGGCCAGTGTCACCGCGACGATCACGAACAACGCGCCCGGCAGCTCGAACAGGTGGTCGCAGACGAACTCGACGCCGCTGGCGATCGCGCCGCCGGCGATGGTGCCGCCCAGCAGACCGAACATGGTCAGCCGCGAGTTGACCCGCACCAGGTCGATGGTCGGCGGCATCACCCGCGGGGTCACCGCGCTGCGCAGCACCGAAAAGGATTTCGACAGCACCATCATGGCCAGCGCACACGGGTAGAGCACCCACGACGGGAAGCTGCCGCTCACCCCGTCGTAGTTGGCGATCAGCACCAGGGCCAGCGCCGTGCGCAGCACGAACGAAAGCGCCAGTGCGACGCGCCGGCCGTGCTGCAGCCGGTCCAGCGCCGGACCGATCAGCGGCGCGATCACGGCGAACGGCGCGATCGTGATCAACAGGTACAACGCGACCCTGTCCTTGCTCTCGCCGGTGGCCGCCGCGAAAAACAGCGTGTTGGCCAGCGCGACGGCCATCGCGGCGTCGACCGCGGAATTGGCCACCACCGGCCAGGTCAGCGCGGTCAGCCCCGACTTGTCGGCGCCGTCGGCCGTCGCGGCCCGGTGCACCAATCCGTACATGCGCGAACCCATTTCGCGGCTGCGCTGCGCCGCCACCCGGGTGACGGTGACGCGCTCGGAAGTGGGCGGCGGTTCGCTGCGACGGCTGGGTGGCGGCTCACGGTGCAACGGCGGCAAGTAGCGGTTGGCGCTGGGCATCGTGGTACGGGGCGACCGCCGGCGGTAGCCCGGATCGTCAGCCGGATAGTTGGCCATGCCGGGGTGCTGGGTGTGTTGATCACGCCGCCGTCCGGACACGCATCAATTCTCACCCATCGCGGGTGATCGAGCGCGCAGGCGACCGGTGTGGCTGGCCACTCGGCCGTTACGGCAGTATTGAAGACGTATGGAAACAGCGGACAGCGTGACCACGGCCGAGTGGGCGGAGGGCCTGGCGCCGATCCTCACCGGCGCCGTCGAGCAGGCGCGCGCCGCCGTCGCCGAATTCAGCGGCGCCGACACGGTAGGCGACTACCTCGGGGTCAGCTACGAGGATCCGACCGCAGCCACCCACCGGTTCCTGGCCCATCTGCCCGGTTACCAGGGATGGCAGTGGGCCGTCGTGGTGGCCGCCTACCCGGGTGCCGACCACGCCACCGTCAGCGAGGTGGTGCTGGTGCCCGGGCCGACGGCGTTGCTGGCGCCGGAATGGGTGCCGTGGGAACAGCGGGTCCGGCCCGGCGACCTGAGCCCGGGCGACCTGCTGGCGCCGCCGCCGGACGACCTGCGTCTGGTGCCCGGCTATCTGGCCAGCGGCGATCCGCAGGTGGACGACGTCGCCGTCGAGCTCGGGCTCGGGAGGCGACGGGTGATGAGCGCCTGGGGCCGCGCCCAGGCCGCCCAGCGTTGGCACGACGGTGACTACGGTCCCGGCTCGTCGATGGCGCGCTCGACCAAACGGGTGTGCCGCGACTGCGGCTTCTACCTGCCGCTGGCGGGCTCGCTGGGCGCGAAGTTCGGGGTCTGCGGCAACGAGATGTCCGCCGACGGGCATGTCGTCGACTCCGAATACGGCTGTGGCGCACACTCCGACACCCCGGCCCCGGCGGGCAGCGGTTCGCCGATGTACGACCCCTACGACGACGGGGTGCTCGACATGGTCGAGAAAACCGACGACTAACTTTCGGCGGCGGCCTTGATCTTGGCCAGCGAGGTGTTCATGCCGTCGACCAGTTCCCGCTCGAAGCTGTCCACTCCGCCGAACAGCGCGTTCACCGTCATCGTGGAGATCGGTTTGACGCCGTTCTCGGCGTGCCGGCTTTCGATCAGCCGGGTGCCCTCCGGAATCGGCTGCAGCTCGTAGCTCCAGATGACGCCGTTGGCGTGGACCTTGAACGCCAGCTTCTGCTCGGGAATGACCTCGGTGAGCGTGCACGTCGTCGGCCAGAACAAGAAGTTGCGGCGGTTCAGGTTGAGCGTGCGGGTGCCCTGGCGTACCGGACCGAGCGGCATCATCGCGCGGCACTGGGGACTCCACTGCGGCATCCGGCGGACATCCGACACCAACTCCCACACCTTTGCGACCGGCGCGTTGATGTCGACCTGTGCTTGCAATAGCGGCGCTGCCATCGACCGTTCCCTCCTACTTGGTGGTCCGCAAGTGCCCGAGCCCGGTTTGCGCACCGCGTGCGCCGCGCCGGACGGCGTCGCGCTGCCACAGGAAGATACCGGTGCCCAACAGCCCGACGCCCAGCCCGGCCAGCGTCACGGGTCGCCAGCCGTCCAGGCCCGGGACGAGGAAGGCGGCGACCGCCGCGCCCAGCCAGGCCAGCGCGCCGACCCCGACCACCGGCCACACCTCGAGCAGCACAGCGGGAAGCATCGGCGGGTTGGGGGTGGAGCCGGGCTCGGACATCGAGATCACGCTAGCCCGGCGCCGATGCGGGCCGTGAAGCGGCCTGAGGAGAAGCCGGGCAATCAAACCTAGCTGATCGGTGGTTCGGTGTTGACGCTGCAAGGTTGTGTCGTAACCTTCGCGCTGTGACCGACGGCGACACGCGGCTGGCCAGCGACCTGTCGCTGGCGGTCATGCGACTGTCGCGGCAGCTGCGTTTCCGACGGCCGCAGTCGCCGGTGTCGTTGTCGCAGCTGTCGGCGCTGTCGACGCTGTCCAAGGAAGGGCCGATGACGCCCGGCGCGCTGGCCATCCGGGAGCGGGTCCGTCCGCCGTCGATGACACGGGTGATCGCGTCGTTGGCCGAACTGGGTTTCGTGGACCGGGTCGCCCATCCCGACGACGGGCGCCAAGTCCTGGTGTCGGTGTCTAAGGCCGGCGCCGAGCTGCTGGAGGCCGAGCGTCGGGCCAGCCAGGAGTGGCTGGCGCAGCGGCTGGCGGGTCTGGGCCGCGCCGACCGTGAAACCCTGCGCGACGCCGCCGATCTGATGCTGGCCATCGTCGACGAAACCCCGTGAGCGCCGTCTGCGACGTCAGCGATCCCGACGATCCACGGCTCGACAACTTCCGCGACCTGAACAGCATCGATCGCCGTCCGGATCTGCCGACCGGCAAGGGCCTGGTGATCGCCGAGGGCGTGCTCGTGGTGCAGCGCATGCTGGCGTCGCGGTTCACGCCGCTGGCGTTGTTGGGCACCGACCGCAGGCTCGCCGAACTGCGGGCCGACCTGGATGGCTGCGACGCACCCTATTACCGGGTCTCGGCCGACGTGATGGCCCAGGTGGTCGGTTTTCACCTCAACCGCGGCGTGCTGGCCGCGGCACGCCGAGCTCCCGAGCCGAGTGTGGCCGAGGTGCTCGACGGCGCCCGCACGGTCGCGGTGCTCGAGGGTGTCAACGACCACGAGAACCTGGGGTCGATCTTCCGCAACGCAGCCGGTCTCGACGTCGACGCGGTGGTGTTCGGCAGCGGCTGCGCCGATCCGCTCTACCGGCGGGCGGTGCGGGTGTCGATGGGCCATGCGCTGCTGGTGCCGTATGCCCGTGCCGCGAACTGGCCCGGAGACTTGAACCTGTTGCGGGAGAAGGATTTTCGGCTGCTGGCGATGACGCCGAGCGTCGATGCCGTGACGCTGCCGGCGGCGATGTCGACGGTCGCCGACGAACGGGTGGCGGTGCTGGTGGGCGCCGAAGGCCCGGGTCTGAGCCATGCCGCGATGCGGGCAAGCGACCTGCGGGTACGCATCCCGATGTCGCGTGGCACCGACTCGCTCAATGTCGCCACCGCCGCGGCGCTGGCGTTCTACGAGCGCGTTAGGCTCGGTTCGTGACCCGCGCCGGCGACGATGCAGAGCGAAGCGATGGGGAGGAGCGGCGCCATGACCGACGAATCCACGCCCTGGGCAACGGGTTTGACGGTCGCCGCCTTTGTCGCTGCGGTCACGGCGGTCGCGATCGTGGTGCTCAGTCTCGGGCTCGAGCGCGTGCATCCATTGCTGGCCGTCGGACTGAACGTCGTGGCGGCCGGGGGATTGGCGCCGACGCTGTGGGGGTGGCGGCACACGCCGGTGCTGCGCTGGTTCGTGCTGGGCGCGGGCGTGGGCGTGACGGGCGCGTGGCTGGCGTTGCTCGCGCTGGCGATCGTCGGATCCGGTTAGCGCTGTCCGCCGGAGCGGACACCGAGCAGCACGTCCTCCCACGCCGGCACAGGTGGCTTGCGGCGACGGGCACGCGCCGACTCGCGTTGCGGTTCGGGCGCGGCTTCTTCGGCTGGCGCGGCTTCGGGTTCGGGCTCGGGTTCGTCGAAGTCCAGTTGGGCGACGGTGGCCAGCGGCCGTAGCGGACGGTCGAAGTCGGGGTCGACCAGCTCGCTGGCAGCGTCGTCGACCGCGGTCACCGTCCCGCCGTGCGCGCCCGGGGCGAAGCGGAAGTGCGCGACGTTGTCCGAGCGGCCGGCCTTCCAGCCCAGCTGCACGGTCCAGCGCCCGTCCTCATTGCGCCAGGCGTCCCAGGTGGTGCTGTCCGGGTTGAGCCCGCGGGCCACCAGCGCGGCGGTGACCGTCTCCAACAACGTCAGCACCGCGGGCCCGTCGGCGAGGACTGGATGCGCGGCGGTTGCCAGCTCCGCGGCCCGGGACCGCTCCAGCAGCACCGGGTGGGCGAATCGCTGGACGCGTTCGATGTCCACCCCGGCGGCCGCAGCGACCTGCTCGACGGACGCCCCGGCGCGGATCCGGGCCTGAATTTCCTTGGGACGCAGCATGCTTGGGACCTCGTAGTCGATCTGGGTTTGTGCTACCCGCGCGCCGTCGCCGCGTACCGCGGCGCGCAGCCGGTCGTCGACTCGCAGCTTGAACTTCTCGGCCGGTTCGTCACTTTCGCAGATGATGTGTTTGCCATCGACGTCGAGTCCAACGACCTTGAGCTCCCGCATGGCACCTCCTCCGGGCCGCTGAACCGGACCCGATTGCTGGGCACTCTAGTGCAGTGAACGGCCGAAACAGCGCTGCCACGCCGGAGCGGTTAGAGTCGCTCGACCACCCAGTCGATGCACTCGGTGAGCGCGCTGACGTCGTCGGGCTCCACCGCGGGGAACATCGCGACCCGCAACTGGTTGCGGCCGAGTTTGCGGTACGGCTCGGTGTCGACGATGCCGTTGGCGCGCAGCACCTTGGCGACCGCGGCCGCGTCCACCTCGTCGCTGAAGTCGATGGTGCCCACCACCTGGGACCGCAGCCGCGGCTCGGCCACGAACGGAGTGGTGTAGGGCCTGGCGTCCGCCCAGCTGTACAGCCGCTGCGACGAGTCCGCGGTGCGCTTGACCGCCCAGTCCAGCCCGCCGTTGCCCAGCAGCCAGTCGATCTGCTCGGCCAGCAGCACCAGCGTGCCGATCGCCGGGGTGTTGTAGGTCTGGTTCTTGCAGCTGTTCTCGACCGCGATCGGCAGCGACAGGAAGTCGGGCACCCAGCGGCCGGAGCCGGCGATGGCCTCGATGCGCGCCAGCGCCGCCGGGCTCAGGATCGCCAACCACAGGCCGCCGTCGGCGGCGAAGTTCTTCTGCGGCGCGAAGTAGTAGGCGTCGGTCTCGGTGATGTCGACCGGCAGCCCGCCGGCGCCGGAGGTGGCATCGATGACGACCAGCGCCTCGCCCGAACCCGCGGGACGCGCCACCGGCACCGCCACCCCGGTCGAGGTCTCGTTGTGCGCCCAGGCGATGACGTCGACCGCGGGATCGCTCTGCGGCTCGGGGGCACTGCCCGGATCGGCCTTGACGACGATCGGTTCGCCGACGAACGGGTTCTTGGTGACGGCGCTGGCGAATTTCGAGCTGAACTCGCCGTAGGACAAGTGCAGGGACCGCTTGTCGATCAGCCCGAACGCCGCGGCGTCCCAAAACGCCGTGGCCCCGCCGTTGCCGAGGATGACCTCGTAGCCGTCGGGCACCGAGAAGAACTCACGCAGCCCGGTGCGTACCCGGCCGACCAGGTCTTTGACCGGCGCCTGCCGGTGCGACGTGCCGAACAGCCCGGCGGCGCTGGTCGCCAGGGTCTGCAACTGCTCGGGCCGGACCTTGGACGGCCCCGATCCGAAGCGGCCGTCGCGGGGTTTGATGCCGTCGGGGATCGTGAGCGTCTCAGCCATGGTGACCAGGCTAATGAACCCGGTAGTGTGACTCAGACCACATCAACGTCGCGAATCGCGGCTGCGCCACAGTGCTCGCATTGGGTATGGAAAGTTGCCGATACCTGCGGTACTGTGTACATAACACGTCCAAATGTAAACCTCATCGGGAGGCTTCGATGGCTCGGACGAAAATCGTGCAGCGCTGGCGCCGCAACATGGAAGTACAGGACGACACAGAGTACGTCGAGATGTTGCGCACGCTGTCCGAGGGGTCGGTGCGTCGCAATTTCAACCCGTACACCGACATCGACTGGAAAGCGCCCGAGTTCGCGGTCACCGAGAACGACCCGCGCTGGAAGCTTCCGGCGACCGACCCGCTGGGCCGCCACCCTTGGTACAAGGCGCAGCCCGAAGAGCGCCAGATCAAGATCGGCATGTGGCGTCAGGCCAACGTAGCCAAGGTCGGCCTGCACTTCGAATCGATCCTGATTCGCGGCCTGATGGAGTACGCGTTCTGGGTGCCCAACGGCTCACCGGAGTACCGGTACTGCCTGCACGAGGCGGTCGAAGAGTGCAACCACACCATGATGTTCCAGGAGATGGTCAACCACATCGGCGCCGACGTGCCCGGCATGCCGCGGCTGCTGAAGTGGGTCCAGCCGCTGATCCCGCTGGTTGCCGGCCCGTTGCCGATTCCGTTCTGGTTCGGCATTCTCGCCGGCGAGGAGCCTATCGACCACACGCAGAAGAACATCCTGCGTGAGGGTAAGGAGCTGCACCCGATCATGGAACGGGTGATGGCCATCCACGTGGCCGAGGAGGCCCGCCACATCTCGTTCGCCCACGAGTATCTGCGCAAGCGTGTGCCGCACCTGCCGCGCCGCAAGCGGTTCTGGCTGTCGCTGTACGTGCCGGTCACCATGCGGATCCTCTGCTCGGCAATTGTGGTGCCGCCCAAGGCTTTCTGGCGTGAGTTCGACATCCCGCGCGAGGTGCGCAAAGAGGTGTTCTTCCGGTCGCCGGAGTCGCGCCAGATGCTGCGCGACATGTTCGGCGACGTGCGGATGCTCTGCCACGACACCCGCCTGATGAATCCCGTCGCCAAGCTGATGTGGCGGATCTGCAAGATCAACGGCAAGCCGTCGCGGTATCGCAGCGAGCCGCAGCGCCAGCATCTGACCGCGGTCGCCTAGAGGGGTCCATGCCGCACGTCATCACCCAGTCGTGCTGTAACGACGGGTCCTGTGTTTTCGCTTGTCCGGTGAACTGCATTCACCCCACACCGGACGAGCCGGGGTTCGCCACCTCCGAGATGCTCTACATCGACCCGGATGCGTGTGTGGATTGCGGCGCGTGTGTGAGCGCGTGCCCGGTCGGCGCGATCGCGCCCGACAGCCGGTTGGATGCCAAGCAGTTGCCGTTCGTCGAGATCAACGCGTCGTTCTACCCTGAGCGGCCGCCCGGCACCAAGCTGCCGCCGACCTCGAAGCTGGCGCCGGTGATTCCGGCCGCGGAGGTGCGTCAGGACGGGCACCGGCTGACCGTGGCGATCGTCGGCTCCGGCCCGGCGGCGATGTATGCCGCCGACGAACTGCTGACCCAGCCTCGGGTCCGGGTCAACATGTTCGAAAAACTGCCGACGCCTTATGGATTGGTGCGTGCAGGCGTGGCGCCGGACCACCAGACCACCAAGCGCGTCACGCGGTTGTTCGACAAGGTCGCCGCTCGGCGGGGTTTCCAGTTCTTTCTCAATGTCGAGGTCGGCAAGCATCTGAGCCACGCGGATCTACTCGCCCACCACCATGCTGTCATCTACGCCAGCGGCGCACCCAACGACCGCCGGCTCGACATCGAGGGAATGGGCTTGCCCGGCACGGCCACCGCCACCGAGGTGGTGGCGTGGTACAACGGCCACCCCGAATTCGCTGACCTGCCAGTCGATCTCGGCCACGAGCGGGTGGTGATCATCGGCAACGGCAACGTGGCGCTCGACGTGGCCCGGGTGCTCACTGCCGACCCCGACGACCTGGCCCGCACCGACATCTCCGATCACGCGCTGGAGATGCTGCGCGCATCCCAGGTCCAGGAGGTGGTGATCGCAGCACGCCGCGGTCCGGCGCACTCGGCGTTCACGCTGCCCGAGCTGATCGGGCTGACAGCCGCGTCCGACGTGGTGCTCGACGCCGAGGACCACGAGTTGGTGCGACGGGACTTGGCAACCGCCTCCGACGCCCTGACCCGCCAGAAGCTCGAGATTCTCAGCAAACTCGGCCAGGCCTCGGTTCCACCGCGACGGCCGCGCATCCGGCTGGCTTACCAGCTGACACCGGCCCGTATCCTGGGCGAAGACCGCGTCACCGGGATCGAGTTCGCCGTCACCGGCACCGACCAGACGCGCCGGCTCGACGCCGGCCTGGTGCTGAGCTCAATCGGCTACCACGGCAAGCGGATTGCCGATCTGCCGTTCGACGACACCGCCGGAGTGGTACCCAACGACGGTGGCCGCGTGGTCGACCCGGACACCGGCCAGCCGGTGACGGGTGCGTACGTCGCGGGGTGGATCAAGCGCGGCCCGACCGGATTCATCGGCACCAACAAGTCCTGCTCGCTGCAAACCGTGCAAGCGCTGGTGGCCGACTTCAACAAGGGCCTGCTGTCCGACCCTGTGGCCGGGCCGCGGGCGCTGGCCAGGCTGGTGCACGCCCGCCAGCCCGACGTCGTCGACGCGGCCGGATGGCACGCCATCGACGCCGCCGAGGTGGCGCGGGGCAGCGCCGAAGAACGGCCCCGCGACAAGTTCACCTCGGTCGCCGAGATGCTCGCGGCTGCGACGTCCGCGCCGGCAGTGCCGCTGCATCGGCGACTTCTGGCTGCGGTGCGGGGACGATAGCCGTAACCCGTTGTGTGCCATGCTGTCCCGCATGACCAACTACCCGCCCTATCCGCAGAGCCCTCCACCGCCGCAAGAGACCCAGCCCGCACCGACCGTAAAGCTGCGCGGCAGACGGATTTCCACGTTCTGGATCTGTCTGTGCATCCTCGCGGCCGGTCTGTTCATCGGGTTGATGGCGAAGCATCCCGATCCGAACAAGGAGCCGGTAGAGCATTCGGTCGGCTCGGGAGACAACCATGGGGTCTGCTGGACTAGTGAGTCCGGCATCTCCTGTTACCCGACGCGCTAGCCGGAGGGCTGGCCCATTGCCGCGGCAGCTGCGGCGATCTGGTCGTAGTCGACCTCGCGCACCGGCTGCCCCAGCGACCAGCGGTGGCCGAACGGATCCTCGACCATGCCGTAGCGGTCGCCCCAGAACTGGTCCTCCAGCGGCATCACGACGGTGGCCCCGGCGTCCAGCGCCCGCTGGAACTTAGCGTCGACGTCGGTAACCGTCAGATGGATGGTGACCGGGGTCCCGCCGAGCGATTTCGGAGTCATCGACTTGCCGCCGGACATTTCCGGGAAGTCGTCGTTGAGCATCACCAGAAAGCCGTTGATGCGCACGGCGGCGTGGATGAGTTTGCCGTCCGGCCGGGGCACCCGGCCCAGTTCGACGGCGTCAAATGCCTTGACGTAGAAGTCGATTGCCGCGGCGGCATTGTCGACGACGAGGTGCGGGGAAACTGCGGGTTCGACGGCGATTGCCATGGTGGCCTCCTCGGGTCATAGGGACAGACACCGGTATAGACCACTGCACCGACAAAAAGTCATCAGCAGGGCGTCACGCCGTGCGAACTTGGTCCCACCCTTCGACCGATTCCGGGCTGCGTGGCTCGGGGCCGACATAGATGGCCGACGGGCGCACCAGCTTGCCCAGCTTCTTCTGCTCGAGAATGTGCGCGCACCAGCCTGCGGTGCGACCGCAGGTGAACATCGCCGGCATCATCTTGGCGGGGACCCGCGCGAAGTCGAGGATCACCGCGGCCCAGAACTCGACGTTGGTCTCGATGGCGCGGTCCGGGCGTCGCTCGCGCAGTTCGGTCAGCGCGGCCTGCTCCAACGCCTTTGCGACCTCGTAGCGCGGTGCGCCCAGCCGTTCGGCCGTCGCCCGCAGTACTCGCGCCCGCGGGTCCTCGGCGCGGTAGACGCGGTGCCCGAAGCCCATCAGCTTCTCGCCGCGGTCCAGGATGCCCTTGACCAAACCGCGCGCGTCGCCGCTGCGCTCGACCTCTTCGAGCATCGGCAGCACCCGGGCGGGCGCGCCGCCGTGCAAGGGGCCGCTCATGGCCCCGATCGCCCCGGACAGCGCCGCGGCCACGTCGGCGCCGGTCGACGCGATCACCCGGGCGGTGAACGTCGAGGCGTTCATTCCGTGCTCGGCAGCCGAAACCCAGTATGCGTCAACGGCCTCGATGTGGCGTGGATCCGGTTCGCCCTGCCATCGGGTCATGAAACGTGCTGTGACAGTGGGACATTCGTCGATGATCCGCTGCGGCACCGCCGGCTGGTAAATGCCGCGGGCGGACTGGGCGACGTAGGACAGCGCCATCACCGACGCCCGGGCGAGTTGCTCGCGGGCGGTGGAGTCGTCGATGTCGAGCAGCGGTTGGTAACCCCAGATCGGCGCCAACATCGCCAGACCCGCCTGCACGTCGACCCGCACGTCGCCGCTGTGGATCGGCAGCGGGAACGGTTCGGCCGGCGGCAGTCCGTGACCGAACTTGCCGTCGACCAGCAAAGCCCACGCATCGCCGAAAGTGACCCGCCGACTCACCAAGTCTTCGATGTCCACCCCGCGGTAGCGCAGCGCGCCGCCGTCCTTGTCCGGCTCGGCGATCTCGGTGGTGAAGGCCACCACTCCGTCGAGGCCGGCGACGAAATTCTCCGGGATATTGTCCGGGATCACAGTCATAGCTGAATTCTCGCACGCCGGTCCCGGCTGGTCGCTACCGGTCGGTAACGACGGGCCGCCCACCGGTAGTAGCGTTGGCGCGGTGGCCGGACCAGACAACGAGCACTTGGCAGCAATGCGTGTCGAGTACGGCTCCGCCGAAAAGGACGGCAGCCCGGACCTCGACACCGATTGGCTGGCGGACGGTTGGGTTGCCCTGCTGCGCAAGTGGATTCGCGATGCCGAAGACGCCGGTGTCGCCGAACCCAACGCCTTTGTGTTGGCCACTGTCGCGTCCGGGAAGCCAGTCAGCCGCTCGGTGCTGTGCAAGAGCATCGACGAGCGCGGCATCACCTTCTACACCAACTACGACTCGGCCAAGGGGGCGGAGCTGGCCGCCACGCCCTACGCGTCGGCGACCTTCCCGTGGTATTTGCTGGGCCGGCAATTCCACATTCGCGGTCGGGTGACCAAGGTCGACCCCGAGGAGACGCAGGAGTACTGGTCGAAGCGACCCCGCGGCTCGCAGCTGGGCGCGTGGGCGTCGCACCAGTCCCGGCCGATCGCGTCGCGGGCGGCGTTGCTCGAGCAACTCGCCGAGGTGACCGCCCGGTTCGCCGACACCGAGCACATCCCGGTCCCGCCGAACTGGGGAGGTTACCGCATCGCGCCTGAGGTGGTCGAGTTCTGGCAGGGCCGGGAAAACCGGGTGCACAACAGGATTCGCGTGGTAGACGGCCGCATCGAGCGCCTGCAGCCGTGAGGCGCCCCTTGGCGCGAGCGTGCGTGTTTGTCCGCGACACGCCGCGCAGATGCGGACAACCGCGCACGCTCGCCGCAGAAGGGGCCCGGCCGGGCCCGCTGGTGGCCGCGCCGGCGTTCGTCGGCTACCGCAGGCCAGCACCCCGGTCAGGCGCGTCGCCGCGATAGCGACTACCTTCAGCTATACGCAACCTAGGCAGCATCAGCAGAGCGCAAAGGGGTTCTTGTGGCCGCAACCGACGACACCGCCACTCTCAAATACCCGGGTGGTGAGTTGGACCTGGAGATCGTCCACGCCAGCGAGGGGGCCGACGGGATCGCGCTCGGCTCGCTGCTCTCCAAGACCGGATACACCACGTTCGACAGCGGGTTCATGAACACCGCGTCGACGAAGAGCGCCATCACCTACATCGACGGCGACGCCGGCATCCTGCGTTACCGCGGCTACCCGATCGAGCAGCTTGCCGAGAAGTCGACGTTCCTCGAGGTGAGCTATCTGCTGATCTACGGCGAGCTGCCGAGCAAGGACCAGCTCGTCGAGTTCACCCGGCAAATCCAGCGGCACACGATGCTGCACGAGGACCTCAAGCGGTTCTTCGACGGCTTCCCACGCAACGCCCACCCGATGCCGGTGCTGTCCAGCGTCGTCAACGCCCTGAGCGCCTACTACCAGGATTCGCTGGACCCGATGGACAACGACCAGGTCGAACTGTCCACGATCCGGCTGCTGGCCAAGCTGCCGACCATCGCCGCATACGCGTTCAAGAAGTCGGTCGGTCAGCCGTTCCTCTACCCGGACAACAAGCTGACCCTGGTGGAGAACTTCCTGCGGATGACGTTCGGGCTGCCGGCCGAGCCCTACCAGCCGGATCCCGAGGTAGTACGGGCGCTCGACATGCTGTTCATCCTGCACGCCGACCACGAGCAGAACTGTTCGACGTCGACCGTGCGGCTGGTGGGCTCGTCGCGGGCCAACCTGTTCACCTCGATCTCCGGCGGCATCAACGCGCTGTGGGGCCCGCTGCACGGCGGCGCCAACCAGGCGGTGCTGGAGATGCTCGAGCAGATCCGGGAAAGCGGCGGCGACGTCCGCGAGTTCGTCCGCAAGGTCAAGAACCGCGAAGAAGGCGTCAAGCTGATGGGCTTCGGCCACCGGGTCTACAAGAACTACGACCCGCGGGCGCGCATCGTCAAGGAACAGGCGGACAAGATCCTCGCCAAGCTGGGCGGTGACGACGACCTGCTGACCATCGCCAAGGAACTCGAAGAGGCGGCCCTGACCGACGACTACTTCGTCGAGCGCAAGCTTTACCCCAACGTCGACTTCTACACCGGGCTGATCTACCGGGCGCTGGGCTTCCCGACGCGGATGTTCACCGTGTTGTTCGCGCTCGGTCGGCTACCCGGTTGGATCGCGCACTGGCGGGAGATGCACGACGAGGGCGATTCCAAGATCGGGCGGCCCCGCCAGATCTACACCGGCTACACCGAGCGCAACTACGCGACCATCGACTCTCGCTAGACGCCGAGTGTGGCCTTGTGCCACGCGAATTCGCCTGGCGCGTGCATTAAGTCCACAGTCGGCGCAAGTTAAGCACAGCCATCGCGGCGTTGTGGCCGCCGATGCCCGACACCGCCCCGCCGCGGCGCGCACCCGAGCCGCAGAGCAGGATCCGGGGATGCGCGGTCGCCACGCCCCATTGCCGTGCGGGGGTGTCCAGCGGGTCGTCGTCGTCCGCGAACGGCCAGCACAATCCGCCGTGAAAGATGTTGCCGCCGGGCATGTTCAGGGTCTTCTCGAGATCCAGCGTGGTAATGGTTTCGATGCACGGCCGGCCGTTGACGTCGTCCATCAGCACGTCCTGAATCGGTTCGGCCAGAACAGAATTCAGCGATGCCATAACCGCCTCGGTGTGGTTGCCGGGCAATCCGTGCGGCGTGTGCAGGCCGAACACGGTCAGGGTGTGAGCGCCGCAGGCGCGCAGCGCCGGCGACAAGATGCTCGGGTCGGTCAGCGAATGGCAATAGATCTCGCATGGCAGCGGATCCGGTAACCGGCCCGCGGCCGCTTGCGAAAACGCCGCGTCCAGTTGCGTCCAGCTCTCGTTGACGTGCAGCGTGCCGGTGAACGCCTGCTCGGGTGTCGCGGCGGCGTCGCGCAGCCGCGGCAGCCGTCGCACCAGCATGTTGACCTTGACCTGCGCGCCCGCAGCGCCCGGTGGCGCCGGTTCGCCGAGCAAGTCGGCCAGCACCGCCGGGGCGACGCCGGCCAGCACGAACCTGCCATGGACCACACACTCGTCGTCGCCGCAGCGGTACCGCACCTCGCCGTCCGGATCTATCGCGTAAACGTCTGCGCCCGTGACGATTTCGGCACCGAAACCAGCCGCCGCCGTGGCCAGCGCCGCCGTCACCGCACCCATCCCGCCGACCGGGACCCGCCACTGTCCGCCCAGCAGGTGATAGAGGAAGCAGACGTTCTGCTGCAGCGACGGATCGTCGAGCGGGGCGAAGGTGCCGATCAGCGCGTCGGTGGCGACCAGCCCGCGCACCAGGTCATCGCTCAGTCCTTCGGCGATCGCGTGACCGATCGGCTGCTCGATCATCGCCTGCCAGGCGGCGGCCGCGTCGGGATCGCGGTCAACCAGACGGCGGGTCGCCTCTCGGGTGCGCAGCGGCTCCAGCAGCGTCGGCCAGAGCCATTCGGTCACCAGCCGGCAGCGCCGATAGAACTCACGGACATCGGCAACCTCGTCGACAGGGGGATACGACGAATAGCGGCGCCGCGCCAACTTCACCGGTGTGCCCAGGTCGTCGACGATGCGCGGCGGCAACAGGCTGACCAGGTAGGCGTACCGCGACAGTCGGGCGTCCACACCATCGAAGAGCTGGGCCGACACGGCCGCCCCGCCGACCTGCCCCAGCCGCTCCAGCAGCCGCACCCGCAGCCCGGCCCGGGCTGGATACGCCGCCGCGACAAGGCCGTTGTGCCCGCCGCCGACGACAATCGCGTCGTGCGTCAGCTGAGGTAGCCCTCGACCTGGCCGGGCGGGCGCACCGACGCCTCGCGCGGATCACCACCCGTGTCGCGCAGGGCCCGACGCTGCCGCAGCAGGTCCCAGCACTGGTCGAGCTCGGTCTGGACCACGCGCAGCCGCTCGTGCTCGTCGGAGGCGCTGATGTCGCCGTGCTGCAGTTGCTCACGCAGCGCCTTCTCCTCGGCGACAAGGTCGTGGATACGTGCCAGGGCATCTGTGTCGGTCGGTTTTCTGTCCTCTGCCACGTGTCCAGTGTGCACCCATCAGTAGGGTGGGCCCGGTGACGCAGAAACCAGAGATCGATTTCCCGACCGGCCCGGCCCCCGCAGAACTCGTCATCAAAGACCTGGTGATCGGCGACGGCCCCGAAGCCGTTCCGGGCGGCACCGTCGAGGTGCACTACGTCGGTGTCGAGTACGACACCGGCGAAGAGTTCGACAGCTCGTGGAACCGCGGCGAATCCATCGAGTTTCCGCTGCGCGGCCTCATCCAGGGCTGGCAGGACGGCATTCCCGGAATGAAAGTGGGCGGCCGGCGTCAACTCGTGATTCCGCCCGCGCAGGCCTACGGGCCGGCGGGTTCAGGCCACCAGCTGTCAGGCAAGACGCTGATCTTCGTCATCGACCTGCTCGCCACTCGGTAACCTGCAAGTCACGCGGCGGGACGAACTCGATGACGGAGGGGCCCATGGCGGATTCCGACGAAGCAGCCGAAACCACACAGGCCGCCAAGTTCTACCGACGGCCCCTCGGGGTGCCCTGGCTGATCGCCCTGGTGGTAATTCCGCTGCTGCTGGCGGCAATCGGCTACGGCTTGTCGGAACGAACCAGGTCCCAGACCACCGGACCCACCGGCGCCTTGCCGACGCTGGCCCCGCCCACCTCGGCCGGCGCCTCGCCGTCGGCGCCGACCATTCCGCCGATATCGTTGGCGCCGGCGTCAATCACCCGCAACGGCAAGGACATTACGCTGCGCGGCGAATTTCCCGACGAGAAAGCCAAGAGAGCGTTGCTCGACGCGGTGATCGCATCGGTGGGCTCGGAAGCCAACGTCATCGACAACCTCGGCATCAACCCGGATGTCAACGCGCTCGACTTCTCCGATGCCGAACCGGTTTTCAAAGCTGCGGCGTCGATTCCTGATTTCAGTCTGTCGGTCAGCGGCGACACCGTCACACTGACCGGCACCGCCGCATCGGTGGATCAGGCCGACGCCGTTCTGCAGGCCGCCGACGACGCCTGGCCCAACCTGAATATCGACAACCAGATCGAGGCGAGCTGAGGAGGATCCGACGTGGACTTCGTCATCCAATGGTTGTGGTACCTGCTGGCGTTCGTGGCGGGCTCGGCGGTGGCGTGGGTGATCACCGTCGTATCGATTCGGCGCACCAGCGAAGAAGAAGCCCTGGCCGACCTGCCCGGCTCGCGCGAGATAGGAGCGCGGTAATGCACGACCCGAACTGGTGGCTGATGGTGCTGTCCTTTGTGCTCGGGTTGGCGCTGACCTTTGCGCTGACGGTTCGTCGAGTGAAACGCGAAGTGCCGCTAGGCGCTTCGAACCCTGAGGCCGCCGAGAAGAGCGACGACGCGTCCTAACTGGGCGCGGGCAGACGCAATAGCAGCCGCACCCCGCCCAGCGGGCTGTCCTCCAACGACGCTGTCCCGCCGTGTAAGTGGGCCTGCTGGGCTACCAGCGCCAGCCCCAAACCCGAGCCGGAATGCGAGGCCGTCGACCCGCGGGAGAACCGCTCGAACACCACCTGCCGCTCGTCCTCGGGAACTCCGCTGCCGTTGTCGTCAATGGCGATTTCCACGCCCTCCCGCGAACTGACCGCTGACAGCTGAACCCGGCTGGCGCCACCATGTTTGACGGCGTTGGCGATCGCGTTGTCGACTGCAAGACGCAGTCCCGCCGGCAGCCCCACGATGATGCAGGTCGGCGACGGGACCAGCGACACGTCGAGGTTGGGGTAGATCCGCATCGCGTCGTGTGCGGCGCGGTCCAGCAGCTCCGTAATATCAACCGGCACATGGTCGTCCGACGTCGACAGCTCGCCCTGGGCCAGCCGTTCCAGCGCGGAGAGCGTGGATTCGATGCGCGACTGGGTGCGCACGACGTCGTTGAGCACTTCCTTGCGCTGGTCGTCGGGCAGGTCGAGGGTGGAGAGCACTTCGAGGTTGGTGCGCATCGCCGTCAGCGGCGTACGCAGCTCATGCGCCGACACCGACGCGAAGTCACGTGCCGACGCCAGCGCCTCCTTGGTGCGTTCCTGCTCCTTCCAGATGCGCTGCAGCATGCCCCGCATCGCCTCGGCGATCTCAACCGCTTCGGTGGCGCCGCGAACCGCGACCTGCGGCGCCTCGTCGCCGGCGTCGATCGAGCGGGTCTGCTGGGCCAGCCGTTTGAACGGTCGCACCGCGAAAGCGGCCAGCAGCCAAGCGAATACGGCCGAAGCGCCGATCGCCAAACCGCAGATGATGATGACCCGACGGTGCCGGTTGTTGGTCCGCGCAATCGTCTCGTCGTAGGTCGCCCCGACTTCGACCGACGTGGCCTGCGGCGCCGGGATCTCTACCGTCCGAACCCGGTAGCGCACCCCGTTGACGTAGGTGTCGTCGTATCCGGGAGGCAGCTCCGGCAGCACCACCGTCGAGTTGGACGTGACCTGGTTGCCGCGACGCACGGTGATGACGGTGTCCTGGTCGTTGGGCGATCGCGGAATCTCGTCCAGGCCGCGCGGCAGGAACGGGATCGCGAACCCCGCGGCCTCGTCGAGGCGGCGGTCCAGGCGCTCCTTGCTGTCGCCGGTGATGCCGAACCATACGACGGCGCCCACAATGAGCACCGGAATCGCCGCGCCGATCGCCGTCGCGATCACCACCCGGGTACGCAGCGAGGGCGTACGGGTCAGGATCCGGGACAAGACGTTCATGGTCGCGGTGCTACTGCATGCGCAGCACGAATCCCACTCCTCGCACGGTGTGCAGCAGCCGCGGCGCGCCGTTGGCCTCCAGCTTGCGCCGCAGGTAGCCGATGAACACGTCGACGACGTTGGTGTCGGCGGCGAAGTCGTAGCCCCAGACCAGCTCCAGCAGCTGCGCGCGGGACAGCACCGCGGTCTTGTGCTCGGCCAGCACGGCGAGCAGGTCGAACTCCCGCTTGGTCAGGTCGACGTCCACGCCGTTGACTCGGGCTCGGCGGCCCGGGATGTCGACCTCCAGCGGACCGACCGTGATGGTTTCCGACGACGACGTCGCCGTCGATCCGCGTCGGCGCAGCAGCGCCTTGACCCGCGCCACCAACTCGGCCAGCACGAACGGTTTGACCAGGTAGTCGTCGGCGCCGGCCTCCAGGCCCATCACCCGGTCGTCGACCGAGCTGCGCGCCGACAGCACGCACACCGGCACGTCGTTGTCCATCGCGCGCAGCGCGGTGACCACGCTCACGCCGTCCAGCACCGGCATGTTGATGTCGAGCACAATCGCGTCCGGCCGGGTCTCGGTGGCACTGCGCAGCGCCTCGGCGCCGTCGACCGCGGTCGACACCTCGAATCCGGACAGCCGCAGCCCGCGCTCCAGCGACGCGAGCACGTCGGAGTCGTCGTCCACCACCAAAACCCGGGGTGAGGTCACACCAGTGTCCATGCCGCCCATAATGCCTGATCGAGCCGCGTAGCAGTGGGAAGGATCCGCCCGCGGCCCGGCGCGTCGGTTGACCTCATCCTTTGTTGAGGTTTTACCGTGAAGCGCGTGAATATGGAATCGGCGGCCAGCCGCGCCCTGTACCGGCAGATGCATGCGCCGTCGGGCGAGCTTCGCTCGTTGGTGGGACGCGATCTGGTCGGCCGGATCTGGCGCTTCTCGGGCCGCCATCACCGCAGGCTGGGCGCGTTTGTCGGGGTCAGCGTGGTCAGCGCGCTGTTGACCGTGGCCACTCCCATGCTGGCCGGCAAGGTGGTCGACCGGATCGTGGCCGGGTCGTCGACCACGGCGGTGGTGCTGCTGGCGGGTGTCATCGCGCTGGTGGCGGTCGCTGAGGCGGCGGTGTCGCTGGTCACCCGGTGGCTGTCGTCGACCATCGGGGAGGGTCTGATCCTGGACCTGCGGACCGCGGTGTACGACCACGTGCAGCGGATGCCGGTGGCGTTTTTCACCCGCACCCGCACGGGCGCGCTGGTCAGCCGGCTGGGCAACGACGTGATGGGCGCCCAGCGGGCGTTCTCCGACACGCTTTCGGGCGTCGTCTCCAACCTGGTCACGCTGACGCTGACGCTGGCGGTGATGGCGGGGATCTCCTGGCAGATCACGGCGTTGTCGTTGCTGCTAGTGCCGCTGTTCGTGGTGCCGGCGCGGCGGATCGGCACCACGATGGCGCGGCTGAGCCGGGAACGCGCCGCGTACAACGCGACGATGAACAGCCAGATGACCGAACGGTTCTCCGCGCCGGGCGCCACCCTGGTCAAGCTGTTCGGCGACCCGCTGCGAGAGTCGCGCGAGTTCGCGCTGCGCGCCGGGCGGGTGCGCGACATCGGGGTGCGCTCGTCGATGTTGCAGTCGGTGTTCATGAACTCGCTGACGCTGATGTCGGCGCTGGCGCTGGCACTGGTGTACGGGCTGGGCGGGGTGCTGGCCATCGGCGGTCATCTGCAGGCCGGCGCGATCGTGTCGCTGGCGCTGCTGCTGACCCGGCTGTACGCGCCGCTGACCGCGCTGGTCAACGCCCGAGTGGAAATCGCCAGTGCGCTGGTCAGTTTCGAGCGGGTTTTCGAAGTGCTGGATTTGGAGCCGCTGATCGTCGAGCGACCGGGCGCCGTGGCGGTGCCCGACGGTCCCGTCTCGGTGACCTTCGACGACGTGCGATTCGGCTACCCGTCGGCCGACAAGGTGTCGCTGGCGTCGCTGGAAGAGGTCGCGGTGCTCGACGCGCGCGGGGGAGACGAAGTGCTGCACGGGATTTCGTTCACCGCAGAGCCGGGACAGATGGTGGCGCTGGTCGGGTCGTCCGGGGCCGGCAAGTCGACGATTGCGGCTCTGCTGGCCCGGCTCTACGACGTGGACTCCGGCGCGGTGCGGCTGGCCGGGGTCGACGTGCGCGACCTGACCACCACGTCGCTGCGCCAGACCGTCGGCCTGGTCACCCAGGACGGCCACCTGTTCCACGAGTCAATCCGGTCCAACCTCCGGCTGGCGGCACCCGGTGCGTCCGACGACGAGCTGTGGGCGGCGCTGCGGCGCGCGCGGCTGGCCGACGTCGTCGCCGAGATGCCCGACGGCCTGGACACCGTGGTCGGGGAGCGGGGCTATCGCCTGTCGGGCGGTCAGCGGCAGCGGCTGACCATCGCCCGGTTGCTGCTGGGCCGGTCACGGGTGGTGGTCCTGGACGAGGCGACGGCGTCGCTGGACTCGGCTTCGGAAGCCGCTGTGCAGCAGGCGCTTTCGGAGGCGCTGGCGGGCCGGACGTCGATCGTCATCGCGCACCGGCTGTCCACCGTGCGGGCCGCCGACCAGATCCTGGTCGTCGAGGGCGGCCGGATCACCGAGCGCGGCACGCATGACCAGCTGCTCGCTCGCGGCGGGCGCTACGCCGAGTTGTATCTCACCCAGTTCGGCGGCGACGACGAGGCCGCGGCATGAGCCGGCTCGGGCAGGTGGTCGTTGTCACCGGCCCGCCCGGATCCGGAAAGTCCACGGTCGCAGAGGTTCTCGCCACATCGGCGCAGCGACCGACTGTGCACATGCTCACCGACACGTTCTACCGGTGGATCCGGACCGGTTACATCGCGCCCTACCTCGAGGAAGCGGCGCAGCAGAACGAAGTCGTGATCGGTGTCATCGCCGACGCGGCAGCCCGATATGCAATCGGAGGCTACGACGTCATTCTCGACGGGATTGTGGGCCCATGGTTTCTCGACAAGCTGCATACCGTCCTTCGACGGCATGAGATAGCGACGTCGTATGTGGTGCTGCGGCCTCGGCTGGACGTTGTGCTATCCCGGGCCACTGGTCGCGGCCATGACGAATTGACTCTGCCCGAACCCATTTCGCAGCTGCATGCACAATTCAGCCACCTCGCGAAGCTGGAGCGCCACGTCGTCGACTCGAGTGAGCAGGCCGTCGAGCAGACCGTGGCGCAGATCAGGGATGGCTTGGCGCGCGACGACTATTTACTCCCGCGTTGAGCAGGAACCGCCGGCGCTCACTCGTCCTCTGGCACCGGGACCACGATCGCCTGGTCGATCAGGTCGGCAGGGTTGGCATCGCGCTCGGCGACATCTGCGACATACGAAGTGTCCAGACCGGTCTGGTCGTCGGCATCGACGAGGCGTTGCTGGTCCATCGCATCAGCTTCGGGTGTTTCGTCGACCGGCACGATTCCCTCGACGTTCTTCATGGTCGGTGTCCCTCCTTCCCCTTCGCGATGCGTTGCCGCCGGGCGCGGCGCGACGAGCCTTGAGTTCGGCGTTGTCGGACCGTAGTTGAGTGTTGTCGGACTCTAGCTGGGAGTTGCGCTCTTCCAGATTGAGGATCTGCACGACACCGGCTAGGTTTATCCCTTGGTCGACCAATTCGCTGATTCGCTTCAGCCGGTCGAGGTCGTCATCGCTATAGCGTCTGGTGCCGCCGTCGGTGCGCGACGGGGTCAGCAGTCCCCAACGCTCATAGAGCCGCAAGGTTTGCGGCCCAATGCCCGACAACTCGGATGCCACCGAGATGCCGTAGACGCCCCGCGCAGAGCGCGGTGTTGCGTCGCTGGTCAACTGCATCTCCATTCGTCGTCAGAGCCTCGTGGTTGGCGTATACACAAAGCTATCATAACGGATACGACAAAGCTGTGTCAGCAAGCATAGATTTCCGATCTTAAGAGCTGGATGCCCTTGGCCGGTTTTTCTAGAAATCTGCTGACTACCTCTTGCATAATACTGTCGCTAGTGCTATCACAAAGTTATGTCAGTAGACATAAGTCATCTGGCAACGACTCGGGAGGTTAAGTCATGGCGCTGATGCGTACCGATCCGTTCCGTGACCTCGACCGGTGGACCCAGCAAGTGCTCGGGACCGCAGCCCGGCCGGCGGTCATGCCGATGGACGCCTGGCGAGACGGCGACAAGTTCATCGTCGAGTTCGACCTGCCTGGCGTGAACGCCGATTCGCTGGACCTGGACGTCGAGCGCAATGTGCTCACTGTCCGTGCCGAGCGGCCTGCGCTGGATCAAAACCGCGAAATGGTTTCCGCTGAACGTCCGCGCGGCGTATTCAGCCGGCAACTATTCCTCGGCGAAAACCTTGACACCGACAAGATCGAGGCCAACTACCACGACGGTGTCCTGCGGCTGACGATTCCAGTTGCTGAGAAGGCCAAGCCACGCCGCATCGAAATCAGCCACGACGGCCACCAGACGGCGATCAACGCCTGACGGCTGAGCCGACGTACCGCACGACGATGAGGAGGTGATGCGTCGACAGTCGAAATGCACAAGCGGTGATCCCCGTGCCGTCCACAAGGATTGCTACCTGAGCGCGGCCGACGCAGTATCGCGCACGCATCGCCACCGATAGTGGCCATTTTGGTGGACCGCACGGACCTCATCGACCTGGGGTGGGTGCGTTTGTGGCCCGATACGCGCCCACCCCGCTACACGACTGTCGGCCCGGGTGGAAGGCTCCGGTGCCTGAGATGGATGATCCCTACTCGGTGCTCGGCGTATCGCCGACGGCGACTCAGGCCGAAATCACCCATGCCTATCGGCGCCAGTTGCGTGACTATCACCCCGACAGACGTTCGGGGGAGCCGAATTCCGGAGCGGACGAACGGCTACGCCAAATCCTGGCTGCCTACGCGCTGTTGCGCGATCCCCGTCGGCGCGCGGCCTATGACCGTGCCCATCCGGTTGTCCGCAAACGCACTACCCCGACCCGGATTCCGGTGACCCGCAGACGTTCTCGCGACGACGATGAGCCTCCGCTGCGGGCCGGTCCCGTCCGCTGGCACCGCTGATTAGCTCATGGCAGCGGGTCGCCGCCATCAGACCAGCCCGATCCGCCGGTGGCGTTGCAGGCGGGCGGTCACGCGCTGCGGTTCGGGTACCGCTCGCAGCGTGTGTAATTCGTGGGCAATGGCTCGCGACATCCGTTTGGCGAACACGATCGGTTCGTCGGCGGCATCGGGATACTCGGGCACGACGACGTCGACAATGCCCGATGCGTGTAGGTCCTTCGACCGGATACCCTGGGCCGCAGCAAGTTCGGGGGCATGGTCGGTGTTGCGGTACATGATCGCACTGGCCCCCTCCGGTGGCAGCGGAGCCAGCCAGCCATGCAGCGCGGCCAGCACGCGGTCGGCGGGCAGCATCGCCAGCGCGGGCCCGCCGCTGCCCTGACCCAGCAGCACCGACACCGTCGGCGTCTGCAGTGTGACCAGTTCGGCCAGGCAGCGCGCGATTTCACCGGCCAGCCCGCCCTGCTCGGCGGCTTCGGACAGCGCGGGGCCGGCGGTATCGATGACGAGCACCAGCGGTAGCCGCAACCCCGCGGCCAGCGCCATCCCGCGCCGGGCCTCGCGCAGCGCGGCCGGACCCACGATGCCGCCGAAGACACGCTGCTGGCCGAGTACGACGGCGGGCTGGCCGCCGAACCGCGCCAACGCGAGCAGCGTGCTGCCCGCCTCGCCATGGCCGGTACCCGACAACAGGACCCGCTCGGTGGCGCCGTGGCGCAGCAGCGTTTCGACCCCGGGGCGGTCCGGTCGGCGCGACGCCACCACCGAATCCCACGCCGGCACATCAGGTATCGACGCGTGGTCGGGCGCCGGCGGGCGGCCCGCGGGCGGATCGACCAACACCTTGAGCACCCGCTCGAGGGTGCGGCGCAGCCATCGCAGCGGAATGACACCGTCGATCACGCCGTGACGTTGCAGATTCTCGGCGACCTGGATGCCCGACGGGAACGGCTCACCGTAAAGCTGCTCGTAAACCCGGGGCCCCAGGAAACCGATCAGCGCACCGGGCTCGGCGATCGTGACATGACCCAGCGATCCCCACGACGCGAACACCCCGCCCGTGGTCGGATGGCGCAGATACACCAAATACGGCAGATGTGCTCGCTTGTGCAGCGCGATGGCCGCGCTGATCTTGACCATCTGCACGAAAGCGACTGTGCCCTCCTGCATCCGGGTGCCGCCGGAACTTGGCGAGGCCAGCAACGGCAGCCGCTCGCGGGTGGCTCGTTCGATCGCGGTGGTGATCCGCTCGCCCGCGGCCACTCCGATCGAGCCGGCCAAGAAGTCGAACTCGCAGGCGATCACGGCCACTCGCCGCCCGTGCACCCGGCCCTCGCCGGTGACCACCGACTCGCTGCGCCCGGTCGCGGCCCGGGCGGCGGCCAGCTCGGCCGCGTACGCGTCGTTGGCCGGCACCGCGAGCGGCTCGGTGTCCCAGCTGACGAACGATCCCGCATCGAGCACGGCGTCGCGCAGTTCGTCGGCGCTGATCCGGCTCACCGAACGAGCGTAGCCAGCTCGTGGCTCGATAAGGTGTTCCAATGATCGGTGTCACCCGTGACGAAGACGTCCTGACCATTGAGATGCAGCGCGCCGAGCGCCGCAACGCGCTGAACTCCCAGCTCGTCGAGGAGCTGCGGGAAGCCGTGCAGAAGGCGGCCGCCGAGAACGTCCGCGCCATCGTGCTGACCGGCCAGGGCACGGTGTTCTGCGCCGGCGCGGATCTGTCCGGGGACGCCTTCGCCGCCGACTATCCGGACCGGCTGATCGAGCTGCACAAGGCCATGGATGCCGCGCCGATGCCGCTGATCGGGGCGATCAATGGTCCCGCGATCGGTGCCGGTTTGCAGCTAGCGATGCAATGCGACCTGCGGGTGGTGGCGCCAGAGGCGTTCTTCCAGTTTCCGACGTCGAAATACGGCCTGGCCCTTGACAACTGGAGCATCCGTCGGCTGTGTTCGCTGGTCGGTCATGGCCGGGCCCGGGCCATGTTGCTCTCGGCGGAGAAGCTGACCGCCGATGTCGCGCTGCAGACCGGGATGGCCAACAGGATCGGGTCGCTGGCCGACGCGCAGGCCTGGGCCACCGAGATCGCCGGCCTGGCGCCACTGGCGCTGCAGCACGCCAAGCGGGTACTCAACGACGACGGAGCCATCGAGGAAGCCTGGCCGGTCCACAAGGAACTCTTCGACAAGGCGTGGGCCAGCCAGGACGTCATCGAAGCGCAGGTGGCCCGCATGCAAAAACGACCACCGAAGTTCCAGGGAGCCTGATCGGATGCTGCGCGGAGCGCTGCGACTGGTCGCCGGCACGGTCACGCTGGCCAGCGGCGGGTGGGTGCTGCGCGCGCTGCACGGTGCACCGGCGGCTCTGGGCGCGGACCCTGCCGCGATACGCGCGGTGGCCGGCCGCTCAGCGAATTTCCGCGACGGCGTCTTCGTCAACCTCGAACCGGCTTCGCTGTTCAGCATGGACCGCGAGCAGCAGCGGCTGATCCTGCGCGAGGTCATCGGCGGCCGCGCCGCCAGCCGGCCGTGCGCCGCGATCCCGCTGGCCGAGCCGCAGCCCATGGGCAGCGCTGTCGACCTCGCGGTCTGCTGGCTGGGGCACGCGACGGCGCTGCTGGAAATCGACGGCTACCGGGTGCTCACCGACCCGGTCTGGAGCGACCGCTGCTCGCCGTCGGATGTCATCGGTCCGCAGCGGATGCATCCGCCGCCGATCGAGCTGGAGGGGCTGCCGGCACTCGACGCGATCGTCATCAGCCACGACCATTACGACCACCTCGACATCGACACAGTCCTTGCACTGGCCCGCACCCAGTGGGCGCCGTTCGTCGTCCCGCTCGGGGTGGGCGCGCACCTGCGGTCGTGGGGCATTCCCGAGGAGCGCATCGTCGAACTCGACTGGAACGAGCACGCCAACGTCGACGAGCTCACCCTGGTCTGCACGCCCGCACGGCACTTCTCCGGCCGGTTCATGAACCGCAACACCACGCTATGGGCGTCGTGGGCAGTGATCGGGCCGAAGCATCGCGCGTACTTCGGCGGCGACACCGGCTACACGAAGAGCTTCGCGCAGATCGGCGCCGAGCACGGGCCGTTCGACCTGACGCTGTTGCCCGTCGGCGCCTACAACAAGGCGTGGCCGGACATCCACATGAATCCGGAGGAGGCGGTCCGGGCACACCGCGACCTCGGCGGGCGGGTTTTGCTGCCTGTGCACTGGTGCACCTTCCGGTTGGCGCCGCATCCGTGGGCCGAGCCGATCGAACGGCTGCTGACGGCGGCCGAGGCATCCGATGTCCGAGTGGTGGTGCCTAAACTCGGGCAACGCGTGGATCCCGCCGAATCAACGGAATGCGAACCCTGGTGGCGACTTCAGAGCGACAAGGCCCGACGGTAGGGTCGACTGACGGAAAGGATGAACTGATGGGATTTTTGGACAAGGCCAAAAGCCTGCTGTCGCAGAACGCCGACAAGGTTGAACAGGCGATCGACAAGGCGGGCGACATCGTCGACGACAAAACCGGCGGCAAGTACAAGGACGCCGTGGACAAGGTGCAGGACGCGGCCAAAAAGGCTGTGGACAAAGGCAACCCAGAGAACTAGCCCATGGCGAAAGTCTCCGGATCCATCGACGTACCCCTGCCGACCGAGCAGGCCTGGGAGCATGCCGCCGACCTCTCCCGCTACAAGGAGTGGCTGACCATCCACCGGGTATGGCGCAGCAAGCTACCCGAGAAGTTGGAGAAGGGCACCGTCGTCGAGTCGATCGTCGAAGTCAAGGGCATGCCGAACCGGATCAAGTGGACGATCGTGCATTACAAGCCGCCGGAAGCCATGACACTCAACGGAGTTGGCGTCGGCGGCGTCAAGGTCAAGCTGCTCGCCAAAATCAAGCCTAAGGGCGACGGCTGCGAGGTCAACTTCGACGTGCACCTCGGTGGCCCGGCGCTGTTCGGCCCGATCGGGATGATCGTTGCGGGGGCGCTGCGGGGCGACATCCGCGAGTCGCTCGACAATTTCGTCAAGGTGTTCGCCCCGGTGCGATGAGTTTTGGAGCCGGCGACGGTCGGTATCGGTGAACCCCGACACGGGGCCCACACCGTATCGAAGGAGACCACCATGCCCGTCCGTCACGGCGCCCCGCTGGGCGCCCCCTGCTGGATCGACCTGGCCTCATCCGACCTCGATGGTGCCGTCGACTTCTACGGCACTGTCTTCGGCTGGACATTTGAATCCGCCGGACCGGAATACGGTGGATACGTCACCGCCGCCAAGAACGGCCAACCGGTCGCCGGCCTGATGGCCAACAACCCGGAATGGCAAGCGCCGGACGGGTGGACCACCTACTTTCACACCGCCGACATCGATGCCACGGTGTCGGCGCTGACCGCGGCGGGCGGCTCGTCCTGCATCGAGCCGATGGAGATACCGGCCAAGGGATTCATGAGCATGGCCACCGACCCGACGGGCGCACCGCTCGGTCTGTGGCAACCATTGGGGCACCAGGGCTTCGAGGTGATCGGCGAGGCCGGCGCGCCGGTCTGGCACCAGCTCACCACCCGCGACTACCGCGCCGCGGTCGACTTCTACCGCGAGGTGTTCGGGTGGCAGACCGAGCAAGTCGCCGACACCGACGAATTCCGGTACACCACTGCGTGGTTCGGTGATCAGCAATTGCTCGGCGTGATGGACGGCGCCGGCTGCCTGCCCGCCGAGGTCGGATCGAACTGGACCATCTTCTTCGGCGCCGAAGACGTCGACAAGACACTGCAGGTGATCAGCGACAACGGCGGCGCGGTGCTGCGCGGCGCGGAAGACACCCCCTATGGGCGGCTGGCGGCGGCCGCCGACTCGACGGGCGCGGTGTTCAACCTGTCGTCGTTGCAGGATTAGTCGGCCGGGCCGAGGCCGAAGTCGGCGTAGTCGAAGCCCGGCACTACCACGCAGCTGACCAGGCTGGGCTCGTCGTCGCGGGGCCGTGCCCGCTGCCAGTATCGGGGCGGCACCAGCACCTGGGGGCGCTCACCGGCGATGATGTCGCTGCCGAGCACATGCGTTGTGGTGCTGTGCCTTTCGCTTCCGATGTCGAGAAGCAACGGGCTGCCGCGATGGTGCAGCCACAGCTCGGCGCTGCGCACGGTGTGCCAGGCGGACTGCTGGCCGGGCATCAGCAGTAGCAGTATCGCTGTTCCGGCGCTGCGCGGCCCGGTATAATCCGGTGGCAGCGCCGACTGGCCCACTGTCACATCGCTGCGCCAGGTCTGCCGAAACCAGCCGCCTTCGGGGTTGGGTGCCAGGTTCAACTCGCGGGCCCAGTCCGGTAGCTCGGTCATCGCTCCACACTAAAGTGCGCGCTAGTGTCGCACTATGACCCGTCTGCATCCTGGTTGGCTGGTCGCGCTATTCGCCGCGATACTGTCGGTCAGCGCCTGGCTGCCGTGGCTGACCACAACGGTCAACGGCGGCGGCTGGGCCAATGCTGTTGGGGGCAGCATGGGCAGCCTGCATCTTCCGCGCGGTTTCGGGATGGGTCAGCTGATCGTGTTGCTGTCCTCGACGCTGCTGGTGGCCGGTGCGACGGTCGGTCGCGGGTTGTCGGCGAGACTGGCATCGGTTGCCGCGCTTGCTCTTTCACTGCTCATCGCCGGGTTGACGTGGTGGTACTACCGCGTCAACGTCAATCCGCCGGTCGCAGCCGGCTACGGTCTGTATGTCGGCGCGGTGGGCGCGGCCGGCGCGGTGATCTGCTCCGGGTGGGCGCTGGCGTCGTCACTGCGTCGGTGACAACCCGATCGGGTCGGCGGAATGCCAGCGCCGCAACTGCGGGCCGGGCGCCCACGTCGCGTGGGTGCCGCTGGAAATACGTTCCGGCAGTTGGAGTTTGCACAACGGTCCGTCGCTGACTCGAGCGGCGTCGAAGATCAAGCAGTAGGACGCGTCCGCGTTCATGTCGGTGGCCAGCGTGACCAGGTAGCCGTCGTCTTCGCCGCCGCGGGTTGCGCGGGGTGCCATCGCGGTCTCACTGCCGTAGATCCCGTCGCCGAACGAATAGCGTTGCTCGTGGCCGGTGAGGACGTCGTGTCGGACCAGCCCGTCGAACAGAAACCAGCCTGGCTTTCCGGTGGCGGCATAGCTGTAGCGGTATTCGGTGGCGGCGTAGTCGGCGTTGATCACTCCGAATTCGGTGATGGCCTCCGATAGTTGCTCTTCGGCCACGGCGCCGGTCACCAGGTTCAGCCGCCACCGGTGCAGCCGGGCCTGCATGCGGTCGAGCGCCAGAAAGCGAAACGCCCGTTGCCATTTGCTGCCGGTGCCGGTGTCGGCGGGCTCGGGATCGGCCTGGAAGAAGCCGTCGAGCACAATCTCGTCGCCGTCCTCGTAGGCGTTGACGAAGTGCAGCACGAACGTGGGCTCGGCTTCGAACCAGCGGATATCAGCGGTCTGGCCGCGCCGCGGCAGCACCGCGAACCGCGACGGCATGTCCGGATGGAAACGCGCCACGTGCAGGTCGCGCGACAGCAGCTCGGGCTCCCAGAAAAGCGGGAAATCGTTGAGCACGACGTAGTTTTCGGTGAACGCCATGTCGTGCGGCAGTCGCGGCCCCGGCAGCGGAACGTCGACGTAATGCACCAGCTCGTTGCTAGCGTCAACGACGCCGTAGTGCATGTAGGGCGCCTGCTTGCTGTAGTTGAAGAACAGCAACTCGCCGGTCTTGGCGTCGACCTTGGGATGCGCGGACACTCCCCAGTCGAACGGGAAGCGGCCGTTCCAATGTTCTTTGCCAAGGGTTTTGGCGGTGTACGGGTCTAGCCGATACAGGTCGCCGCATTGATAGAAACTGGTCAGCGCGATACCGCGGTGCACGACGACGTCGGTGCTCGACGCGTCCTTCAACAGGCCCCGAGCGCCCCAGCCGTCGGTCCGCTTGGCCAGCGACACGGGTTCGGCCAACCCCGGCCACAACGGTCCGCCCGCTTCGTTCTCGGCCAGAAAGCCGTCGGTGCGGACGAAGCGGTTGCGGTAGAAGGCCTTGCCGTCGCGGAAGCCGACCACATGCAGCATCCCGTCGCCGTCGAACGGGTGATACGTCTTTAACGCCGGATGCAACGGGTTTTCGGTGTTGCGCAGATATATGCCGTCCAGATCGGGCGGTATCTCGCCGTCGATCGCCGCCAGGTCGTCGGCGTCCCATTCGGTGGCCTGCGGCCGCCACGGCCCGGTCCGGTACGGGTGGTCGTCATCCTCGGGCAGGGTGGATAAGAACTTGGCGACGATCTCGACGTTCACCGAATGAAGCCCTCGCGCATAGCGGCACGGTAGTACAACTGATGGCGGCCCCGTCGGCTCTCGGCTGAACTGACGGGACCTAAGCGAGCGCGCAGGTCGACCTACGCGTCCACCTCAGGGGCGCATTGCCGTTAGCACCAAATGACAAACATTGTCGGTGTGCTCGCCCGGCGTTGGGTAGCTCTGCCCGCGGGATCTGACACGGCGCGTCAAGCTTTCAAGGTTGGACTCAGTGCCGCACTCACGATGCGGGTATCGCTTGTCGCGATGGTGAGATTTCGGCGTGCCGCCTGTGCGACGATCATCCGATCGATTGGGTCTTTGTGCTCCCACGGCAATCGACAAGCCAGCGTGGCATCGCTTGCATCGATCGGCAGATCGCTCGCTGTCATGTCGGTTTCCCAGGCCGCCATCTCGCTGTCGGGAAGCGAATCGTCAAAGTTTTCCGGCACAGCAAGGGTGGGCAGTTGACCGACTTTGCGTCGACGTCGCTGTGCCGGGGTCAGGACGGCGACCGGCCGGCCATGAGTGGTGATGGTAACCGATACGCCAGTGCGCTCCGCTTCCGCCAAGAGGGAATTCAGTTTTGCAAATGCTCTTGACCTGCGAAAATGGTGCCCCCGGCAGGATTCGAACCTGCGACACCCGCTTTAGGAGAGCGGTGCTCTATCCCCTGAGCTACGAGGGCGGGGGACGTCTTTGAATACCTGACTAAAACCCTGGCGAGGCGCGATTTCAGCGGTGTTCTGGACGTCGTGGTGCCGTGGTCGGCGTCGCGACGGTGGGCGTCGTGTTGTCGAGTCCGGCGGGTCTGAGTTTAGCTGGCGTGACGAATGCCACGCGACGCTTGGGCGTCCGTGGGCAGCTGGGGGTCGCTCGTCGTGCTGGCGGGCGTTAGGCGGCTCGCTCGTCGGGGTGTCGTCGTCGGTGCAGATAGGCTGCGATTGCGTTGCGGCCCAGAGCGAATCCGAGCATCACGGTTAACTGGCGTGTTGCGGTGTAGGCGATCATGCGCCCGCCGTAGAGGGTGCGGTCGAGGGTGTTGTTAAGGCTTTCGGCATCCTCGCGCCAGCCGTAGCAGCGGTCGTAGACGCTGTCGCCGTCCTCGGTTTTGATGTGCTGGCGTAGGTGCTCGGCCCGGTTGTAGCCACGGTTGCGGTCGTCGTCGGTGGTGTCAATGCGCTCTCGGTGCACGGTGCCGCACGTGGCAGTCGCGAACTCGATGTACCACCGGTGATTTCCGTCGGCGTTGCGGCGCGAAAAGATCTTGGCGATCGGACACGGCTGGAGGTGTTTTTCTCCGGTGTCGAGTATCTGGCGCTCACAGATGCGTCCATCTTGGGTCCACAGGTCGTGGACCTCGCCACACGTGCACTCAAGGTGTGCGAGCGCGGCGGGTTTGCGGGTACCGTCGTGGATCGGCGACAGCACGGTCAATCCGTGTTTCATGGCGTGGTCGATGTGGGTGCCGCGGAACGCGCCGTCATAGCACACCCCGTCGCAGCGGATTTCTGTGTCGGCCACGACGCGGTCGATCATGTCGGTGGCGACGCGGGCCTCGCCTCCGTAGCCTTTGCCCGCGGGCACGGCTGCGACGTCGAGGATGACGCGGTTGTTGCGGATGGTGTCCGGACGGGTGGCAAGTATGGCGAACTTGATGCCGTAGCGGAATTCGGTGTCGTTCTCGCCGTTTTGGGCTTCGACGCCGGCGTTGACGTGGCGTCCGCCGTGTTCGTCCCACCGGTCGGCGGTGGCTTTGCGGACCGGAGCGGCGACGACGGTGCCGTCACCGACAACGAATTGGCCCCGCGCCGGGTTTGTGTGGGAGACCGACCGGGTCGGGTCGAGGCAGCCGAGTTCACGGGCGAGCCGGCGCGCGAGTGGCCGGAATGCGTCGAGCAGCTGGTCGGTGTGCTCGTCGAGCAGCTGTTGGGCGTAGTTGTGGTGCCAGCGCTGTGGTGGCTTGCGCTGCGCTTTCGGCGCGTGGTGGGCGGCGGCGCGATGGCGGATCGAGCGCCAGTACGCGGGATGGGCCATCGCGCGCGCGGCCTTGCTGTGCGAGCCCAGCACGCTGGCGAGGGCCTTGTGCAGCAGGTGAACCCACGGCGGATAGTGCGGCCGCCGCCCTGGACTGCCGGGCTGATGGATGGGCAGGGTTTGGGCGAGTTGATATATCAGCTCGCTAGAGGCGACGGCGTCGATGGTGTCGATCTCGAGCGGGGTGAGCTCATCGGCGCAGCTGCGCCTGTGAAGGTCGTGTTGCTGGATCCGCTGCGCGCCGTAGGCTTGGGTTAGCTTGCTGGAGGTCGTCTTTCGGTTCATGGTGTGCCGCCGTCGTCGTGCCAGTGGTAGCCGATGAGGGCGGCGGTGGTGTCCAGCGAGGGCGAGCCGATGAGGTGGGCGGCGTCCTCGATGCGGCCGGTGCGGTCGAACTCGCGGCGCGCGGCGTAGGCGGTCAGCGATGCGGGTCGTAGCCCGTTGTCGTCGGATAGTCCGGCGCGGGTGAGGATGTCGCGCACGGTCACGCACACTCTGGCTTGTTTGTGTGCGTTGCTGCCGTGGGCGCCGGTGCACAACACCGGTGGGTGACCACCGGCGGGAAGTGGGTCGGTGAGGTGGGCGGTGCGTTCGGCGAGTACCCGCGCCGACCAGGTGTCGAGTCGCAGGGTGCGGGGGCGATGTTTGCTTGACCCGTGCGCCCACACCGTGGCGGAGTGGTGATCGATGTCGGCTGCGGCGATGTGGCCCAGCTCGGCGGTGTGCGCGCCGGCCAGCAGCAGTGCGGCGGTGGCGGCGTGGCGGGTTGGGGTGGCGTGTTCGGAGAACAGCCGCACCAGCGCGGCTTCGTCATCGGCGAGCGGGCGCCGGGCCGACGATCCGCGGGCCGGGACGTCGATGTCGGTGGTGGGATCGTCGAGGGTGAGCCGCAGCCGGCGGGCGGTGCGGTAGAAGGCGCGCAGCGCGGCGCGACGGTTGTGCATGGTCGCTACCGCCGCCTGCGACACGACTCCGTGTCGGGTGCGGCCTTTGGCGGCAACAAATTTCGCGACCAATCCTCGATCGGCACCGGCCAGCGTGGTGACGTCATGGGCGGCGGCGAAGCGGGCGAACCGCCGGATAAGTAACCCGAACTTGTCGAGGGTCTGCGCAGCCAACATGCCGTCGGCGATCCACGCGCCGGTCACGGCGGCCACCGCTGCGCTCAAGCTGTCGTCAGCCATGGCCGGCCCCCAACCCAGCGGCAACAGCAACTGCTGCCCGGCGCTCACCACGGGCCGACCCGGTTCGTGAAACGTTGACCATGCCGCCTCCATCCGTAATGGTGCATGTATGCACCATTCGAGCAGGGGGGTCCGACAGGTTGTCCGACTACGGCGGGGCCGCGGGATAGGGTGGGCTGGTGGCGCGCAGCAACGGCGACAAGCCGCCGGTGGCCTACGTGGCCAGCGGCGTCTGGCCCAACGCCGACATGAAACCCGATGCCCCGCCGTCGGCGTCCGCCGCACAACACCTGGCCCGCGCTCTCGGGGAAGCAATGGCCGAGACCGCTACCGGCCAGCGGGCACTGGCCGTAACCAGTGGGGTTGCGCACACCACCATCGGGCGCATCCTGGCTGGCACCGTGCTGTGCGACATCGGCTCGCTGGCTCGCCTGGAAACCGCCCTGGGCCGGCGGCTCTGGCCCGAACACCCAGACGCCGTCACCCATCGGCGCTCCCGCCGGAAACCAACCGCCCGTAATCGGACTGCCGTCTGACACATGAGGCAGATTACAGAACCGTTATTCGGTTGGGATGTAACCCGGCCCGCGTGTTGCGCTTGACTCGTGTTCCACGCGGCGCAACAATGGGTCTCGCGCGTCAGGCTAGCCAGGGAGTGGGTGTCAAGCCATGGCCAAGACCAGCAAGTCACTGATCGACCTGATCGAGCTCGCCGCCACTCGGCACGGCGGGGCGTCCGGGCGCCGCCTGGCGGAGCTGGCGCAGCGCGCCGGCCACGATATCTCGCACGCCACGCTGAATCGGCTGCGGCAGGGCACCTACGCCACCCGCCCGTCGGACGCGTCGATCCGGGCGATCGCCTACCTGGCCGACGTGTCGGAGAACGTCGCGTTCGCGGCGGCTGCGGTGACCGCCCCGGCTGCTGCGGTGTATCAGCCCCCAGCCGAAGCGCAGCGGATGACCACGCGGCAGCGCAAGGCGCTCGACGAGCTGATCCGCGCATTCGCCGCCGACGACAAACCGGCACCCGCCGCCGGGGTCGACTTTGGCCGGCTGCTGGCCGCGCGGGAGCGCCTCACTACCGCGTTGACCGCCGGGGGTGAGCGCGTCGCGGCCGAGCGGCTGGCCGAGGCGGCGTGGGAAGCGGTGGCCGGTATCGACGAGGTGATCGACGCGTTGTTCGCCGCCGCGAGCGACCAGGACCCGACCGGGGGTGAATCGCTGTCGGATTTCACGGGATTGAGCACAAAGCACCCCGCCCGCGCGGTCGGGTAAAGCCAACAGACCGCATGGTGGGAGGGGCTATGGTGTGATTCCGGAGTTCGAGCCCTCCGGTGGGCTACTGCCACCCGGTCGCTACCGGGCAAGCCGGGCCGAGGTCTACGAGCGATTCACCGACGGGCGCGGCGAGCACCGGCAGCGGCTATGGCGGGACTGGGAGTCGGCGACAAGCCTGCTTTGTCGCCACGTGCACGTCAACGCCTGCTGGCTGTACGGACGGTTCCTCTCCGAGGAGCCCGAACCCGAGGTCGTGTCGTGTGTGTATTGGGCCGAGGACCTGGAGTTGTCCAAAGCCAACCTCGACCCGGCCAGCGCCAACATCCTGCGGGCGTTCGCCCAGCGCGCTACGCTGCGTCGCGTTGTCGGAGTGCGGGTGGATACTTCGGTCGTCGCCTGGCACTGCCAACCCGACACCGAGATTGAGGATCGCTACCTGCCCCAATACTTGGAGCGACGAGGCCGGGTCGATGATTACCTGCAGCGAATGCGTTCTGGCCCAACGGGTTCGCCGCCAGCGCGCGAGGATGCGCTGCCGCGCTGCGGATATGTGGAGGTGATCGTCGATGACTACCAGTGAGGATGACCTCGACCGGATGCAGGCGGCGATCCTGGCGGCGATGGCCGACGACGACACGCCAACCTGGAGTACTCCCGATGACCTGTCCCGCATCAGCGTCGAGGCCCTGATCGCCGATGACACCCTCGGGCGAACGCTGCCATCGCGTGGCAACATCCGCATCAGCGGCGACGGCGTGACCGGGGCGTCGGCGCGGGTGTCCGAAGTCGCCCGCGTGATGGCCGGATTTCAACGCCTGGCCACCGCGGTCGGGGCCGCCCAACAGGGCGATAAGGCGCTGGGGCGCCAGCCCAACGCCGATGTACGCCGCCGCACCGACCTGTTACTGAAGGCCTCACCTGGGCCCGGATCGATCATCTTGACCCTCACCCCGGCGATCTCGCCGATCACCGAAACTGGCCACGGCGGCGGCAAAGTCGGCATGTTCGCCGAACTGGAAACCGACGACCAGTTGCTCGACACCGCAATTGGTGCGGCCATCGATGTGTTCAGCGCCGGCAACGACATCGGGCCCAGCCCAGCGCAATCCCGGTTCGTCCAACAGCTTGCCGAGATGGGACCACGTACCGCCTCGGCCCTACGCGACCTGTCCAAAACGCTGGACCGCGGGGGATTCGACGTCGAAATCGACTGGCAGCAACCATCGCGCGCCACCCGCCGCGTCACGGTGTCCTCAACGGCCGCCGCCTACATCGCCGCCACCGTCGAAAACGCCAACCTCGACGAACAACCCGTGCAAATCATCGGCGAATACCTCACCGTCAGCGCGGTCTCGTCCTGGCTCATTCAGCAAGACGACGGAGAGACCGTGACGGTCAAACTCGGCCGCATCGGCAAGGACCAAGCGCGCGGCCTGGCAGTCGGTGATCGCGTCCGCATCGATGCACTCATGAAAGTCGAAACCACCCCCGGCGGCGCTGTCAAAACCACCTACACCGCCCAAGCCGTACGCAACCTAAACAATGAATAACGCTGAAGCATGCAGAACCCTATATCGTGCGTCCGGCAACTAACGCGGGGCAGGCCGGGGTGGTCGCGACCGCGGTAAAGACCGAAATCGGGTTGCGCCGGGAGGTGCGTCGCGAGCGCGACAGATTGGTTCGCGTTACTAAACATCTTGCCCACACCTGCGCGTGTCATGCTAGGCATGGAATGGACAGCAGCAATGTAATTAGCGCTCGTCGACCGCGTATTTCTGCTCAACGGCGCACCTCAAAGCGCTTGAGCCGCGACATCGCTCCGGATACCAATTCGACTCGGCTTCTTGGCAATTGAAGGTGGGCTGCCAGCAGCCGGATGACCGCGTCGTTGGCCCGGCCGTCAACCGCTGGCTCGCGAACGTAGATTGTCATCTGACCGTCCGGACCGACCTCGACAAGGGGCCCCTTACGACTACTGGGCTTGACCTTGACGACGATGGAATCGGTCATGCCGCGTGAGACTACCGTCCCGACTCGTACGCTGCCTGAGTGCGGCATGGTCGCCGCGGCCTTCGTGGAATCCTTGGTTGTCGGCGTCGGTCAGCACGCTGGACATGGGGAATTGGACGCAATCGAATATGCAGCTTTACCGGTGAACTTGCCGCCGATTTTTCATCAGATGAAAGCAATCCCGTTGTTGTTGTTCGATAGTCGTTCGATAGTCGGTGCGTGGATCTGAGCAGTCCTTGACGGAGAAGAGGTCCACGCGGCGGAGGGCGACAAGCTCACCATCAATCAAGAGACCGGTGTGCTCAGCGTTTCCCGGGTCGACGGGTTCGACGATGTCACGACGCACTACTCGCCGTCGGCGTGGTCATCGGTGACGCACCGCGTTAAGGAAACCGTAATGCGCCCGTCACTTTCCGGCGCCAAGAAGTAGGAAGCCGTTCACTTTCCCAGCGCCTTCCCGGCGCCTTCCCGGCGCTTTCCCGGCGTCTAAGTGCGCTCTGTCACAGATCTAGCGCCGTCCCCTGGTTAGGCTCTGAACGAATTCATTGCCTCTACACGGATTTTCAGCAATCCGCACCCACCAAGGGAGATTTGCGATGCTCCTGGAGTTCTGGGAGAACTTCCGTCACAACCTCTTCAAGCCGTTGTTGTTGTTCTTCTACCTCGGCTTCTTCATCCCAATTCTCAAGGTGCAGTTCGAGTTTCCCTTTGTGATCTATCAGGGCGTGACGATGTATCTGCTGCTGGCCATCGGCTGGCACGGCGGTGAAGAACTTGCCGCGGTCCACGTTTCGAGCATCGGCCAAATCCTGGGGTTCGTCATCCTCGGATTCGCACTCAACTTCCTGATCGGTTTGATCGCCTACCAGATGCTGACCCGCACGACCAAAATGCGGCGGATCGACAGAGCGACGGTCGCGGGCTATTACGGGTCGGACTCGGCAGGCACCTTCGCAACCTGTATCGGCGTCCTTACGACTGTGGGGATGGCCTTCAACGGTTTCATGTCGGTGATGCTGGCCGTCATGGAAATGCCGGGCTGCCTGGTGGCGCTGTATTTGGCGGCGCGGCTGCGGCACAAGGGGATGGACGCCCTGGGGAACATGCCGGGCGAGCCCGGCTACCAGCCGGTGGCCAGCGTGGGGCCCGGTGCGGCCAGCCGGCCGGCTCTCGGGGAGCGCCTCGACGACGAACACCAGCTGGCGATCGAGCAGGAGACCGAGCTTGCACTGGAGCTGCAGAAGCATCCCGCTAGCAGCGTCGATTCGGGTGACTCAAATTCGGGCGCTCGCACAGTCAAGCTGCTCAGGGAAGTCGTGCTCAACCCGGGCCTCTATCTGCTCTTCGGTGGCATCCTCATCGGCCTGATCAGTCGGTTGCAGGGGCTGAAGGTCGTGCACGACAACGACAAGGTCTTTGTGGCCGCCTTCCAGGGCGTGCTGTGTCTGTTCTTGCTCGAGATGGGGATGACTGCCGCTCGGCGATTGAAAGACCTCAAGACCGCGGGTCCGGGTTTCATCGCCTTCGGCCTACTGGCGCCCAACGTATTCGCCACTATCGGGCTCATCGTCGCTCACGCCTACGCCCACTTCACCCATGCCCACTTCGAGCCGGGCACTTATATTCTGTTCGCTGTACTCTGCGGCGCTGCGTCATACATCGCCGTACCCGCAGTCCAGCGGCTGGCGATCCCCGAGGCGAGCCCGACTCTGCCGCTGGCCGCATCACTGGGCTTGACGTTCGCGTACAACGTCACGATCGGGATCCCGGTCTATATCGAGATTTCAAAGCTCATTACGCCGTGCTTCCCGGTCACCTGACGGGAGCAAACCTGTTCAGCAGCAGGTGAACTCGACGGAACGTCTTTGGATACGCAACCAGAATCTAGCCGCTGTGTCGACCAAACGAGATCAAGCCGAGGGTTCACGAGGTGCAGCACGCTCACGATGCCTCACGATTGGGCTCTTAGTTCGGCGTGGTGAATTCAAGAAGTCCGACCAGAGACGGCTGCTAGAGCCGGGGGCCGTAGCGCTCGATGTAAGCGCGATGAATGTGAGCATCGCGCTTACGGGCCCGCTCGTCGACGAGGTCGGGGTCGAGTCCGTGCTGGGCGAGTCGGTGCCGGCGCCAAACTTTGTTGAGGGCGTGGGAGAAAAGGATGAACGGGAGGAAAATGGGCAGGGTCATGCTGGCGTGGACGTACAGGGTTGTCGGGATCAGCCAAAACGGGGAGAGCACCAGAAAGGCCGGGATGATGACTCGGATCATCGTTCGTGCGGTGGCTCCTCTGCCGGCGAGGTCGTTGTGTACCCAATCGCGCATCGAGGAGGGCAGGACCCGCCCGTAGGAGTAGGCAATGTATTGGTAGGCGGTCGGTCGATGGCGTTGCGAATCGTTGTTCATCGGAACTCCTGGCGCGGTGTGCCGTTTGCGGACGGGACCGAATATCGAAGATCACCCCTTCGACGGTCAGTCGCCTAATTGCGAATATTAGCAATGGCAAATATAGCCGCTCCTATGGACCCGGGTTGGCGCCGTTGCTGCGATGTTGAGGGGAGATCCGCGGGTGCTACTGTCAACCAAGCATTTGCTTGGCTGAAGTCGGGGCTTCCTGCGTCCCGCCGGACTTGCGCGGCTCCTGCGGTGCAGATGGCGGGCGAGGAAGGTTTCGGTCGATGCAGAAGGGATTCAATGTCAGAGGCCTACATCGTGGAAGCCGTGCGTACCGCAGTCGGCAAGAAGGGCGGCTCGCTCTGCGGGGTGCACCCCGCTGATCTTGGCGCGGGGGTCATCGCGCAGGTGCTGGAGCGCAGTCACGTGGACCCGGCGTCGATCGACGATGTCATTTTCGGCTGTGTCGACGCGATCGGCCCGCAGGCCGGGAACATCGCGCGCACCGCGTGGCTCGCGGCCGGCTTCCCGGAGCAGGTGCCCGGCGTCACCGTCGACCGCCAGTGCGGGTCGAGCCAACAGGCATTGCACTTCGCCGCGCAAGCAGTCATGAGCGGCACCGCCGAGCTGATCGTGGCCGGCGGCGTTCAGAACATGAGCATGATACCGATCGCCTCCGCGATGACCGTCGGCCAACAGTTCGGGTTCGAAACCCCATTCAAGGGCTCGACCGGCTGGGAGCACCGCTACAGCGACCAGGAGGTGTCGCAGTTCCGCGGCGCCGAGCTCATCGCCGAGAAATGGGACATCAGCCGCGAGGAGATGGAGCGCTGGGCCCTGCAAAGTCACGAGCGCGCCAGCAAGGCGATCGCCGAGGGCCGATTCGACAACGAGATCGTGCCCGTCGGCACATTCAGCGTGGACGAGGGTCCGCGGGAGACCAGCCTGGAGAAGATGGCGGGCCTGCCCTGCCTGATGGAGGGTGGTCGACTGACGGCGGCCCTCGCCAGCCAGATCTGCGACGGCGCCAGCGCGACCCTCGTCGCGTCCGAGTCCGCGGTCGCGGAGCACGGCCTCCAGCCCCGCGCCCGGATACACCACCTCAGCGCCCGCGGCGCGGACCCGATCTTGATGCTCAGCGCGCCGATCCCGGCGACCGAATATGCGCTGGAAAAGACCGGTCTGACCATGGCCGAAATCGACGTGGTGGAGATCAACGAGGCCTTCGCACCAGTCGTGCTGTCTTGGATAAAAGAGACCGGCGCCGACCCAGCCACGGTCAACCGCAATGGCGGCGCCATCGCGCTGGGTCACCCGCTCGGCGCGACAGGCACCAAGCTGTTCGCGACGCTGCTCAACGAACTCGAACGCACCGGCGGACGCTACGGCCTGCAGACCATCTGCGAGGGCGGCGGCACCGCCAACGTCACCATCATCGAGCGCCTATATTGACGCTGCGCCATCGCGTCACCGCGGCGGAGCGGACTTTGATGCAACGAAATGCCGTGCCATCGACCCGTCGATTCAGCCTGTGGCCGGTCTTCGAACGCGACACCACACCCGGTCTACATTCGTTCGATGATGGTGCCGGTGGCGAGTGCGCCGCCGTTACACATGGTGATCAGCGCGGTGGATAGGTCGCGCCGCTCGAGCTCGTGTAGGGCCGTGGCGATCAGTCGCGAGCCTGTACTGCCGACTGGATGCCCGAGGGCGATCGCGCCGCCGTTGACGTTGACCTTTTCTAGGTCGGGCTGGTGCACCTGCGCCCACGACAGCACGACCGAGGCGAAGGCCTCGTTGACCTCGAACAGGTCCAGGTCGCCGATCTTCATGCCGGCCTTCTCCAGCACTCGGGTGGTGGCCTGCACTGGGCCGTCGAGATGGAAGTGGGGCTCGGCGCCCACGAGGACCTGGCCAACGATCCGGGCGCGCGGCCGCAAGCCCAGCGGTCGGGCACGATAGGCGTCCATCAGCAACACCGCCGCGGCGCCATCGGAGATTTGTGATGAGGTGCCTGCGGTGTGGATGCCACCCTCGATAATTGGCTTGAGCTTCGCCAGAGATCCGTCTGTGGTGTCACGCAGACCTTGATCGCGGGAAACTACCTGCGTTTTACCGGTTGCGTGGCCTTCCTCGTCGAGGACGGGAGCCTTCACTGGGACGACCTCGCGTTCGAAATGACCCTGCTCCCACGCCCGTTTGGCCAGGGCCTGGGAACGCACGCCGAGTATCTCGATATCGCTGCGAGTCAGGTTGCGTCGCTTGGCAATACGCTCGGCAGCCTCGAATTGGTCCGGCAGGTCGATGTCCCAGGACTCCGGGCGACGTGGACCAGCTGCGACGCCGACGTTGGCACCCAGCGGAACCTGGCTCATCGCCTCGACGCCGCACGCGATGCCGATGTCGATGGCGCCGGTGGCGATCAGACCGGCGATGAGGTGGTTGGCTTGCTGGGCGGACCCGCATTGGCAGTCGATCGTGGTGGCGCCGACGTGCCATGGCAGCCCGGCGGCCAACCAGGCGGTGCGGGTGATGTTGTTGGACTGGGCGCCGGCCTGGGTGACGCAGCCACCGATAACCTGCTCGACGAGGGCCGGATCGATATGTGCGCGCTCGATCAGCGCGGTCTGTGCGGCGCCGAGGATCTCGGCCGCGTGCATTCCCGACAGCCATCCGCCCCGCTTGCCGATAGGCGTGCGAACCGCCTCAACGATTACTGGTGTACCCATGCCAATCCCTCCGCGAGTTCATTACTAGACCTGTTCTTGTTACCCGGATCGGTAGAACTCGTGAGAATCTCGCGGGCGTCGATGGCACTACCGGTGTGGGCGGTTGACCGCGGCGTCGACATGGCGGGCAATGGCTCCGATCGACAGCAGTGGCTTATCGGCGCCGGGCAACGTTTCCCACATCGGGGTCACCGCTGCGATGCCGCGCGCTGCGGCCACGAAGTGCTCAACGCCCGAGACGGCAATCCCGTGTCCACACAGCGCGCCGAATAGCCCCGGTACGACGAAGGCCGCCAGGTCGCTGGGGTCGGGCAGTCGAAGTTTGACATCGCCGAATTCCAGCAACGATGCGCTGGGGTCCGGGTTGATCACCACGTCGTGTTCGGCGCACAATCGCCGATACGGGTAGGCCGATGCATCGCGGGTGTGCCAAAAGGTCAGTTCGGGGACTCCACTTCCCACCAGGATAGGTCCCAACAGCGGGCACGCGCTCGCGTCCGCTAGCGCAACGCGCGCGCGGTGAACCACCACTAACGGCTCCAAGGCAGCGAGAACTGCCGCCGCGTGAACAGTGGTCACGGCATCGGTAAACGAAACGATTAGAGGGCCGCCCGCTTGCGCTACCTGGTCGCTAACTTCGGCGGCGTCCGGCGCATCCAATCCGATGACGAAGGCAGCCGACAACGAACTGAGCTGACCGCTCAGCTGGGTCGCGACCACAGGTGGTGTGCCGGCCAATTCCAGGGCGACCGCACGCAGAAGGGTTGCGTCGTTGATCAGTCGCACGTAACGGTCAAGCGTGGACAACCGCCTCAACCGGGCTGGTCCGCTGCTGGGTGCGTGACGTGAGACCCCGACGATCCCCACCAGCGGCGGGCTGAGACGCCGGCGACTCCACGTTCCGAGGGATGAGGCGTCATCGGCGCTTTCCCAGGCCATCTCATCCATCGCGCCAGTCTAACAAGATGCTTAATTGCATAGAACCGCAATCGAGCGATTGCCTGCGTACTCTTCGTGCCGAGGAAATCAAGCTCACCGGCGGGGCAGGGCCCTCTAGTCGGCGCGCACGCAGGGCCTCGCGCTTCGCGACGAGTAGCGCGCGATCAGCTGTCGCCAGTCGGTGGTGTTTGCTATCGGCCCGACGGCCACGCCCCGCCGATCGAGGCCGCTATTTACGAATCTCAGCAATTACAGATATTGCTTTGTAGTGTGTTTACTATCTGATACTTTCTTAAACTAAGCTGACCGGTGGAAATCGAACTCGTCGGGAGATGCGTGATGTCGGAGCCGTTGTACGAGCTCAAAGCAGAGTTTTTTAAGACTCTGGGGCATCCGGCACGGATCAGGATCCTGGAGTTGCTGTCGGTGCGGGACCGGTCGGTGGGTGAACTGTTGCCCGAGGTGAGGTTGGAGTCGTCGAATCTGTCTCAGCAGCTGGGCGTGCTGCGAAGGGCGGGTGTGGTCGTCGCGAGCAAGGACGGTAACTCGGTGATTTATTCGATCGCGTCGCCCGACATCGCGGAGTTGCTGGCGGTCGGGCGCAAGGTGTTGACCGGGATGCTCAGCGACCGGGTCGCGGTGCTGGAGGATCTGCGCGCCGGCGACTCGGCGGTTGGACGCTAGCGGTATGGGATGGATCAGTAAGATCGTGCGCGTCGGCCGCGTTGTCGAGCGGGCTCGTAGTATGCCGGCTTCGGCAATGGAACCGCCTGCGGGAGTTGAAGGTTCGCTGCAGGTTCGTCATGTCGATGCCGGCTCGTGCAACGGCTGTGAGGTCGAGATATCCGGCGCGTTCGGGCCGGTATATGACGCGGAACGGTTCGGGGCGCGGCTGGTCGCCTCCCCCCGGCATGCCGATGCGTTGTTGGTGACCGGGGTGGTGACCCGCAATATGGTTGAGCCGCTGCGTAATACGCTCGCGGCGACACCTCAGCCGCGCGTGGTGATCGCCTGTGGTGACTGCGCCCTCAACCGCGGCGTGTTCACGGATGCATATGGTGTGGTCGGCGCGGTCGGTGAGATCGTGCCTGTCGATGTCGAGGTCGCCGGTTGCCCGCCGACGCCTGCGCAGATCGTGGACGCTCTGCGCTCGGTAACGGGGAAATGACGGCCACACTCACGGCCGCTCCGATAGAGGCGCCGAACACGTTGCGCCGCAATGTCATCGCTTCGCGTCTCGCCGGCCTTACCTCGTCGGGCCTCGGAATCGGCGGTGCGGTGTGCGGGATCGCGGCGGTATTCGGCGTGCGGCAAACGGTGCATGTCGGATGGCTGCTTCCGTTGTCCGGGTTGCAGCTGGACCTCGATCCGGTCGGCGGGTTCTTCATGGCGTTGATCGGCGGGGTCGCGGTTCCGGTCGGCTTCTATTCGATCGGCTATGCACGGCGTGAGCATCTGGGCCGGGTTTCGTTGGCGATGTTGCCGTTGTTCGTCGCGGCGATGATGTTGGTGCCCGCCGCCGGCTCGGTCACGACGTTTCTGTTGGCGTGGGAGTTGATGGCGACTGCGTCGCTGGTACTGGTGCTGGCGCAGCACACTCGGCCCGAGGTTCGTTCGGCGGGCTTGTTTTATGCGGTGATGACCCAGCTCGGGTTCGTCGCGATCCTGATCGGGTTGATGGTGTTGTCGGCTGCCGGCGGCGCCGACCGCTTTGCGGACTTGACGCGGGTGAGCGATGGTGCCCGGACCGTGGTGTTCGTGCTGACGATGGCCGGCTTCGGGTCCAAGGCGGGTCTGGTGCCGTTGCATGCCTGGCTGCCGCGGGCGCACCCGGAGGCGCCGAGTCCGGTATCGGCGTTGATGAGCGCGGCGATGGTCAACCTGGGCGTCTACGGCATCGTCCGGTTCGATCTGCAGCTGCTCGGCCCGGGTCCGCGCTGGTGGGCCATCACGCTGCTGGTCGTGGGAGGCGTGTCCGCGGTGTACGGGGTGCTGCAGGCGTCGGTGGCGACGGATCTCAAACGGCTGCTTGCGTATTCGACCACCGAGAACATGGGGCTGATTACTCTCGCGCTGGGGGCGGCGACGCTGTTGGCGGATTCGGGCGCCCATTCGGCGGCGACGATCGCGATGGCTGCGGCACTGCTGCACCTGATCGGGCACGCGGCGTTCAAGAGCCTGGGGTTCCTCGCGGCGGGATCGGTGCTGGCCGCGACCGGGCTGCGGGATCTGGACTTGCTCGGGGGGTTGGCGCGGCGGATGCCGGCGACGACGGCGCTGTTCGGGGTGGCCGCGCTCGGCGCGTCCGGGTTGCCGCTGGGTGCGGGGTTTGTCAGCGAGTGGCTGCTGGTGCAGTCGTTGATTCATGCCGCGCCGCAGCACAACACGGTCGTGGCGTTGGCGGCGCCGCTGGCGGTCGGGGCGGTCGCGCTCACCACAGGACTCGGTGTGGCGGCGATGGTGAAAGCATTCGGTATCGGGTTTCTGGCCCGCCCGCGCTCGCAGCCGGCTGCCGACGCGCGTGAAGTACCTGCGGTCATGGTGGCGGGAATGGCGCTCGCGGCGACCGGTTGCGTCGTGGTGGCGGTGGCGCCTCTGGTCGTCGGGTCCATGTTGGGGCGGGTACTCACCGAGCTGCCCGCTTCCCGCGCAGTGGCGTTCACTGATTTCGGCGCGGTTCTGCGGCTGCCGGGCCTGCACGGCTCGATCGCGCCGGGCGCGATCGCCGCGGCTCTGGCTGCCGCCGTGCTGGCCGCGGTCGGCCTGGCGTGTTGGCGGTCGCGGCGGCGCTCGGATCCAGTGACGCTGCCGCTGTGGGCCTGTGGCGCCGACGAACTCACCCCACGGATGCAGTACACCGCCACGTCGTTCGCCGAACCGCTGCAACGCGTGTTCGATGACGTGCTGCGCCCGGACACCGACATCGAGATCACCCACCTCACCGAGTCGCGCTACCTGGCCGAGGCTGTCACCTACCGGACCCGGATCGCCGACGCGATCGAGGAACGGCTCTACGCCCCGGTTATCGGGGCGGTGGCCGCGGCCGCTCAGCTGGTCCGGCGCGCCCACACCGGCAGCGTGCACCTCTATCTCGCCTACGGCATGCTTGGCGTGCTGATCGTGCTGGTGGTGGCCCGGTGAATGTGATGTCCTACGTGGCGGGCGCCGCGCAGATCCTCGCGGTGATGGCCGGCGCGCCCCTGGTGATCGGCGCGATGCGTCAAGTGCGGGCACGGCTGGAGGGCCGCGGCGGCGGTGGTGTGCTGCAACCCTGGCGCGATCTGCGCAAGCAGCTCGGCAAACAGCAGATCAGCCCGCAGGGCACCACGGTCGTATTCGCTGCCGCGCCGGCGATCGTCGCCGGGACGACGTTGCTCATCGTCGCGATTGCACCCATCGTGGCGACGGGGTCCCCGCTGGATGCTGCCGCCGACCTGTTCGCCGTCGTCGGCCTGTTGTTTCTGGGCACCGTCGCGTTGACGCTCGCCGGCATCGACACCGGCACCTCGTTCGGCGGCATGGGTGCCAGCCGCGAGATCACCATCGCCGCATTGGTTGAGCCGACGATCCTGCTCGCCGTGTTCGCCTTGTCGATTCCCGCCGGCTCGGCGAATCTGGGTGCGCTGGTGACCAACACCATCGATCATCCCGGGCAGGTGGTGTCGCTGACCGGTTTGCTGGCGTTCGTCGCGCTGGTGATCGTGATCGTCGCCGAGACCGGCCGGCTACCCGTCGACAACCCGGCCACGCACCTGGAGTTGACGATGGTGCACGAGGCGATGGTCCTCGAATATGCCGGTCCGCGCCTGGCGCTGGTCGAATGGGCATCGGGGATGCGGCTCACCGTGCTGTTGGCGTTGCTGGCCAATCTGTTCCTGCCCTGGGGGATCGCCGGCGGGCATCCGAGCGCCGTTGACGTCGCGATCGGGCTTGCGGCGATCACCGCCAAGGTGACCGTGCTGGCGGTGGCGCTGGCCGGCGCCGAGGTGTTCATCGCCAAGCTGCGGCTGTTCCGGGTGCCCGAGCTGCTCGCCGGGTCGTTTCTGCTTGCCCTGCTCGCGGTGACGGCCGCGAACTTCTTCACCGCGCGGGCCTAAAGGGGGACAGCAATGAGTGACGCGGACTTTGCGATCCTGATCGATTTCGCCGCGGGCGGTTTGGTGCTGGCGGCGGTGCTGATCGTGTGGCGGCGCGACCTTCGGGCCATCGTTGGGCTTCTCGCCTGGCAAGGTGTTGCGCTTGCCGCGATCCCGCTGGTTCGCGGTGTGCACGAAGCCGACGCCGCGTTGATTGTCGTAGGCGGCGCGGTACTCGTGCTGCGCGCCGTGGTGTTGCCGCGGCTGCTGGCCCGTGCTGTGGGCGCCGAGCAACGCGACCAGCGCGACGCGACACCGCTGGTCAACACGGCCACCTCGCTGCTGATCGCCGCGGCGCTGACCGTTGTCGCGTTCGCGGTGAGCCAGCCGATAGCGAACCTGGAACCCAGCGCCACCACGAACGCGGTCCCGGCCGCGTTCGGGGTGGTTCTCATCGCCCTGTTCGTCATGACGACCCGCCGGCACGCCGTGTCGCAGGCGGCCGGATTTCTGATGCTGGACAACGGGATCGCCGCGACCGCGTTTCTGCTGACCGCCGGTGTACCGCTGATCGTCGAACTCGGTGCGTCGCTGGACGTGCTGTTCGCGGTGATCGTCATCGGAGTGCTCACCGGGCGGCTGCGACGCGCCTTCGGTGGCGCCGATCTCGACCAACTACAGGAGCTGCGCGACTGATGACAGCACTGCTACTAGCCGCCATCCTCGCGCCGCTGGCCGCGGCGGGCGCCGCGGCGGCACTCGGGTGGCGCCGCCTCACCAGCACTGTGACCGTGCTCTCGGCGGCCACGGTGCTCGGCTGCGGTGCGGCGCTCTCCTTCACCGTCGGGTCACAGCAGTACTTCGTGCTGGGGGGCCTGCTGCGGGTCGATGCCCTCTGCGTCACCATGCTCATCGTCATCGGGATTGTCGGCACGCTGGCCACCTGGGCCAGCATCGGCTACATCGACGCCGAATGCGCCGACGGCCACACCGACGCCGGCGGAGCCAGGCTGTACGGGGCCCTGACACCAGCGTTCCTCGCCGCGATGGTCGTGGCGGTGTGCGCCAACAACATCGGCGTGATCTGGGTGGCCATCGAGGCCACCACGGTCATCACCGCGTTCCTGGTCGGTCACCGACGCACCCGCACCGCGCTCGAAGCGACCTGGAAATACGTCATCATCTGCTCGGTCGGCATCGCGATCGCCTTCCTGGGCACCGTGCTGCTGTACTTCGCCGCGCGCCACGCCGGCGCGTCGGCGGCGCTCGCACTGAATCTCGACGTTCTTGGCGCACACGCACACACCCTCGATCCGGCGGTCAGCAGGCTCGCCGGCGGTCTGCTGCTCATCGGCTACGGCGCCAAGGCCGGGCTGGCTCCCTTTCACACCTGGCTGGCCGATGCGCACAGCCAGGCGCCGGCCCCGGTGTCGGCGCTGATGAGCGGGGTGTTGCTGTCGGTGGCGATGTCGGTTTTGATCCGCATCACTCCGATCGTCGGCGCAGCCGCCGGTCCCACATTTCTGCGCGCCGGGCTGCTCACGGTCGGGTTGGTCACGCTGTTTGTCGCTGCGCTCATGCTGACGGTGACCGGCGATGTGAAGCGGATGCTGGCCTACTCCTCGATGGAAAATATGGGTTTGATCGCCATCGCCGCGGCGGCCGGGACCACGCTGGCGATCGCCGCGCTGTTGCTGCACGTCCTGGCACACGGCGTCGGCAAGACGGTGCTGTTTTTGGCCGGCGGACAACTTCAGGCCGCGCACGGCTCCACCGCCATCGCCGACATCACCGGCGTCGTGCAACGCTCACACCTGATCGGCGGGTCGTTCGCCGTCGGGCTGATCGTCCTGCTGGGCTTGCCACCGTTCGCGATGTTCGCCAGCGAGCTGGCCCTGGCCCACGCACTGGCCGATGCCCGGTTGGCTTGGGTCCTTGGCGCCGCGATGCTGCTGATCGCCATCGCCTTCGCCGCGCTGGTGCGCAACGCGAGCCGCATGCTGCTCGGCCCTGCGGCCGCCGCGGCGCCCCCCATCACCGCGCCCACCACCGTCACCGCGGCCCTGCTCGTCGGCGTCGCCGCCTCGATCGTCCTCGGTGTCACCGCGGGCCCGTTGACCGACCTGTTCAGCACCGCCGCAGGCCAGCTCGGGGCGCTGCGATGACGCCGGAATGGTCGCGGCAGCCGGTGTCGTCCGACGAACTGCGAGACAGGGCCGAAGAACTCACGACCAACGGTTTCCGGCTGGCACTGGTCGCAGCGCACGACGATGCGGACCGGTTGCGGGTCGTCTATCTATTCCTCGCCGGGCGCCCTGACCGCCGCGTCGAGCTCGAATGCGTTCTGCCCGTTGATGATCCGTCGCTACCGTCGCTTGCATATTTGTCGTTTCCGGCTGGCCGCTTCGAACGCGAAATGCTCGACCTGTACGGCATCAGCCCGATCGGGCATCCCCGGCCGCGCCGCCTGGTGCGCCACGCGCACTGGCCCGAAGCCTGGTATCCGATGCGGGCCGACGCGGGCCCGGCACCCGAATTCACGGCGACCGGTCACTTCCCGTTCGTCACCGTCGACGGCACCGGGGTGTATGAGATCCCGGTCGGCCCGGTGCATGCCGGGCTGATCGAACCCGGCCACTTCCGGTTCTCCGTCGTCGGTGAAACCGTGTTGCGCCTCAAGGCCCGGTTGTGGTTCGTGCACCGCGGCCTCGAACAACTCTTCCACGGCCGCATCGCAAGCGGCGCGGTCGATCTCGCCGAACGGGTCAGCGGCGACACTTCCGCCGCACACGCTCTCGCGCACAGTCTCGCCGTCGAAGACGCCCTTGGGATAGTGGTCCCCAACAATGTGCACCGGCTGCGGGCCCTGCTGATCGAACTCGAACGGCTCTACAACCATGCCGCCGATCTGGGCGCCCTTGCCAATGACGTCGGATTCGCCCTGGCCAACGCACACGCCCTGCGGATCCGCGAAGAACTACTCCGCATCAACGCCGCCGTCACCGGGCACCGGCTGCTACGCGGGGCCATCCGACCGGGCGGCGTCACGCTGCATGCGCTTCCCGACGCGAGGCAGTTGCGGTCCATCGCGGCCGACCTTGCCGAGGTCGCCGAGCTGACGCTGGGAAACAGTGTCATCTACGACCGCTTCGCCGGCACCGCCATCCTGCCCGCCGACGACGCCTGCGCCATGGGCTGCCTGGGATACGTCGCCCGCGCTAGCGGCATCCGCACCGACGCCCGAGTCGAGCATCCCAGCGTCGCGCTGCCCGTCACCGAGATCACCCAGTCGGCCGGCGACGTCCTGGCCCGCTACACGGTCCGGCGCGACGAATTCGCCGCCTCCACCACGTTGGCCACCTACCTGGCCGAATCCCACACCGGCACCCTCGACTACCACACACCGACTCCCGTGGTGGGCGGCCCGCGCAGCGGTGTCGGCATCGTCGAAGGCTGGCGCGGCACCATCGTGCACCGCGTCGAGATCGCCGCCGATTGCCGCATCACCCGCGCCAAGATCGTCGACCCGTCCTGGTTCAACTGGCCGGCGCTTCCAGTCGCCATGGCCGACACGATCGTCCCCGACTTCCCGCTGACCAACAAGAGTTTCAACCTGTCCTACGCCGGCAACGATCTGTGAACACCGACGCCATTCCATCTGCCGTAGTAATTTGCTAAAATTCGCAAATAACTAACACAGTGTCGATTGTCAGTCGGGAGGGGAGGCCATCTTGGCGGACTCGCGCCAGCCGCTGTACCGGATGAAGGCGGAGTTCTTCAAAACGCTGGGTCATCCGGCCCGCATCCGGGTCCTCGAGCTGCTCAGTAGCCGCGAATACGCGGTCTCCGAGATGCTGCCCGAAGTCGGTGTCGAGCCGGCCAACCTGTCTCAGCAGCTGTCCATTCTGCGTCGCGCCGGCCTGGTGACTGCCCGCCGAGAGGGCTTGTCAGTGCGCTATGCGCTGACCTCACCGCAAGTCGCCGAGCTGCTGGTGGTCGCCAGGACCATCCTCACCGGAGTCGTCGCCGGCCAGGCCGAAACCCTCGAAGAAATCCCCGAATCCCTGCTGGCCGAGCCAACAGGCTGAACTAGCGACAGGTGGGGTACCCCGCCTGCTCCCCACTACTTGCAGATTTTCTAACGTGCACATCTTACAGAGTCGGTTGTGCGAGAACGGAACGCCAGTGAAAACAAACAACCCCACTGAAAGGGCTGGCGGCGCGGGGGTCGAGACCGGCCCGGATGTCACCGGCATCGACGTGGGCGTCATCGGCGTGGCCCCGCCCCGGACACGAAGCCATGCGCCACGCCCCTGCGCCCGAGATACGGACCGGCTCGCGTGGACGGCGATGGAAGACTACGCAGCTCTGGTTCGCGACCGCACACCGATCCGCGCCGGGTGCCTGCCCTTGGCTCGCGCAGGCGCCGACACCGTGGCGGCACGCATTGCGGGTTTGCCGTCGCACGTGTCGGCCGTGTTCGTCGTGGGGACGGGGCCATCGGAATCGGCGAGCGTGCAGCTACGGGTGGCCAGCCTCAAGGGCCCGCTGGTCATCACTGAACTCGATGTGATCACCGCAGCCCTCGGGGGCGCGGCGATCATGACCCTGCGTCGTCGCGTTGTCGCGCCGCGACGCGGCCGAATCGTGGTGACCGGTGCCGAGGCCCTGCCGCGGCTCGGGCCGCTGCTGCGCGCCGCCGGCGGCGGCACCTTCACCAGCTGGAACGAGAGTGACGCGCAGGCCTATCCACTCTGCGGCCTCATGGCGCACCACGACATCCTGATCGACCTGGCCGGAATTGCGCCCGACAACTGCGCACCCGGGCGCACGCTGAGGCTGCCGCGCGAACGGTTCGACTACGGCGCACTCGTACTGCCCGGCCTGCTCAGCGCCCTGTGCAGGCACCACACCGCGCGCTTGACGATCGACGTACTCGCCGCGTGCGCCCGGGCGCTGGCACTGATCGCCCCGCCCGACCAGATCCTGCCCGCACTGACCGAACCGTTACTGGTACCCGCGGTGGCCAGGGAAGTGGCCCGGACGCTGGCCGAGCATCCCCACCACTGCCGTCCCGACACCGCTAGCACCCATCCCGTAACCAAGCCCCCAACATCGACGTCCGGAGGACAACCATCATGACCATCGCCACCATCACCGGCCTGGACACCGCACCGATCACCGCTACCGCCATCATCGACTGGGTCCAGACGGTGGCCGACCTGACCACCCCTGATGAGGTGGTGTGGTGCGACGGCTCGGACGACGAATGGCGCAGGCTGACCACACTTCTCGTCGACAAAGGCACCTTCGTCGCGCTCACGAAAAAGCCCAACTCCTTCTGGTGCACGTCAGACCCCGAGGACGTTGCCCGCGTGGAGGACCGCACCTTCATCTGCTCGCAGCAGCCCTCTGACGCCGGGCCCACGAACAACTGGATGGACCCCGTCGACATGAAAACCGTGATGACCGAGGAGTATCGCGGCGCGATGGCCGGTCGCACCATGTACGTCATCGCGTTCTGCATGGGACCGCTGGATGCCGCCGAACCCAAATTCGGAGTCCAGATCACCGACTCCGAATACGTCGCGGTGTCCATGCAGATCATGACCCGCTCCGGAACACCCGTCTGGAAGAAACTCGATAGCGACGCCGACGTGGTCCGATGCCTCCACTCGGTCGGCGCACCCCTGCACCCGGGGCAGGCCGACGTGCCGTGGCCATGCGACCACACCAAGTACATCTCTCATTTCCCCGAAGAACGCACGATCTGGAGCTATGGCTCCGGCTATGGCGGCAATGCCCTGCTAGGCAAGAAGTGCTACTCGCTGCGCATCGCCTCGAAGATGGCCCGCGACGAGGGCTGGCTCGCCGAGCACATGCTGATCCTCAAACTCACTTCCCCCGAGCAGCAGGTGCACTACATCGCCGCCGCCTTCCCCTCCTCATGTGGCAAGACGAACCTGGCCATGCTGTCCCCGACACTTCAGGGGTGGAAAGCTGAGACCGTCGGCGACGACATCGCCTGGATGCGATTCGGCGACGACGGTCGCCTGTACGCCGTCAATCCCGAGGCCGGATTCTTCGGCGTGGCCCCCGGCACCGGCGCACACACCAATCCGCACGCGATGGCCACCATCAGACGAGGCAACTCGATATTCACCAACGTCGCGCTCACCGACGACGGCGACGTGTGGTGGGAAGGCATGACCCCCGACACCCCCGCGCACCTCATCGACTGGAAGCGCCGCGACTGGACCCCCGACTGCGACGCACCCGCCGCGCACCCTAATTCCCGCTACTGCACGCCTATCGCCCAATGCCCCACCGCCGCCCCCGAATGGAACGACCCTGCGGGCGTGCCGATCTCGGCGATCTTCTTCGGCGGCCGCCGCGCCGGCGCCATCCCGCTGGTCAGCCAGGCGTTCGACTGGCAGCACGGGGTGTTTTTGGCCTCGACCCTGTCCTCGGAAACCACCGCCGCCGCCACCGGCACGGTCGGGGTGGTGCGCCGCGACCCAATGGCCATGCTGCCCTTCATCGGCTATCACGTCGGCGACTATTTTCAGCACTGGCTCGACATCGGCGCGAACACCAACCCGGACCTATTGCCGAAGATCTTCTACGTCAACTGGTTTCGGCGCGGCGATGACGGCACGTTCCTATGGCCGGGCTTCGGCGACAACTCCCGCGTCCTCAAATGGGCGCTGCAACGCATCGAAGGCAGCGTCGACGCCATCAGAACGCCAATCGGTGACGTACCCGCCCTCGAGGACCTCGACCTCGACGGCATGGACCGCTCCGCATACGACGACGCGAAAATCCTTGCCGCGCTTGAGGTCAACCCGACCGAGTGGGAAACCGAGATCGAATGGATCGATACGTGGTACGCCAGCATCGGTGGCAACAAACTTCCCGACGTCTTGCGCCAAGAACTAGGCAACCTCAGACAGCGCCTCGCCGCCACACGACACGACGCCGGCAACCACACTCGATAAGGAGAGACGCCGTGAGCGCCATCAGCGACCTCCAGCGCGAGCTTTCCGACCTCGAGGTCGCGGGCATACGAAAGACACCGGGAGAACACAGGTAATGAGCGCAAAGCCGCCTACCATCATCTACACCCTGACCGATGAGGCGCCGTTGCTTGCGACGTACGCCTTGCTGCCGGTAGTACAAACCTTCGCCGCGGCGGCCGGCATCAACGTCAAGACCAGTGACATCTCGTTGGCGGCACGCATTCTCGCCGAGTTCCCCGACCACTTGACCGAAGACCAGCGCGTGCCCAACAACCTGGCCGAGCTGGCCGAGCTGACGCAGCTGCCGGATACCAACATCATCAAACTGCCTAACGTCAGCGCCTCAGTGCCGCAGCTGTTGGCCGCTATCAAAGAACTGCAAGCCAAGGGGTTTGACCTGCCGAACTACCCCGGAGATCCGAAGACTGACGAGGAGAAAGAGATCACACAGCGCTACGCCAGATGTCTGGGCAGCGCGGTGAACCCGGTTCTGCGCGAAGGCAACTCCGACCGTCGCGCACCCAAACCGGTCAAGCAGTACGCGCGCAAGCACCCGCACAGCATGGGCGAGTGGTCGATGGCCTCGCGGACCCATGTGGCGACCATGAAGCACGGCGACTTCTACCACGGCGAAAAGTCGATGACGTTGGACCGTGCGCGCGACGTGAAGATGGAGCTGAAGACCAAGGGCGGCAAGACGATCGTGCTCAAGCCGAAGGTGTCGCTGCGGGACGGCGACGTCATCGACAGCATGTTCATGAGCAAGAAGGCGTTGTGCGAGTTCTACGAGGCGCAGATGCAGGACGCCTACGAAACTGGTGTGATGTTCTCGCTGCACGTCAAGGCGACGATGATGAAGGTCAGCCACCCCATTGTCTTCGGACATGCGGTGAAGATCTTCTACAAGGACGCCTTCGCCAAGCACCAGGAGTTGTTCGACGAACTGGGCGTCAACGTCAACAACGGACTGGTCGATCTCTACAGCAAGATCGAGACGTTGCCCGCGTCACTGCATGACGAGATTGTCCGCGATCTGCACGCCTGCCACGAGCACCGGCCCGAGCTGGCGATGGTCGATTCGGCCAAGGGCATCACCAACTTTCACTCACCCAGCGACGTGATCGTGGACGCGTCGATGCCGGCGATGATCCGGCTGGGCGGCAAAATGTACGGCGCCGACGGACGGACCAAGGACACCAAGGCGGTAAGCCCCGAGTCCACCTTCTCGCGCATCTATCAAGAGATCATCAACTTCTGCAAGACGCACGGACAATTCGACCCGACCACGATGGGCACCGTGCCCAACGTCGGCCTGATGGCACAGCAGGCCGAGGAATACGGCTCGCACGACAAGACGTTCGAAATCCCCGAGGACGGCGTGGCAAACATCGTCGACGTCGATACCGGGGAGGTGTTGCTGACGCAAGACGTCGAAACCGGCGACATCTGGCGCATGCCCATTGTGCGGGACGACCCGATCCGCGACTGGGTCAAGCTGGCCGTCGACCGGGCGCGTAATTCGGGCATGCCGGTGGTGTTCTGGCTGGACCAGGAACGTCCGCACGAAAACGAACTGCGCAAAAAGGTAAACACCTACCTCGCCGACCAGGACACCGAGGGCCTCGACATTCAGACCATGTCGCAGGAACGCGCCATGCGGCACACCATCGAACGCGCCATGCGCGGGCAAGACACCATCGCCGCCACCGGAAACATCCTGCGTGACTACCTCACTGACCTGTTCCCGATCCTAGAGCTGGGCACCAGCGCCAAGATGCTGTCCATCGTGCCGCTGATGGCCGGCGGCGGCATGTATGAGACCGGAGCGGGCGGTTCGGCGCCCAAGCATGTCCACCAACTCGTCGAAGAGAACCACCTGCGGTGGGATTCACTCGGCGAATACCTGGCGCTGGGAGCGTGTTTCGAAGACACCGGCATCAAGACCGGTAATAAGCGAGCCACGATTCTAGCCAAATCACTGGATGCTGCGACGGGAAAACTGCTGGACAACAACAAGAGCCCGTCACGCAAGACCGGTGAACTCGACAACCGCGGCAGCCAGTTCTACCTGGCGCTGTACTGGGCCCAGGAACTCGCCGCGCAGCACGACGACGAAGAGTTGCGCAAGCACTTCGCCGCGCTGGCCGACGAGCTGCGCAACCACGAGGATACGATCATCGCCGAACTCGCCAAGGCACAAGGCGAATCCGTCGACATCGGCGGCTATTACCGACCAGACGACGAGAAGCTCACGGCGGTGATGCGACCGAGCAAGACACTCAATGACGCGCTGGTAACGCACAGGGCTGACGCCGGCCGAGCGAAGCTCGTCCAGTGAGCGGCACTTCGGAGGGAGTCCAGTCTCCGGTGAGCGCCCCCCGATCGTCACGCGGCTTCGCCCGAAAACTCGCCCATCCCGTTGCACGCGAAACTAACCGACATGTAGTCGGGCACCGAATTGGCTCCCGCGCACACGGTGACGGGTCGGTCTCTGAAGATCTCGTGATTACCCTAAGTTACGAAGAGAACGTAATGTTCACTCTGGCAGTGCTTTTGCGTTCGTCTCTGGCTTGCGAAGCGACGTCGGTGGCGACCACCGCGATGTTAGCGCCGGATAGCCGGCTGCTGGTTGCGGCGGCGTAGTGATTCCCACACAGAGTTGTCCGGGGAGCGACGTGGACGAAATTCTGACCAGGTCTGCGATCTTTCGGGGAGTCGAACCCGGCGCCGAATCTTTACTGACCGAGCAGTTGCAGCACGTCCACTTTCCGCGCGGGTACACAGTCTTCGCCGAACACGAGCCCGCCGACCGGCTCTACATCATCGTTTCAGGCAAGGTTAAGGTCGGCCGCCGCTCGGCGGACGGTCGGGAGAGTCTGTTGACGGTCGCGGGCCCGTCGGACATGGTCGGTGAGCTGTCGATCTTCAACCCCGGCCCGCGCACGACCAGGGCGACCACGATCAGCGAGGTCCGCGCGGTATCGATGGACCGCGGCGCGCTGCGCGCCTGGATGACTGATCGTCCCGAAATCGCCGAACAGCTGCTGCGCGTACTGGCCCGCCGGCTTCAGCGCAACAACAACGATCTGGCCGACCTGTTCTTCACCGACGTTCCCGGCCGGGTTGCCAAGCAGCTGCTGCAACTCGCGCAGCAGTTCGGCAGCCAGGAAGGCGGCGCGCTGCGTGTCACCCACGGCCTAACCCAAGACGAGATCGCCCAGCTGGTCGGGTCGTCGCGGCAGAGCGTGGGCAGGGCGCTGGCCGACTTCGCGCAACGCGGCTGGATCCGGTTGGCGTACAAGAGCGTACTCATCGTGGACTCCGAACACCTCGCACGCCTGGCGAGTTAGTGATCCCGCCACCTGCACTCCCGGTCGGTGGAGCTCGACGATAGGGCGTGTGCGGCGGGCCCGTTGCAGCACATGGGCTTTGCGGCGTGTAATCACTGCGTCATCCTGACCACCGTCGATGAGTCCGATCAGCGGAGAACACCACTAACGGCTGAATTCCCAGACGGGCGCCAACGCCTGCCTCGCCAGACTTCTCCCGGCAAATCGCCTAGCATTGCGAAGGTTCCCAAAAGTGTTCCAGTTAGGCATGAAACGGCCGCGGTGACATCTTCGAGGGCCGTTTGCCTAGACGCGAGGGACAGCATTCGAACGTGCGACCTCTGAGCTAGCCGTCGCGATCGCGCCCGTTACGCTCAGACTAACTACTGCAAGTCAGCGACGGTCCCTTCCAACAGGTCTCGCCTCGTCCCGCTGATTCGCATAAGTTTCACGGCCGCACAAACTGTCGTCGATGACACACCTGAATAGCCCAGGTCTTCACTCGACGCGACCCGCTTCGATAATCACAAATACTTGGCCGAAGCGCGACGTACAACGTAGCGGCGGCGTCGCTGCCACGCTGCCATTGCCCGCGAATGTATGGGCGGCGCGGTCGGCGTACTCGCGGTCGTAGCCGAAACCGGTGCGGACTCGAGGGGTCTGCCGACGATGTCATCCACCCCGGGGCTGGCGACGACCCAGCCTCGAACCACATCGGAACCCGCCTGATGCGCCCCGTCGACGGTCGTGCGCTTGGGAGCGGTGTCGGGCATGTTCGAATGGTACAGACAGCGATCACGCCGGCGACAGGCTTCCGGCGGGCAACAGCTAGGCGGCTGCCGCGCTCTCCTACTCTTCTATTTGCGGTAGGCGCTTAGTTATTCGAACCAACGGCCGCCCCATCGCGGCAACCTAGCTTCATCACGTTCCCAAATCGGCACAATCACGTTCTCAGCCCTAAGAGCTCACCGCCGGTGACCAGGCATCGGCGAGTTTTCTTCAGGTCCCCGAGGGCGGAGGACGTCTTGTGAATACCTGACTGAAACCTGGCCGTCCGGGCTGCGGATGGATTTCGACGGTGTTCTCGACGTCCTGGTGCCGTTTCCGGCGGTTCAGCTGATCGTCGGGTATGGCGGATGTGAGTTTAGCGGGCAGAGCGCGACCCGCACGATACGTGGCCGTCGACGCCTTGTGAACGTCGTCGTTAGAGGCGACCGCTACCTGTCGTCGGGCAGGATTCGGAATGCCTGAGCGCCGGTCAGGGGAGCGACAGCGCGAAAATCCCGACGGTCGAGTGTGAGCACCGTGTCGGTTTCGTACTGTTCGGCCACCACGACAGAGACAGCGTCGGTGAGGTCGAGACGCAAAGCGTCGTAACGGTTTTGGATTCTTCGCGCGGTGCGCAGTGTGGGCGCCGAAACGGCGGGGATGGCAATGCGGCCGATCTGCTCCTGGGCGAGCAGCCAATCGTTGATCGCGAGCGCTTCCCGCCGACCGACATTTCGGGTGGTGATGTGCTCGATCTCGAGGAAAACCAACGGGGAGATGACGGTCAGGGCGGCCTCGGTCAGAGCCGTTCGCGCCGCCATGTGTTCCGGGTCAGCGGAGTTGAACGCGGCCACCAGCCCGGAGGTGTCGCCCACGATGATCACCCCGCGCTGTCTCCGGCAGCATCGGCGACCACTTGGTGGATCTCGTCAGCGGACACCGGATGTCCATAATCGAGCGCAGGAATGTCCCAATCCTCGGGCCAGCGACGAGCCCTCAGCGCGGCGAGGTGAAAGGCGTCGCGAAAGTATTCCGATTCGGGCCGTCCTTCACGTGCGGCGGCCTCCTTGATCACCGCGAGATCGTTCTCGTCGACCATTACTGTCGTCTTCTTGAGCGCCATAAGGTTATGGTACCAGTGCCATAACATTCAGACGGCTGCGAGAGTTGCGGCCAGCAACGTCATTCGGTCAGGGTGCGCGCAGCAGCGCGGCGAGCTCAACCGGGAAGTTGTCGGCCAATTTCCACACATCGGGTATCAATCGCGGGCAGGCGAGAATGCCCACGTTGAGCGTGCCGTCAAGCGACATGACGGTGATGTTGAGCCCGCAGCTGTGAAATATCGGACCCAGCGGATACATGGCTTTGAGTTGTGCGCCAAGGAAATACAGCGGCGCTTGTGGGCCGGGCACGTTCGAGATGATCAGGTTGTACACCGGAAAGTTGGCGAGTCCGGTCTTGGGGTAAAGGCGCGACGCGGCGTTGAACAGAGGCTGGTTGGCCAAGTGTGTCCAGTCCTGCAGCAGGGTCGGGCCGATCGCCGCGCTGTGGTCTTTGGCGATTGCGGTGGCGTGGGTGATGCCCCGCAACCGTTCGACGGGATCTTCGATTTGGGTCAGCAGACGGCAAAACATTCCGGACACCTGGTTGCGCCCCGACCGGTTGGATCGGCCGTGCACCGACACCGGCACCATCGCGACCAGCGAACGCTTCGGCAGCTCGCCATGCTCGGCCAGCAGCCGCCGCAGAGCACCGGCGCACAGTGCCATGACGACGTCGTTGACCTTGACACCAAAGCGGTTCTTCACCGCCTTGACGTCGGCGAGCTTCAACTGTGTGAAGGCGACGGCCCGCTCGCTGGTAATGGCAGCGTTGAATCGGCATTTCGGTGCCGCGAACGGTGCAGCCATGGTCTGTCCTGCGCGGGCGCGACGCAGCGTTGTCACAACTGATGTGGCGGTCGTCGACAGGACGCCGGCAAGGCGCAGCGGCCGGGTGGCGACGTTCAGCAGCCCGTCGGCCGCGATCTCGAGCCGGCTCGGCCGGCCCAGGCCGTCCACCGGGTCGGGTGGCGGAGCCTCAGGCTCGCTGCTGCACAGCCGGGCGAACAGGTTGGCGGCCAGAATCCCGTCCACCGCGGCGTGGTGGGCCTTGGTCACCGCCGCCAACTGGCCGTCGGTATCGTCCTCGATCACCCACATTTCCCACAGCGGTCTGCGGCGGTCCAGGGGCTCGCCGGCGATGCGACCGCAGATTTCGGCCAGTTCGTGTCGCCCGGCTTGCGCGGGCAAGCGGATGCGTTTCAGATGCCGCTCGATGTCGAAGTCGGTGTCGTCTGCCCACACCGGGTGATCCAGATTGAACCGGCTGTCTGCCAGCTTGGCCCGTAGCTCCGGCAGCGCCTTGATCCACTGCTCCAACCCGTCGCGGAGCCGATCGAAGGTGTAACCGCCGGGGGTCGTGGACGTGTCCAGCTCCACGACCGAACACACATTCAGCGGCTGGGTGTGTGTTTCGGTGTACAAGAAACTGGCGTCGAGACCGCTCAGCCTCTCCATGCAGAAGCATGGTAGGAGCGTCGCCGCCGCACCACTACCCCTCGACGCCGAAATTTCTGTGAATTATCGGATTCGGTTGCAGCTCAGCGCAGCTCCGCGATCACCTTGGCGAAGCCCTCGGCGTGATTCTCCTGCACAGTGAACGATGTCAGCCCGTAGGTGTCACGGTATCCGCGCAACCTGTCGGCCATGTCGCGGGGCGAGCCGCTCAACACCGCGGGCAACTCCAACAGCTCCGCATCGGACAGCGTCGGCGCATACCTTCGGGTCAGCGACAGGTCCGGTATCCCGGCGTTGTCGGCCGGCACCGCTGTGATTGCCAGGTTCAATTCGAGATCGTCGAACCGGTCGCCGGCAGCCGCGCGGACGAAGTCGATCCGCTCGGCCAGCGGGTCGCCCACCGCTCTCGGGTTCGCACCCGTCAGGCCGATGATGTCGGCGTGCCGGGCGGCCACCGTCAGCAGCCGGTCGCCGTTGCCGGCGATCAGAATCGGGATGCTGGGCAGGTGCTCCTTGAGGTAGGTGGTCACGTGCTCGAGGCAGTCGACGCGACGCCCGGCGCTCGGATAGGGCAGCTCCGCGGCCTCGAATTCTTCGCGCACGTAGCCGGCGCCGAGCCCGATCTCCAGGCGCCCGTCGCTGAGCAGATCGACCTCGGCGGCGTCGCGCGCCAACAGCGCCGGCTTGTAGAAGCACGCGTTGAGCACATAGGTGCCCAGCCGGACCGTTGTGGTGGCCTGCGCGATCGCGGCCAGCACTGGAAACGGCGCCGGCGCACCCAGATGGTCGGGCAGATGCAGGACGTCGAATCCGTAATCCTCCAGCCGCCGTGCCTTGTCGAGCAGCGCGGCGCGGGACTTGACCGCGTGGATGCCGATGGAAAAGCGAAAACCCTTGCTAATCAGTAACTCCGATCTGTTCCCAGGATCGGGCCGCCGCGGCCAACCCTTGCACCAGGGCGGAGGTTACCGGTGAGAGTCCGTCGTCGCCGGGCAGGGGGCTGCGCGGGCTGATTCCGCGGACCCGCGGCGGCAGTTCCAGTTGCGTACCGCCGTCGCGTGTCCGGTTGACCGGGTTGTGCGGGTGCAGCCCACGCAACTCGGACGGGATCTTGTCGAGGTCGGTGACCACCTGGTAGCCCGGCAGGTCGACGTGCTTGGCGACGTGGGCGGCCAGCGCGCGGTTGCGGCCCCCGGCCAAAAGGTGGGTCCCGCGTCCGACCCGCCCATAGCCGTGCAGCGAGATCGTGACGTCGACGTGGTCGAGGAACTCCGCGAGCCGGGCCGATTCGGCGGGGTCGAAACGGGCCGACGACAGGTGGTGCGCGTAGTGGTCGGGATGGCGCACCAGATACACCGACGCGTCGGCGGCGTCGGCGGCGCGTTCGGCGATCACGTCGGTCATCTGTTCCAGGCCGCCGCCGTGAATGGCGAGAAAACCGAATCGCGAGCGCAGCCGGCTGACTTCGGTCACGCCGCCGCCCGACAGCAGTTCTGAAAGTGATTGCGGTGCAGGCGTTCCCGGTGCAGACGCCGGCCGAGACCAATGGGCCGGGTCCCATCGGCGCAAAAAGTCGATCCAGCGGCGCGGCAGCCGGTGATGGATTGCGCCGTCGATGATGCGCTCGAGGTAGCCCGGTCGCGGCACACCGGGATCGACTCGGTGGTCGATGTACACCCACGCGTGCGACGGCCCGTCGTCGGTATGCACCGTCAGCCGGTCGCGCCGGTAGCGCCGCGGCACACCTTCCGCGCTGTCCAGCGCCGCCAAGTCGTGATCGGAGAGTCGCCAGACGACCCCGTGTACCCGGGTTCCGGCAAACGGCTCGACGGTGGCCACGCCGCGCTGGTTGATCAGCCAGTCGTGATTACCCAGCACGGCCGGACGCGGATCTACGGCGTCGGGACAGCGCTGCGCCATCTGCTGCACGCACAGGTTGGACCCGTACGCGAAGTAGGTATGACGACGGGCCGGCACTAGCCCTTCACGGTGAGGTAGATCAGCACCACGTTCAGCAGACTAATCAAAACCCCGACCAGCCAGCCAACAGCGGTGGTGAGGCGGTGGTTGACGTCGGCGCCCATCAGCGTGCGGTCGCTGGTCAACGCGACCAGCGGCAGCACCGCGAGCGGGATCCCGAACGACAGCACCACCTGCGACAACACCAGCGTGCGGGTCGGGTCGAGACCGACGGCCAGAATCAGCAGGGCGGGGGCCAGTGTGACGAGCCGGCGCACCACCATCGGCACCGACCGGTACAGCAAACCAGCCATGATCATCGCGCCGGCATACGCGCCCACCGACGATGACGCCAGTCCGGACGCCAGCAACCCGATCGCGAAGAACACCGCGATCGTCGGGTTCACGGTGTCGCGCACCGCCACGTAGGCGCCGTCGATGGTTCCGGTTCCGCCGCGGCCCTGCATGTTGAGCGCTGCGACCAGCAGCATTGCGCCGTTGACCGCTCCGGCGACGATCATCGCCAGCCCGACGTCCAGGCGGGTGACCCGCAACAGCCGACGCCGCCACGGCCCAGGCGCCGGATGCCCGTGCCGGTCGCGAGCCAGGCCGGAGTGCAGATACACGGCGTGGGGCATCACGGTGGCGCCCAACATCGCAGCGGCCAGCAGCACGCTTTCGGTGCCGCGGAACCGCGGCAGCAGTCCGCCGAGCACTTCGTCGGGCGGCGGGGTCGCGACGAAGAAGCTGGCCGTGAATCCGATCGCGATGACCAGCAGCAGGCCGGTGATGACCCGCTCGAACAACTGCTGACCGCGTCGATCCTGGATGCCCAGCAACAGCAACGACACCACGCCGGTGATCACCCCGCCCAGCAGTAGCGGCAGATGAAACAGGATGCGCAGCGCGACGGCTCCGCCGATCACTTCGGCGACGTCGGTCGCCATCGCGACGATCTCGGCCTGGACCCAGTAGGCCAGCCGGGCCGGACGCGTCATGCGAATTCCGACGGCCTCGGGCAGCGTGCGCCCGCTGACCAGTGCGAGCTTGGCCGACAGGTACTGCACCAGCCCGGCCATCACATTGGCGGCGACGATCACCCACAGCAGCAAGAACCCGAATTGCGCGCCGGCGCTGACATTCGCGGCGACGTTGCCGGGGTCGACGTAGGCGATCGCTGCGACGAACGCCGGCCCGAGCAGATACCAGCCGGTCCTGACCTGGGTGCTCTGCGCCACCTAACTCACTTTCGCTGGGCGAAATCAGAAAGTTAGGTTAGCCGAAACATTCAGCCGGCGGTGTAGAGACCCCGGCCGGTCACCAGCGGCAGATCCAGAGTCGTCCGGATCCCGGGCGGCGCCGCGACGACGGCAGGGATCGCGTTGACGACGCGCATCGCGGTAGCGACCAGGCCGGCGTGGTTGTGGTCGCCGTTGGGGCTGGAGAGGCAGAGGTCGACGGCATACGAGGGTTCGCCGGTGATCTCGACGCGGTAGGACCCGCCGGGCTGTGCCGGCTGGGGCCAATCCGGCCGCAGGTCCTCGCGCAACCGGGTGACGTGTTCGAGGACCACCGCCGGTCGGCCATCGACCATCCCGAGCACCTCGAAGCGCAGTGCGGCCGCACTGCCCTGCGGGATGTGTCCGGAGGCGATCTCGAAATCCGCTGGCGCCGGCTCGCGTTCGTAGCGCTCGGTGACCTCGTCGAGTTCGATGCCCAGACCGGCGGCGAGTTGGCGCACCACCGATCCCCAGGCCAGGCTGAGCACGCCGGGCTGCAGCAGCATGGGGATCTCGTCGATCGGTTTGCCGAAGCCCATCACGTCGAACATGACTGTCGCGCTGTCGTAGGTGGCGTAGTCGACGATCTCCATGCAGCGGACCTGCTGGATGCTCTGGCAGGTGCCGGCCAGGGCCAGCGGCAGCAGGTCGTTGGCAAACCCGGGGTCGATGCCGTTGACGAACAGACTCGAATTGCCTTCCCGCGCAGCGTCTTCGAGCGGCGCGAGCATCTCCTGCGGAATCACCTGCCAGGGGTATTGCAGGAACACCGCGCTGCTGCCGACGACGTTGACTCCCGCGGCGAGGATGCGCCGGTAGTCTTCGAGCGCGTCGGGCAGCCGGTTGTCGGCCATCGCGGTGTAGACCGCACACTGCGGCCGGGTGGCCAGCACCGCATCCAGGTCGGTGGTGGCGGCGACGCCGGTCGAAACATCAAGTCCGGCAAGCTCTCCGGCGTCTTTGCCGGCTTTGGCGTCCGACGATACCCACACACCGGTGAGCTCGAATTCGGGATTGGTGATGAGCGCTCGTAGCGCGTGGGCGCCGACGTTGCCGGTGCCGATCTGGGCGACGCGAATGGCCATGGTCACAGGTCCGGGATCGGGAGGTCGAGGTTGGGAAAGGTGATGCCGCCGTCGACTTCCAGGACCTTGCCGGTCAGATAGGCGCCGGCAGGTGACGCCAAATAGACTGCGGCGGCTGCGATCTCATCTGGTTGCCCGAGTCGGCGCATGGGTGTCGCCTTCTCCATCGGCTCTCGCAGCTCGTCGTTGGAGGCGACGATGTCCAGGGCCGAGGTGGCGATCGAGCCGGGCGCAATGGCGTTGACCCGGATCTTGGGGCACAGGTCCAGGGCAGCGAGCCGCGTGTAGTGGGCGAGCGCGGCCTTGGCGGTGCCGTAGGCGGCGAAGCCGCGTCCGGCCACCCGTCCCATCGTCGAGGTGATGTTGATGATGCTGCCGCCGCCGGAGTGCTCGAGCATCAGCGGCACCGCGGCGGTGGTCAGCGCATGCGCGGTGCCGACGTTGAAGGTGAACGCGTCTTTGAGGTCTTTGGTCGAGGTGTTCAGCAGCGCGTTGGGCATCGTGCCGCCGACGTTGTTGACCACGATGTCCAGCCGCCCGAACGCCTCGACCGCTTGGCCGGCGAGCTGGGCGGTCTGTTCCGGGTGCGCCAGATCCGCGGCGACGACGTGGGCGCGGCGGCCTGCGGCGCGGACCTGTTCGGCGACGGCCTCTAGTTGGGATTGGGTCCGGGAAGCGATGACGACGTCGGCGCCGACGTCAGCGAAGGCCAGTGCGATGGCCGCGCCAAGACCGCGTCCGGCCCCGGTAATCACGGCAACTTGGTTGTCGAGCCGGAATTTGTCGAGTATCACGGGCGACACGCTAACAAGCCGTGGGCGGCGGTGGAACCCCTTTTCTGAAACACGTTCTAGTTAGCGGGCTGTGACGGCGATGTGCTCCTCGGAGCGTCATCAAATGATGACGACCTGCGGGGGGAGTGTGGTGTGCTTCGAGCCCACCTTGGCCCGGAACTACTTGGCCGCCGGCTTCATACCTCGCCGCACCGAGTCCGGCCATCGGAGCGCCCCGGGGTTATCTGTGGGCGGGTCTGCCTGCGGCGCGACACTGCGGATTCGTACGCGATACGCCGCGGCGGCGTACCAAATCGCAGAGTCGCGCTAGAGACTCGTGAGGATTTCCGCGGATGCAGGACGTGCTGCAAGGGTCACACACCAGCCATTGCGCGGCCTCGAAGGATGCGTTCGATCCGGTCCAACAGCGCACTCGGGCTCTCGTTGGTTGCGTCTTTCCAAGCCACGAGCGCGTCGAGAAGGTTATTCGGCTGAACGCTCAACTGTATGGCTTCCGGCCCCGGCGGCGGACCGACGAGCACAGTCTTCGTCGAACCTGTGCCCGAATCAATGGGGCGGTAAGTAATGGCCACCTGTAGCGACTGGAACGCCCCGATCGGAACCATCTTGGGCTCAATTGAATCGACACACTCACGCCGGATTTCGGTCATCTCGGATCCCCGCCCGCCCAGTTGCATTGTCAATACCGACGGAGTTATGCGCAGAAGGTATCGGCGTCGCATGCGCAAAACGAAGAACACACACAGTGGCGTTATTCCCAAGAGAAGAATACCGACGAACCGAAGCCACGCGGGATTGCCGGGAGCGTATCCCATCGCCACAAAACCAACTCCCAGCAACGGGAATAGCACACTTGTTGAGTATGCGTTTCCCTCGTACCAGGGAACGTAGCGGCACACCACTCATCCGTCGTTCGGCTGACCCCGGCCCGAAAAATCCGGCCATGCCCCAGGATGATTATGCCGGCGACCGCAGCAATGGCCAGGCATAGGTACCACGGCGACCCGATCAGCAAGTTAATGCCCGCGAGCAGGCACAGGGCACCACCAAACGTGTAGCGCAGTATCGGGCCACGACGGCCGTTCGTCCCACCACCTGCCATCAGCGACCGTCTCTCATTTCAGTTATTACGCTGGCCTGCTCAGTCAGGTCGCACCGCCGTCACGACTTAGAGCCGGCCTTGGCCCGAGCCTTCTTGGCGGGCGCCTTCTTGGCCGCGGACTTTTTCGCAGGCGCTTTTTTCGCCGGTGCTTTCTTGCCCGCCGTCTTTTTCGCGGGGGCCTTCCCGTCGCCGGAGCGCGCCTTCACGCTGGCCTCCAGCTTGGCCAGCAGATCCGAGACGTCCTCGGTCTCGTCCAGTTCCTTCGGCTGCTCCTCGGTGGTAAACGCTTCGCCGCCTTCGAGTTTGGCCTGGACCAATTCGTGCAGCTGTTCCTGGTAGTCGTCGTGGTAGCGATCCGGGTTGAAGTCATCGGCCATCGATTCCACGACCTGGCCGGCCATCTTGAGTTCGGCCGGTTTGATCTCGACCTTCTTGTCCAGGATCGGGAAGTCCGGGTCGCGAATCTCGTCGGGCCACAACAAGGTATGGATCACCATCACCTCGCGCTTGCTGAAGTCCTTGACACGCAACGCCGCAAGCCGCGTCTTGTTGCGCAGCGCGAAATGCACTATCGCCACCCGGTCGGTTTCGGCAAGCGTCTTGGCCAGCAGCACATACGATTTGGATGACTTACCATCCGGCTCCAAAAAGTAGCTGCGGTCATACATCATCGGGTCGAGTTCACTTGCCGGAACGAATTCCAGCACCTCGATCTCGCGGCTGCGTTCCTCGGGCAACGTGGCGATGTCCTCGTCGGTGATCACCACCATCTGGCCGTCGTCGGATTCGTATGCCCGTGCGAGGTCGCGGTAGTCGACCACTTCGCCGCACACCTCGCAGACCCGCTTGTAGCGGATTCGCCCATTGTCCTTGGCGTGCACCTGGTGGAACTTGATGTCGTGGTCCTCCGTGGCGCTGTACACCTTGACCGGGACGTTGACCAGGCCAAAGGCAATCGAGCCCTTCCAGATGGAACGCATAGTGTCAGTATGCCCGCATGATCAGCCGGGTAAGCGTCGATCTCGATCGTCTGACTTCCTTCCGATCACACACCACGTCTGCACGCGGCCTGCGCCCTTGACGTCGATCGGCCCGCGGGCTTCGCAATCGAATTCACCGCGGACGAGCTCGAAGGTGCCCTGGCTGATGTGGATGACGCCGCTTTGCCCGTGCGACTCCATGCGGCTGGCCATGTTGACGGTCTCACCCCACAGGTCATAGCTGAATTTCTTGCGCCCGATCACACCGGCGACCACCGGACCGGAGTTGATGCCGATGCGAAAGCCCAGCCTGCGCCCGCCGAACGTCCGACGACCAATTTCAGACCGCATGTCGAGAGCCAACTCGACAAGGGCTTGGGCATGGTCGGCGCGGGGGCGCGGCACGCCTGCGGCGACCATGTAGCAGTCGCCGATCGTCTTGATCTTCTCCAGGTCGTATTTGTCGACGAGAGCGTCGAAGCACTGGAACACCTCGTTGAGCAGATCCACCAAGTTCAGCGGCGACATGGCGGCTGCCATCGGAGTGAATTCGACGATGTCCGCAAACAGGATGCTGGCGCCGTCATAGTGGGCGGCGATCGCGCGCGGTTCGGTTTTCAGCGCCTCGGATATCTCCTTCGGCAAGATGTTGAGCAGCAACATCTCCGAGGTCTCCTGGAAGAAGTTGCGACGCGCGACGAAGTAGTGCAACAGCGTGAAAACTATTGCGATCACGGATCCGACGTTGAGCACGAAGAACCAGGTGACAAAGGCGTCGGGCAGATCGGCGGGCGTCAGATGGGGCTGCAGCGCAGCGGTCACGACGAGCAGCGCGACGAAGCCGACGATCCAGAGCACTGTCCGCCGAAGCTCTTCCAGCAGAAGCGATCCCAGCGGACACAGCGCGGCCCAGATGATGACGACGCTGGACTGCCGAAATCCCCCCAGTGCCAGCGTCACCAACCACGGCAAGACCAGGATCAGCAGCAGTTGGCTGGACCGGTAGAACTCCAGATTGCGGGTCCAGGCGAACACTGCGGTGTTGAGCGGGGTGACGAACGTGTAAAACGCCGGGATCACTGCGGCCAACGGGACGTGCATCTGCAGGTAGATCACGCTCCACAACGCCGTGAGCGGAAGAGTACCCGCGCACAGCATGACGGTGAGCCGCTTCTGCAGGGCTGTTTCGTTCGTGTCGGTGGCGAGGGCACCGATGCGCGCAGACCAGGACAGCAACGTACGGCGCATAGGCTTCCCCTCGTCTTCTCGGGGTAGCGGATACGTTAGCCGTCGAATCGGGACGCCGCGGCCGAAACCGATGCCCGGTCGGGCAGATCGGCACCCGCGCGTGCAACCGTCAGCGCCGATGACAACGTCGCCGCGCGCAGCGCATCGGTCAGCGTCTCCGGCGGGATTCGCCGCAGCGCACCACGGCGATCAGCGCCCAGCAGGCCCATCGCCCACAGCGCGTCGATCAGTCCTGCCATGAACGCGTCGCCGGCGCCGACGGTGTCCACCACATGCACCGGCCTGGCCGGCACCCGCACCTCACCGCCCGCGCACAACGCGAATGCGCCCTGCTCGGCCATCGTGACCGCGACGATCGACGGTCCCGACGCCAGCCAGCTTCGGGCAACCACCTCGGGCGGGCGGTCGGGGTCGATCCAGCGCAGGTCCTCCTCGCTGACCTTGACGACGTCACTGCGCTCGAGGAGATGGTCGATGCGCTCGCGGGCCAGGTCGCGGTCGACGATCAACGCCGGGCGCACGTTGGGATCGAAGGTGACCGTCGCCGAAACGCGATAGGTGTCGACGAGGGCGGCGACCGCCAGGCACCCGGGTTCGTGCACAGCGGCAATCGATCCCGTGTGCACGACGAGTGGTGGCGCCACTTCCGGGGTCCCGGACAGTTGCCACTCCAAATCGAATACGTAGTCGGCCGAGCCGTTCTCGTCCACGGTTACCCGCGCGGTCGGTGTTCGCGTGGCAGTCATGCTGCCCGAAACAAGTTGCACCCCAGCATTTTTGGCATGCTCGGCGATGTGCCGACCGTGCGGGTCGTCGCCGATGTGGGTCAAAAGATCGATCTCGCGGCCCAGCCGGGCAAGGCCGACGGCGACGTTGAGCGGGCTGCCGCCGACGTGCTCTTCGGACCCGACGATGTCGATCAACGATTCACCGATCACGAGCCCGCGGCTCATTGCAGCAGCTCTTCCAGCGTCGCCCGAGCCCCTTTGCGCTGCAGTGAATCCAGTGCCCAACTGTATGCCTGGACAAAACGCGGCTGCTGCGCCAGATCTCCGAACACGGCAGTGATCTCGATGAATGCGGTGAGATTTTCGTGCTGCGAGCGGGCGATCGGAATCAGCGAATCCGCCAGTTGGTCCACCACCTCGAATGGGTTACCCCACTCGTCGACGCCCTCGGCGTAGCGCGCCCAGCTGGCCACCGCCGCCGCCGCCAGCCGAACAGACCCATCGTTGGCCAAGTTGTCCTGGATCACCGGCAGCAGCCATTTCGGAATGCGATCCGACGAGTAGGCGCACAGCCGCGCAACGGTATCGCGGACACAGGGGTTGGCGAATCGCTCGAGCAGGTTGCAGCTGTAGTCGTGGAGGTCGATCTCGGGCACCGGCGGCAGCGTCGGGATGGCTTCGAACTGGAAGTAGGCGAGCAGGAATTCGGCGAGCAAGGGGTCGCGGGCCGCCTCGTGAACAAATTCGAAGCCGCACAGATGAGCGAAATAGCACAGGCACTGATGCCCCGCGTTGAGCAGTCGCAGCTTCATCAACTCGTACGGGCGGACATCGTCGACAAGCAGCACGCCCGCTTCTTCCAGCGGTGGCCTGTCATCGGCAAAATCGTCTTCGAGCACCCAGGCGGCGAACGGCTCGGCCACCACGGGCCACCGGTCGTTGACACCGAATTCGCGCCGCACCGTCGCGGCCATATCCAGCGTCGTGGCCGGGGTGATCCGGTCGACCATCGAACTCGGAAACCGGGCGTGTTCGGCGATCCATTCCGCGAGCGCTGGATCCCGGCTTTCGGCATTCGCCAGGACGGCCCGGCTTACGACGTCACCGTTGCCCTCGATGTTGTCGCACGACGCAATCGTCGGCGCGGCGATCCCGCGGTCGCGGCGCTTGGCCAGCGCCTCGGTGATCAACGTGAACGCGGGCCCGTCGGGGTCGCGGTAGCCGCCCTCGGTGATGGTCAGCGAAATGATCCGGGTGGACGCCGCGGCCAGCACCTCCAGCGCTGCCTCAGGATCGTCGGGGGCGTAACGATAGTCGATGATCGAGCCGATCACGTGCGGGTCGCGGCTACCGTCGGGGTTCTCCACGATCAGCGTGTAGAGGCCGTCCTGGTCGCGTAGGACGTCACGCATGGGCCAGTCGCTCGGCAACACGCCGACCCCGCAGATGCCCCACTCGTGGGCCAGCCCCTGCTGCAGCAGCCGGTCGATGTACATGGCCTGATGCGCCCGGTGGAAGTGACCCGCCCCGATATGCGCGATACCGACGCTGACCTTGCTGCGGTCATAGCGCGGTGTCGCGATCGGCAGCTTGCTCAGCGTCGCGTTGTTCAGGTTCATCGCGTTAGGCACGATTGCACAACTCCTCCCGGCCCACGGTCCGAATCGATTTTGCGTAGGTGCTGCACGCCTACGTCAGCGGAACCAAGTACGGGTGACAAACGCGCATGCGCCACAATCCCAGTTTTGTCCATTATCAACCGCGTGCCCAACGCGGCCGGCTCTGTAACGTTTTAGTGTCCTACGTCACGATTATTGACGACAAAGACGATAGTTGGTGGTCAGCAGCCCTTTTCGACGCCGGGACGCGTAGTTTGGCGCTATGGCGCCCCTGGTGAAGCTGACGAACGCCGACAAGGTGCTCTACCCGGCGACGGGCACCACCAAATCCGACGTGTTCGCCTATTACACCAGCATCGCCGAGGTGATGGTGCCGCACATCGCCGGACGCGCCGCCACCCGCAAGCGCTGGCCCAACGGCGTCGACCAGCCGTCGTTCTTCGAAAAGCAGCTGGCGTCCTCGGCGCCGGACTGGCTGCCGCGCGCCAGCGTGGTGCACAAGTCCGCGACGACGACGTATCCGATCATCGACAGCGCGGACGGACTGGCCTGGATCGCCCAGCAGGCCGCGCTCGAGGTACATGTGCCGCAGTGGCGGTTTACCGCGGAGTGGACGCGAAATGGGGAGGAGTTAAAACCCGGCCCGGCAACACGTTTGGTGTTCGACCTCGACCCCGGCGAAGGCGTGACGTTGGCGCAGCTCGCCACGGTGGCCCGCGCCGTGCGGGACCTGATGGCCGACATCGGGCTGACCACATTCCCTCTCACCAGCGGCAGCAAGGGGCTGCACCTCTACGCTCCGCTGGACAAGCCGGTCAGCAGCCGGGGCGCAGTGGTGTTGGCCAAACGTGTTGCGCAGCAACTGGAAAAGTCGATGCCGAAGCTGGTCACTTCGACCATGACCAAGAGTCTGCGGGCCGGCAAGGTGTTTGTGGACTGGAGCCAAAACAACGGGTCGAAGACCACGATCGCGCCGTATTCGCTGCGCGGGCGCGAGCAGCCGACGGTGGCCGCGCCGCGCACCTGGGAGGAACTCGACGACAGAAAGCTTCGCCAACTGTCCTACGACGAGGTGCTGGCGCGGGTCGGGCGCGACGGCGACCTGCTGGCGCAGCTGGACGCCGACATCGTCCCCGACCGGCTGACGAAATACCGCAGCATGCGCGACGCGTCGAAGACACCGGAGCCCGTTCCCGCCGGGAAACCCGTTACCGGCCAAGGCAATGCGTTCGTCATCCAGGAGCATCACGCTCGCCGCCTGCACTACGACTTTCGGCTGGAGCGCGACGGCGTGCTGGTGTCGTGGGCGGTGCCCAAAAACTTACCCGAAACTCCGTCGGTGAACCATCTGGCGGTGCACACCGAGGACCACCCGCTGGAATACGCCACCTTCGAGGGCACGATCCCCAAGGGGGAGTACGGTGCGGGCAAGGTGATCATCTGGGATGCGGGCACGTACGAGGCCGAGAAGTTCCGCGACTCCGCCGAAAATGGGGAAGTCATCGTCACCCTGCACGGCAACCGGATCTCCGGGCGGTACGCGCTGATTCAAACCAGCGGCGATCAATGGCTGGCGCACCGGATGAAAGACCAGAAGGTCTTCGCATTCGACGAACTGACCCCGATGCTCGCCACCGAAGGGTCAGTGGCACACCTGAAGGCGTCGCAGTGGGCATTCGAGGGCAAGTGGGACGGCTATCGGCTGCTCGTCGACGCCGACCACGGCGCTGTGCGGCTGCGGTCGCGGCGCGGCCGGGATGTCACCGGCGAGTATCCCCAATTCCGCTCGCTTGCAAAGGATCTCGCCGACCATCACGTCGTGCTCGACGGCGAGGTCGTCGCGCTGGACGAATCCGGGGTACCCCGGTTTTCCGAAATGCAGAACAGGGTGCGTGCCACCCGGGTCGAGTACTGGGCGTTCGACTTGCTCTATCTGGACGGCCGTTCGCTGCTGCGGGCCAAGTACCGCGACCGGCGCCAACTTCTGGAAACCTTGGCTCGTGGCACCGATCTCATTGTCCCCGACCTGTTGCCCGGAGACGGTGCCGAGGCGCTGGAGTATTCGCGCAAGCACAGCTGGGAAGGCGTGGTCGCGAAGAAACGCGACGCCACCTACCAGCCGGGTCGTCGCTCGGCGTCGTGGATCAAAGACAAGCACTGGAACACCCAAGAAGTCGTCATCGGCGGCTGGCGCGCCGGTGAAGGCGGGCGCACCAGCGGCATCGGCTCACTGCTGATGGGCATCCCGGATGAGGGCGGGCTCTGCTACGCCGGGAAAGTCGGCACCGGCTTTTCCGAACGCGATCTGGCCAACCTCAAGAAAACCCTGGCGCCGTTGCGCACCGATGAATCACCATTCAACGCAAGGCTTCCCACCAAGGATGCGAAAGGGGTGACGTTCGTCGAGCCGACACTCGTCGGCGAAGTTCGTTACAGCGAATGGACATCGGACGGGCGCCTGCGTCAACCAAGTTGGCGCGGACTACGGCCGGACAAGACGCCCGACGAGGTGCGCAAGGAATAGTTACGTCGCGGCCGGCGACAAGAGGGCATCGGTGAGCGCAGACCACGAGTCGGTGATCGCGTGGGCACCCGCATTGATGAGTTCGTCACTGCGGCAAGAACGTTCGTCGTCCGGGACGAACATGAGGTTGCCGACGGTGAGATACCCGGCCGCCACTGCGGAGCTCACGCCGGCGACGGAGTCTTCGATGGCCAGGCCTTGATGAGTGCCGATGCCCATGACCTCGCCGGCATGGCGGTACACCGCCGGATCAGGCTTGCTCGTCGGCACGGGAAGCGAGTCTTCCGCGCTGAAACGCACCGGCGCCGGAATGAGCGCGTCGAGTTCGGTGGCGGTGAAACAGGCATCCAGACGCAGCAAAGCGCTGGAGCTGACCGCGGTCAACGTGTACCGCGAGGCGAGGTCGCGCAGCGGGGACAGCACCTGTGGGTCTGGCCTCAGAGTGACCGACAGGTGAGCGGTGACGTGCTCACGCTCCTGACGCACCCATTTCTCGAGTTCGTCGGCGCACAGCGCACGATCGGTTGCCACGTCGGAATGTGAAGCGACAACTGCCCCGGGGCGGCCCTCTGCCAGCGTCTGATCCATCGGGATCTCGCACAGCACAGCCAGGTCGAGTGCGGTGCTGCGGAAGTTCTTGCCGACGGCCTTCTTCCGCAAGTCGTCGGCGGTCAGAGGTGCCGACACGCCGAACCTGGCCAGGAAGCGGTTGGTCACCTCGACCGAGGCGTCGAAAGCCGGTGCCTCAGAAGGGAAGAGGTTGTCGTCGGCGTCGCAGAGCAAAGTGGTGATCTGGGCTGGGTCGAATTCGCGCATCACGGCCAGCCCCTGAGGGTTCAGCCCCATGCCACCTCCCGACCGGTGTCCCCCAGCGCTTCGCGCAGTGTGGGTTGCACGCCGCGCGCATCGATGTCGGCGATCATCTCGCTGAGGTGCTCGGCAAAGTGGGGCACCCCACGCAGGTCGGTGAAGATTTCGTGTTCCAGCAGCGGGTAGGCGTTGTTTCCTCCCCGGGTCGCCAGCTCCGTCAGCAGTTCTGCCTGCGGGTCCTGGATGTGGATTGTGCGGCCGTCGAGGTCGTGGCCGCGCAGATAGCGGGCCCACCCGGCCACGGCGAGCATCAGAAGGTTGTGCGGTCCGCCCTGCTTGATCGCCTCCTGCAAGGAGGGCAGCACAAACGACGGCATCTTTTCCGATCCCCGGCGTGCCAACCGCGACAACTGGTCGGGGATACGGGGATTGCTGAGCCGGGTGAGCAACGTGTTCCGATAGGCGCGGGTGTTCATCGGATGCGCGGCCGGTAGCAGCGGCTGGATCTCGTCGCGCATGAGCGCCTCGACGTAGCCGTAAATGACCGGGTCATTCATCGCTTCGTCCGTCCGCTCGTAGCCGGCCAGCGTGGCCAGGCACCCGAGTGCCAAATGAGTTGCGTTGAGCAGCCGGGTCTTAACGAGTTTGTAGTCGCTGACGTCGGCGACGAACTCGGCGCCGACCTCCTCGAGCGGCGGGCGGCCGTGGGAAAAGCTGTCCTCGATGATCCACTGAGAATGCGGTTCGGTCAGCACCGGCAGTTTGTCGGCGATGCCGAATGTGCGTTCGACGAATTCGCAGTCCTCGTCCGAGGTCTGCGGCGTGATCCGGTCGACCATGGTCGACGGGAAGGCGACATTGGTCTCGATCCAGCGGGCGAGGCCCGGATCACGCAACATCGCGAACGACACGAGCGCGGTGCGCGCCATCTGCGTGTTGTCCGGGATGTTGTCACAGCACAGCACCGTGAACGGGGCAATACCGGCGCGGCGGCGGAAGTCGAGTGCCTCGGTCAGGTATGCCCACGCCGTGGCAAAGCACGACGCGGACGGTGCGGCCAGATCGGCGCGCACGTCGGGGTGGGAGGCATCGAATTCGCCGGTACACGGGTCCAGGTAGTACCCATTCCCGGTGATAGTCAGGCTGACGATGCGGGTTTGAGGATCCGTCAGAGCGGCACGCACAGCTGCGCTGTCGTGTGGCGCGTAGTGATAGTCGCCGATCGAGCCGACCACGCGGGCCGTTTGGCGGTCACGTCCGCGTTGCACAACGGTGTAAAGCCCGTCCTGAGCCGTCAGCAGATCTTTGACCTTGGGATTGCGCAGGCTGATGTCGGTGACTCCCCACTGTCGGGAAACACCTGAGCGCGCAAGGTCATCGAAGTAAACGGCCTGATGAGCGCGGTGAAAGTTGCCCGGCCCAATGTGAACCACACTGGGCCGAAGCGCTGACCTGTCATAAGTTGGCACGTCGATCCGTTGCGAATGCAGTGGCAATGTGGCGTTGCTCAACGGAACGCCGACGGCGCGGCGCAAGGGGACGACGTTGCTGATGTTTTTTCGGTATCCCATCGCGCGGACGAACTTAGCTTCGTCCTCGGCAGGCTTCAAGGGAACAGGCCGCCGTTACCCCCGATAAGTCTGTCGTCAGCAGGCGTGGAGCCGAGATGGTGACCTTCGCCACACGACGGTGTGTTCGAATGGGCAACGCCTTGCGCCGCAAGCGGTTCCCATCGTCAGTCGTCGATGTGCGTGGGCGGGTCGGCGAACGCGCCGTCACCGGGCTGGTGATCAGGACCCATCACATCGCAGCGCTTGTCGGGCACCAGGTAGGAACTGGCGCCCCGATACATCAAAGTGGCGACTGCCACGCAGCGTTGCCAGGTGCCGTCGGGCTGGACGGGCCCGTCGCACTTGCTGATGACGGGACCTTCGTACTGGCAGCCGGCGCCCGCTACCGGCGCCGAGACGATCGGCGCCGCGACCGTCAGCAGGGCGGCCAATCCTCCGATGATGCAGCGCTTCATAGTCGTCTCCCGTCACACCCGGCAACGGTTGACGCTACCGCGTATTTCGGCTGTTTTTCCTGCCTTCGAGGTGTCGTGATCCGTATGTTGATGCGCATGCGGTGGGTGACCTATCGAGACGATGACGGCGAACGCACCGGGATCCTCGCCGACGATGTGATCCATCCGATGCCGCCGGGCGTGACGCTGCTGGATCTCATCGCGCTGGGGGCTGCCGGATTACACGAGGCGGGCGAGAACGCGCTGCGCTCGCCGCACACCGTGCCAGTGGACGGGGTGAGGCTGCGGGCACCGATCCCGCGCCCGCCGTCGATCCGCGACTCGTTGTGCTTTCTAGACCACATGCGCAACTGCCAGGCGGCGACGGGCGGCGGCCGGGTGCTCAAGGACACCTGGTACCGCATCCCCGCGTTCTACTTCGCCTGCCCGTCAACCGTGCTCGGCCCCTATGACGACGCGCCGATGGCTCCCGGAAGTGCTTGGCAGGACTTCGAATTGGAGATTGCGGCGGTGATCGGGCGTGCAGGCAAGGATCTGTCGGTCGACGAAGCGGAGCACGCCATCATCGGCTACACCATCTTCAACGACTGGTCTGCGCGTGACCTGCAGCAATTGGAGGGCCAACTGGGTATCGGGCAAGCCAAGGGCAAGGACAGCGGCGTCACCCTGGGCCCGTACCTCGTGACTCCCGACGAACTGCAGCCCTATCGCCGCGATGGCAAACTGAGCCTCGACGTGACCGCGTTGGTCAACGACGCGGTGATCGGATCCGGGTCGACGGGGACGATGGACTGGAGCTTCGGCGAGGTCATCTCCTACGCCTCACGCGGCGTAATGCTCACTCCCGGTGATGTTTTCGGCTCCGGCACGGTGCCCACGTGCACGCTCGTCGAACACCTGACCGACCCGCAATTCCCCGGTTGGCTGCGCGACGGCGACGTCGTCACACTGCGGGTGCAGGGGCTCGGCGAGACGCGCCAGACTGTCCGCCGCACGCCCGCTCCGCACCGCCTGCCCCCGCGGCCCAACCCGGACGCCAAACCGGACAAGCCGCGGGTCAACCGGGCGCCGGCGAAGGTTCCCTACACCCGCGGCCTGCACGAGGTGGCCGAGAAAGTGTGGGCGTGGACGTTGCCCGACGGCGGATACGGCTGGAGCAACGCCGGGCTGGTCGCCGGCGACTGCGTGTCGCTCCTCGTCGACACGCTGTTCGACCTGGCGCTGACCCGCGAAATGCTGGCCGCGATGCAGCCCATCACGGACGCCGCACCGATCACCGACGCGCTGATCACCCATTCCAACGGCGACCACACCCACGGCAACCAGCTGCTGGACCGCTCGGTGCGCGTCATCGCCGCCAAGGGAACGGCCGAGGAGATCGCGCACGGCATGGCGCCCGAGATGCTGGCCATGACCCAGACCGCCGACCTGGGGCCGGCGACACGATATCTGCGAGATCGCTTCGGTCCCTTCGACTTCAGCGGGATCACGCTGCGAAACGCCGACCAGACGTTCGACGACCGGCTCACCATCGAGGTCGGCGGCCGCGAGGTGCGGCTGCTGAACCTGGGGCCTGCCCACACCGCGGCCGACTCGGTCGTGCATGTCGCCGACGCGGGCGTGCTGTTCGCCGGGGACCTGCTGTTCGTCGGCTGCACCCCGATCGTGTGGGCCGGCCCGATCGCCAACTGGATAGCCGCCTGCGACGCGATGATCGCGCTGGACGCGCCGACGGTGGTGCCCGGCCACGGACCGGTCACCGATCCCGACGGCATCCGCGCCGTCCGCGGCTATCTCGTGCATGTCAACGAGCAAGCCGAGGCCGCCTACCGCCAGGGCCTGTCGTTCGCCGAGGCGGCCGACGCGATCGACCTCGGCGAGTACGCGGCATGGCTGGACGCCGAACGCATTGTCGTCAACGTCTACCAGCGCTACCGCGAACTCGACCCGGCCACACCGCAATTGGAGCCGATGGCGTTGCTGGCGATGCAGGCGGAGTGGTTCGCCAAACACAACTGAGCTCAGCACCGCGTCGCGGCGCGAACGCGCTGCCGGCGGTCATCGGCACTACCCGCCGGAGCATCCAGACACAAGCCGTGCATGCCCAGGATCGTTCCGTCGGTGTCGTGGCACGGCGCGGCGACCATGACCACGTCGTGCACGTGATGGGCGGTGTCCACGATGCGGTGCTGCGAACTGAACGGACGGCGCGTGCGACGGGCGTCGTGCAGCGTCGCGGCCACCTGCCGGTAGTCGTCGAGATGGACATGCGACAGCAGCAGCGGTGTGCTCGGCGCCGTGGTCCCCGGCTGATAGCCATGCATCCGCTCGACCTGCGCCGACCACAGCCACCGGTCGTCGTCGATGTTGAACCAAAACCAGCCCATCTCGGCCGATCGATCGTCGATGCCAGTCTCTGCGCGCAGGTTAGTCGTGTTCATCGAGACCCCCTCATTGGCGCGAACAAGCAACTCGCACTTGGCGAAGATTGCAGGGAAAGGCCACTTATGGCTTGGCGGCCTATTGCCCTATACCCACCGGTTCGTCGAATGATTCCTCTGGGGAGTTTGTTTTTGACCTACGGTTCCGTAGCGGCCGCACTCAAAGTTTGGCGATCACGTTCTCGGCGAACTTCTCCAAGTTGCGGATCTTGGTATCCAGCGGCTCAGTGTCGGGGCCTTTGATGTAGGGCACGCGGAAGCCGACGATGACGTCGGTGACACCCTTGTCCTCCAGCCGCTTGATGCCGTCGAGGGTGAACGCGTCGGCCGAGATGACGTGGATCTCGAACGGCCCGGTCTTGCCCTCTTCTTCGCGAAACTGCTTGAGCCGCACCAGGAGCCGATCCAGCTCCGCGGGGTCGCCGCCGCCGTGCATCCAGCCGTCGGCGCGGGCGGCCCGCCGCAGTGCCGCATCGGCATGGCCGCCGACCAGGATCGGGATCGGCTGGGTGGGCGCCGGGGTCATCTTGGTTTTCGGGATGTCGTAGAACTCGCCGTGGAACTCGAAGTACTCGCCGGTGGTCAGGCCGCGCACGATTTCGATGCACTCGTCGATTCGCTTGCCGCGCTTGGCAAACGGAACACCCATCAGCTCGTAGTCCTCCGGCCACGGGCTGGTGCCGACGCCAAGGCCGACCCGGTTGCCGATCAGCGCCGCCAGCGAACCGGCCTGCTTGGCCACCAGCGCCGGCGGCCGGATGGGCAGCTTGAGCACAAAGAAGTTGAACCGCAGCGTCGTCGTCACCGCGCCCAGCGCGGCCGTCAGCACGAACGTCTCGATGAACGCCTTGTCCTCGAGGAACTCGCGACTGCCGTCGGGCGTGTACGGGTACTTCGCGTCGGACTCGAACGGATAGGCGATGCTGTCCGGGATCGTCATGGCGGCGTACCCGGCCGCCTCGGCGGCCTTCGCCAGCGGGATGTAGAACGCCGGATCGGTCATCGCCTCCGCGTAGCTGAACCGCACACCGCCTCCTGTCGTCGCACGTCAAACAGATGCTAGAACGCGCTATCTGTAGTTGCCGCCCGCGCCAGGGCGCGCGACAATTGGTGCCATCTCGATCGAAGCAGCCGATCGGAGTGACAACATGACAGCGAATCGCCAAAATGGTCTTCTCCTCGAAGTGGCGGACCTGGTCCAAGCCCTGCAGCAGCAATCCGCCGACGTCGACTCGGTCCTGGCGGAATTGACCGAAAACGCTGCCTGCGCCGTTCCCGGCGCCCAATACGCCGGCATCACGATCGCAACTCGCAACGGCAAAGTGCGGACCGCCGCGGCGACCGGCCAGTATCCGGTATTGCTCGACGAGATCCAGCAGCGCCATGGCGAGGGCCCGTGCCTGTCGGCGGCGTGGGAACACCACACGATCCGGATCAGCGACTTGGCGCGAGAGCGGCGTTGGCCGTCCTACTGCCGCGACGCCCTTGCGGATACCCCGATCCGGTCGATCATGGCGTTCCAGCTGTTCGCCGACCACCACACCATGGGTGCGCTGAACGTCTACGCGGAGCAACCGGACGTGTTCGACGACGAAGCGGTGGAGATGGGACTGATCATGGCCACACACACCGCACTGGCCTGGAACCTGGTCCGCCGCGACGAGCAGTTCCGCAGCGCGCTGGCATCCCGCGACATCATCGGCCAGGCCAAGGGCATGATCATGGAGCGGTTCAAGATCGACGCCGTGCAGGCATTCGAACTGCTCAAGCGCTTGTCGCAGAGTTCCAATACGCCTCTGGCAAGCGTGGCGCGCCAGCTCGTCGAGTCAGAGCATCCCAGCCCATGACCGCGACCGAGGAAGGCGTGCCAAGGGACTCCGCGGCGGTGCGCGGCGAGCAGGCGCGACTGCGGGCAATTGAGCTGCAGCAGCGCAGAGCCGAACTCGCGTCGGGGATGCCGTCGAGCGCCGAGACTGTCGAGTCCGCGCGGCTGCACGCCGAAGAATCACTGCGACGGGCCACGCGGGCGCATCAGGCTGCGGCGAACAGGCATCTCGAAGCCAGCGCCGCACACCGGCGCGCGGCCGCCGCGCACGAACAGGCCGCCATGCTCGCCGGCGACGCCGCCGGGGAGGCACACCAGGACGCGGCCGCCGTGCACCGTGCGGAAGCCGCGATACATGACGCCGCCGCGGTCGTCCAGTCGGAAGCAGGAGCCCCGCCCGCTACGAGCTGAGCCGGGCCCAAGGGGGCGGCGGGACCGTGAGCAAATCGGCGGCCCCCGGCGCGGTGGTGAGGGCCAGCAATGCCGTCGCGAGCCGGTCGGTCGGGAGCACGAAGTCGGCGCATCCGGTCGCGATCGCGTTGGCCGGCATACTCGGCGCCCGCGCGGTGGCGGGGTCCTGGACCAGTACGCGGCCGCCGGTGCGCTTGACTGCACGGCATCCGTCGGCTCCGTCGGCCAGCGAGCCGGTCAAGATGACGGCAACTGTCGGCGTGGCCCGCGCCGAGCTGGTCAGCAGCGCGTCGCCCGGTTTGGTGTCGTCGCGACCGTCGGCAAGTACCCAACGCCCCGCCTCGTCAATGGTTGCGGTGGTCTCCGCGGGCACCACCGTGATCCCGGGCTGATCCGCGGCGTCACCGGCCACGGCGACGCGGACGGGCAGACCCGTACGACGGGCGAGGATCGGGACGAGGAGGTCGTGGCCAGCCGTGCGCCGACGATGCTGCACAACCGCTATCGGCACCGGATACGTCGGCGCAAGCCCGGCCAGGACCGTCGTGATCGCTCGCATCCCACCCAATGACGCGACGACGACGACCCGCCCGAAGTTCGGTGTCGCAGAAGGACACGACCGGACCATGTGTGTCAGCGTAATCGCTGTGTCGGGTTGCCGACATAACCGTCGCCGGACTGGGTACACCGGATGAATGAAGGCGGCGGATATTCGGCGCAATGCGATTTTGGCCCAGCTGCCGGAATCGGAGTTCGCCGAGCTGCAGCCACACCTGCGACTGGAACACAGCGAAATCAAACGTGCGGCCTACGAGCCGGGAAAGCCCATCAACGACATCTATTTTCCGTTGACCGCGGTGTACTCGCTGGTGGCCATGGCCGACGGACAGGTCCAACTCGAGGTCGCCACGGTCGGCCACGAGGGAATGGTGGGCCTGCCGGTGTACCTGGGCGCCACCAGCAGCCCGCAGGCCGCGTTTTGTCAGGTCAGCGGCGAGACGGTCCGCATCAGCGCCGCCGACTTCCGCGCGGCGCTGGCCCGCGACGGCGGTTTGCATGCGCTGCTGAACCGGTTCACTCAGGCAACCATGGTGCAGGTCTCGCAGAACGTGGTGTGCAACCGCAGCCACTCCACGGAGGCGCGAATGGCCCGCTGGCTGCTGACGACCCAGGATCGGGTGGGCCGCGACGAGTTTCCGCTCACCCAGGAGTTCCTGGCACAGATGTTGGGGGTGCACCGGCCCACCGTCTCCGACACCGCGCAACGGGTCCAGGCCCAGGGCCTCATCCGTTACCGGCGCGGCGTCATCACGATCACCGACCGCGGCGGGCTGGAGCGGACGGCGTGCGACTGCTACCGCATCGTCAAAGCCGAGTTCGACAGCTTGCGCGATCATCGGCGCAAGCCGTGACGGTCAGGACTGTGCGTCCATCAACAGCAGCGCGCCGTTGACGTTGCCCTCCGGGCCTTGAAAGCCGGTGCAGATCACCCGTACCTGGGTGGGCCGGCCGCGGCGGTTGACGGCGTCGACGACCGACTCGCCCGGGTTTTGCGGATCGACGAACGCGTTGCCGATCAACGGCCGCACAGTGTCCATCGGCAGCCCGATGTCCAGCGAGGTGAGGACTTCGCCGGTGGCCTCGTCGGCGCGCAGCCCCCACAGTTCCTCGCAGCCGCGGTTCCACACCACCACCCGCATCTCCCGGTCGACCACCACCATGCCCAAATGGACCGAATTGACCAGTGAGTCAAGGAAAGTGCGGGCGTCGTCGAGTTCGACGCTGCGCTCCCGCAGCGCGTCGTTGATGGTGTGCAGCTCGTCGTTGGTGGACTGCAGCTCCTCGTTCATCGTCTCGAGTTCTTCGTTGGTGGACTGCAGTTCCTCGTTGGTGGTTTCGAGTTCCTCGACGGTCGACTGCAGTTCTTCGTTGGTGGTCTCGAGTTCTTCGTTGGTCGATTGCAGTTCCTCGTAGGCCGCCTCGAGCTGACGGTTGGTCTGCACCACCTTGTCCAACAGCGCCCGCGTCGCGGTGACGTCGAAGAACACGATCGACACGCCCAGCAGCCCGTTTTCGGCGTCGATGAGCGGGTTGACGTGAATCTCGAACCAGACGGTTTCCGCGCCCTGGCGTTGCCATTTGACGTCGGGAATCCGCGCCGGTCGCCGCTCGACTTTGGCCTGTTCCAGGTAGGCGCGCAGTTCGACCGGCCGATACGAGACCTCCAAATCGCGCAATAGCCGGCCGATGTCGCGAGCCGAGAGCCCGAACATCGCTTCGGCCTGCTGGTTGATCATCGCCACGGTGTCTTCGCCGGTCACCACGATCTGCGCGACGGGGTTGGCCCGAAAAGCCAAGTCGCGCACGGTGGCCAGGCCGGGCAGCTCGCCGTGGCGGTCATACATCGCGGCCGCGGGGTCGTAGCGATCGAGCCCGCTGTGTGAACCGGGCGCCTTGCGGAAGACCCGATGCTTGAGGTTCAACGGGGTGAACCGATCGGTGTGGCTCAACAACATCTCGGCATGGCCGAGAAACAGTGTGCCCTGGGCAGACAGGGCAAAGTGCAAGCGCCCCAATACATTTCGTTGTGTCTCGGCGTTCATGTACATCAGTGTGTTGCGGCACACCAGCAGATCCACCCGGGAGATCGGGGCATCTTTCACCAAATCGTTGCGACCGAAGATCACCGCCCGGCGCAGGTCTTTGTGAAAGGTGTAGCGGCCGTTGAGCTGATCGAAGTATTTCTCCAAGAGTGGAGCGGAAACCGACTCGACGGCCTTGGCGTCGTAGGTGGCGGCTCGCGCCTCGGTCAGTGCGTCCTCGTCGACGTCGGTCGCGTAGATCTTCACCCGTTGCCGGAAGTTGTCCGGTCCGACGGCCTCGGCGAGCAGCATGGCCAGCGTGTAGGCCTCCTGGCCGGAGGCGCAGCCGGCGCTCCAGACGCGGATCGGGTCGTCGGGACCGCGCTCGGCGAGTATGCGCGGGATGACATCGCTCGCGACGTATTCCCATGCATCCGGGTCGCGAAAGAACGCCGTGACGTTGATCAGGATGGTGTTGAACAGCGCCGAGAACTCGTCGGAGCTGGCTTGCAGAACGTCGAGATATTGGTCGAAGGATTCGTGCCCGGACTGTGCCATCCGGTGGCGCACCCGTCGCATCAGCGTGGTGCGCTTGTATCCGGTGAAGTCGAACCCCCGGGAATCCCGCATGTATCGCAGTAGGGCTTCGAACGATTCGTCGGTCGTGGTATCCATCTCGTCCCGTCTGCAGACACCGTGTCGCGAACTTGAACACTACTCGCGGCTACAGCCGATTTTCCGGTCCTACGACCGCCCATACCGCCTTTCCCGACGGGGTCGGTGTGCTGCCCCAGGCGCGCGACACCGCAGCGACAATCGCCAGCCCGGACACCCGCTCGATGCCGCGGACCGGATCCTCGTGCCGGGCTGCCGGCGTGCCGCTATGGTCACGCACCGAGATGCTGACCGTCTCCCCGACGGACTCCAGCACCACCACCGGCGCGCTGTCGGTATGTTGCAGCACGTTCTCCACGAACACGTTGACGATCACGGTTGCCACCGAGATCAGATCATCCTGCGACCAGGCCGTCAGATGCTCGGCGACCAGGTCACGGGCCGTGCGCAGGCTGGCAAGCGTGGCCGGCAGCTCCACGCGCACCCGCCGCCGTGCGATCAGAGCCTGCGCCGCAAGAGCGTTCAACGCGGCTTCGACGCTCGCGTGCACCGGGACATAGCGCGTCACACCGGTGTGTGCGATGGCCGCCCGGCGACGCGGCTGCGAGCAGATCAAAACAATCGGAACATCCGGCCAGGTGCTCACGTGCCAGCGCGCGCTGGTGAACACCGACCACGCCGACGACGCCGGAACGTTCAGCGCGTCGACGTCGACCAGTACCGCACGCGGCTCGTCCAGCGCCGCCTTGATGACGGCGTCGCGCAGTTTCAGGTAGCTCGTGCTGTCGAGAACACCCTCGACAGCGAGCAGACACACGGTTCCCGCGGTCCGCTCGGAAACTGTCAGCGCGCTGGCGTGGCTAGCCATCGGATTCCTGGTGTCTGCCGTACGCCTCGGACAACCGGCTGCCGAGTATCGACATCGCATGCTCGGCTTCCATGGCGATTGCTTCATAGCGTTCGCTCAATATCCCGGGGGTGACCTGCTCGGCCAACCGGCGAGACAGTTTGGCCTTCTCCTGCAGGCTGCGCATCGCAACCCACATCGCGGTCTCGATCTCCTCGTCGCGTGCGCGCAGCAGTGCGTCGGACGTCCAGGCATGACCCACATGGCAGCGGTAGCTGCCTTCGCTGACCGCGATGAGCGAGCCGTTGCAGTCCGGGCACGTGTAGCCCGACGGTGTCCCCAGCGCCTCGGTGTCGAAATCAGTCGAGAACCGCCGAGCCATCGCGATTCGGTTCTCCAGCTCCATGCGCTCGTCGGGCTCCATCTCACGGTCCTCGAAAACTCGATCGGCCAACTGCTTGAGCAGCCCGCCTACTTCAATGGCCGCCAGCTCGTGATCGACGACGCCGGCCTCGATGGCGTTCGTCGGCATGGCGGGAAACAGCGCATCAGCAGGCGATTGGGCGATCGTCGTACCGCCGCGCGACTTGATCGCGGCGCATCCCAACATGCCGTCGTCGAGGACGCCGGAGAGCAAGACGCCGACCGCGCGCGGGCCGTGCGCCAGTGCCACCGAGCGGAACAACGCATTGATCGCGGGGCGGTGGCCGTTCTCGGTAGGCCCTTGGGACAACGCGATTCGGTTGTCGTCCACAAGCAGGTGGCGGTCGGGCACCGCGACCTGGATGGTGCCGGGCGTCAAGGGCGCTCCGTCGGCGGCTTGAGCCGCCGGCAGCGGCCCGTTGCGATCCAGGATGCGGGCCAGCACGCTCGGCGCGCCCGCCGGCATGTGCAGTGCGACGAGGACCGCGCAGGGCAAATCGGGTGGCAGCCCGGCGGCGAAATGGGTGAGCGCCTCCACGCCACCGGCCGAACCCCCGACCGCGACCACGTTGAGCGCTTGTTGGACTGGCATTACGCTCGCCACCATTTCTGGGTTACCCACAGGGCCGCACAGACAACCCTGTCAACGGGCCATCTATCCAGATTACGCGGCTCTACCGGGAAATAGCCGAGAACTCAGCGCCCGCCAGCGCGAACGGCGGCGCGCCAACGCCGGCGATCGAGTGGGTGTTCTGCGGTGTTTGTTCGGTGATCCGTGCGGGCACGCTGCGCTCACCGACCGCCAGCGTCACCGCCCGCGACTGCTTGAGCACATCTGCTGGCAGTTGACCGAAAACCGTTCCCTGCCAATGGTATTGGCCGTCGATCGGATCGACGTGCCCGGTGAGCCGGACGCGCACCGGGTGGTCTGCGCCGGCGACGGTCAACGTCGCGGTGCCATCGTAGGCGTCGTCGCGCGGGCCGAAGGACAGCTCGTACGCCGATGCCGTCGGGCGAAGCCGCGGTCGTCGCAGGTAAACACGTTCGTTGAACACCTGTTGGCTGCTGCGGCGCACCTCGATGCGCGAATAGCCGGCCATGAGCCGCAGGCAGCGCGCGATGTAGCGCGCGGTGTCCGGTCCGTTGAGCAGGAAATAGTTGGGAAAGCCATGCATCGCAACGCCCAGGTAGGGCTCGGTGCCGTCGTGCCAGGCCTGTTGAATGGTGAGCCCGCGGGCGCCGACCAGGGTGTCGTCGGGAAGGTGATCGCGGATCGCCAGCCCGGTGCCGTAGGCGATGACGTCGGCGTCATGGTGGACACCGTCGCGGGTGCGGATGCCCGACGGCGTCAGCGTGTCGATCGGCGACGCCACCACGCCGACCGGCGGTTGTCTGCGCCGCCAGCGACCGATGGCGGGCACCACTCGCCGCGGGGGGTGGGGGAAGACCGTCACCGATGCGGCGGCGGACAGCCGCTCGATGAGCCGGCCGGCGGCGGCGTCGGCCCCGATCACGGCGATGCGTTTGCCGGCCGGGTCGAAATCGGGATCGGGTGCGGCTGCGGGGAACGTGGTACCGCGAAAGTCGTTGCGGCCCGGCAGGTTCGGTGTCCAGGGGACGAACGGTGAGGCTGCGGTGACGACGACCCGGCTGTGGTGGGTCTGGCCATCGCCGGTGGTCAGCGCCCAGGTGTCGGTGTCGTCGTCGAACACCGAAGCGACCACCTCACGGTCGCCGACCGTGAAGACGTCGTGGATCACAGGAACTTGGTGCGCGCCCAGCCCCGGCGCGCAATCGGGCCCATCAGCCCCACCTCGGTCAAAAACGCCGCCAGCGGGGCGAATCCGGCCACCTGGATGTCGTGCCGGTGCGGGCTGGTGCGCGCGACGCGGCGGGCGCGACGGGGATCCAGGCCGGCCCGCGCATAGGGGATCGGGTTGGTGAACAGGTAGCGGAAGAACCAGCCGCCCAACCCGTTGACGTTCGCGACGAACCAGCGCTCGAGCCGGCGCATCTCGGGCACCCGCTTGCGCAGCCCGTCGCGCGCGAACTGGATGTGCCGGGCCTCCTCGGTGACGTGAATTCGCATCAGCCGCTGGATGATCGGCTGCAGTTCGGGGTCGTCCATCATCTGGCGCTGCAGCGAGTCGAAGATTTCCTCACCGATCAGCGCGGCCACCCACAGCACCGAGCCCTGGAAGAAGAACGGCAGAGCGTTGATGATCATCCGCTGGTACAGTCGCGGCCGCACCGGCTTGGCGCCGACCCGCTCGATGGCCTTGCCGAACATCACCATGTGCCGGGTTTCGTCGCCCAGCTCGGTCAGCGCGTAGTGCGACGAGCGGCTGGTGGGGTCCTTGTGCATGAGTTTGCGCAGCAGCGCCTGGTTGAGGATGTTCTCGAACCAGATGCCGGCGGACAGCGTGTTCACCAGCTCCTGCCGGGACAGCTCGATCTGCTGGGCGCGGGTCATCTCGTCCCACATCGGCGTGCCGTACAGCGACACGGTTTTCGGCGGAAGGAAGAACTTGTCCGGATCAAGCGGCGCGTCCCAGTCGATGTCGACGACGGGCGCATAAGACTTCTTCACCGAGCCCTTCAGCAGACGCTCGGCGAACTCCTCGCGACCGGCCTTTACCGGAGTGGTCATCGTTGACGTCCCTTCTCGCCCCGGAGATACCAATACCTACGGTACCGGGTACCTCAGGTCTCGTCTAGCGATGACGACGGCTGGCGTCGGCCCAGATGCGCTTCCGCCTTCATCCGTTCCCTCATGTGCGGGTAGTGCAGCTCGAAGGCCGGGCGGTTGGAGCGGATCCGCGGCAGCTCGGTGAAGTTGTGCCGCGGCGGCGGGCAACTGGTCGCCCACTCCAGCGAGTTGCCGTAGCCCCACGGGTCGTCGACGGTGACCGGCTCGCCGTAGCGGTAGCTGCGGAAGACGTTCCACAGGAACGGAGCCATCGAGACGCCGAGGATGAACGCGCCGATCGTCGAGACGACGTTGAGTCCTTGGAAGCCGTCGGTCGGCAGGTAGTCGGCGTAGCGTCGCGGCATGCCTTGGTCGCCGAGCCAGTGCTGCACCAAGAACGCAGTGTGAAAACCGATGAGTGTCAACCAGAAATGCAGCTTGCCCAGCCGCTCGTCGAGCAGCCGGCCGGTCATCTTCGGGAACCACAGATAGATTCCGGCGAATGTGGAGAACACGATGGTGCCGAACAGCACGTAGTGGAAATGCGCCACCACGAAGTAGGTGTCGGTGATGTGAAAGTCCAGCGGCGGGCTGGCCAGCAGCACACCGGTCAGACCACCGAGCAGGAAGGTGACCAGGAAGCCGATCGAAAACAGCATCGGGGTCTCAAACGTCAACTGGCCCTTCCACATTGTGCCGGTCCAGTTGAAGAACTTGATGCCGGTCGGTACGGCGATCAGGTACGTCATGAACGAAAAGAACGGCAGCAGAACGGCTCCCGTCGCGAACATGTGGTGCGCCCACACCGCCGCGGAGAGTCCGGTGATGGCCCACGTCGCATAGACCAGGGTGGTGTAGCCGAAGACCGGTTTGCGGGAAAAGATCGGCAGGATCTCGGTGACGATGCCGAAGAACGGCAGCGCCACGATGTAGACCTCGGGGTGGCCGAAGAACCAGAACAGGTGCTGCCACAGGATCGGCCCGCCGTTGGCGGCGTCGTAGATGTGGGCGCCCAGGTGGCGGTCGGCGGCGAGCCCGAACAGCGCGGCGGTCAGGATCGGGAACGCCAGGAAGATCAGCACGCTGGTCGCCAGGATGTTCCAGGTGAAGATCGGCAACCGGAACATCGTCATGCCGGGCGCGCGCATGCAGATCACGGTGGTGGTCATGTTGACCGCGCTCAGGATGGTGCCGAGCCCGGACACGATCAGCCCCATGATCCACAAGTCGCCGCCGGGGCCCGGCGAGTGAATGGCGTCCGACAACGGGGTGTAGCCGGTCCAGCCGAAGTCGGCGGCCCCGCCCGGTGCGATGAAGCCGGCCAGCACGATGAGCCCGCCGAACAGAAACAGCCAGTAGGAGAAGGCATTCAGCCGCGGGAACGCCACGTCGGGTGCGCCGATTTGCAGCGGCAATGCGACGTTGGCGAAGCCGAACACGACCGGGGTGGCGTACAGCAGCAGCATGATCGTGCCGTGGATGGTGAACAGCTGGTTGTATTGCTCGTTGGTCAAGAACTGCAGCCCGGGTGCGGCCAACTCGGCGCGCATCAGCATCGCCATCAGACCGGCCATCAAAAAGAAGGCGAATGCCGTCACCAGATACATCTGGCCGATCAGCTTGTGGTCGGTGGTGGTGACCAGACTCCACACCAGCTCACCGCGGGACCGACGACGCCGCGGGAAGGGTCTGCGCGCGACGACGGCCAGACTCGCTTCGGTGACCATTTGTCCCGGGGTTGCCCGGGAACGGTGGTGGCAAACCCGGCCTGACTAGGCTGTCCGGGCATGACGCGCCGGCATATCCACGTCATCGGTATCGGGGCCGGGGATCCCGGCTACGTGACCGCCCAGGCGATCGAGGCGCTCAACGACGCCCAGGTGTTCTTCGCGATGGACAAGGGTTCCGACAAGAGCGATTTGGTGGCACTGCGCCGTCACATTTGCGCGCGGTTCATCCGCCAGCCTGGGTACCGGTTCGTCGAGCTGCCCGACCCGCCGCGTGCGGCGAACGGTGACTACCGGGCGGCGGTGGCGGACTGGCACGCCGCCCGCGCCCGGCTCTGGGCGTCGGCCATTGCCGCCGAACTCGGTCCGGGCGGTGTGGGCGCCTTCCTGGCCTGGGGTGACCCGTCGCTCTACGACAGCACCCTGCGGATCCTCGACGCCGTCGCCGCCGAGGTCGACATCGACTACGACGTCATCCCGGGCATCACCGCAGTCCAGGCGCTGACGGCCAGGCACCGGATTCCGCTCAACGACGTCGGCGAACCCGTCCTGATCACGACCGGACGGCAGCTGCGGGCACACGGACTGTCCGGCTCGGCGGTGGTGATGCTCGACGGCGACTGCTCGTTTCTCGGGTGTCCTCCCGACACCCGGATCTGGTGGGGCGCCTACCTGGGCACCGCCGACGAGCTGCTGGTCGCGGGCACGGTCGGCGAGGTGGGGGAGCGGATCGCTTCGCTGCGCGCCCAGGCCCGCGCCCGACACGGCTGGATCATGGACACCTATTTGTTGCGGGCGGCGGAGTAGGTTTTGGCCATGGCCGCTTTCGTGGTCCGCGCCGCATTGACCGGATTCGCGTTGTGGGTCGTCACGCTTTTCGTCCACGGGATCACCTTTGTCGGCGGTGACACGCGGTTGCAGCGGGCCGGGATCATCTTCGTCGTCGCGGTGATCTTCGGACTGGTCAACGCGTTCATCAAACCGATCGTGCAGATCCTGTCGATTCCGCTCTACATCCTCACGCTCGGTTTGTTCCACGTCGTCGTCAACGCGTTGATGTTGTGGATCACCGCCTGGATCACCGCGCACACCACCAATTGGGGCCTGCACATCGACCACTTCTGGTGGACGGCGATCTGGGCCGCCATCGTGTTGTCGATCGTCAGCTGGGTGCTGTCGTTGGTCGCTCGCGATGTGCGGCGCTGACGGCAGACTGGATACATGCCCGAACTGCCGGAAGTCGAAGCGCTCGCCGACCATCTGCGCCGCCACGCCGTCGGCCTGACCATCGGGCGGGTCGACGTCGTCGCGTTCTCGGTGCTGAAGACCTTCGATCCGCCGATCACCGCGCTGCATGGACAGACCGTCACCGGCGCCGAAAGGTGGGGTAAATACCTGGGGCTCCAGGTCGGCGAGCTGTTCCTGATCGCCCATCTGTCCCGGGCCGGCTGGTTGCGCTGGTCCGACACCCTGGCCGCCGCTCCGCTCCGGCCGGGAAAGGGCCCGATCGCGTTGCGCGTTCACCTTGGCACGCCCGGGCAGGCGCCGGGCTTCGACCTCACGGAGGCCGGTACTCAAAAGAGGCTGGCGGTGTGGCTGGTCGCCGAGCCTATGCAGGTGCCGGGGATTGCCGCACTCGGTCCGGACGCGTTGCAGGTCAGCGCCGACGACTTGGCCGGGCTGCTGGCCGGGCAGAGCGGCCGGATCAAGACCGTCATCACCGACCAGAAGGTTATCGCCGGCATCGGCAACGCCTACAGCGACGAGATCTTGCACGTCGCCAAGATCTCGCCATTCGCCACAGCCGGCAAACTTTCCGACGCACAACTGGCGGCATTGCACGACGCGATGGTGGCGGTGCTCACCGACGCGGTGAGCCGTTCGGTGGGCCAGCAGGCCGCGACGCTGAAGGGAGAGAAGCGTTCGGGCTTAAGGGTTCACGCCCGAACCGGGTTGCCATGCCCCGTGTGCGGCGACACCGTGCGTGAAGTGTCGTTCGCCGACAAGTCGTTCCAGTACTGCCCGACCTGCCAGACCGGCGGCAAGGTGCTGGCCGACCGGCGGATGTCGCGGCTCTTGAAATAGCTATGCTGCCCGGGTGACTCGTCAACGGATTTTGATCACGGGCGCAAGCTCCGGTCTTGGGGCCGGGATGGCCCGCGCGTTCGCCGCCAAGGGCCGCGACCTGGCGCTGTGCGCCCGTCGCACCGACCGGCTCGACGAACTCAAAACCGAACTGACCCAACGGTATCCGGGCATCACCGTGGCCGTCGCCGCGCTGGACGTCAACGACCACGAGCAGGTGCCCAAGGTGTTCGGCGAGCTTTCCGACGCGCTCGGCGGGATCGACCGGATCATCGTCAACGCCGGCATCGGCAAGGGCGCGCCGCTGGGCTCGGGCAAGTTGTGGGCCAACAAGGCCACCATCGAGACCAACCTGGTGGCTGCGCTGGTGCAGATCGAAACGGCACTCGAGATGTTCAAGCAGGCCGGTTCCGGGCATCTGGTGCTGATCTCGTCGGTGCTGGGCAACAAGGGCGTGCCGGGCGTGAAGGCCGCGTACGCCGCCAGCAAGGCCGGTCTGTCGTCGCTGGGCGAGTCGCTGCGCGCCGAGTACGCGAAGGGCCCGATCAAGGTCACCGTGCTGGAGCCGGGCTACATCGAGTCGGAGATGACCGCCAAGGCGGGCAGCACCATGCTGATGGTGGACAACGAGACCGGCGTCAAAGCGCTGGTCGCGGCGATCGAACGCGAAGGCGGCCATGCCGTTGTGCCGACCTGGCCGTGGGCGCCGCTGGTCCAGGTGATGCGGGTGCTGCCGATCAGGCTGACCAAGTACTTCGCTTAACGCGCCGCGTGTGAATCTGACGACGCGTCCACGGCGTGTCCCGTCGTCAAATTCACACTGGGACCGGCGTGTAATGGTCTGCGTCGGTGGTGAATTCGGGTCTGCCGTAGGTCGCCAGCCGTAGCTTGAGCAGCCCGATGACGTAGGCGTCGGTGATATCCCGCAAAACGGGAATGCGGCTGGCCTGCTGCACGGCGGTGAAGCGTCCGATGATGAAGGGCGTGGTGAGGGCGACGCGCACGAGGTCCGTCGGCCCCAGTGAAACGCCCATCGCCTCGGCGACGTCGCGATCGCCACCGCAGAACGTGCGGACGAACGTGAGCTTGGAAAAACTCTTCTCGACCGCCTCGGCGCACCGGTCGAACAGGCTAGTGCCGGGGCGCAGGTAGGCCGCCATCGTTCCTTTGACGAGTTCGCGGCAGATGTCGTCGAATCCGTCGCGCAGCAGCGCCGAGCGCGCGTGCATGACGTGCATGATGTCGGCGGGCTCGGACGGCAGCAGTTCGGGCGGCAGGCCGAGCAAAAAGCAGCGATACCGGGCGAATTCGACGACGGCGCGTTCCTCTTTGGTGAACTTCGTGCGCCCCTGCTGACGCGCCCGCCGGGCCAGCAGGTACTGGCCGATCATTCCGGCGGGCATCTGGTCGACCTGCGGAATCGGCATGCCGTAGACGGCTTTATCCCACTTGTCGGATTTCTTCAGCGCGTTGTAGCGGACCATCGAGTGCATCAACCGGACCATGGCGGCGGCTTCGAAGCCGGGGCCGTAGCGGTCCAGCGCTCCGGGCAAGGTGGTGACGGCGAAGAAACTCGCCGTCTCGTTGACCCGCCGGGCGGCCCGCTTGCCCGACAGCGCACCGGTCAGGGCCATCGGCAGCGCGGCGTAGGTATTGGTGAAAGTCGCGATGAAGGCTCCGCGCGTAATAAAGGGCGCCAGCAGCGCGGCGGGAATCCGCTCTTGGCGGGCGCCCTCGCGGACCAGGTCGAAGTCGATCCACTCCGGGGCGTCCTCCATCGCGGCGATGAACGACACGAGTTCGGGCGGCGCGTCTGGCACCGCGTCGACGCCCTCGCGGCAGGCGCGCTTGAGCATGTCGATCAGATGCGCGACGCTGTGCGTATTCATCAGGGCCGCATAGGGATCAGCGACGACGTCGCCGAGCATGGTTGCCGTGCTGATCAATTCGAGCACCCGCTCGTCTTCCAGGATCGGCGCGCGGTCGGCGACCCAGGCCGGCAGCGCGGAGTCGGCGTCGGGTTCGGTGGCCAGGCGATCGGGCTGCTGGTCGAAGTCGAAGTCCCCGTAGAGGTCGGGCTGCAACTCGCGCTGGCTTCGGACGCGCTCGGCGAGTTCGGGGTAGTACGTGACCATCACAACCTCCGCTAACTAACAGTTAGTGAGTAATACTCACAACCTGTTAGTTATGCTGTCAAGTGTGGTTGCGGTTCACCCGAAGCGGCGCATGTCGGCCGAAGCGCGGCGCGAGCAGATCCTCGACGTCACGCATGCGATCGTCGATGCGGAAGGGTTTCACGCGGCCACGCCGAACCGCATCGCCCGGCAGGCCGGCATCAACCGGTCGTTGATCTATCAGATGTTCGGCGACCCCGCAGGGCTTTTCGTTGCCTTGATCGACCGCGAGGCGGCGCGGGCCGGTGCGCAGTTCGCCGAGGCGATTTCGGGATTGGACGCGGCCGCCGCAGAGGAGTCGCTGGTGCTCGCGTTCGACGGTGTGCTGGCCGCCGTCGACGCCCACCCGGCGACCTGGCGGCTGTTCTTGTTCCCGCCGCAGGGCGCGCCGCCGGAGCTGTATGCCCGGCTGGCCCAATCCCAGGCCGTCGTGCTGGAGTTCTTCGTTCGGGAACTGCTGCGCATCAACCCGCATCTGCACGATCCCGATTACACCGCCCGGGTCCTGCATGCCGCTGGCCGCGAACTGCTGCAGCTGCACCTGTCCGATCCGCAGACCGCGACCGTCGAACGCCTGCGGACTTTTGTGCGGCGCTTCGGCGCCGAGCTCGTGGTGCCGACGCCGTGAGGGCGCTCGCCGCATAACGACTCGCCGAGTGTGAATCACGCGACGGCCGAGCGGCGTGTCGCGCAGTGAGATTCACAGTCGGCGAGCGATTCTCAGCCCGCGCGCCCTCTTTCGGTGCGGTAGCGGCGCACCAGCGCATCGGTCGAGCTGTCCGACTGCCGCTCCGGTGACGTGTCCTCGGAGATCACCGGCAGCAGCGCCTTGGCCTGGGTCTTGCCCAGCTCCACCCCCCACTGGTCGAACGAGTCGATGCCCCACACCACACCCTCGGTGAACACCTGGTGCTCGTAGAGTGCGATCAACTGACCCAGCACCGACGGGGTGAGCCGGGTCGCCAGAATCGAGGTGGTCGGCCGGTTGCCGGGCATCACCTTGTGCGGCACCACGTCTTTCGGCGTGCCCTCGGCGGCGATCTCCTCGGCGGTCTTGCCGAACGCCAGCACCTGGGTCTGGGCGAAAAAGTTACTCATCAACAGGTCATGCATGCTGCCGGTGCCGTCGGCGTCGGGCAGGTCGTCGAGCGGTTGGGAAAACCCGATGAAGTCGGCCGGCACCAGCCGGGTGCCCTGGTGCAGCAACTGGTAGAAGGCGTGCTGACCGTTGGTTCCTGGTTCGCCCCAATAGATTTCGCCGGTGTCGGTGACGACGGGTGTGCCGTCGGCGCGAGTCGACTTGCCGTTGGATTCCATGGTCAGCTGCTGCAGGTAGGCGGCGAACCGCGCCAGGTCGTTGGAATACGGCAGCACCGCGCGCGATTGGGCGCCGAAGAAATTGGAGTACCACAGCCCGATCAGCCCGAGCAGCGCCGGCGCGTTGGATTCCAGCGGCGCGGTCCTGAAGTGCTGGTCGACGATGTGGAATCCGGAGAGGAAGTCGCCGAACGCTTCTCGTCCTATTGCGGCCATCACCGACAGCCCGATCGCCGAGTCGACCGAGTAGCGTCCGCCGACCCAATCCCAGAAGCCGAACATGTTGGCGGTGTCGATGCCGAAATCCGCGACCCGTTCTTTGTTGGTGGAGACCGCGACGAAATGCTTGGCCACCGCGTCGTCGCCGAGCGCGTCGGTCAGCCAGCGCCGCGCCGCTGTCGCGTTGGTCAGCGTCTCCAGCGTGGAGAACGTCTTGGATGCGACGATGAAAAGTGTTGTGGCAGGGTCTAAGTCGGCCAGCGTCGCGACCAAGTCGGCGGGGTCGACGTTGGACACGAACCGCGCCGAAATGCCGGCGTCGACGTAGTGGCGCAGCGCCTGATACACCATCACCGGGCCCAGATCCGAGCCGCCGATACCGATGTTGACCACCGTACGGATGCGTTTGCCGGTGGCGCCCGTCCACTCGCCGCTGCGCAGCCGGTCGGTGAAATCACCCATTGCATCAAGGACTTTGTGGACGTCCTCGGCGACGTTTTGCCCGTCGACAGTCAGCGTGGCGTCGCGCGGCAGGCGCAGCGCGGTGTGCAGCACCGCGCGGTCCTCGGAGGTGTTGATGTGCTTGCCGGCGAACATCTCGTCGCGCCGCTCCTCGAGGTGCGCCGCGCGCGCGAGATCGACCAGCAGTTCGAGCGTCTCGCGGGTGATGCGGTGCTTGCTGTAGTCGACGTAGAGGTCGCCGACGGTGAGGGTCAGGTCGCGGCCTCGGTCGGGGTCGTCGGCAAAGAGTTGCCGCAGGTGGGTCTCGCGGATCTGCTCGTGGTGCTTGCGCAGCGCCGTCCACACGTCGGTGGCCGAGATGTCGGGGATCATGTTCTCGACCCTAGCCACGCCCGGCGTGCCCCCGGTACTAGTGGCCGAGCCGGCCTCTGCCCATACGCAGGAGCAGCATCGCGAGGTCTTTGCCGTCGGGCCCGAGCTCGCTGTAGCGCTCGATGACCTTCATCTCGCGGCTGTGCACCAGCCGGGTTCCCCCGTTGGCCATCCGGACCTTGCCGATTGCCTGGGATACCTCGGTGCGGCGTTTGACCGCAGCCAGTATCTCAGCGTCGAGCCGGTCGATCTCCTGACGCAGCTCGTCGATATCGGGAAGCTGTTCCGTTTCCATCGTCATTTATTGTGACTCCGCATTCTCGCTGTTGGTGGGTTTTGGCCTCATCCGTATTCCGGCCGCACACAACAGACGAGCCCCGAATCCGGATGCGGGCCTCGGGGCTGTCGGGAAGCAGCTAAGCCACGGGCACCGCGGACCGGTATCCGTAGAAAAATCGATGCTGCTTGTCGAGCACGTCTCGAGTCTGCCATCCGCGCCCGCGCCGTCGCAAAAGATGTCGTCGAGCGGCGGTAAGTTTGGACAGACAATGACCGCGCCGACGACGATGCAGAGCCAAGCGATGAGGAGGAGCGGCGCAGATTGACGATGCACGTGACCGATGCCGGGCCGGATCAGTTGCTCGACGGCCTCAACCCCCAGCAGCGCCAGGCGGTGCTGCACGAGGGTTCCCCGCTGCTGATCGTCGCGGGTGCCGGCTCGGGCAAGACGGCGGTGTTGACCCGGCGCATTGCCTACCTGATGGCCGCGCGGGACGTGGGTGCGGGCCAGGTTCTGGCCATCACCTTCACCAACAAGGCGGCCGCCGAAATGCGCGAGCGGGTGGTTCAGTTGGTCGGCCCGCGAGCGCGCTCTATGTGGGTGTCGACGTTCCACTCCACCTGCGTGCGGATCCTGCGTAACCAAGCCACGCTGATCCCGGGGCTCAATTCCAACTTCTCGATCTACGACGCCGACGATTCGCGACGACTGCTGCAGATGATCGGCAAGGACATGGGCCTGGACATCAAGCGGTATTCGCCGCGGCTGCTGGCCAACGCCATTTCCAACCTGAAAAACGAGCTGATCGACCCGCAGCAGGCGACGTCGGCTCTCTCCGACGACTCCGACGATCTGGCCCGCACCGTCGCCGCCGTCTACTCCGAATATCAGCACCGGCTGCGGGCAGCCAACGCGCTGGATTTCGACGACCTGATCGGCGGGACCGTCGCGGTGTTGCAGGCCTTCCCGCAGATCGCCCAGCATTACCGGCGGCGGTTCCGGCACATCTTGGTCGACGAGTACCAGGACACCAACCATGCGCAGTACGTGCTGGTGCGCGAGCTGGTGGGGCCGGGCTGTGAAGAAGGCACGGACGGCGGGTTGCCGCCGGCCGAGTTGTGTGTTGTCGGGGATGCCGATCAGTCGATCTACGCCTTCCGCGGCGCGACGATCCGCAACATCGAGGACTTCGAGCGCGACTACCCCGACGCCACCACGATTCTGCTGGAACAGAACTACCGCTCGACCCAGAACATCTTGTCGGCGGCCAACTCGGTGATCTCGCGGAACTCCGGACGCCGGGAGAAGCGGCTGTGGACCGATGCGGGCGAGGGGGAGTTGATTGTCGGCTACGTCGCCGACAACGAGCACGACGAGGCACGGTTTGTCGCCGAAGAGATCGAGGCGTTGGCCCAGCGCGGGGATATCACGTACAACGATGTGGCGGTCTTCTACCGCACCAACAACTCGTCGCGCTCGCTGGAAGAGGTGTTCATCCGGACCGGGATCCCATACAAAGTCGTTGGGGGCGTTCGGTTTTACGAGCGCAAAGAGATCCGCGACATCGTGGCCTACCTGCGGGTGCTGGACAACCCCGGCGACGCGGTGAGCCTGCGGCGCATTCTCAACACGCCGCGGCGCGGAATCGGTGATCGGGCCGAAGCCTGCGTGGCGGTGTACGCCGAAAACACAGGTGCCAGTTTCGCCGACGCGCTCGACGCTGCCGCCCAAGGCAAAGTGCCGATGCTCAATTCCCGCTCGGTGAAAGCGATCGCGGGTTTCGTCGAGATGCTCGACGAGCTGCGCGGCCGGCTCGACGGCGACCTCGGCGAATTGGTCGAGGCGGTGCTCGACCGCACCGGCTATCGCGAGGAGCTGGAATCCTCAAGCGATCCACAGGATTTGGCCCGGCTGGACAACCTGAACGAACTCGTCAGCGTCGCACACGAATTCGCCACCGACATGGCCAACACCGCCGCGCTCGAGGAGGGTGCCGACGACGAAGACGTGCCCGACACCAGTGTGTTGGCGCAGTTCCTGGAGCGGGTGTCGCTGGTCGCCGACGCCGACGAAATTCCCGAGCACAACGCCGGCGTGGTGACGTTGATGACGCTGCACACCGCGAAAGGGCTGGAGTTTCCGGTGGTGTTCGTCACCGGGTGGGAGGACGGGATGTTCCCCCACATGCGGGCGTTGGGCGATCCAGGCGAACTCTCCGAGGAACGGCGGCTGGCCTACGTCGGGATCACCCGGGCCCGGCAGCGGCTCTACGTCAGCCGGGCCAAGGTCCGCTCGTCGTGGGGCCAGCCGATGCTCAATCCCGAATCGCGGTTCCTGCGGGAAATCCCGCAGGAACTGATCGACTGGCGGCGCAGCGACCCGGCCCCGTCGTTCAGTGCGCCGGTGAGCGGCGCCGGGCGGTTCGGGCCGTCGTCGCGCCCGTCACCGGCCCACGTGTCCAAGAGCAACCGGCCGCTGCTGGTGCTCGAGCCCGGCGACCGGGTGTCGCACGACAAGTACGGGCTGGGCCGTGTCGAGGAGGTCTCCGGCGTCGGGGAATCGGCGATGTCGCTGATCGACTTCGGCAGTTCGGGGCGGGTCAAGCTGATGCACAACCACGCCCCACTCACCAAGCTGTAGTCAGTCCTCCCGCATCCACCGCTTCGTTTGCGGGTGCAGCGCCAAGACCGCGCTGGCAATCGGAAGTAGCGGCAGGAAGTGCACGATCCAGGCCACCCGCGCGCCCGCGATGAACACACCGAGGTAGGTCAGCACTGCGACGGCGGCACCGGCCACGATCAGGTAGCGGCCGAGCCCCCGTCGCAGCAGCAGCAGGATCACCCCGGACACCGTGGCCAGCGCAAACACCAGCGCCAAAAACCCGACCGCGACACAGAACAGTCGGTCGGATTGCCACCAGCCGGCGATCAGATCGGTGGCGACCACCGAGGTGGCCCAGCCGCTGACAATGCTGACGGCGGCCGCCGCCACAGCGGTCGTTTTGCTCGCCTCGGGCAGCGCCGGGCGCGAAGCGGGGTAGACGCCGCGGCCGGGTGGTTGGCGCGGAATGTGGGTGGTGCGGGCATCGTCCGCTATCACGGGCAGCGGCGTCGTCGGTGCTCGCCGGATGATGCGGGTCCGCGGCGCTTCGTCGTCGGATGCGGTCACCTCGGGCCTTCCTGTGGCGTTGTGCAATGGCCCTGTGGGCCGCGTGGCTGCCGCGCGGGCAGCGGGGCTGCCGCCGCTGACAGGACCGCTTGGTGGGTTGGTAGGCGGATTATCGCCGGATGCGGAATCGGTTGACCCGGTAATCGATCAACCGGCGAAACTTCCGACACTCAGGCCCCGCTTGGCCAGCCACGGCACCGGGTCCACCCGGTTTGTGCCGCCCAGCAACACCTCGAAATGCAGGTGCGGACCGGTGGAGTTGCCGCGGTTGCCCATCGTGGCGATCTGATCGCCCGCCATCACACGCTGGCCGACGCTGACCGTCGTGGTGTTGACGTGGCCGTACAGCGTGACCGTTCCGTCCGCGTGGCGCAGCTTGACCCACATCCCGTAGCCGGCGGTCGGGCCGGCGTCGATGACGACCCCGTCCGACACCGCGAGGATCGGAGTTCCGATCGAGTTCGCAATGTCGATCCCGGCGTGCAGCACACCCCAGCGGTACCCGAAATTCGACGTGAATATGCCCTTTGTCGGCATGACGAACAGTGGTTGCTGCAGGCGCGCCTCCCGCTGGGCGCGCTCTTCAGCAAACGCCACGGCGTGGGCGAGTTCGGCGTTGTGTACGGCAACATTTGCGGCGGGCTTCACGGTGACCATCTGCATGCCGCGGGCCGAGGTGGTGATGGGGCCGCCGCTGGGCGTCGACGCGTCGGCGGCCAGGACGGTTTCGGCCTTCGAGTCATCGGAGGGGTGTGTGGCCGAATGTGCCGCGGCAGCCGCGGCACCGGCGGCCATGGCGGTGATGAGCATCCGGCCCCGCGCCGCGCCACTGAGTTGCCTGCGGTGCTGCGGGCGGCGCCAGGGCGCGTCGGCGTTACTGGGACGGCCGTGCAGTTCAAGGCGGTAGGAACTGGTCCGCTCGGTGGGGTGTTCGCTGGGGCTGGCCAGGCGCAGCGGGGTCAGGTCGTCGGTGTCGTGCAGGTCGTCGAGCTCGGGCGCGTCCAGTACCGACGCTGTGCTTCCGAAGACGCTGTTGTCGCTGAAGTCCAGGTCATCGAGGGTGCCGAATTCGTTGAAGGGGATGATGTCGGTGACCTCGTTGCGGTCGAGGTCTGACCAGCGGTCGCGCGATCCACGAGAGTCCCCGGCAACAGGAGACCGGGCAGAACGGTGCTGGGCCAACCTGAATGTCCCTCGCGTCGTAACCATAACGTTATCTGGACCCTGAGACGTTAACCACAGAGGTAGGGACCTCGCAAGACGTGGCAGGAATCCCGCTCGATAATGTGATCCGCATCACGCGCGGGGTCTCGGGTCCGTGCTCGGCACAGCATACGGCATGGCACCGCGGTGACCTGCGCCACAACAGCGGACGCGACGACGGCGCCAGGATTGCGGGTCGATACAGTTCCCCCGGGGCGCGGTTCAGGGCCTTGCCCGGAACCCAGCCGCTACCTAATCAGGCCGACCTCGTAGACAGTGAGCCCATGGATCTCTTCGAGTACCAGGCGAAGGAGTTGTTCGCCAAGCACAACGTGCCCACCACGCCCGGACGGGTGACCGACAGCGCCGATGGCGCCAAGGCGATCGCCGAGGAAATCGGCCGCCCGGTGATGGTCAAGGCACAGGTCAAGACCGGTGGTCGTGGCAAGGCCGGTGGCGTGAAGTACGCCGCCACCCCCGAGGACGCCTACACCCACGCGGGCAACATCCTCGGCCTCGACATCAAGGGGCACGTCGTCAAGAAACTGCTGGTGTCGGAGGCCAGCGACATCGCCGAGGAGTACTACATCTCCTTCCTGCTCGACAGGGCCAACCGCACCTACCTGGCGATGTGCTCGGTGGAGGGCGGCATGGAAATTGAAGAGGTCGCCGCGACCAAGCCCGAGCGGCTGGCCAAGGTTCCCGTCGACGCGGTCAAGGGAGTCGATCTGGCCTTCGCACGGTCGATCGCCGAGCAGGGCCACCTGCCGGCCGAGGTGCTCGACGCCGCTGCCGTGACGATCCAGAAGCTGTGGGAGCTCTTCGTCGCCGAGGACGCCACCCTGGTCGAGGTCAACCCGCTGGTGCGCACGCCGGACGACCAGATCCTGGCGCTGGACGGCAAGGTGACGCTCGACGGCAACGCCGCCTTCCGCCAGCCCGGCCACGTCGAGTTCGAGGACCGGGACGCCACCGACCCGCTGGAGCTCAAGGCCAAAGAACACGACCTCAACTACGTCAAGCTGGACGGCCAGATCGGGATCATCGGTAACGGCGCCGGCCTGGTGATGTCGACCCTGGACGTCGCCGCCTATGCCGGCGAGAAGCACGGCGGCGTGAAGCCGGCCAACTTCCTGGACATCGGTGGTGGCGCGTCCGCGGAGGTGATGGCCGCCGGGCTGGACGTCATCCTTGGCGACGAGCAGGTCAAGAGTGTGTTCGTCAACGTCTTCGGCGGGATCACTGCCTGCGACGCCGTCGCCAACGGCATCGTGTCCGCGCTGAAGATGCTCGGCGACGAAGCCAACAAGCCGCTGGTGGTTCGGCTGGACGGCAACAACGTCGAGGAGGGCCGGCGGATCCTGGCCGAGGCCAACCATCCGCTGGTGACACTGGTGGCGACGATGGACGAGGCCGCCGACAAAGCCGCCGAGCTGGCGAGCGCCTGACCGAAAGGAACATGACCCATGGCTATCTTTTTGACCAAGGACAACAAGGTCATCGTTCAGGGCATCACCGGCAGCGAGGCCACCGTGCACACCGCCCGGATGCTCAAGGCCGGCACCCAGATCGTCGGCGGCGTCAACGCCCGCAAAGCGGGCACCACGGTCACCCACGAGGACAAGGGCGGCCGGGTGATCAAGCTGCCCGTGTTCGGCAGCGTCGCCGAGGCCATGAAGGAGACCGGCGCCGACGTGTCGATCATCTTCGTCCCGCCGAAATTCGCCAAGGACGCCATTATCGAGGCCATCGACGCCGAGATTCCGCTGCTGGTCGTCATCACCGAGGGAATCCCGGTGCAGGACAGCGCCTATGCGTGGGCCTACAACGTGCACAAGGGCAACAAGACCCGGATCATCGGGCCGAACTGTCCCGGCATCATCACCCCCGGTCAGTCGCTCGTCGGCATCACGCCGGCCAACATCACCGGAGCCGGTCCGATCGGCCTGGTGTCCAAGTCGGGCACCCTGACCTACCAGATGATGTTCGAGCTGCGTGACTTCGGCTTCTCGACCGCGATCGGGATCGGCGGCGACCCGGTGATCGGCACCACCCACATCGACGCCATCGAGGCATTCGAGAAAGACCCGGACACCAAGGTCATCGTGATGATCGGCGAGATCGGCGGCGACGCCGAAGAGCGCGCGGCCGACTACATCAAGGCCAACGTCTCCAAGCCGGTCGTCGGCTACGTCGCGGGATTCACCGCGCCGGAAGGCAAGACGATGGGCCACGCCGGCGCCATCGTGTCCGGCTCGTCCGGCACCGCGGCCGCCAAGAAGGAGGCCTTGGAGGCGGCCGGCGTCAAGGTCGGCAAAACCCCGTCGGAGACGGCGGCTTTGGCGCGGAAGATTCTGCAGGAGTTGTGAGTATCGACGCCCGCACGCCCGTCGTCGTCGGCGTCGGGCAGGCTGCCGAGCGGATCGACGACCCCTACTACCGGGCCATGTCGGCCGTCGAGCTGGCCACGGCGGGCGCCCGGGCCGCGCTCGAGGATTGCGGCGCCGACGTTGCGAAGGTGGCGGCGGCGATCGACACCGTCGCGGGCGTGCGGCAATTCGAGATCTCCGGGCCGGCCCAGGCGGTACTGGGCAAGTCGAACAACTATCCGCGGTCGGTGGCGGGCCGCATCGACGCCGACCCGGCCCGGGCGATCCTGGAGATCGTCGGGGGCCAGGGGCCGCAGCATCTGATCACCGAGTTGGCCGGCGAGATCGCCGCCGGCCACTGCGACGTCGCGCTGATCTTCGGGTCGGACGCCACGTCGACCAACCGTTACTTCGCGGAGGCCGACAACAAGCCCGACTTCTCCGAGACGGTCGAGGGCTCGCTGGAAGACCGCGGGCACGGTCTGGAGGGGCTGATCAGCCGCTACACCGTGATTCACGGCCTGGTCGACGCACCGACGCAGTACGCGTTGCTGGAAAATGCCCGACGGGCTTCGACTGGCCTGAGTCCCGCCGAGTATCTGCGCCGCATGGGAGAGTTGTTCGCGCCGTTCAGCAAGGTGGCCGCTGCGAACCCGTTCGCCGCCGCGCCGGTGGCGCGCAGCGTCGAGGAACTGATCACGGTCACCGAGAGCAACCGGATGATCTCCGATCCGTATCCGCGGCTGCTGGTGGCCCGTGACCAGGTGAACCAGGGCGCGGCGGCGCTGCTGATGTCGGTGGAGTCGGCGCGCAAACTCGGTGTGCCGGAAGATAATTGGGTCTACCTGCACGGCCACGCCGACATGGCCGAGCAGAGTCTGCTCGATCGCCCAGATCTGGGACACGCGCCGTCGGCGGTGATGGCGGTGCGGGAGGCGTTGCGCGTCGCCGGAATTGGTGTCGACGACGTCGCCACCTTCGACCTGTACAGCTGCTTCCCGGTGCCGGTGTTCAACATCTGCGACGGCATGGGCATCGCGACCGACGACCCGCGCGGTCTGACGCTGACCGGCGGCCTGCCGTTCTTCGGCGGCGCCGGCAACAACTACTCGATGCACGGCGTCGCGGAGACCGTCGCTGCAATGCGAAGCCGCCCAGGCGATTTCGGGCTCGTCGGCGCCAACGGCGGCATCATGAGCAAGTACTCGGTCGGGATCTACTCGACCACGCCGACCGAGTGGAAACCGGATCGCAGCGCGCAGTTGCAGGCGGAGGTCGAGACGTGGCCCACTGTGGCGGTGACGGAACAGGCCGACGGCACCGGCACCGTCGAGACCTACACCGTGCGACGGGACAACGGCCGGCTGACCGGAATCATCATCGGCCGCCTCGACGCCGACAACAGCCGGTTTTTGGCCACCACCGAGGACGACGATCTGATCGCGCTGCTAACCGACGGGGATCCGCTCGGACAGGCGGTGAGGGTGCGCTTTTTCGACTACGGCAACCGCTGCAGTTTCTAGGCCATCGCCGCGAGCTTGCCTGCCAGCCTCTCGACGTAAGCGGCCACTTCGTCCTCGGAGCGGTCGGGCAAGCCGAACAACACCTCGGTCACGCCCAGTTCGGCCCAGCGGGCCAGCTTCTCGGCATCAGGTTTGAAGTCCAGCGCCACGATCTGCGGGGCGCCGTCGCGGCCGGCGGCCGCCCAGGTGTCCTGCAACAGCTTCACCGGCTCGTCGATATCGAAGTCGCGCGGCGTGGTGATCCAGCCGTCGGCGCTGCGGGCGATCCACTTGAAGTTCTTCTCGGTCCCCGCGGCCCCGACCAGCACCGGAATGTGCGACTGGACCGGCTTGGGCCAGGCCCAGCTCGGCCCGAATTTGACGAACTCGCCGTCGTAGGCGGCTTCCTCCTGCGTCCACAGCGCGCGCATAGCCTCGAGGTATTCGCGCAGCATCGTCCGGCGGCGCCCGGGCGGCACACCGTGGTCGGCGAGTTCGTCGGTGTTCCAACCGAATCCCACGCCCAGACTCACCCGGCCGCCAGAGAGATGGTCGAGGGTGGCAATCGATTTGGCCAGCGTGATCGGATCGTGTTCGACCGGCAACGCCACCGCGGTGGACAGCCGAACCTGCGAGGTGACGGCGCACGCCGCGCCCAGACTGACCCACGGGTCCAACGTGCGCATGTAACGGTCGTCGGGCAGCGACTCGTCGCCGGTTGTCGGGTGCGCGGCCTCGCGCTTGACCGGGATGTGGGTGTGTTCGGGCACGTAGAAGGTGCGGAATCCCTGCTTTTCGGCAAGCACGGCCGCCGCCGCCGGGGTGATGCCGCGGTCGCTGGTGAACAACACAAGCCCGTAATCCATCCCTGAATTAGAACGTGTTCCAATCTGGCGGGCAAGCGCGGGGCCCCGCATGACACGCCGACTGGCGCGTCCTGAGTATTCCGAGGTGCGCTAGCGTGGATGGTCGAATCGCGTCGCAACGCCCGCGCTCGCCGCTCTGGCGTTCATCGAGCGGTCCGACGTAGCGTCGCGGGAGCGGCGCCTGGGAGTACAGCAACGGCAACCGAAGCACAGGAGAAGTCATGACCTACTCGCCCGGCAGCCCCGGATATCCGCCCGCGCAGTCACAAGGCTCGTATGGGGCCTCCACGCCGTCGTTCGCGAAATCCGAAGAGGGCGCAAGCAATTTGGGGCTCTACCTGACCATCGCGGTGGTGGCGCTCGGGCTGGCGAGCTATCTGGCGAGTTTCGGGCCGATGTACACCGTCAGCTCCGACGTGGGTCCGGTGGGTGACATCACCGGCGGCGACGTCGGCATCGGCGTGATCGGCGCGCTGTTGGCGGGCCTGCTGGCCGCGGTCGGCCTGTTGCCGAAGGCCAAAAACTACTCGGCGGTGGTCGCCGCGATCGCGGTGTTCGGGGTGTTGACAGTGATCAAGGAGGCCCTCGGCAAGCCGAGCGGCTTCTCGATCGGCTGGGCCCTGTGGTTCGTGCTGGCCTGCGCCGTGCTGCAGGCCATTGCGGCGGTTGCCGCCCTGTTGCTGGACGCAGGCGTCATCACGCCGCCGGCGCCGCGGCCCAAATACGACCAGCAGTTCGGACACTACGGGCAGTACGGCGGGTACTACGGCCAGCAGGGTCCCTACCAGCAGCACAGCCCGCAGCAGTCACCCCAGCACTCCGGCTACGGCTCTCAGTACGGCGGCTACCCGTCGTCGCCGTCGACCGGCGGCTTCAGCACGGTCGGCCAGCAGACCGGACCGCAGCAGCAGGCCTCGCAGTCCGGACCGCAACAAGGTGGGCAGCAGGGCTCGCAGCACGGTCCGCCCACCCCGCCCACCGGTTTTCCCAGCTTCGGCCAGCCGCAGTCGGGCGGTTCGGGTAGCCAGGGCGCGGGCCAGGCCAACTCCGGCAACCACGGCGGACAGGCTCAGCAGTCCTATGGCCAGGGCCAGCAGCCGCAGTCGCCGTCCTCGGGTCAGTCACAGTCCTAACCGGGCGTTCCCGCGCCTAGTCGTCGACGTGCGCGAAGCGTGACGCGGGTGGAGGATAGCCGCGTGCCGGGGGCGCGTCAGGCCCGAGACCTGCTGAGGGTGGCTTTCGGGCCGGCGGTGGTGGCGCTGGTCATCATCGCCGCGGTGACGTTGCTGCAGTTGCTGATCGCCAACAGCGACATGACCGGTGCGCTGGGCGCTATCGCCAGCATGTGGCTCGGCGTGCATCAGGTGCCGATCTCGATCGGCGGCCGTGAACTGGGCGTGATGCCGCTGCTGCCGGTGCTGTTGATGGTGTGGGGGACCGCGCGCACCACGGCGCAGGCCACCGCCGCCACCGCGTCGTGGTTCGTGATCCGCTGGGTGGTGGCCTCTGCGCTGGGCGGGCCGCTGCTGATCGCCGCGATTTCGCTGGCGGTCATCCACGACGCCGCGTCGGTGATCACCGAGTTGCAGACGCCCAGCGCGCTGCGGGCGTTCCTCAGTGTGCTGGTGGTCCATGGGATCGGCGCGGCGATCGGGGTGGGCTCCCGCGTCGGCCGCCGGGCGTTGGCCGCCTCGCCGGTGCCCGATTGGCTGGGCGATTCGCTGCGGGCCGCGACGGCGGGCGTCCTGGCGCTGGTGGGGCTCTCGGGTGTGGTGGCGGCCGGCTCACTGGTGGTGCATTGGGGCACCATGCACGAGCTCTACGCGATCACCGATTCAATCTTCGGCCAGTTCAGCCTGACCGTGCTGTCGGTGTTGTATGTGCCCAACATCATCGTCGGGACGGCAGCGGTCGCCGTGGGTTCCAGCGCCCAGCTGGGCTTTGCGACGTTCAGCTCGTTCACGGTATTCGGTGGCGATATTCCGGCGCTTCCCGTGCTGGCCGCGGCGCCCAGCCCGCCGCTGGGCCCGGCGTGGGTGGCGCTGCTGATCGTTGGGGCATCCTCCGGCGTGGCGGTCGGGCAGCAGTGCGCACGACGGCCGCTGCCGTTGGGTCCGGCGACCGTCAAGCTGCTGGCGGCGGCGGTGCTCGCGGCGCTGGCAATGGTGTTGCTGGGCTATGCGGGCGGCGGGCAGCTGGGCAATTTCGGCAGAGTCGGCGTCGACCAGGACACGTTCGGAATCGCGGTGTTTCTGTGGTTCGCCGGCATTGGTGCAATCACGGTCGCGATGGCCGGCGGGATCAGCCGCCGGCCTAAACCGGTGCCGGTCGCCGAACCCCAGCCCGAGTCCGAGCCATCCGTCGACGAGCCCGCCGATGAGGCGCCCGCCACGCCGACCGACGCCGACGAGCCGCCTGCAGAGGACGATTAGGCTCGCCCTGTGCAGCAACCGCTCCATGTGCCTCCGAGCGCACCGGCACGACTGGTGGTCCTGGCGTCGGGTACGGGTTCGCTGCTCGCCGCGCTGCTGGACGCCGCCGTCGGCGACTACCCGGCCCGTGTCGTGGCCGTCGGCGTGGACCGAGACTGCCGCGCCGCCGAGATCGCCGCGGCCGCGTCGGTGCCGACGTTCACCGCCCGGCTGGCCGACTACCCCGGCCGCGACGCCTGGGACGCGGCGTTCACCGAGGCCACCGCGGCGCATTCGCCCGACCTGATCGTCTCGGCCGGCTTCATGAAAATCCTTGGGCCGCAATTCCTCTCGCTCTTCTCCGGACGTATCGTCAACTCCCACCCGACGCTGCTGCCGGCGTTCCCCGGTGCGCGAGGGGTGGCCGATGCGCTGGCATACGGCGTCAAAGTCACCGGCTGTACGGTGCACCTGGTCGACGCCGGCACCGACACCGGGCCGATTCTGGCGCAGCAACCGGTTCCGGTATTCGACGACGACGACGAAGCGACGCTGCATGAGCGGATCAAGGTCGTGGAGCGACGGCTGTTGGTGGACGTGGTGGCCGCGGTGGTGACCGGCGGCGTGACCTGGACGGGACGAAAGGCGGTTATCGGGTGAGCGACATCGACGGGAGACGGCCGATCCGCCGTGCATTGATCAGCGTCTACGACAAGACCGGACTGGTCGAACTCGCTGAAGGCCTGCACGCGGCCGGCGTCGACATCGTCTCGACCGGGTCGACAGCGAAAACCATTGCAGCCAAAGGAATTCCCGTCACACCGGTGGAGGAGGTGACCGGGTTTCCCGAGGTGCTCGACGGCCGGGTCAAGACCCTGCATCCGCATGTGCACGCGGGGCTACTCGCCGATCTGCGCAAGCCCGAGCACGCCGCTGCCCTCGAGCGGCTTGGTATCGCTGCCTTCGAGCTGGTGGTGGTGAACCTGTATCCGTTCAGCGAAACTGTGGACTCCGGAGCCGGTGTCGACGAGTGCGTCGAGCAGATCGACATCGGCGGACCGTCGATGGTGCGGGCGGCGGCCAAGAACCATCCCAGCGTGGCGGTGGTCGTCGATCCGCGCGGCTACGACGGCGTGCTGGCCGCGGTGCGTGGCGGCGGATTCACTCTCGCCGAGCGGAAGCGATTGGCGTCGTTGGCGTTTCGGCACACCGCCGAGTACGACATCGCGGTCGCGGGCTGGATGGGGTCGACGCTGGCGCCCGAGCAGCCGGCGATGGCGTTCCCGGAGTGGTTCGCCGGCTCGTGGCGGCGCTCGGCTTCGCTGCGCTACGGCGAGAACCCGCATCAGCAGGCGGCCCTGTACAGGGATCCCGCCGCCTGGCCCGGTCTTGCTCAGGCGGAGCAGCTGCACGGAAAAGAAATGTCCTACAACAACTTCACCGACGCCGATGCGGCATGGCGGGCGGCGTTCGACCACGAGCAGACCTGCGTGGCGATCATCAAGCACGCCAACCCGTGTGGGATCGCGGTCTCGAACGTCTCGGTGGCCGATGCGCATCGCAAAGCCCACGAATGCGATCCACTGAGCGCGTTCGGCGGAGTGATCGCCGCCAACACCGAGGTCAGCGTCGAGATGGCCGAGTATGTCAGCACCATCTTCACCGAGGTGATCGTGGCGCCGGCATACGAGCCCGGTGCCGTAGACGTATTGGCGCGTAAGAAGAACATCCGGGTGCTGGTGGCCTCCGAGCCGCTGTCCGGCGGCACCGAGCTGCGCCAGGTCAGCGGCGGGCTGCTGATGCAGCAGCGTGACCGGCTCGACGCGCCGGGCGACAACCCGGCCAACTGGACGCTGGCTGCCGGATCGCCTGCCTCACCGGAAACGTTGGCGGACTTGGCCTTTGCGTGGCGTGTCTGCCGGGCGGTCAAGTCCAACGCGATCGTGATCGCCGCCGACGGCGCGACGGTCGGCGTCGGCATGGGCCAGGTCAACCGCGTCGACGCCGCACGTTTGGCCGTCGAACGCGGCGGGGATCGGGTGCGCGGCGCCGTCGCTGCCTCCGACGCGTTCTTCCCGTTCCCGGACGGTTTGGAGACGCTGGCCGCCGCCGGCGTGACGGCGATCGTGCATCCAGGCGGCTCGGTGCGCGACGACGAGGTGACCGCAGCGGCCGACAAGGCCGGCGTCACGCTGTATCTCACCGGCGCACGCCATTTCGCCCACTAAAAGCGTCGCCGAGCGTAGGACTGTGCTACGCGAAATCGAGATCGGCGTGCATTAAGTCCACGCTCGACGAAGCAGTGGCGGTTTGCTGGCGGTCTGCCCGATTCCCTGTCGGGCCGTCGTCGATCCCGATAGCATCCCCGCTTGGGCACGTAGATGGCGGGCCCTTCCAATCGAGAGGAACGAGATGCGCGCGATAACGAAACGAACGGCGGCAATTTCCGCGGCGATTGCAGTAGTCGCGTTGATGGGCGCTGGATGTGCCGAGAAGAAGGAAAAGACGGGCGAAGCTACTAGTTCGGCGACGTCATCGGTGTCGTCGTCGGCTGCCGCGGCTCCATCTACCACGGCCGAGAGCGCCGCCCCGAGTTCTACGCAGATCGCCGGCGCCAACGGCACCGAATACACGGTCGAGGGGCCGATTCTCGCGAAGTACGAGTCCCTTTCCGAGAAGGACCGCAAAGATCTGGGAGCGCCGACGGGCAACGAGCAGAAGAATCCCGACGGCGGTGTTTACCAGCAGTTCGACGGCGGTGTGATCGTTCACAAGACGGCGTCCTATGTGGTGTGGGGCAAGATCCGCGACAAGTGGAACGAGCTGGGCGGTTCGCAGGGCAAGCTGGGCTACCCGACCAGCGACGAGGTAGACACCCCCGACGGCGGCAAGAAGTCGACGTTCGAGCACGGCACGATCACGTGGAAGCCGGGCGACGAGCAGGCCACGGCAGTCGAGCAGTAGACGAGGGTCGAAGGGCGGGCAATCGACACTGATTGCCCGCCCTTTACTTGTGCACGCGCGAAGCAGTCGTAGCGTGGAGTGGTGACCGCACCGAGCCATCTGCCCCGCACCGTCGGCGAACTGCGCGCCGCCGGGCATCGCGAGCGGGGAGTCAAGCAAGAAATCCGGGAAAACCTGCTCACGGCGTTAGCCGAGGGCGACGACATCTGGCCGGGAATCCTGGGCTTCGACGACACGGTGATCCCGCAGCTGGAACGGGCGCTGATCGCAGGCCACGACGTCGTTCTGCTCGGCGAACGCGGCCAGGGTAAGACCCGGCTGCTGCGGGCGCTGGTCGGCCTGCTCGACGAGTGGACGCCGGTGATCGGCGGTGCCGAGCTGCCCGAGCACCCGTTCTCGCCGATCACCCCGGAGTCGATCCGGCGGGCCGCCACATTGGGTGACGACCTGCCGGTGGAGTGGAAACACCGAAGCGAGCGCTACACCGAGAAGCTGGCCACCCCCGACACCAGCGTGGCCGACCTGGTCGGCGACATCGACCCGATCAAGGTCGCGGAGGGCCGCAGCCTGGGCGACCCCGAGACCATCGCCTACGGCCTGATCCCGCGGGCGCATCGCGGCATCGTGGCGGTCAACGAGTTGCCGGACCTGGCCGAGCGCATCCAGGTGTCGATGCTCAACGTGATGGAGGAGCGCGACATCCAGGTCCGCGGCTACACGCTGCGGCTGCCGCTGGACGTGCTGGTGGTTGCCAGCGCCAACCCGGAGGACTACACCAACCGCGGCCGGATCATCACGCCGCTCAAGGACCGGTTCGGCGCCGAGATCCGCACGCACTACCCGCTGGAACTCGACGCCGAGGTGGGGGTGATCCTGCAGGAGGCACACCTGAGCGCCCAGGTACCCGACCATTTGACGCAGATCATCGCCCGGTTCGCGCGCTACCTGCGCGAGTCCAGTTCGGTCGATCAGCGTTCCGGGGTGTCGGCCCGCTTTGCGATCGCGGCGGCCGAAACAGTGGCGGCCTCCGCCCGGCATCGCGGCGCGCTGCTCGGGGAGACGGACCCGGTGGCCCGGGTGGTCGATCTGGGCACCGTGATCGACGTGCTGCGCGGCAAGCTGGAATTCGAGTCCGGCGAGGAGGGCCGCGAGCAGGCGGTGCTCGAACACCTGCTGCGGCGTGCGACCGCCGACACCGCGTCCAAAGTGCTTGGGGGCCTTGACGTCGGCTCGCTGGTGGCCGCGGTCGAGGGTGGTTCCGCGGTGACGACGGGAGAGCGGGTGTCGGCCAAGGACGTGCTGGCCGCGCTGCCGGACCTGCCGGTCGTCGACGCCGTCGCGCGGCGGCTGGGCGCCGAATCGGAGGGGGAGCGCGCCGCTGCGCTCGAATTGGCTTTGGAGGCACTGTATTTGGCCAAGCGCATCGACAAGGTGTCCGGCGAAGGCGAAACCGTCTATGGCTAAGGGCCACTCGACGCGGTACTCGCGCTACACCGGCGGGCCCGACCCCTTGGCGCCGCCGGTGGATCTGCGCGAGGCGCTCGAGCAGATCGGCCAGGACGTCATGGCGGGCACCTCGCCGCGCCGGGCGTTGTCCGAGCTGCTGCGGCGGGGCACTCGCAACATGCCGGGCGCGGACCGGCTGGCCGCCGAGGCCAACCGGAGACGGCGGGAGTTGTTGCGGCGCAACAACTTAGACGGCACTTTGCAGGAGATCAAGAAGCTACTCGACGAGGCGGTGCTCGCCGAGCGCAAAGAACTGGCCCGCGCCCTGGACGACGACGCACGCTTCGGCGAGCTGCAGCTGGACGCGCTGTCGCCGTCGCCCGCCAAGGCCATCCAGGAGCTCTCCGACTACAACTGGCGCAGCAACGAAGCCCGCGAAAAGTACGAGCAGATCAAGGATCTGCTCGGCCGCGAGATGCTCGACCAGCGCTTCGCCGGCATGAAGCAGGCGTTGGAGGGCGCCACCGACGAGGACCGCCGGCGCGTCGGCGAGATGCTGGACGACCTCAACGACCTGCTGGACAAGCATGCCCGCGGCGAGGACACGCAGCAAGATTTCCAGAACTTCATGGACAAGCACGGCGAGTTCTTCCCGGAGAACCCGCGCAACGTCGAAGAGCTGATCGACTCGCTGGCTCAGCGCGCGGCGGCCGCGCAGCGTTTCCTCAACAGCCTGAGCCCCGACCAGCGTGCCGAGCTGGAGGCGTTGGCGCAGCAGGCATTCGGGTCCCCCGCGTTGCAGCAGGCGCTCTCCCGGCTGGACGCCAACCTGCAAATGCTGCGGCCGGGCGAGGACTGGACCGGGTCGTCGGAGTTCTCCGGAGACAACCCGTTGGGCATGGGGGAGGGTGCGCAGGCGCTGGCCGACATCGCCGAACTCGAGCAGTTGGCCGAGCAGCTCTCCCAGAGCTACCCGGGCGCAACCATGGACGACGTCGACCTCGACGCGCTGGCCCGCCAGCTCGGCGACCAGGCGGCGATCGATGCCCGAACGCTGGCGGAACTCGAACGCGCCCTGCTCAACCAGGGCTTTCTGGATCGCAGCTCCGACGGCCAATGGCGGCTGTCGCCCAAGGCAATGCGACGGCTCGGCGAGACCGCGTTACGCGATGTGGCGCAACAGCTTTCCGGGCGCCGCGGTGAGCGCGACCACCGCCGCGCCGGAGCGGCCGGCGAGCTGACCGGCGCGACGCGCCCCTGGCAGTTCGGGGACACCGAGCCGTGGAACGTCACTCGCACGCTCACCAATGCGGTGTTGCGGCAGGCCGGCACCGGTACCGTCGAAGGCCCCATTCATATCACCGTCGACGATGTCGAGGTCTCCGAAACCGAGACCCGCACGCAGGCCGCGGTCGCCCTACTGGTGGATACCTCGTTTTCGATGGTGATGGAGAACCGCTGGCTGCCGATGAAGCGAACGGCGCTGGCGCTCAACCATCTGGTGAGCACCCGGTTCCGCTCGGATGCGTTGCAGATCATCGCTTTTGGCCGTTACGCGCGGACGATGACCCCCGCCGAGCTGATGGGGCTGGAAGGCGTTTACGAGCAAGGCACCAACCTGCATCATGCGCTGGCGTTGGCCGGCCGGCATTTGCGGCGGCATCCCAACGCCCAGCCGGTTGTGCTCGTGGTCACCGATGGCGAGCCGACGGCGCATCTGGAAGATTTCGACGGCGACGGCACCGCAGTATTTTTCGACTATCCGCCCCATCCGCGGACCATCGCCCACACTGTGCGCGGGTTCGACGAGATGGCGCGACTGGGCGCGCAGGTCACCATCTTTCGCCTGGGCAGTGATCCCGGCCTGGCACGGTTCATCGACCAGGTCGCGCGACGAGTCGAGGGTCGGGTGGTCGTCCCCGATCTCGACGGGTTGGGTGCGGCGGTGGTCGGCGACTATCTGCGCTCGCGACGGCGCCGTTAGTGCCACTATCGCTGCGGCTTGCGGTTCTTCCGCTTGATGCCGACGCCGCCCCACAGCGAAAAGCCTTTGATCTTGACCTTCGGTGCGCCGGGCGTCCCTTGACCCTTGACGTTGTGGTCGAAGCCACCCATGACGCCGTGGCCCTCGATTTCGACGTTGACTTCGGGCGGCAGCAGGATCGTCTGACCGCCCATGATCGAACACGCGTGGATCTCCACTTCCGGCGAGGTGAAGTCGGCGTAGCGGAGATCGATGACCCCGCCGCCCCACAGCGCGAACGTCGTCAGCTTCTTGGGCACGTTCCACCGGCCGCGGCGTTCGAAAGCGCTCATGATGGCCAGCAGCAAAGTGGACGGTGCGGGTTTGCAGGCGCCCCGGCGAGGAGCCACCGGATAGTCCGGCAGGTCGGAGCGCAGCCGATCCAGTTCGTCGTAGGTTTGCGCGGCGTACGCCTTGGTCAGCCGCTCCTCGTACTCGTTCATCGGCAGCCGGCCTTGTGCAGCGGCGTCGGTGAGCAATTGCGCTACTTGTATGCGGTCGGTGTCGGCGGCGCGCGACTCCGCGTCCGGCGTGTCCTGCGCGCCACGCTGCGCTGAATTGCTCATCACTGACGAGCCTACGACGAACAGATTTTGCTGCAAGGCAAGTTCGCTAAACTGCCTCTCCGCCGTTACCGGGCTGAACCCACGTGGGCGGGCGTTTCTGCAGGAAGGCGAGCATGCCCTCGCGGGCCTCCTCGGAGACGAACAACCGGGCGGACTCCACGCTGAGCCGTTCGGCGTCGCGGTCGAACCCGGCCAGCACCTCGGCGGTGGTCAGCGCCTTCGACGCGGCCAGCCCCTGCGGGGAACCGTGCCGCAGCTCGGCCACCAGCGATGCCACCGCGGCCTCGACGTCATCGGCTGCCATCGTGATCAATCCGATCGCGGCGGCTTCGCTGGCGTCAAATTTCTCGCCGGTCAAGTAATAACGCGCCGCGGCCCGCGCGGACATCTTGGGCAGCAACGTCAGTGAGATGATCGCCGGCGCCACCCCGATCCGGGCCTCGGTCAGCGCGAACGTGCTGCGCGGGCCGGCCACCGCGATGTCGCACGCGCCGACCAAGCCGAAACCGCCCGCGCGGACATGGCCGTCGACGGCGCCGATCACCGGCATCGGGCACTCGACGATCGCGCGCAGCAGCGCGGTGAGTTCGCGGGCCCGGTCGGCGGCCATCTCGAATGCCGATGGTGGCGACCCGCTTCGCCCGGCTTCGCCGCGCTCGCGATCGCCACGCGGATCGCCGCCGGAAGCTTCCGACAGGTCGGCGCCCGCGCAAAACGTGCCGCCGGTGTGGCCGAGCACCACCACCCGCACCGCGGGATCGGCGGCCGCATCGCGCAGCCCTTGATGCAGCTGCTCGACCAGTGTTGTCGACAGCGCGTTGCGGTTGTGGGGCGAATCCAGCGTCAGCCGCGCGACGTGTCCGTCGACGGCATACTGAACGAGTCTGTCCATCAGTAGGACCGGGGCAGGCCCAGCGACGTCTGCGCGACGAAGTTGAGCACCATCTCCCGGCTCACCGGCGCGATCCGCGACAACCGCGACGCCGTCAACGCCGCCGCGATGCCGTACTCCTTGGTCAACCCGTTGCCGCCCAACGACTGCACGGCCTGGTCAACGGCCCGCGCCGACGCCTCGCCCGCCGCGTATTTGGCCATGTTGGCGGCCTCGGCCGCGCCCATGTCGTCGCCGCTGTCGTAGAGCGTCGCGGCCTTCTGCATCATCAGCTTGGCCAATTCGATCTCAATGTGGTTGGCCGCCAACGGATGTGACAGACCCTGGTGCGCACCGATCGGCGTGCCCCACACCTTGCGGGTCTTGACGTAGTCGGCGGCCTTGTTGATCGCGAACCGGCCCATGCCGACCGCGCTGGCCGCCCCCATGATGCGCTCCGGGTTCAGCCCCGCGAACAGCTGCGCGATCGCGGCGTCTTCGGAGCCCACCAGCGCGTCAGCCGGCAGCCGCACGTCGTCGATGAACACCTGGAACTGACGCTCCGGGCTGACCAACTCCATCTCGATCGGCGTGTAGGAAAACCCGGGCGCGTCGGTAGGCACCACGAACAGCGCGGGCCGCAGCTTGCCGGTCTTGGTCTCCTCTGTGCGGCCGACCACCAGCACCAGCTGTGCCTGGTCGACGCCGGAGATGAAAACCTTTTGGCCCGAAAGGATCCAGTCGCTGCCGTCGCGGCGGGCGGTCGTGGTGATCTTGTGTGAATTGGAGCCGGCGTCGGGCTCGGTGATCGCGAAGGCCATGGTGATGGATCCGTCGGCGATGCCGGGCAGCCAGCGCTGCTTCTGCTCGTCGGTGCCGAACTTGGAGATGATGGTGCCGTTGATCGCCGGCGAGACCACCATCATCAGCAGTGCACAGCCGTGCGCGGCCATCTCTTCCATCACCAGCGACAGCTCGTACATGCCGGCGCCGCCGCCGCCGTACTCTTCTGGAAGGTTCACCCCGAGGAAGCCGAGTTTGCCTGCCTCGTTCCACAATTCGTCGGTGTGCTGGTGCGCCCGGGCCTTCTCCAGGTAGTAGTCCTGGCCGTAGTTGGCCGCCATCGCGGCCACCGCCTGGCGCAGCGCCCGTCGTTCCTCGTTCTCGATGAAGCTGGTGTCGGTCATGCGTGCTCTCCTTCTGATGCGTCGACGCGGGCCAGGATGGCGCCGACCTCGACCTGTTGTCCGGTGCTGACGTTGAGTTGCGCTAGCACACCGTCGGTGGGGGCGGTGAGGGTGTGTTCCATTTTCATGGCTTCCAGCCACACCAGCGGCTGGCCGGCGGTGACGCTGTCGCCGACGTCGGCGCCGATGCGAATGACGTTGCCGGGCATAGGCGCCACCAGGGAGCCCTGCTCGACGGCGGAACCTGGCTCGGGGAAGCGCGGCAGGGCTACCAGGTGTACCGGCCCGTGCGGGGAGTCGACGTAGACATCGTCGCCGTAGCGGGCGACGGCGAAGCTGGACGCGACCCCGTCGGCGTCGGCCAGCACGACCTCGTCGGGCGATGCAGCGATGAGCTGCACGTCGTCGGCGAGGTCCAAACCGCTTCTGGTGAACCGGTATTCGACGCGGTGCTCGGCGCCGCCGTCGTCGAGGTAGGTCTTGACCTGATGCCCCGATGCCAGGTTGCGCCAGCCGCTGGGGATGGAGCTGAAGACCGGTGCCGTCGCACGGTTGTGCGCGGCGTCAGCGAGAGCGGCTGCCACAGCGGAGTGCCGGATCGCCGTCGCGTCGGCCAGCGGCGCGGAAAGCTCGGCCAATCCGTGGGTGTCGAAAAATGCGGTGTCGGTGGCGCCGTCGAGGAATGCCGGATGCCGCAGCACGTTCACCAGCAGGTCGCGGTTGGTGCGCACGCCGTGGATGCGGGCACGGCCCAGCGCGTCGGCGAGCACGGTCGCGGCGGCGTGACGGGTCGGCGCATACGAAATGACCTTGGCCAGCATCGGGTCGTAATGGATGGATACCACCGACCCGTCGACAATCCCGGAGTCCAGCCGGATTCCGGTGCGCGCGCCGAGCGAGTCGAACTCGGCGCGCACCCTCGGCACGTCGAAACGGTGCACGGCGCCGGCCTGTGGCTGCCAGCCCTTCGCCGGATCCTCGGCGTAGAGTCGGGCCTCGACCGAATAACCTTGTGCCGCAGGCGGTTCCGTGCCGAGGCGGGCGTCGTCGGCCACCGCGAGCTGGAGTTCGACCAGGTCGAGGCCCGTCGTCTCCTCGGTGACCGGGTGCTCGACTTGCAGGCGGGTGTTCATCTCCAGGAAGTAGAACTCGCCGTCGTCGTCGGCGAGGAATTCCACGGTGCCGGCCCCGGCGTAGCCGATCGCGGCGGCGGCCAGCCGTGCCGCGTCGAACAGCTTGGCGCGCATCCCGGGTGTGCGCTCCACCAGTGGCGACGGCGCTTCCTCGATGATCTTCTGGTGCCGGCGCTGAATCGAGCATTCGCGTTCTCCGACCGCCCAGACTGTGCCGTGGGTGTCGGCGAGCACCTGCACCTCGACGTGGTGTCCGGTGGGCAGGTAGCGCTCGCAGAACACCGTCGGGTCGCCGAACGCCGAAGCCGCCTCCCGCCGGGCGGCCTCGACTTCACCTGCCAGAGCTGACAATTCGGTGACCACCCGCATGCCGCGGCCACCACCGCCGGCCGACGCCTTGACCAGCACCGGCAACTGCCCCTGCGTCACGCTCTGGGGGTCGAGTTCCTCGAGCACCGGAACACCGGCGGCGGCCATCATCTTCTTGGCCTCGATCTTGGAGCCCATCGCCCGCACCGCCGCCACCGGCGGCCCGACCCAGGTCAGGCCAGCATCGGCGACAGCGGCCGCGAAATCGGCGTTCTCCGAGAGGAATCCGTAGCCGGGATGCACGGCGTCGGCGCCGGAGGCGCGTGCCGCGGCGATCAGCGCGTCGATGTTGAGGTAGTCGGTGGTGTTGGGCAGCCGCACTCGGGCGTCGGCCTCGGCGACGTGCGGGGCGGCGGCGTCGGGGTCGGTGTAGACCGCGACGGTGGACAGCCCCAGCCGCCGGCAGGTGGCGAACACCCGCCGGGCGATCTCGCCGCGGTTGGCGACCAGTACTCGAGTAATCATCTGACTCACATCCGAAAGACGCCGAAGTTCGACGTCCCCTCGATCGGTGCATTCGCGATGGCGGACAAGCACATTCCCAGCACGATGCGGGTGTCGCGCGGGTCGATGACGCCGTCGTCGTAGAGCATCCCGGACAGCACCAGCGGCAGCGACTCGGCTTCGATCTGGCCCTCGACGGCCGCACGCATCGCGGCGTCGGCCTCTTCGTCGACTTGCTGTCCGCGGGCTTGCGCGGCGGCCCGGCTGACGATCGACAGCACACCGGCCAACTGGGCGCCGCCCATCACCGCGGACTTTGCCGACGGCCAGGCGAACAGGAACCTCGGGTCGTAGGCGCGCCCGCACATCCCGTAATGGCCGGCGCCGTAGGACGCGCCGATCAGGAGCGAAATGTGCGGCACCGTCGAGTTCGACACGGCGTTGATCATCATCGAGCCGTGCTTGATCATCCCGCCCTCTTCGTAGTCCTTGCCCACCATGTAGCCGGTGGTGTTGTGCAAGAACAACAATGGCGTGTCGGAGCGGTTGGCCAGCTGGATGAACTGGGTGGCCTTCTGGGATTCCTCACTGAACAACACGCCGCGGGCGTTGGCCAGGATGCCCAGCGGGTAGCCGTGGAGCCGGGCCCATCCGGTCACCAGCGACGAGCCGTACAGCGGTTTGAATTCGTCGAATTCGGAGCCGTCGACGATGCGGGCGATCACCTCGCGAGGATCGAACGGGATGCGCAGATCCGACGGCACGATGCCGATCAGCTCTTCGGCGTCGAACAGCGGCTCGCTGACCGGCCCCGGTGCGGGTCCCAGCTTCTTCCAGTTCAGCCGGGCCACGATGCGACGCCCGATCCGGATCGCGTCGAGCTCGTCGACCGCAAAGTAATCGGCCAAACCCGAGATGCGGGCGTGCATTTCGGCGCCACCCAGTGATTCGTCGTCGGACTCTTCACCGGTGGCCATCTTGACCAGGGGCGGGCCTGCGAGGAACACCTTCGAGCGCTCTTTGATCATCACGACGTGATCGGACATGCCGGGGATGTAGGCCCCGCCCGCGGTGGAGTTGCCGAACACCAACGCAATCGTGGGAATTCCGGCCGCCGAGAGCCGGGTCAGGTCGCGGAACATCCGCCCGCCGGGAATGAAGATCTCCTTCTGGGTGGGCAGATCCGCGCCACCGGACTCCACCAGGGAGATCACCGGCAGCCGGTTTTCGAATGCGATCTGGTTGGCCCGCAAGATCTTTCGCAGGGTCCACGGGTTGCTGGTGCCGCCTTTGACCGTCGGGTCGTTGGCGACGATCATGCACTCCACACCCGACACCGCGCCGATGCCGACGACCAGGCTGGCGCCCACCGTGAACGCGGTGCCGTACGCGGCCAGCGGGCTCAACTCCAGGAACGGGGAATCCGGGTCGATCAGCAACTCGATGCGTTCGCGCGCGGTGAGCTTGCCGCGGGCGTGGTGGCGCTCGACGTATTTCGGGCCGCCGCCGGCCAGTGCCTTGGCCAGCTCGGCGTTGATCTCGTCGAGTTTGGTGGACAGCGACGCGGCCGCTTCGCTGTAGGCGGGCGCATGAGGGTCCAGCACCGACTGAAGGATCATGATTGGAATCCCAGGGTTTTCGCGGCCAGTGAGGTGAGGATCTCGGTGGTGCCGCCGCCGATACCGATGATGCGCATGTCGCGGTACTGGCGTTCGACCTCGGACTCGGCCATGTACCCCATCCCGCCGAACAACTGCACGGCCTGGTGGGCCACCCATTCGCCGGCTTCCACCGCGGTGTTCTTGGCGAAACACACCTGTGCGATCAGATTGGCCTCGCCGGCCAGCTGGCGCTCCACCACGTTGCGGGAATACACCCGCGCGACGTCTATGCGGCGAGCCATCTCGGCCAGCGTGTTCTGCACGGCCTGACGCGAGATCAGCGGCCGGCCGAACGTCTCCCGATCGCGGCACCACTGCACCGTCAGGTCCAGGCAGCGCTGGGCACTCGAATACGCTTGTGCGGCAAGGCCGATACGTTCGGACACAAAGGCGGCAGCGATCTGGGCGAAGCCGCTGTTCTCCGCGCCGACCAGATTTGCCGCAGGAACTCGCGCGTCCGTGTAGGACAACTCGGCCGTGTCGGAGGACCGCCAGCCCATCTTGTCGAGCTTGCGGGTGACCTCAAAACCGGGCGTGCCCTTCTCCACCACGAGCAGCGAAACACCCGCTGCGCCAGGCCCGCCGGTGCGCACCGCGGTGACGACGTAGTCTGCGCGCACCCCAGAGGTGATGTACGTCTTCGCGCCGTTGACGACGTAGCGGTCGCCGTCGCGTGTGGCCGTGGTGCGCAGGTGCCCGACGTCGGAGCCGCCGCCGGGCTCGGTGATGGCCAGCGCGCCAATCTTCTCGCCCTGCAACGTCGGCCGCACGAACTCCTCGATCAGCCGCTCATCGCCCGAAGCGATCATGTGCGGCACCGCGATCCCACAGGTGAACAGCGACGCGAACACGCCGCCGGGCGCGCCCGCTTCGTGCAGCTCCTCGCAGATGATCACCGCGTCGGCGCCGTCGCCCCCACCGCCACCGACCGCCTCGGGGAATCCCGCGCCGAGCAGCCCGGCTTCACCGGCGCGGCGGTGCAGGTCGCGCGGCAGCTCGCCGAGTTTCTCCCACTCGTCGACATGCGGGAGGATCTCCCGCTCGGCGAACGAGCGCACGGTCTTTCGGAGCTGGTCGCGCTCCGGGGTGGTCCAGATACTCACAGGAACCCTTCTCTTACAACAACACTGTCGGGATGTCGACGTGACGGCTGCGCAGCCATTCGCCCAAACCTTTTGCCTGCGGGTCGAAGCGGGCCTGGTAGGCCACACCCTGGCCGAGGATGTCGTCGACGACGAAGTTCACCGCGCGCAGGTTGGGCAGCACGTGGCGGGTGACCGGCAGCTCGGCGGTCTCGGGGAGCAGCTCGCGCAGCTTGTCGACGGTCAGTGTGTGCACCAGCCAGCGCCAAGCCTCGTCGGTGCGCACCCACACCCCGACGTTCGCCGACCCGCCCTTGTCGCCACTGCGGGCGCCCGCCACCGCGCCCAGCGGCAGCCGCCGGGTCGGGCCGGCCGCCAACGGCTCGGGCAGCGGCGGCTCGTCGGCCAGCCCCAACTCTAAAGTCTCGTCGGCACAAGGGATCTCGACGCGAGTGCCGTCGTCGTGCACAGCGACGTGCCGCACCAAACCCGCATCGACGTAGCCGGGGGTGAACACGCCGTACACCTGGCCGTCGCCGGGCGGGGCTGTGACCGTGAAACCGGGGTAGCTGGCCAGCGCCAATTCGACTGCCGCCGAAGAGAATTGGCGCCCGACGTTGGCCGGGTCAGGGTCGCGGACGACGCAGCGCAGCAGCGCGCTGGCAGCCTCCTCGGTGTCGGCGTCGAGATGATCGGTGCGGGCCAGCGTCCACTCCAGCTCGGCGGGCTTGACGGTCAGGCTGGACTCCAGCTGGCGTCGCACCAACTCGGCCTTGGCCTCGATGTCCAGGCCGGTGAGCACGAACGTCATCGCGTTGCGGAATCCGCCGATGCTGTTCAGCGACACCTTCAACGTCGGCGGCGGCGGCTCGCCGACCACCCCGCTGATCCGCACCCGATCCGGGCCGTCAGACGACAACTCGATGCTGTCCATCCGGGCGGTGACATCCGGGTTGGCGTAGCGGGCACCCGTGATCTCGTAGAGCAGTTGCGCCGTGACCGTGTCGACGCTGACCAACCCGCCGGTGCCGGGATGTTTGGTGATCACCGACGAACCGTCGGCGTGAATCTCGGCCAGCGGGAAGCCGGCGTAGGTCAGGTCGGGTATCTCGGTGAAGAACGCGTAGTTGCCGCCGGTGGCCTGCACACCGCATTCGATGACGTGGCCGGCCACGACGGCCCCGGCCAGCCGGTCGTAGTCGGCGCGGCCCCAGCCGAAGTGCGCGGCCGCGGGCCCCACGATCACCGACGCGTCGGTCACCCGGCCGGTGACGACGACGTCGGCGCCGGCATTGAGGCACTCGACGATGCCCCAGGCGCCCAGGTATGCGTTGGCGGTCAGCGGGGTGCCCAGGCCGAGCTCCTCGGCGCGCGACGAAAGGTCGTCGCCTTCGACGTGCGCCACCCGGGTCGGGATGCCCAGCCGCTCGGCCAGCGCCCGCACCGCGTCGGCCAGCCCCGCCGGGTTCAGGCCGCCGGCGTTGGCCACGATCCGCACACCGCGGTCATGAGCCAGGCCCAAACACTCCTCAAGCTGAGTCAGAAACGTCTTGGCGTAGCCGCGCTCGGGATGCTTCATCTTGTCGCGGCCCAAGATGAGCATGGTCAGTTCGGCCAGATAGTCGCCGGTCAGGTAGTCCAGCTCGCCGCCGGCGAGCATCTCTCGCATCGCCGAGAGGCGGTCGCCGTAGAACCCCGAGCAGTTCCCGATCCGAACCGCAGAAGTCATCCCAAACCCCATCCGTCAACCAACCGGTAGGTTAGCGGGTACCGACGGTAGCGCGTCAAGCGCTGCCAGCCTGCCCGTAGTCAATGCTGTCAGCGTGGCGGCCATTTTGTAACCGTCGCTGGCCACCGGGTATCCTGAGGGCAACCCTGTCGCCGCTGGTACCTGCGCGGCAACACCCTCGTCAAGGAGAAGCTCGATCATGGCTGTGCCCAAGCGCAGGATGTCGCGCGCGAACACCCGTAGCCGGCGCGCGCAGTGGAAGGCCGAGAAGCCCCAACTCGTCGGCGTGACGGTCGCCGGTCAGCGCCACAAGGTGCCGCGGCGGCTGCTCAAGGCGGCCCGCCTCGGTCTGATCGACCTCGACCGCCGCTAGGCGGTTGCGCGGCGACCCGCGCGCCTCTTAGGTCGCTCTCAGCCGATTGGATGACACTGGTGGCCGTGCGAATCCTTGTCGTCGACGACGACCGCGCGGTACGCGAGTCGCTACGCCGGTCACTGTCGTTCAACGGCTACTCGGTGGCGTTGGCCGAGGATGGCGTCAAGGCCCTCGAGGTCATCACCAACGACCGGCCCGACGCCCTCGTGCTGGACGTCATGATGCCGCGGTTGGACGGCCTCGAAGTGTGCCGCCAGCTGCGCAGCACCGGCGACGACCTCCCGATCCTGGTGCTGACCGCCCGCGACGCCATCTCGGAGCGGGTCGCCGGCCTGGACGCCGGTGCCGACGACTACCTGCCCAAGCCGTTCGCGCTGGAAGAACTGCTGGCCCGGTTGCGCGCGCTGTTGCGCCGTACCCAGCCCGACGACTCCGCAGACTCGGTGCCCCTGACGTTCTCCGACCTCACACTCGACCCGGTAACCCGGGAAGTCACCCGCGGGCAACGCGAAATCAGCCTGACCCGCACTGAATTCGCTCTGCTGGAAATGCTGATCTCCAATCCGCGGCGCGTCCTGACCCGCAGCCGCATTCTCGAGGAGGTGTGGGGATTCGACTTCCCCACCTCGGGCAATGCGCTGGAGGTGTACATCGGATATCTGCGCCGCAAGACCGAAGCTGACGGCGAGCCGCGGCTGATCCACACTGTCCGGGGCGTGGGTTACGTGCTCCGCGAAACACCTCCCTGATGCTTCGATTCCGCCGGCGTCGCGCTCCACTGCGAGCCACCACCTCGTTGTCCTTGCGGTGGCGGGTGATGCTGCTGGCGATGTCGATGGTGGCGATGGTCGTCGTGCTGATGGCGGTCGCCGTGTACGCGGTGATCTCCGCGGCGCTGTACAAGGACATCGACAACCAGCTGCAAAGCCGGGCACAGCTGCTGATCGCCAGCGGGTCACTGGCGGCCGACCCGGGCAAAGCCATTGAGGGCACAGCCTATTCGGACGTCAACGCGATGCTGGTCAACCCCGGCCGTTATGTGTTCACCGCCAACCAGACGGGCCAGGCGCTGCCCGTCGGCGCACCGGAGAAAGCGGTCATCCGCGGGGATCTGCTCATGTCCCGGCGCACCGCCGCCGACCAGCGCGTCCTGGCCATTCATCTGCCCAGCGGCAGCTCCTTGCTGATCTCCAAGAGCCTGGCTCCCACCGACGCGGTGATGATGAAACTGCGCTGGGTGCTGTTGATCGTCGGCGGGGTCGGCGTGGCGGTGGCCGCCGTGGCCGGAGGAATGGTCACTCGTGCCGGACTGCGGCCGGTCGCCCAGCTCACCGAGGCGGCCGAGCGGGTGGCGCGCACCGACGACCTGCGCCCCATCCCGGTGTTCGGCAGCGACGAACTGGCGCGGCTCACCGAGGCGTTCAACCTGATGCTGCGGGCGCTGGCCGAGTCGCGGGAACGTCAGGCCCGGCTGGTCACCGACGCCGGGCACGAGCTGCGCACCCCGCTGACGTCGCTGCGCACCAACGTCGAGCTGTTGATGGCGTCGATGGCGCCGGGTGCGCCGCGGCTGCCGGAACAGGAGATGGTCGATCTGCGCGCCGACGTGATCGCCCAGATCGAGGAATTGTCCACGCTGGTCGGCGATTTGGTGGATCTCACTCGCGGCGACGTGGGCGAGGTGGTACACGAGCCGGTCGACATGGGCGAGGTCATCGACCGCTGTCTGGAGAGGGTCCGGCGACGCCGCAACGACGTCGACTTCGACGTGCAGGTGATCGGATGGCAGGTCTACGGCGACGCCGCGGGCCTGTCGCGGGCGGTGCTGAACCTGCTGGACAATGCCGCCAAGTGGAGTCCGTCGGGCGGGCGGATCGGCCTGCGGATGACCCAGCTCGACCCGTCGCACGCCGAGCTGGTGGTCTCCGACCACGGCCCGGGCATCCCGCCGCACGAGCGCCACCTGGTGTTCGAACGTTTCTTCCGGTCGGCGTCGGCGCGGGCGATGCCCGGCTCGGGCCTGGGGCTGGCGATCGTCAAACAGGTGGTGCTCAAACACGGTGGTGCGCTGCGCATCGAGGACACGGTGCCGGGAGGACAGCCGCCGGGGACGTCGGTGTACGTATTGCTGCCCGGGCGGCCGCTGCCCGTGGCGGCGCATCCGGAGTCCGCCGCCGAAACCGGGGGAAACTCTCCGGGATCGGCGAACGTTATCTCAGTCGATTCTCAGTCCACGCAGGCAACGTAGTTGCCGTTACTGTTGAGTCCGACCGCGACACATAGAGGAAGAGCGACCTAGCGCATGACGAATCACCCGAGGTATTCGCCACCGCCGCAGCCTGGATACCGCCCAGCGGCAGATCAGCCTGCGATGCCGGCCTACTCCGGTCAGGGCCAGCAGCAAACGTATTCCCAGTACGACTGGCGCTACGCGCAGCAGCAGACATATCGGCAGCCGTTCGCGCCCTTCGGTGCCGGCCAGCCAACCCCCGGAGCCACCCCGCCTCCGCTTGCTAATCCCGAAAAGCGTTCTCGCGCAGGTCTTTTGGCCGTTGGCGCGTTGGCTATTGCGGTGGTGTCGGCCGGTATCGGCGGGGCGGCTGCGTCGGTGGTCGTGCACAGCGCGCATCCGACCAGCGCCATACCCGGCAGCAGGTTGCCGGGCGCACCGGCGCCGAGCGTGCCGGCCGCCAACGTGCCGAGCGGCAGCGTCGAGCAGGTGGCCGCCAAGGTGGTGCCCAGCGTGGTGATGCTCGAGACCGATCTGGGCCGCCAGTCCGAAGAGGGGTCGGGCATCATCTTGTCCTCCGACGGGCTGATCCTGACCAACAACCACGTCGTCGCCGCGGCCGCCAAAGCCGATCGTGACAACGCCGGCGCGCCTCCCGACGCGGGACCGAAAACCACCGTGACGTTCTCCGACGGGCGCACCGCGACGTTCAGCGTGGTCGGGACCGATCCCACCACCGACATCGCGGTGGTGAAGGTGCAAGGCGTTTCCGGGCTGGCCCCGATCAGCCTCGGCACGTCGGCCAACCTGGTCGTGGGTCAGCCGGTGATCGCCGTCGGGTCGCCGCTCGGTCTGGAAGGAACGGTGACCACCGGCATCGTCAGCGCGCTCAACCGGCCAGTCTCGACCACCGGGGACACCGGGAACCAGAACACGGTGCTCGACGCTATCCAGACGGACGCCGCGATCAACCCGGGTAACTCGGGCGGTGCGCTGGTCAACATGAACGGTGACCTGATCGGCGTCAACTCGGCGATCGCCACGCTCGGTGGTGACTCCACCGACAGTCAGAGCGGTTCGATTGGCCTGGGTTTCGCGATCCCGATCGACCAGGCCAAGCGCATCGCCGACGAGTTGATCAGCAGCGGCACGGCCTCGCACGCCTCGCTGGGCGTCCAGGTCACCAGCGACAAGAGCGCGCACGGCGCCAAGGTCGTGCAGGTAGTGCCGAACGGCGCGGCGGCGGCCGCGGGTTTGCCCAACGGGGTCGTGGTCACCAAGGTCAACGACCGCACGATCAACAGCGCCGACGGTCTGGTCGCCGCGGTGCGGTCGAGGGCGCCCGGCGACAAGATCACGCTGACGTACCTCGATCCGTCCGGTGACACGCGGACCGTGCAGGTCACTTTGGGTAAGTCGGACAAGTGATGAGAGTCGCCGCGACCCGGTCGGATCGCAGATATACGGTGGCAACCATGGAACAGCGTGCGGACTTGGTCGGCAGGGCACTCGTCGTCGTTGTCGACGATCGCACGGCGCACGGCGACGAGGAGGACCACAGCGGTCCACTGGTCACCGAGTTGCTCACAGAGGCCGGATTTTTGGTTGACGGTGTGGTGGCCGTCGCTGCCGACGAGGTGGAAATCCGCAACGCGCTGAACACCGCCGTGATCGGCGGGGTGGATCTGGTGGTGTCGGTCGGCGGCACCGGGGTGACGCCGCGCGACGTCACCCCCGAAGCCACCCGTGACATTCTCGACCGCGAAATCCTCGGTATCGCCGAGGCAATACGCGCGTCCGGATTGTCGGCGGGCATCACCGAGGCCGGTTTGTCGCGCGGGTTGGCCGGCATCTCCGGAAGCACACTGGTGGTCAACCTCGCGGGGTCGCGTTATGCGGTGCGGGACGGAATGGCGACGCTGAATCCACTGGCGGCCCAGATCATCGGTCAACTCTCGAGCCTGGAGATATGAGCCACCCGTCCGACGAGCGTGACGCGGAGGACCTGCGCGAGGCCGACGAGCACGAGCGGTGGCTGACCGAGAACCAGCCGCCGCATCACATTTGAACCGGCATCCGTCACAACCGGGTCAACCGTCGATTACCAATTGCCCGCAAAGCCCACGATCGACCGCTTATCGGCATACGGTCTTTTCCGGGCGGCGTCGCGTCGTCCCGGCAAATTCCTGTGACGGGAGGTTGGCTCGCGTGTTGAAGGGGTTCAGAGATTTTGTGATGCGCGGTGACGTGATCACCGTGGCCGTCGGCCTGGTGGTCGCCCTGGCGTTTTCGAATCTGGTCAAGGCTTTCACCGACAGCGTGATCAATCCGCTTGTCGCCGCTGTGCAACCGGGCACGCAGTTCGGGTTGGGCTGGCAGCTCGGCGACGCGGGCAACAAGGCGACATTCGTCGACATGGGTGCATTCATCTCGGCGATCATCTACTTCATCGTGTTCATGTCGGTGGTGTACTTCCTCATCGTGGTGCCCTACCGGCACATCCAGAAGCGCCGCGGCGTCACGGTGTTCGGCGAAGAACCGGCGACCAAGGCCTGCTCCGCCTGCTTGTCCGATATCCCCGAGGCCGCGCAGAAGTGCAAGTACTGCGCCAGCGAGCAGCCGGCCGCTGCTTGACCTAGCGCTCAGTGCAGGGTGAGCGTCACGCTCTGCACCAGCGCGGCGCCGGCCAGCGCATTAGCCGCGGTGGCCGGTAGCGCGACCAACACCACACGGTCGTCGGCTTGAGTCTTCTGCTTCGCCGAGACCAGCACGACGACGGCGTTGGTGGCCACCACCCGGGGAGCGGCGTGCGCGTCGGCTTCGGGCGCGGCGACGACGTCGACGACATCGCCGGCGCGCACGAGGTCGGCCAATGCGGCGTCGGCTAAGTGCACCGGGACGATTCGCGCATCCGGGCCTGCCGCCGACTCGGCGAGTCGGCGGCCCAGCAGCCGCACATCGGTGAGCACCTCGCCGCGTCGCGCCGGGCCGGCCAGTGTCGAGCCGACCACCACGTCGAGGTCGGATTGTGATCCGTCGGGAAGCGTTGGTGTCAAACGGTTTTCGAGACGGACATCGTCGGGGGTCAACTGAGTGCCGGGACCGAGGTCGTGGGCCGCCACCACCACCTGAGCGCGGTCGCCGTCGGGATCGGAGCGCAGCGCCGCGATTGCGGCCAAAACGACGAGCCCGCCGGCCGCGACGCGCCGTGCCATCACGGTGCGGGTCCAGTCCGGGCGCAGCCACTGCGAGATGCGGGTCGGCAGCGACGGATTCAGCGATTCCCGCATGCGGTCACGCTAAGCGCGGCCCGGCATGGGGCGTGGTCGACGGAGAAACCGCCTGTGGATAACCAGCTTGACTAGAGGGCTTGTCTGCGGCCGTCATCATTTGATGACGGGTTCAGGTCGAAGTAACTAGCTGGCGGCGGCCGCCGCGGGTGCGGGGCTCGACGTGCTCGACTTCTCGGTCGAGCTCGAGCCCGAGCTCGACGACTCGCTCGAGGACCCGTTCTTGCCGTTGCCGTTGGCCGAGCTCTTCGCCGATTCGCGGCTGTCGGTGCGGTAGAAACCGCTGCCCTTGAACACCACGCCGACGGAATTGAACAGTTTGCGCAGTCGACCCGAGCACTGCTGGCAGGTGGTCAGCGCATCGTCGGTGAAGGCCTGCACGATGTCGAAGCGGTGGCCGCAATCGGTGCACGCATAGCTGTAAGTCGGCACTGAAACCTCCGGGTAAGTCCAGCTTCGTTAGCACTCTACCGTCTGCAGTGCTAAACCGCTATGTGGGCCAGCTCATTCCCCGAGCGGAACCAGGCCGCGCCCCGGTGTCAGCGCATGCGTCATCCGCACGTCGTGCGGCTCGCACGGCAACTCATCGACCAGTTCCTCGTCGCGCACCACCGCGACCAGGCGGGCCTGCGGATCGCGGCGTCCCAGCGAGCGGTCGTAGAAGCCGCGACCGCGGCCCAGCCGTACCCCGGCGCGGTCCACGGCCAGCGCGGGCACCAGCACCAGGTCCGCCTCGGCCAGCGCCGACGGCGGCAGCCAGGGCTCGGCCGGTTCGAGCAGGCCGAACCGCCCGGCCACCAGCCGCCCGGGCCGGTACTCGCCCCACTGCAATTCCAGCGGCGTGTCGTCGGCGTCGGTGCGTGCGACCGGCAACAGCACCCGTCCGCCGCCGCGCAGCAACGCATCGAGCATCTCGATCGACCCCGGTTCGGCGCCCACCGGCACATACGCGCAGACCGTGCCGCCGCTGCTCACCAGCGCACGGATGTGCCCGGTCAGCGCGCGGGCCTCGTCGGCGCGCACGTCGTCGGCAACGGAACGGCGGGTGGCCAACAGCTGTTGCCGCAATGCGGCTTTGCCGGCGGTTGGCATGCGATCAACGATGGCAGGACAGGCTTTCGCGCCGCCACATCGGCGCGCGGTTATGGTGTGAACGATGTCACGCGCACAGCTTCCGGTTCCCCGGACCGCGGTTGTCCCTGCCGCCGGTCTGGGCACTCGCTTTTTGCCCACCACGAAAACGGTGCCCAAGGAGCTGTTACCCGTCGTCGACACGCCCGGCATCGAGCTGGTCGCCGCGGAGGCCGCCGACGCCGGCGCCGAACGGCTGGTGATCGTCACCTCGCAGGGCAAGGACAGCGTCGTCGCGCATTTCGTCGAAGACCTGGTGCTCGAAGGCACGCTGGAGGCGCGGGGCAAGAAGGACATGCTGGCCAAGGTGCGCCGCGCTCCCCGGCTGATCAAAGTGGAGTCGGTGGTGCAGGACGAGCCGCTCGGGCTGGGACACGCCATCGGCTGCGTCGAGCCGACGTTGTCGGACGACGAGGATGCCATCGCGGTGCTGTTGCCCGATGACCTTGTGCTGCCGACCGGTGTGCTGGAGACCATGTCCAAGGTTCGGGCCCGCTACGGCGGCAGCGTGTTGTGCGCCATCGAGGTCGGTCCCGAAGAGGTCAGCGCCTACGGCGTGTTCGACGTCGAGAAGGTCAGCGGTGCCGACAGCGACGTGCTCAAGGTCAACGGCATGGTGGAGAAGCCGAAACCGGAAGACGCTCCCTCGCCGTATGCGGCTGCCGGACGCTATGTCCTGGACCGCGCGATCTTCGACGCGCTGGGCCGCATCGAACGTGGCGCCGGCGGCGAAATGCAGCTCACCGACGCAATTGCGTTGCTGATCAAGGAAGGTCACCCGGTTCACGTGGTGGTGCATCGCGGCTCTCGACACGACCTGGGAAATCCCGGCGGCTACCTCAAGGCTGCGGTTGACTTTGCATTGGACCGTGACGACTATGGCCCGGACTTGCGGCGATGGTTGGTGGCGCGATTGGGCCTGACCGAAAACTAGCGACCGCGTCAGGCCGACTTGGCAGAAAGGCGCGTGGTGCGTTCGGTTGAGGAGCAGCAGGCTCGGGTGTCGGCCGCCGCGGTGGCGCCGCGGCCGGTGCGGGTCGCGATCGCCGAGGCGCAGGGGCTGATGTGCGCCGAAGAAGTGGTCACCGAGCGACCGCTGCCGGGATTCGACCAGGCCGCAATCGACGGTTATGCGGTTCGCAGCGTCGACGTGCTCGGCGTGGGAGATACCGACGGCTCGGACGGTCAGGTGGACGACGGCGCGGTGGTCTTACCGGTGATGGCAACCATCGAGGCCGGGACGCGCACACCCAGCAGGCTGCAGCCGCGGCAGGCTGCCCGGGTGCAGACCGGCGCGCCGCTGCCGACGCTGGCCGATGCAGTGCTGCCGCTGCGCTGGACCGACGGCGGGCAGTCGCGGGTGCGGGTGCTGCGGGGTGTGCGCTCGGGGGCCTACGTGCGGCGCACCGGCGACGACGTGCAACCCGGTGACGTCGCGGTGCGCGCGGGCACGATCATCGGCGCCGCCCAGGTCGGTCTCCTGGCGGCGGTCGGCCGCGAGCGGGTGCTGGTCCACCCCCGCCCGCGATTGTCGGTGCTGGCGGTCGGCGGTGAGCTGGTGGACATTTCGCGCACACCCGGCAACGGCCAGGTCTACGACGTCAACTCCCACGCCCTGGCGGCGGCCGCGCGCGACGCGGGCGCAGAGGTGAACCGGGTCGGGATCGTCGACGCCAAGGAACTGCGTGACGTCGTCGAGGGTCAGCTCAACCGCGCCGAAATCGTGGTGATCGCCGGCGCGGTCGGTGGCGCGGCGGCCGAATCGGTGCGCGAGGTGCTTTCCGAGCTCGGCGAGATGGAGGTCACCCGGGTCGCGATGCATCCCGGCTCCGTGCAGGGTTTCGGGCAGCTGGGTCGCGAGGGTGTCCCGACGTTTCTGTTGCCCGCCAACCCGGTTAGCGCACTGGTGGTGTTCGAGGTGATGGTCCGCCCGCTGATCCGGTTGTCGCTGGGTAAGCGGCAGCCGATGCGGCGTGTCGTGCAGGCTCGGACTTTGTCGCCGATCAGCTCGGTGCCGGGCCGCAAAGGTTTTCTGCGCGGGCAGTTGATGCGTGATCAGGACACCGGCGAATACCTGGTCCAGGCCCTCGGCGGCGCTCCCGGTGCTTCGTCGCACCTATTGGCGACGCTGGCCGAGGCAAACTGTCTGGTCGTCGTTCCCACCGAGGCCGAGCAGATCCGCACCGGCGAGATCGTCGACGTCGCGTTTTTGGCTCAGCGTGGCTGAGCGGCTCTCGTGAACCTGTGGCGCTCGAGTTCCCAGCATCCCGGCTGGCCGATGGTCGTCGGTCCGTTGCGCGTCTCGGCCGGGGTGATCCGGTTGCGGCCGGTGCGGATGCGCGATGCCGCGCAGTGGAGCCGGATCCGATTGACAGATCGCGCTCATCTGGAACCCTGGGAGCCCAGCACTGAATCGGATTGGACTGTGCGCCATAGCATTTCATCGTGGCCAGCGGTGTGTTCGAGTTTGCGCGCGGAGGCCCGCAAAGGCCGGATGTTGCCGTATGCGATCGAGCTGGACGGGCAGTTCTGTGGGCAGCTGACGATCGGCAACGTGACGCACGGGGCGCTGCGATCGGCGTGGATCGGGTACTGGGTGTCCAGCTCGGTCACCGGCGGCGGGGTGGCCACCGGGGCGTTGGCGCTGGGTCTCGACCACTGCTTCGGCCCGGTCATGCTGCATCGCGTGGAGGCCACCGTGCGGCCGGAGAATGTGGCGAGCCGGGCGGTGCTGGCAAAGGTCGGGTTCCGCGAGGAGGGGCTGCTGCAGCGCTACCTTCAGGTCGACGGCGCCTGGCGGGACCACGTGCTCGTCGCGCTCACGGTCGAAGAGGTCTACGGGTCGGTGACGTCGACGCTGGTGCGCGACGGGCATGCCACCTGGGTCTAGCGTTTGCCCGCATTTGTTACAGAAGTGACATTTGTGGCTATTGGTGCTTGTCACAGGCAAATTACAGGTGTGTAATTGTCCTCGGCGCACTGTTGCGTCGCCTGTCTCGCGGGGAAAGGACCGGGTGCCATGCCAAGCATCCCGCAATCGTTGTTGTGGATCTCGCTCGTGATCTTGTGGCTGTTCGTGCTGGTGCCGATGCTGATCAGCAAGCGCGACGCCGTCCGACGCACGAGCGATGTGGCGTTGGCGACCCGGGTGCTCAACAGCGGTGCGGCTGCGCGGTTGCTCCGGCGGCGGGGCGGGCCGGCGGCCGGGCACCGCAGCGATCCCAACTGGCAGCCCGAGCAAGACGAATACGACGACCTCGACGAGGACACCGAGAAGCTGCAGACATCCGAAGTCGTCGCGACAGCGGCGGATGTACACGTCGCCGAGGAAGACCCCGAGGAGCTTCCTGTCGACGAAAGTGCCACTCCCGAGCCGGTTCTCGACGACGAGGTCGCTGACGCCGAGCCGGACGACTCGGAGGACGAGGAAGACGAATACGAATACGTCGACGACACCTCGGGCATACCGGTCGCAGAGGAGCCGGAGGTGCGTCCGGCGGTTGCGCGGCGGCACGAGTACGACACCAGGACCGCCGCGGCGGTCAGTGCCCGCAAATACGCGTTCCGTAAGCGAGTGCTGCTGGCGATGGCGATGATCCTGGCCGCGTCGGCCGCGGCAGCATTCCTGCTGACCCCGACGGCCTGGTGGGTGTGTGGTACCACCGGCGGGATGACCGTGCTCTACCTGGCCTACCTGCGCCGGCAGACCCGGATCGAGGCGCGGCTGCGCCGCCGGCGCATGCAGCGGATGGCGCGGTCGCGGCTGGGCGTGGAAAACACCCACGACCGCGAATTCGACGTGGTTCCGTCGCGGCTGCGGCGCCCGGGCGCGGTGGTGCTGGAGATCGACGACGAGGACCCGATCTTCGAGCATCTCGACTACGCGCCCTACGAGCGGGATTACGGCTGGCACCGGGACTTGCCGAGGGCCGTCGGGCAGTAACGGTTTCGGCCGGCTTGCTGGCGGCTGGTAACCTGCTAGCGGATCACGGGGCTATGGCGCAGTTGGTAGCGCGACTCGTTCGCATCGAGTAGGTCAGGGGTTCGAATCCCCTTAGCTCCACAAAGTTTGAGCAGGTCAGCGCTGTAGTTCGCGCTCTCCCAGCCAGATTCCCACCGGTGCGCAGGGCAGCCCCACGTCCTTGAGGGTCAGGATGCCGGCGGGCGCCGCGGCGACGTCGAAGGCCGCGTTGACCGCCGGCATCGCGGTCATGGTGTCCCATTCGTGGTTGCCCCAGTGCTCGGGCGGGATGAAGCGGATGCGGGTCTGCACCTCGGGCTCGCCCTGGATCTCGACGTGGTAGTGGTCGTCGTCGAAGACCCAGTCTCCGTTGAGTTTCTTAGTGAGATACCACGAGACCCGCGACTCGATGACGGTCTTGCCGTCGACCTTGGCGTTCCACCCCCCGCGTATCGCGGCGATGGTGTCCTTCTCGATGCACAACCAGCCGAGATCGACTCTCTCCGAAGCGGTTTGGTGGTCGATGACGAACTCCATGTCGTCGAGCTCGAAGCCCAACGCAACAGCCATGCGCTCAACGGAGTCGGCGAAGGTGCCGAACCCGAGCTTCGCCAATTCGGCGACTTCGGGCGTCGCCTCGGGCAGCCCGATGCCCAATGCCTGCCACGTTTCCGCCGACTCGTACACCGAGACGTCCGCCGACTCGACGATCGACACCCTCTGGACGTCGCAGCAGACGGCGGTCATCGCCGTCACCATGGTGTTGATCCAGCCCGGGTTGATGCCGGTGATGTAGAGCGAGCTGTTGCCGCGTTCGCACGCCGCCGCCAGCTTCTCCTTGGTCTCGCCCTGGATTCCGCCGACGTTGAGGAACAGGTTCGTGCTGATGACGTCCAGTCCGCTTTCGAGCAAGCGGACGACGTGGTCGAGGTCGGCCAGGAACGGCGTGTAAATGACGGTGTCGGCGCCCAGCGCGATGAGCGCATCGATGTCGGTGGTGGCAAGGACGCCCGTCTCGGGTCTGCCGCATAGCGGGCCGGCGTCGGTGCCTGCCTTGTCGGCCGAATAGGCATATACCCCGACCAGTTCGAGCCGGGGATCGTCGAGAATCCCGCGCAAGCTGAGCTTGCCCACTTTGCCGGTGGTCCACTGAATGACACGCAGCTTGTTCATCGGTTCCTTCGATAAGACGGCCACCAGCACGAGAACGAGTTAGCTCACTATGAGAATTGCATTCTCATCAGGGAGAGTAGGACATCCACAGCCGGGTTTCAAGATGCCCCTTAGCCCGCCGGCTTGCCGGCCGTCACGAATTGCAGCGCGCGCTGCGCCTGTTGCTCGACATCGACCAGGCCCGCCGTCGTGAACAGATCGACGAACTCGTGGCGCTCGAACATTCGCACCCCGATGACACCGGCACCCGCGGCCAAGGCGTGTCGCACGGGAGCCGCCTGGCCGGAATAGCTGGTGAGGATCGCCACCCGTCCACCCGGCCGCAACACCCGCACCATCTCCTGGGCCACCCGGAACGGCTCCGGCATCAAATACAGCGCGCCGAAACAGCAGACGGCGTCGAATGTTTCGTCGTCGAAGGGCAGCGCGCGGCCGTCGCCGCGGACATAGCAGACGCCAGGCCCGCTGTTGTCCAGCACCGCCCGCGTCAGCATCGGCTCGGAGATGTCGAACCCGACGGCAAGACCACCCTCGGGAAGCTGGCGCGCCAGCTCGCCGGTGAAATTGCCTGGCCCGCAAGCAACATCGAGCAGCCGGTCCGCAGCCGACAGACGCAGCGCGTCTGCCGCGCGGCGCTGCTCGGCGCCCGTGGTGATGCCGCTGGCGAGGTAGAACGACATCGGCCGCCACAGCCGTTCGTACACGGTGGCGACAAACGGGCTGTTCATCGCCCGCTGGGCAAACGTCGGTGCCGGCGCCGACGCCGATTCGCCCAGCACATCGAGAAACCCATGCCGCAGCGAAGCGGGCCGGTTGAGCAGGGCGCGGGTCGCTTTGATCGGGTCGTCGCTGTTGTCCATCGTCGTAGTCTGACTTGGGCATCATTTGGGACTGATAGGGGGCGGCAGGCACGGTGACCGAACTGACCGGTTTGCGCGCCGAAGAGCTCGCGGCCATGGACATCTTCAAGGGCTGTCCCGCCCAGGATTTGATGCCGCTGGCCGCCAGCCTGCAACCCTTGCAGGCGACCGCGGGCCAGGTGCTCATGCGACAGGGCGAACAGGCGGTTTCCTTCCTGCTCATCTCATCGGGCACCGCCGAGGTGAAACACGTCGGCGACGGCGACGTGGTGACCGTCGAAGAGGTCGGTGCCGGCACCATCGTCGGGGAAATCGCGCTGCTGCGCGACATCTCGCGCACGGCGACCGTCACCACCACCGATCCATTGACCGGCTGGATCGGCGACAACGACGCGTTCGCCCGGTTGGTGCACATCCCGGGCATCATGGCGCGGCTCGTTCGAACGGTTCGCCAACGGCTGGCCGCGTTCATCACGCCGCTGCGGATCCAGGTGCCCGACGGAACGGAACTACTACTTCGTCCGGTGCTGCCCGGTGACAGCGAGCGAACGTTGCAGGGCCACGTGCAGTTCTCCAGCGAGACGCTCTACCGGCGGTTCATGTCGCCGCGGGTACCCAGCCCGGCGCTCATGCACTATCTGGCGGAGGTGGACTACGTCGACCACTTCGTGTGGGTAGTCACCGATCTGGACGGCTCTCCCGTCGCTGATGCCCGCTTTGTCCGCAGCGAAGACGATCCGTCGATCGCCGAGGTTGCGTTCACCGTCGCCGACGCGTATCAGGGCCGGGGGATCGGCAAGTTTCTGATCGCCGCACTGTCCGTGGCCGCCCATGTCGACGGTGTCGAAAGGTTTTCCGCGCGTGTGCTTTCCGACAACTTGCCGATGCGCACCATCATGGACCGTTACGGAGCGGTGTGGGAGCGCGACGACGTCGGCGTCGTCACCACGGTCATCAACGTGCCCGACCTGAAGGGCCTGCCACTCGAGCACGACATGGTCTACCACATCGAACGCGTTGCCCGCCAAGTGATTCGGGCCGTCGCCTGAATACCGGTGCGGCCGGACCCGGCCTCTGATATTAACGTCCCATGCGACGGGTGTGGATCGGCGCGATCGCGGCCATGCTGACCGCGTGCGGCCACTCACCGGCCTCCACGCCGGCGACTACCGAAAGTCCACCGCCTGATCAGGTCAACCCCGCCAACATCAAGCGGATGAGCCGCGATATGCCGCCCGGCTACGAAGTCACGGCAGTGTCGGGGACGGCCGCACCGCCGGCGATCTGGGGTCTGGGACCGGACTGGACAGCGAACCCGTCGCACTGCGCCGCGCTGGCAGACCCGGCCGGGGGGCGTGGCCAGTCGCCGCAAGGCGTGTCGGGATCGGGTGACGGCGGCATCGTCTACACAGTGGTCGCGGCCGCGCCGGTGCGCCTGGATCCCGCGCTGGTGGTCGATTGCCCGCAGTGGACGATGACCAACGGTGCCGCCACCACCCGGGTGCATCTCATCGCGCCACCTCAGATCGACGGCATCGAAACCCTCGGCATGGCCGGTGAGACCATCACACCGGTCGAAGGTGGCGGCGAAATCGTTTCTCAGGCAACAACTTTCACTGCATACCTGGGCGGCTATTACGCGTTCACCACGCTGATCACCGACCCCGGCTCGCCGCAACCGTCGCTGCCGGCGCAATTCGCGGCCGACTTACTGGTAAACACCGTGGCCGAGTTGCGTCGCTAAAGCAGTGGCGTTGGGTACCCTGGCCACGATGATCAGGGCTGCGCTTGCGATCGCATCGGTGTGCGTGCTCGCGGCGTGTGGATCCGCCGACTCCGCCTCCCCGTCCGCCGACATCACCAAGGTGTCGCAGGTGAAGTCGAGCTTCGGCCCCGAATTCACGACCAAGGACATCCCGAAGACCGGCGTCGACCCCAAGGTGCTGTCTTCGCACAAACTGCCGGATGGGCTGAAATTCGAACCGGCCGATTGCGCGAAATTCGTGGCCGGCCAGCAGATGCCGCCGGGGCTGCAGGGCAACATGGCCGCAGAGGCAGCCGAAGGCAACGGCAACCGGTTCATCGTCATCGCGTTGCAGACATCCCAAGCGCTACCGTTCAACGACCCGGGGCAGAACTGCAAGCAGGTCGGATTTTCCGGTGGGCCGGTGCGCGGCATGATCGAAGTCGTCGACGCCCCGCAGATCGACGGGACGCGAACGCTGGGCGTGCACCGCGTGGTGCAAACGACGGTCGACGGCCAACCCCGGCGCGGCGAGCTCTACAACTACTCGGCTCAATTCGGCGACTACGAGGTGATCGTCACCGCCAATCCGCTGGTGGTGCCGGACAAGCCGGTCACGCCCGTCGACACCAACCGCGCACGCGACCTGCTGGTCAAAGGGGTCGCGGCGATCCGCAGCTAGCGGACGTCGCGGGGCCGGAACTGGATGCTGATCCGCGGGCTGGCGCACCCGGACGTCTTGGGAATCGAGTGCTCCCAGGTCCGCTGGCACGAGCCGCCCATCACCAGCAGATCGCCGTGGGCTTGCGGCAGTCGCAACGAATGCCCGCCGCCGCGTGGCCGCATCGCGAAGGTGCGGGTGGCGCCCAGGCTGACGATCGCCACCATGGTGTCCTCGGTGCTGCTGCGGCCGATGGTGTCGCCGTGCCAGGCGACGCTGTCGGATCCGTTGCGGTACAAGCACAGTCCGACGGTGGTGAACGGCTCGCCCAGCTCGCCGGCGTAGATGTCGTTGAGCCGGCGCCGCAGCCGCGCCAGCTGTGGATGCGGCGGGTCCTCGACGGTTAGGTCGTGAAAGCTCACCAGCCGCGGCACGTCGACCACCCGGTCGTACATCGGGCGGCGCTCGGAGCGCCAGGGCACCGTCGTCATCAGCTCGTCGAACAGATCGTCGGCGCCGGTCAGCCAGCCGGAGCGGATGTCGATCCAGGCGCCCTCTCCGAGGTCGCGGCGAGCGTTGCACTCGAACAGCGACTCCTGTACCGGTATCGCCATGCCCGCCATTTTATCGCACGTGCGTTCGAGAGCTAGTTGAGCCGGACCGGGCCCGGTCCTTGCTCGGCAAGCACATCGCCGGGGTTGGCCAGCTGACAGCTGCGCAGGCTCAGGCAGCCGCAGCCGATGCAGTCGGCGAGGTTGTCGCGCAGTCGTTGCAGGTGGACGATCCGGTCGTCGAGGTCGGCGCGCCAGCCGGCCGACAGTCGCGCCCAGTCTTTGCTGGTCGGCACCCGGTCGGTGGGCAGCGTGGCCAGCGCCTCGCGGACCCGGGCCAGCGGGATGCCCAGCCGCTGCGACATCCGGATGAAGGCGACCCGCCGCAGCGTGTCGCGGCTGTAGCGACGCTGGTTGCCCGACGTCCGGCGGCTGGTGATCAACTCTTGGCGTTCGTAGAAGTGCAGCGCCGAGACCGCCACGCCGGCCCGTGCCGCCAGCTCGCCGGGGGACAGCTCCTGGGAGTTCATATACCTAAACCATACTTGAGGTGGCGGTTGGAGTTACGGTGCTAACTGTGAGTCTTGGCACCAATTCCGAGGTGGGCACGCTGCGGGTGGCGATCCTGCACCGGCCGGGTGCCGAACTGGGCCGGCTCACCCCTGGCAACAATGACAAGCTGCTGTTCGACGGGCTGCCCTGGGTGGCGCGCGCACAGGACGAGCACGACGCGTTTGCCGAGCTGCTGCGCTCCCGCGGTGTCGAGGTGCTGCTGTTGAGCGACCTGCTGACCGAAGCGCTGGAAAGCGGTGCGGCCCGGATGCAGGGCATCGCCGCCGCGGTGGACGACCGGCGGCTGGGATTACCTCTAGCGCAAGAGCTTTCGGCGTACCTGCGGGGGCTCGAGCCAGCCGCTTTGGCGCATGTGCTGATGGCCGGCATGACGTTCGCCGAGCTGCCGCCCGACACCCGCACCGATGTGTCGCTGGTGCGGCTGATGCATCACGCCGCCGACTACGTGATCGAGCCGTTGCCCAACCTGGTGTTCACTCGCGACTCGTCGATCTGGATCGGGCCACGGGTGATCATTCCGACGCTGGCGTTGCCGGCGCGGGCGCGGGAGGCATCGCTGACCGACCTGATCTACGCCCACCACCCGCGGTTCACCGGCGTGCGACGGGCCTACGAATCCCACACCGCGCCGGTCGAGGGCGGCGACGTGCTGCTGCTGGCGCCCGGCGTCGTCGCCGTCGGGGTGGGGGAGCGCACCACACCGGCGGGCGCGGAAGCATTGGCGCGCAGCCTGTTTGACGACGACTTGGCTGAAACCGTGCTCGCCGTTCCGATCGAGCAGAAGCGCGCTCAGATGCACCTGGACACCGTGTGCACGATGGTCGACACCGACGCGGTGGTGATGTACGCCAACGTCGTCGACACCCTGTCCGCATACACGATTGCGCGCATGGCCGACGGTGTGAAGATCTCCGACGCGGCGCCGTTCGTGGAGGCCGCTGCTGCGGCCATCGGTGTCGACAAGTTGCGGGTGATCGACACGGGCCTGGATCCCGTTATCGCCGAACGCGAACAGTGGGACGACGGCAACAACACGCTGGCTCTCGCACCGGGTGTCGTCGTCGCCTACGAGCGCAATGTGCGGACCAATGCGCGCCTCCGCGATGCGGGCATCGAGGTGCTCACCATCGCCGCGTCCGAGCTGGGCACCGGCCGCGGCGGCCCACGCTGTATGTCGTGTCCGGCCGCCCGCGACCCGCTGTAAGTCATGTTGAGATTGCTTACAGTGTCGTTCGCGTGCGGAAATCACGACACTGCACGCAATTTCAACGCATACCCGCGGCGGGCGAATGCATCCGTGACCCGATGAAGGATGAATCGGCGGCTGTGTTCGGCCACCACGTGAATATCGATCCAGCCTTCGCGCTCGATCAGCTCGGCACGCCCGATGTCATACACGTACCGCTCGCGATCAGAGCTGTGCTGCTGGCCGTCGTAGTCAAGGCCCACCATCGGCTCGTCGTAACCCATGTCGATGAAGGCCTCATTGAAGCCGTCGGTCACCCGTATTTGTGTTCTCGGCGCGGGTAGTCCGGCGTCGATGAGTAGTAGGCGCAACCACGTCTCCTTCGGTGACTGGGCGCCTGCGTCCATGAGGTTGAGGGCGACCTGCGAGCGACGCAGCCCGCGCGCCCTGGGGTAGCGCTCAACCAGTAAAGCGGCATCAGTAGCCGTCACGCCCGTAGCACGTGCCAACGCGTCGAGGTGTCTGACAGCGACATCGCGCGGCAAGTGCCGGGCGAGGTCGAGCGCGGTCCGCGCGGGACTGGTCACTGGCATCTGGTCAACGTAGACAATCTCGTCAGCGTTGATCCGTTCATTGCGAACGACAATTCCCGGCGGCGGTCGGCCACTGCGCCAGATCATCTCGATCGGCGTACCGGGGTCAACCCACAGCGCGCCGTGGAGTGCAGCCGCGTGTCCGGCAATCACGCCGTTGCGCCCTGACCACAGCCATGCGCCAACCGTATTGCGCCGCAGCGACGGGGCTGTCCTGTTCGCTACGTAGATGCCCGGAAATATCGACCTGTAGTTTCAGCGCAACTGACCTTTGGTGAGCGCGCCGCTAGCGAGCACTTCTGTGCCGACGAACACTTCAGCCATGCCGCAATATTGACCGGCGTCGCCGGTCCTGCGTTGAGATTGCATGTAGGGCTGTGGATAACGCGGAACAACGACCCTGAGCGCAATCTCAACGCCAGCTGGGCAGCCAGATCTCCATGTTCCACGTCGACTGGGAGATCGGCTGGCCGGTGAGGATCGGAAACAGCCACGCGAAGTTGGTCAGCACCAAAGCGACATAACACGAGACGACGATCAGCCCGAGTGTGCGGCGCTCGGCATTCTGCCTTGGCTGGTAAAGGATGTCGCCCAGAATCAGCGCGATCGCCATCACCAAAAACGGCGCCATCGTCGCCGCATAGAAGAAGTACATCTGCCGGTCGATGTCGGCGAACCACGGCAGCCAACCGGCGCAGTAGCCGACGAGCACCGCGGCGTAACGCCAATCCCGTCGCACGAACGCCCGCCACGCCGCATAGAAAAGGACCGGCACCGAGACCCACCACAGCGCCGGAGTGCCGACCAGCATCACCGCCTTGACGCACGACTGCGCGCCGCACCCCGGCACGTTCTGCTGGTCGATGGCATAGAGCACCGGTCGCAGCGACATCGGCCAGGCCCACGGCTTGGACTCCCATGGATGGTAGTTGCCGGCGGAATTCGTTAGCCCGGAATGGAATTGGTAGGCCTTGTAGGTGTAGTGCCATAGCGAGCGGATGGCGTCGGGCATCGGAAAGCTGGCCTCGTCGCCGATCGACTGGCCGACCTCGTGACGATTGATCGCCGTCTCCGAGGCGAACCACGGCGCATACGACGCCAAATACACCGCGAACGGAATGACCAGCAGCGCATACACAGTCGGGCCCACGTCACGCCGCACCACGCCAAGCCACGGCCTAGGGACCCGGTAGGCGCGGCGGGCGGCCACGTCGAACGCCAGCGACATCAGCCCGAAGAACAGCACGAAGTACAGCCCCGACCACTTTGTCGCACAAGCCAATCCGAGCAGAACCCCGGCGCCGAAGCGCCACCACCGCACCCCCAGCCGCGGCCCCCACAACGTCTCGTCGCTGCGGCCCTCGGTCAGCGCGATGTGCATCCGCTCCCGAACCTGATCGCGGTCGACGATCAGCGCCCCGAACGCCGCGACGACGAAGAACGCCAGAAAGCCGTCGAGCAGCGCGGTGCGTGAGGCGACAAAGCTGACGCCGTCGGCAATCAGCAGCAGCCCGGCGATACCGCCCACCAGAGTCGAGCGGCTGATTCGCCGCACGATCCGCACCACCAACGCCACCATGACCACGCCGAGCAGTGCGCCGGTGAACCGCCAGCCGACGCCGTTGTAGCCGAAGATGGCCTCGCCCAGCGCGATCAGCTGCTTGCCGACCGGCGGATGCACGACCAGCCCGAAGCCCGGGTTGTCCTCCACGCCGTGGTTGTGCAGCATCTGCCAGGCCTGCGGCGCGTAATGCTTCTCGTCGAAGATCGGCGTGCCGGCATCGGTCGGCGAGCCCAGGTTGACGAATCGCGTGACCGCCGCCAGCGCGGTGACCACCGCGGTGACCGCCCAGCCGCCCAGACGGTCGACGGGCCCGAAATCCGCGACGGGCATCAGCGGCCCCGGGCTGATGACCGGTACCGGCCGTTCGGCGACGTCGACAGGAGGCGCAGTGATCACGAGCGCCGCTCCTCCTCATCGCTTCGCTCTGCATCGTCGTCGGCGCGCATCACCGTCGATCGTAGGCTGTGGCCCATGAGCGCCGGTCGACTGCTGCTGGGCGCCACGCCGCTGGGCCGGCCGTCGGACTCGTCGTCGCGGCTGGTCGAGGCGCTGGCCACCGCCGACGTCGTGGCCGCCGAGGACACCCGCCGGGTACGGACGCTGGCGAAAGCGCTCGACGTCCATATCGCGGGCAAGGTGATCAGCATGTTCGACGCGAACGAGGCGGCGCGGGTGCCGTTGCTGCTCGACGAGATCGCCGCCGGCGCGACGGTGCTGGTGGTGACCGACGCCGGGATGCCGCTGATCAGTGACCCGGGGCATCGGCTGGTGGTGGCGTGCCTGGACGCCGGTCTACCTGTGCACTGCCTGCCCGGCCCGTCGGCAGTGACCGCTGCGCTCGCGGTGTCGGGGCTGCCGTCGGACAAGTTCTGTTTCGAGGGCTTCGCGCCGCGTAAGCAGTCGGCGCGACGGACATGGCTGGCGTCACTCGCGCAGGAGCAGCGCACGTGCGTGTTCTTCGAGTCCCCGCGTCGGCTGCCGGCCTGCCTGCGTGACGCCGTCGATCAGCTCGGCGGCAGCAGAAGGGCGGCGGTGTGCCGGGAACTTACGAAGGTGCACGAGGAAGTGGTCCGCGGAACGCTGGAGGAGCTGTCGAAATGGGCGGCCGACGGCGTGCTGGGCGAGATCACCGTCGTACTGGCCGGCGCCACACCGAGCGCCGACCTGCCTGCGCTGGTGGCCGAGGTGAACAGCCTTGTCCGCCAAGGTGTTCGGGTCAAGGACGGCTGCGCGCAAGTGGCCGCGGGCACGCCGGTGTCACGGCGTGAGCTCTACGACGCGGTGCTGCGGTCGCGCGACTGAGGTCTGCAGGATCGGCGCGGCCTTGTGCAGGCACTCGTCCCATTCGGCGTCGACGTCGGAGTCGGCGGTGATTCCGCCGCCAGCTCCGAGCACCGCGTTGCCCGCAGTGTCGAATTCCACCGTGCGGATGGCCACGTTGAGCTCGCAGCCCGCCACGGGAGACGCCAAACCGACTGTGCCGCAATATATTCCGCGCCTAAACCGCTCCCACTGCGAAATCAGCTGTCGCGCACGCAGTTTGGGCGTCCCGGTGACCGAGGCCGGCGGGAAGGCGGCATCCAGCAGCGCCGCCGTCGGCAGCTCGGCGGGCACCACCGCCGAGACCGTCGACACCAGATGCCACACGCCGGGCGCCGGCCGCACCACCAACAGCTCGGGCACGTCGACCGTGCCGGTGACCGCCACCCGGCCGACGTCGTTGCGAACCATGTCGACGATCATGATGTTCTCGGCGACATCCTTGGCCGATGCCCGCAGCGCCGACGGGCAGGCATCCAGCGGCAGCGTCCCCTTGATCGGGCTGGACGTCACGACATCGCCGCGGCGGCACAAGAACAGCTCCGGCGACAGCGACGCCACCGCGCCCCAGGGGCCGGCCAGATAGGCCGCCCGGGCCGGAGCGGTGCAGGCGATGCCGTCGGCGAAGAAGTCCAGCGGCGCACCGGCGACCGAGCCGGTGAATTGCGTACAGACGCAAGCCTGATACACCTCGCCCGCGGCGATCGCCTCCAGACAGGCCAACACCCCGGCGCGGTGCGCCGCGCGGTCGGCGTCGTCCCAGTCGATGCGGCAGGCACGTTCGGGCGCCGGTGCCGACAGCGCGTCGACGAGCCAGCCCGGCATCGGCGCGCCCGACAGGCTCTCGTACCACCAGTGCCGGTCGCGGTCGCAGCGCAACACGCAGTCGGTCCAGCCGCCGGCGGCCTCGGGGATCCGGGGCGCTCGCCCGTCGGCGCCGGGATCGGGGTAGGACAGGTAGCCAATCCAGCCGCCGCCCACCGCGGCGGTGTCCGAACCGGGGCGGACGGCGAACGCGTCCGCGGGATCGACCGGCAGCAGCGACACACTCGGTGCGATCACCGCCGACGCGCCGAACCACTCGCCGGTCAGCGCCGCCGGCGGCGGCCGACCGAGCCGAACCGTGGCGTCGCCGACCGAACGCAGCACTTGCGCCGCGTCGCCAAGGTCGCCGAGCCGATCGATTCGCACCGTTCCAGCTTGGCAGACCGCTCACCCGGTGGGGGCAACCGAGCTAGGAGCGGGGCCATCTACCACATGGGTCGCGCCGCCCGCCCGCTTCGCCTCATACATCGCGCCATCAGCACGCCGTAGCAGGTCGTCGAGAGAAAAGTGCAGGTCGTCGGTGTGATGGGAGGCGACACCGATACTGGCTGTCAGCGCTACACCGTCCACCTCAGCCCAGGTCATGGGGGCCAATCGATCCACGAGAACCGCTATGTGGTCGTGATTTCTGCCGAAGGCGATGAGCACCAGTTCATCGCCGCCGATGCGAGCGGTGATCTCATCGTCACGAGCCACCGATTTCAGCCTCTGCGCCATAGCCATGAGTGCAGCGTCGCCAGCGGCATGCCCCTGCCCGTCGTTCACGTCTTTGAGGCGGTCGATATCACATACCGCTATCGTCACGACGGCCGGTGATGTCTTCCGGATGGCCGTTGCCGCAGCGGCATACATCCCGCGCCGGTTCCGCAGTCCCGTCAACGGGTCGTAATGGGCAGAACGTGCGGTCGTGCGTATAGACCTCCGCCCGATATCGATCAGGACCAGACCGCCCAGTGGCAGCACGACCGCCCAAATCAGCGCAGGCATGTAGTAGACGAACAGCCCGAAGAATCTCGCATGCTCCCAGACCACGGCCCAACCCGTGATACCGGCGATCAGGGCCGCGCAAAAGCCACAGTGCGCGGCAAGGATTCGCCCGCCGAGCAGGAAGCCGGCGAACCCTCCGGGCAGCAGCATGTAGACCGTGGTGCACAGTCGCGACTCCGGTGTCGACATTGTCGCGACGACGATGGCCACTGCGCCGTCGGCCCATAGGAGGAAGGCGAGCGCCTGGTGATAACGCGGCCATGGTCCCATTAGCCAACGAAGCCCGATGACCACAGCAGAGAGCAGGACGGCGGCCTGGACAGACCGCGGGACGACACCGCTCGGACCGGCGGGATGGAACTGGAGGATGCCAACCAACCCTGCCAACGCGAGGCAGGAAATACCGACCATCCTGGTGAACGCCCGCAGCAGCCGACCTTCGCGCATCGCGCCGGTCGCGAACCTGTAATCGCGTCTGCTCAACCGTCCCCCCTCGACCCACAGCAAAGATGAGTGCAGCACATTGTTGCAGGCGACGGCATGGATTCGGCTACAAACGTAAACGGGTGCTTTTAGCCCGCTCGCCAGGCAGACCGCTCACCCGCGGCTGATCGCCCGGGCGGTCGCCAAGGCCGTCAGCTTGTCGGGGTTGCGCATCGCGTAGAAGTTGGTGATCTTGCCGTCGACGATCTCGACGGTGAAGACCCCTTCGAGCTGGTCGGCGCGGTAGAGCACCACCGCCGGCGCGGCGTTGCAGTTCACGGTTTCTATCCGGACCTCGGGGATGCGCGCGGCCCACCGAACCAGACCGATGACCGCCCGGGCCACCTTCTCGGCCCCGATCACCGGCCGCCGGGCTGCGGTGGCTTTGCCGCCGCCGTCGGCTGTCCACGTCACGTCGGGCGCCAGCATCGACATCACCGTCTGCACGTTGCCCGATGATGCCGCGGCCATGAATTCGGCGGTGATCCGCGCGGACGCTTCCGGGTCGGGCGTGAAGCGGCGGCGCCGCGCCTGGACGTGTTCGCGCGCCCGGTGCGCGATCTGCCGCACGGTCGACGCGGGTTTACCGACAGCCTCGGCGATTTCGGCGTAGTCGAAGCCGAACACCTCGCGCAACACGAACACCGCGCGTTCGTCCGGCCCGAGCGTCTCCAGCAGCACCAGCATCGCCATCGACACCGACTCGGCCAGCACCACATCGGCCGACGGGTCGGCGTCATCGAGCAGCAACGGCTCGGGCAACCACGGGCCGACGTAGTCCTCGCGCCGGCGGGCGTCCGCCCGCAGCGCGTTGAGCGCCTGGCGGGTGACCAGCCGGGCCAGATAGGACTTGGTGTCGTTGACGGTCGACAAGTCGACCTCGGCCCACCGCAGATAGCTGTCCTGCAGCACATCGTCGGCTTCTGTTGCGCTGCCGAGGATTTCGTAGGCGATGGTGAAGAGCAGCGGCCGCAGCAGGGTGAACCGCTCGGCATGTTCGGTCACGGTACCGGGACCGCCTCGACGGCTGGCCGCTTGCCGCCCTTGAGCCAGCGGTACCAGCCCGGCTTTGCGGCCTCGCGACGGATGCCCCACACCGTGCCCTTGCAGATCGCTTCCTTGATCGAGGCGGCCAACCGGCCGCCGATGGCGGCGTTGACCGGGGCGTCGTCGAGACGGGACAGCTGGACGGTGGCGTACGAGCGGCCCAGGCTGATGCACTGGCCGACGAACGCCTGGTTGATCACCGCCGGGGCGGTGCCCGCGATGCGGCTCAGCACCGTGTTGGCGGCCTGGGCGCCCAGCGGGATCGCTGCCTGGCAGCTCATCCGCAGCGGCTCGCCCGACGGGGCGGCGGCGTCGCCGGCGGCAACGATGCGGGCGTCGCCGAGGCTGGTCAGCGTTTCGTCGGTGAGCAGCCGACCGAGCTCGTCGGTCCGTAAACCGCTGCGGGCGGCCAGATCCGGCGCACCGAAGCCCGCGGTCCACACTGTCAGCGCGCTCGGCAACAGCGAACCGTCACCGAGGACCACGGCGTCGGGCCGAACCTCGGCCGCGCTGGCGGTTTCCAGGACGCAGACGCCGAGCCTCGCCAGCCACTTGGCCACCGAACGCCGGCCGGCCCGGCTCAGCGACGGCCCCAGGCCGCCGCCGCAGACCAGCGTCACGCGGCGGCCCTGCCCAGCGAGCTCGGACGCGGTCTCGATGCCGGTCAACCCGGCGCCGACGACGGTCACCGGAGCGTCCGGATGCAGCTCGTCGAGCGCGTCACGCAGCCGTTGCGCATACTCGAATTCGCCGACAGGGTAAGCGAATTCAGGAGCAGACGTGTTGCTGCCGACGGCATAGATCAGGTAGTCGTAGTCCAGCACCCCACTGGAGGTCAGCACGACCTGGCGGCCGGCGGTGTCGATGCGCTCGGCGGCGCCGACGACAAGCTGGATGTCCTCGCCGAGCAGCGTGCCGTAGTCGACCGTTGCGGTGTGTGTGCCGGCGACGAGCTGGTGCAGCCGGATCCGTTCGACGAACATCGGGCGCGGGTTCACCAGCGTGATATCGACGTCGGCGCGCAGCCGCAGGTGGTTGGCGGCCATTGTTCCGGCGTAGCCGCCGCCGAGGACGACGACGTGGGTGCGCGGGTTGGTCATTGCTGTCTCCTCTTCTCGGGGTGTGCCCTCAAGACACCGCCGAGTCCGCGGGTGTGACAGGACGTGACCCAGATCACTGTGGGAGAAAGATGAAGTTGTTGACGTAGACGCCGCGGGTCGTCCAGCCGTCGATGTTCGCCGGGTTCTGATGCCGGGCGGGGTCGAACTCGTCGATCGACCGGCGCACACCGCCGGAGTCGAAATAGCCCCGGTAGCCCAGCCCGGTCAAGAACTCGGCCACCCCGGCCACCGCGCCGGGATGATGGCGTTCCTCGGCTTCCACCAGAAGCGCGGGCCGGTTGCGCTCTAGAGTGTCGGCGCCGCCGCGCAGCACGGCCAGTTCGTGACCCTCGACGTCGATCTTGATGAAGCCGACGTCGTCGAGCCCGAAATCGTCGAGCCGCTTGACCTGCACGTCGACGCTGCGCACCGCGCCGCCGTCGGCATCGCTCAAGGCATTGGCCCCGTCGATGGTGCTGCGTCCCGGGGCGGATTCGAGCACGCGCATCGCCGTCACACCGGGGCGGTCCGACAATGCCACCGCCTCGACGCGCACCGCGGCGCCGACCGCGCCGAACATCGCTGCCAGCGCGCGCGCCTGGGCGGGCCGCGGCTCGAATGCGATCACCGACCGCGACGACGCCAGCATGGCGATCGTGAACTCGCCGACATCGGCGCCGATGTCCAGCGATACCCGGTTGGGGTCGCACAGCGACCGAACCAAGACAATCTCCGGGTTGGATTCGCCCAACCGCTGCAGAATGCGGTGTTTGCGTCGCCAAAACCAGCCTGGCGCGATGGTTTTTGCCAACGGCGCGAGCCGACGTTTGGCCGAGACGACGACGGGCATCTGCGACGGCCCTCCTTGCGGTTTGCGGGAGGACAACCTTATCCGACCAGAGATCGCCGCGTGAAGGACGTGAAATTCCCAGCGCCAGAACGGGTACCGCGGTCGACCGAGGACAAGTACCGCAGTCCGAATCAAAAGCCTTGTGCGGTAATTGTTTTGCCAACGACCGGCTGTAGTTAACGCGCGAGCAATAAAGCGCATTCCAATCAATGCCGACAGCGGGTAGCCAGCGAAAAGATGTGAGGCCAGCGCGACGTCCGGTATACATAAGCTAACCAATTCCGCGGCGCTACTCGTTGGACGGGCGCCGCGGAGTGCATCGACGGCCAGGGAGGTCACCGTGGCGCGCAGCCTGGTCAACTCCGTCGCCGCCAAGCTGATGATGGCCACCGCGACAAACGCCCGCGAGGTCAGCGCGCAGGTGCTCGCCTACCTCGTTCGCCAACTGGACGTTGATGCCAGCTTCTTACGGCACAACGACCACGAACTGCAGGTTTCCACCTTGGTCGCGGAGTGGCCGCCGCGGCCGGTGTCCGAACACGACCCCCTTGCCGTGGTTCCCTTCGAAAGCACCGACCCTGTCTTCGCGCATTGCGCGGACGGCAAAACGCCGGTCGTGGTGGAGGCCGGGCGCAATGCGCGGGCCTTCCGGCTGTCCGGCAGTCGTCACGTCGCGCCGCCGACGGTGGCATGCGCGCCGCTGATTTCCGGGCAGGTGACAACCGGCATGCTTGCGTTCGTAAAGTTCGGCCGCAACAACTGGAAGCCGGACGACATCGACACTCTGCAAGCGGTCGCCTCGCTTTTCGCGCACCTGCAGGCCCGGGTCACCGCCGAGGAACGGCTGCATTACCTGGCCGAGCACGACGACCTGACCGGCCTGCACAACCGTCGCGCATTGGTGGCGCACCTGTCCAAGCGGCTCGCAACCACAGGGCAGGGGCCCGTCGCCGTCCTGTTCCTCGACCTCGACCGGCTCAAGTCGATCAACGATCGTTTCGGCCACAGCGCGGGCGACTGGTGCATCCAAGTGTTCGCTGAGCGGCTTCGCGCATGCGTCGGAAACCGCAACATGATCGCGCGGATCGGCGGCGACGAGTTCGTCATCGTGCCGGAGCGGGCAATGGCCAGCGACACCGCCGAAGCCCTCGCGCAGCGGCTCCGCAGGATGCTCTGCGAGCGGTTGGCCATCGGCGGCGACACCGTCACGTCCACGGTCAGCATCGGGGTGGCGGTCGGTTTGCCCGGTCGCGACGACAGCACCGATCTGCTCGCCCGCGCCGACGAAGCCGTGCTGACCGCCAAGCGGGCCGGCGGCAACCAGATCTCGGTGTCCAGCGGCTACATGTCGCTCGAGAATGCGCTGCGCAGCGACATTGAACTACATCTGCAGGGCGACATCGACAGCGAAGCGCTCGTCCTGCACTACCTGCCCGAAGTCGACCTGTGGAGCGGCGCGATCGTGGCGGCCGAGGCGCTGGTCCGTTGGCAGCACCCGACACGCGGGCTGCTGCTACCGGATTCGTTCATCGGCGTCGTGGAATCGATGAACCTCGCCGGTGAGCTCGGCCGGTGGGTGATGCGAAGCGCCTGCGCGGAGTTCAGCCGGTGGCGCTCGCACGGGGTGGGGCTGGGCGCGGTGTTGCGGATCAACGTGTCGCCCGCGCAGCTGGTCACGCGCGGGTTCGTCCGCAGCGTCGCGGACGTCATCGAAGAGTTCGGCATCGACAGCGGTTCGGTGTGCCTGGAAATCACAGAACGCGTCATGGTCCGCGACATCGAGACCACCCGCAGGACACTTCAGGAGCTCAAGGACGTCGGCGTGCAGATCGCGATCGACGACTTCGGTACCGGCTACGCGGTGCTGTCCTACCTGAAGTCGCTGCCCGTCGACATGCTCAAGATCGACACCACGTTCGTGCGTGATCTGGGAGCCAGCCCCACCGACCTAGCCATCGTGCGCGCGATCATCGGCCTTGCCGAGGCTTTCGACCTGCAGTTGGTGGCCGAGGGTGTCGAGACTCCGGCCGCCGCACTGACGCTGATGCGGCACGGATGCCACCGCGCCCAGGGATTCCTGCTGTCACGCCCGCTGCCCGCCGATGCCATGGAAGCGCTGCTGTCGACAGGCTGGATGCGCATGCCCTTCCTCGCCGACCGCGAGGCCCTGACGCTCGGCGTCATTTAGCGATGCTGCGACGGACAGGGGTCATCGTCTGCGCGATGGTGGCCGCACTGACCGGATGCGGCGCGCAACGGCAGGACGGGCCACTGCGCGCCGTCGTCAGCCCGGCCATCCCCACGACAGTGCAGGAGATCTCCAACCCGTTGCGCGGCCAGTACGAGGACTTGCTGAAACCACTGTTCCCGCAAAGTAATCCGGCGCAGAAGCGCTACGGCGCCTGGCCCAAGTCGTACGACGCGAGTCTGCGGGTGACGTGGCGCCAACTGCAGCCGACCGATCCGCGCACGCTCGAACCCGACGCGCCCGACGACCGCAAGTTCGACTTCAGCGCGATCGACGACGCGTTGACGCGGCTGGCCGGACGCGGCATGCGGCTGACACTTCGGGTGTACGCCTACAACTCCTGCTGCGACGCCTCCTACCCCGACAACACCAACACCGCGGTCCCCGACTGGGTGCGGGCACTTCCCGGTGCCACCAGCACCTATCCCGCGCCGGCGGGCGGGGTGGCCCAGGTGGTCCCGAACTGGAACGACCCGGGCTACCTCAGCGGTTTCGAGCAGCTGCTCGCCGCGCTGGGCCGCCGCTACGACCGCGACGAGCGGCTCAGCGTCTTCGAGTTCTCCGGGTACGGCGATTTCAGCGAGAACCACAACGCGTATCTGCGCGACGTGCTGAACGTGCCCGGCCCGGCGCCCGACGACAGCGTCGCGGCCTTGGGGTACTTCAGCCAGTTCCATGACCAGAACATCACCGCAGCGTCCATCCGCCGGCTGGTTGCCGCCAACGTCGCCGCGTTCCCGCACACCCAACTGGTGGTCACCCCGCAGAACCCGCAGATCGTGCGCGAACTGCTCGCCGACGACGTCACCAAGAAGCTGGCGGCGCCGGTGGGCATCCGCTCCGACTGCCTCGGCATCTACGCGCCGCTGCCGGCCTGGGCCGAGTCGGACAATTCGCACTACGTGCAGGCCAAAGATCCGCTGGTCGACCAGCTGCGTGAGCGGCTCGGGTCGGCGCCGGTGATCACCGAGTGGTGTCAGCTGCCGAACGGACCCGACCCGCAGAGCTACTTCACCAAAGGCCTGCGCGACGTGGTCAAGTACCACGTGTCGATGACTTCCAGCGTGAACTTCCCCGGCGCCGACGCGACGACACCCATGGATCCCGCGGCGTATTCGCTGTGGTGGCGGGCCAATGCTTTCGCCGGATACCGCTATTCGGTGGAAGCCCGGCCGGGGTCGCAGTCGACCCGCGACGGCGTGGCGTCGATAGCGGTCACCTGGACCAACCACGGCTCGGCCGCCGCCACCGAGAAGTGGGCGCCCGGCTACCGGCTGGTGGATTTCACCGGAGCGGTCATCCGGACGCTGCCGTCGAGCGTCGCGTTGAAGACGCTGGTGCCGGACGGGTCGGGCGACCAACTCGTCCCCGTCTCGACGACGGAGTCAGTGCAGGTGGACGTGGGCTCTTTGGCGCCCGGGCACTACACGCTGCAGGCGGCCGTCGCCTGGCAGCAGCACAAACCCGGGGCCACGCACGTGGTCGACTACCCGCCGATGCAGCTGGCGCGCGACGGCCGCGACCCCGCCGGGTGGTATCCGGTGGCGACGCTCGACGTCCCACTGAGCTCCTGACCCGGGTTTGCCATTCGCGTCAATGTCAGACAGAATCGACGGGATTCGCGTGTCAGCGAACCGCAAGAGGGGTCACTGGTGGATTTCCGTACCTTTGCCCGGATTATTGTCCGGCATTGGCAGCTTGTCGCAGGTGCGGTGCTGGCGTGTTTGGTGGGGGCGGCGGCCGTCACGGCCTTCCAGACCAAGAGCTATCAATCCTCGGCGACGATCCTGATCTCGTTCTCCGGCGAAACCACCCTCACCGACGTCTACCAGGCAACGCAGGCTGCTCAGGAACGGCTGGCGTCGTACGCGCAGATCGCGGGCGGGCACGCGGTCGCCCAGCGCGCGGTCAACGACTTCCACGCTCCGGCCAACGCCGACGCTCTGGTGAGCCAGACCCACGTGTCCTACACCCCGAAGACCACCCTGTTCACCGTCACCGTCGAAGACACCGACCCGGTGCGGGTGGCCGCGCTGACCACTGCGATGGCCGACGCGTTCGCCGCAATGGTTCCCACGCTCGGTGCCGACCCGCTTCCGCCACCGCCTCCTGCGCCGCCGCCGAAACCCGTTGCGCTACCGTCGCATCTGGACGGCGACGGGCCCTCGGAGCCAACGGGATTGGCAGCGGCCGATGGCGGCGCAACGCCGCAGCCGACTCCGTTGCCACCCGCGTCGCCCGTGCCGGTGGCCAGGGCCACCGTGATCGAACGGCCCGGTGTACCCGACGCTCCGATCAAGCCGGTACCGATGCGCAACATGGCCATGGGCCTTCTCGCGGGCGTGCTGCTCGGTATCGCGGTGGCTCTTACCCGCCAGGCCGCCGACCGCACTGTGCGGGACCGCGAACAACTCGAACAGCTTGCGGGCGCACCGACTTTGGCGGAGCTACCCGGACGCCGTGACGGCACGCCCCGATTCGGCGCCGAGGGCTCGTTCGACGACGCGGTCCGCGGTTTCCGCACCCGGTTGCTCCGGGCAATGGGACCCGACGCACGGCGGGTGCTGGTGGCGGCGCCGTTCGGCGGTGAGGGCAGCACCACGACAGCGCTTAACCTGGCGATGGCTCTCACCGAACTCGGCGAGACGGTGCTGCTCGTCGAGGGCGACGTGCGCCGGCCCGTCATCGCCGGTTTGCTCGGCGTCAAGTCGGGATTGAGCCTGGCCAATGTGCTGGTGGACCGGGATGTCGCCGGGGAAGCTCTGCGCGCCACGCCGGTCGAGGATCTGTTCGTGCTTGCGTCGCGCACCGCCCGTGGTGACGAGACACTGCCGCGCAGCGCGGATCTTCCAGATGTGTTGGGGGACTTGTCGGTTCGCTTCGGCCGAACCGTGGTCGACGGCCCGCCCGTGCTGGCGACGGCCGACACCGGGCTGCTGGCCGATGCGGTGGAAGCCACCGTCCTGGTCGTTCGCGCAGGCCGGACCACCGTCGACGAGGTCAAGGATGCCCTGCATGCGCTGCGCAACACCGGCACCGCCGTCGTCGGGACGGTGCTGACCGACGCCCGGGTGTCGCGACATACCAAGGCGGCCATCCAGAGCTATTGGCGAAGGCCCTACCGGGCGAGGCTGCGCGGCGCGGCGTGATCGTCTACGTCCGTGACCGGCAGCGCTTGCTGTTGAACGCGGTCGCGCTGGCGGTATTTCTGTTCTGCTGCTTTGTTTTCGGGGTGTTCTCGGTACGCAACACCACGCAGGGTGTGCTTCTTATCGGGTTCATGTTCTGCGTGGTGGTGTACTGGACCAGGCCGCAGGTAATGGCTTGGGTAGCAATGTTTTTGGCGTTTGCTTCGTTGCCGCAGGGATTGCCGCCCGGCAAAGTCATCGGCCCGGTGACCATCTACGGCCACCACGTGCCCCTGGTGCTTGCGCTCTGCTACCTGCTGCCGATCGTGCGGCCACGGTTCTCTGCCTGCCTGCTGCCGGTCACGTTCGCGCTGACGGTGGTGTTTTTCGCCGTCGTCGGAATAGCGACCGGACACGACACCGCTGTCGTGCTGAAGGAAGCGATGTTCCTGCTCGAAATGGTCGCCGGGTCCATGCTGGCGATGCTGGTCGTGCAGGGCGGCTACCTCACGGAGGCCGTCCACGCGATCGCCGTCACGCTGTGGCTTTCGGCCGGCCTGGCCGTGCTCAGTTCGTTGCATGTGATCCAACTGGCCGGTCGCGCGGAAAGCCTGGAGAGCACCACCGGCGCCGCCGAAGCCGTCCGCGTCATCACCAACACCCTGACGCCCGCGATCGCCGTGCTGGCCACACTGGTCGTCGCACAGATCGTCGGGCGGGTCAGGCCCGCAACGTTTTTCGCGTTGGCCCCGCCTGCCTTGACCGTGTCGATGCTGGCCTTCTCCCGCAATACGCTCATCTGCGTCTCGGTGGCCGCCGTTGTCGCCTTCGCCGCCAGCGTTGGCTGGCCGGCAGTGCGGCGGACGGCCGTTCTGGCAGTCTCCGGCGTGGCGATTGTGGGGGCGTCGGTGTCGGGGGCGTTGTTCTTACTGCAACGCTCGACGGCCGGTGCGTGGCTCGGCGATCAGGTCACCGGATTCAATCACCGGGTGCTGGGCGGGGTTTCGAGCAGCGCGCTCGCCGCCGACTCCTCCACGCTGGCCAGGCTGGCCGAGGACGCCAACCTCAACCGCGCGATCGCGAACGCGCCGGTGTTCGGCCACGGCTTGGGCTACGCCTATCAGCTGCCGTACGGGGACGGCTCGGACGCGTTCGATACCTTCGCCTCGACCCTGGGAACCACCTACTCTCACAACTTCTATCTATGGTGGCTGTGCAAGGCCGGCGCGGTCGGGATGGCGGCGTTCGCGCTGTTTGCGCTGATCCCGGTACTGCGGGCGCTGCGCAACGGGTCGGCGCCGGCAAAGGTCAGCGCGGCGGTGAGCGCCGGGCTGCTGGTGATGTCGGTGATCGATCCGCTGCCCGAAGAGCCGGGCGGGGCACTGGCGCTGGGCCTGGCGGTGGGTTCGGCGATGGCATTCGGGATGCGACGGTGAGTTCGCAGCGGCGCCGGCTGCGAGTGCTCGCGGTGGGCCCGGCACCGGCCGGCGCGCATAGCCGGGGCGGCATGGCCACCGTGGTGGCGCTGATGGCGGCGCATCCCGACGAGCACATCGAGATCAGCGTCGTGCCAACGTTTGTGGACGGACCGGCCTGGCAGCGCATTGCGGTCGGTGTCTGCGGGATGCTGCGCGCGACGTGGTTGGTGCTGCGCGGCCGGGTCGACGTGCTGCATGTTCACCTCGCACATGGCGGCAGCGTGATCCGCAAGGCGCTGCCGTTGGGGGCGGCGCGGCGGGCGGGCGTGCCGGCGGTGGTACACGGCCACAGCTACGACTTCGGCGGCTGGTTCGACCGGCTGCCGGCTGCCATGCAGCGTGCGGTCCGGCTGATGCTGATTGCCGACTACTGGGTGGTGCTTGGCGAACGCCACGTCGAGGAGTACACCCGACGGCTGGGGGTAGCGGACAGCCGGATCAGTGTGCTGCACAACGCCGTCCGACTTCCCGGCAACGTGGTGGTACAGGAGGGTGCCGAGCAGGTGCACGCCGTAGCGCTGGGCCGGTTGGGGGAGCGCAAGGGCAGCTACGACCTGATCGCCGCGGTTGGCGAGCTCGACCACACGGTGCGGCGCCGACTGCGAGTCACCCTCGCCGGCGACGGGGAGGTCGACACGGTCCGCGCGGCGGTCGACGCCGCCGGCCTCGCCGACACCATTCGGGTGACCGGGTGGCTGGATACTGCTGCACGCGACCAACTGCTTTCCACCGCAAACGTTTTCGTTCTTCCCAGCCGCGACGAAGGCCTGCCGATGGCCCTGCTGGAAGCGATGGCGTCCGGCCTGGTGCCGGTGACGACCACGGCCGGCAGCATCGGGGAAGTGGTCAGCCACGGGGTCAACGGCCTGGTGGTGCAGCCGGGCAGCCCGGACCAAATCGCCGGTGCACTAATGGCCCTGGTGAACGACGAAAGGATGCGTGTCCGCTTGGCGGCTGCCGCCCGCAACCGCGCTAGCGACTTTGCGCTCGACCGCTGGTATCGGCAGCTGACGCAATTGTGGTCCGATCTGGCGATCGGGCGGTCTGCACTTCGGCGATAACGTCCAGCAGACGGTCTGCGGCACGGTCGACGCTGAAGTGGTGGCGGTAGTGGCTCGCCGCTGCGGCGCCCGCGGCGACAGCAGCGGCGGGGTCGGCCAGGTGGTCGAATGCGGCCGCTAGCCCGGTGACATCGTCGACCCCGACCGGCGGGCATCCCGGCGGCTGGTATTCGGGCAGGGCGCCGTCGGTGGACACGATCGGCATGACGCCCAGCTGCATCGAGAGCACCTGCACACCGCTCTGCGAAGCCCGCCGGTAGTGGGCGATCGAGCCCTTGGCCGCCGCGAGCGTCGGCAGCACGTCGGCGTAGCGGTACCGGCCGGGTCGCCACCGGGTGTGCGCGGGCAGCCTGCGGCTGACACTCAGCCCGTCGCCGACGAGCACCAAATCGTCTCCGCGCCAGCCGCTTCCGGTGGCGTGCCGCTGCCAGGCATCCAGCACCACGTCGAGGTTCTTGTACGGATTGAGCCGGCCGATCAGCACGAAGTCGCGGCGGGCGTGCGGCCGGACCGGCGGCGGAACCAGAGCCGGGTCGAGGTCGCTGGTCAGCGGCACGACGTGCACACGGGTGCCGGCCACGTCGCGGCGAGTCCCGACAGCGGCGGCGACATGGTCGCTGAAGGTGACCGTGGCGGCCGAGCCGGCGCCCCACCGGTCGAACACAAAGCGCTCGCGGGCCGGTCGCTGTTCGGCGGCGTCGTGTGGGCGGTGGTCGTGGATCAGTTGAATGCGCGGTGTGCGCCCGGCCAGCGCGATCCACCGGGGATCGCGAACCAGCTCGCTAACGACGATGTCGGCTCGATACCCACGGATGCGGCGCCATGCCGCCAGCGTGGCAGGCCACGTCGACGCGGTGCGAAATCGCGGGTCCAGGACCAGTTCATACGTGCGCGCGACATCCGACTCGGGGTGCTGATCCGAGGTCACCAGCAGCACGTCGGCGCCGCGGCGCTGCAGCGCCTCGGCCTGCACCCGCGCCAGCGGCCGCATCCATGGTGAAAGCCACAGCACCCGAACCGGATTCACAACGCTGAGCCGGGCCCGGGATCGATCAGCCACCGTCCGCTGAGTTCGGGATATTTCCGGCGCACTTCCTGATAGAGGTCGGGCACAGTGAGGAAGACGCGATCGGGGTTGGCCGCGATGAGCTGCTCGGGAGAGATGATCGGAACATCGGTCCCCGGAATCCGGCGGCCCTGCTTGGCGGGTGATGCGTCGGCCACCGCCGGAAGCAGTTGCCGATCGACCCCCGCGATGCTGAACAACGCCGGAACACGCGACGCGGCGCCGTACCCGTAGACCGGCCGCCGGTGGCGGCGCTGCGTCTCGAGCCAACTGCGCAGGCGCTCGGCGTGGAATTCGGCGGCCTGCTGCAGATGCCCGACCTTCGCCGGATCGGTGATGCCGAAGTCGCGTTCGCGCCGAAGGATCTCCCGGACGTGCTCGTCCGGCTTGGCGCGGCCGTGCACGGCGGCAATCAACACGGTCCCGCCGTACAGGCCGAATTCCCAGGCACTGGCCACGCTCATTCCGACCGCGTCCAGGAGTCCGGTCAGCGTGGTCAGCGAATAGTAGGCAAAATGGCCGTGGCGCAGGGCATTCCATTGGCCCTGGCTGGCGATCGTCAGCAGCGAGTGGAATTGCAGCAGTAGCACGCCGTCGGGTGCCGTCGTCTTGGCACGAACCTCGAAGGCCGCCCGCTGGTCGCGTTCGTGCATGATCCCGAAGGTGTCCAGCACCACGTCGGCGACGCCGGACCTGACGAAGCCGCGTTTGGTCAACAGCCGCAACCACGTCCCGCCGTGGGGGCTGCCGAACTCGCGAACTGTCTTGCCTCGCAGCCAGCCGGCGTCCGCGACGCGCTGAACGGCGTCGGCGGCCTGGTCGCGCAGGGCCCGCGGCTCGACACCGCGTGGCTCGGAGGTCACGGTGTCGTCGTGGGCGAGCTGGGCCAGGCCGCAGTTGGTGCACAGGTCCATCGCCAGCGGATGCGCCGACTCCTCGGCGCTCACCGGCTCGGTGATCAACGGAAAGTTGTCCGCCGCCGGCACATTGCCCAAATCGAGAACCCGGCTCAGGTTGGTACTTCCACATCCTCGGCAGGCGGTCATGGCGGCTCCGTCACGGCTTCTCCGCGGTCAGGGAGATGTTGTGGGCGAACAGCCGAAGCTTTCCCAGCAGCCGTGCGCCGGCGTGGCGACGCGTGTGATCGGGAATCCACGACAACGCGTGCTCCACGGCCAGCAATATCTGCAGATACCCTTGTCCCACAAGTTTGTTGAGCCGGGCGTTGCGGGTAGGGATGAATGGGAAGTAGGCGCGTGTGAACCCCGCTCGGCGCAGTGCCGTCAGGATCTCGCGATGGGTGTACTCCTTGAGATGCATACCGAGTGGCCTGTCGCAGTTGAACACTTGCGACACATCGTGCGGCCCGCTGAACCGATGCGGGGTCCGGAAGATGTACCGTCCGCCCGGCTTCAAGATCCGAAGCGCACCGCGCAAGTGCGCCTCGAGGTCGTCGGGGTGCAGGTGCTCGAGCACTTGATCCGAGATGGCGACGTCGTAGGTGGCGGCGCCTTCGAAGTCGTCGAGGTGCACGCCGTCCGACACGCCCCACGAGAGATTGGGGACGTTGGCATCCGAATGTTTTTCACCGCGTTCCCGGGTGATCTCGGTGGCCTTGCAGGAATAGCCCTGCCGCGCCAGATATGTGATCAGTTCGCCTTTGCCGGAGCCGATTTCGTAAACGTCGAGTGGCGCCCGACCGATCGCCGAATGCCATTTCTTGTGCTGTGCAAGATTCGACGAGACGGTGGCCTCCGATTCGCCGGCAAAGCGGTTGAGCCACTGCAGTTCGCTGTACAGCCGTGTGTAGCTGCGGTCGAACGTCTCCCAGCGATCCTCGGCGGTCGAGGAGAGCAGGTCTTGAGTGAGTTGGCGTTCCAATTCCCAGTGCGCCAGGATCATCTGCTCGGTGATCGCCGCGTCGGCGGGAATCGAATACACCGCTTTGTAGCGGGCTATCAGCGCCTGTCCTGAAGGTTCCATGGTGAAAGTCCCTTTACATCGCCGCGAAATGCAGTGTCGGCAGTGGGAATACAAGCCGGCCGCCCCAGTCGGTGATATGGGCGAGTTGTGAGGTCAGCTCGGTCTCCAGGTTCCACGGCAGCGCCACCACCACGTCGGGGCGGTCCTTGTCGATCAGATCGGGTTCGTGGATGGGAATCCGCGTTCCCGGCGTGAAGCGCCCGTGCTTGTAGGGATTGCGGTCGACGGTGTACTCGAGCAGGTCGCTACGGATTCCGCAGTAGTTGAGCAGGGTGTTGCCCTTGCCCGGCGCGCCGTAGCCGACGACACGCTTGCCGTCGGCGCGGCACTGCAACAGAAACCGGATCAGATCCTGTCGCACCGCCTCGGCGCGCGGACGCAGATACAGGTATCCGTCGATGCCGTGTAATCCCGCGGCCTCCTCGACGCTCAGCACCTCCAATACCCGCTGCGACGGAGGTCCCGCCGCCGCTTCGGGACGCGCCCAGATCCGGATCGACCCGCCGTGCGTCGGCAGGAGTTCGACGTCGACCACGGCCAGCCCGGCGGTGGCGAGCGCCCGTCTTGCCGACAGCAGGGTGTAGTACTGGAAGTGCTCGTGGTAGATCGTGTCGAATTGCCCGAGGCTCACCAGGTTCAGAGCGTGGTGTACCTCGATGCTCAGCCGTCCGTCGTCGGCGAGCAGCACACGCAGAGCTCGGGTGAAGCCCAGCAGGTCGGGGATGTGCGCATAGACGTTGTTCGCGACGACCAGGTCGGCCGGGCCGTGCTCGGCGCGGACCCGGTGCGCCAGCTGCTCGTCCAGGAACGCCGACAGCGTCGGCACTCCGCGTTGGGATGCGGCGGCGCCGACGTTGACCGACGGTTCGATACCGAGGCAGGGTACTTTCGCGGCGACGACGTGCTGCAGCAGATACCCGTCGTTGCTGGCGACTTCGACCACGAAGGACTCGGCGGAAAGCCCGAGCCGCTCGATCGTGGTGTCGACGAACGTCTTGGCGTGCTGCACCCAGCTGTCGGAAAATGAGGAGTAGTAAGCGTATTCGGTGAACGTGTCCTCGGGTGTGATGAGCGCTGGTATCTGCAGCAGCAGGCAGTCCTCGCAGAGCCGCAGGTGCAGCGGGAACGTCGGCTCGGGCAGATCCAGCTCGTCGGCGGTGAGGAGCTTTTCGCACGGCGGAGTGGCGCCGAGGTCCAGCACGGAAAGCATCCGGTTGGACTCGCATAAACGGCAATTCATCTGGCCCCCGATTCGCTGTCTGTGCCGAGCACTGCCTCGATCGCGTCGAGGTAGGCATCGGTCATCGCCTCTACGGTGTAGTGCTCGCGCAGCCGGTCGAAGCCGCGCTGTCCCAGGGTGGCAAGCTCGTCCGGTCGAGACAGGATGTCGCTCAGTGCATTACGCCATCCCGGTACCGAGACCGGCTCCACGACAACCCCGGCCTTCCCGAAATCCAGCATTTCTGGCACGGCGCAAACCGCCGACGCCGCAACGGGTACCGCCCGGGCCATCGCTTCGAGAACGACGAGCGGGAATGCCTCTGAGCGGCTGGGAACGCACAGCAGGTCGGCGTCGGCCAATGCAGGCTCGGGCCCGGCGGACCAGCCATGCCAGCGAACCCGGTCGCGCAACTCCGCGGGAGTGGCGGCCTGCAGCCGTTCCCGGTCGGGCCCGTCGCCGAAGATCGAGAGCGTCCACGGCATTACCGTCAGCCCGGACAGCGCCTCGATCAGCAGATGCGGATTCTTGTGTTCGACGATGCGCGACAGCATCACCAGTCGTAGCGGCGCACCGGCAGACCTTGCCCGCACTGCCGGCTCGTTCGTCACCGCGACGCCGTTGGGTGCGACGAAACGGCGCCCGCGCAACCGATGCTGGGCGGCCAGCATGTCCCACTGCCGTTGGGCCAGAACGACGAAGCCGTCGGCGCGGCGCATCGCGGCGGTCAGCGGCCGCGAATAGATGGGCCGATCCGGCTCCGGCGGAATATGCGGGGCCACCAGCCAGCGCCTGTCGCGCGAAGCCGCCCGCCACAGCGTCGCGAACCCGGTTTCGGTGTTGGTGTCACCGCTGATCAGGACCGCGGGCCCGTCGGGAATGTCGACGGCCGGCGCCCACCACGGCTGGCGCACCACCCGCACGGTGTGCGGGATCTCCCGGATCAACGGCCCGAACCGTTGCACGCACACGATCGCGACCGGATACCCCCGGCGGTCCAATTCCGTTGCCAGCAACGCCTTCTGCCGCTCGGCGCCGCCGTAGACGAGGCGGTTGGTGGTGATCACGATCGCGGGCAGGTTCGTGCGGCGCCGCGTGCCGCGGCGTAGGTTGCGCTTCGAGCGCTGCAGCCGGTCCAGCACCGTGGTGGCGGCCAGGTACATGTCCGCGTGGTGGACGCTGCTTTGGTGTTCGAGCGCCAGGGCCGTGTTGGCCCGCCACAAGTCGCGATTGCGGCGGCGCTCGGGGGACGCGACGTCGGCGCCGTGGGTCGTGCACGGTCCGGCCGCATCCTGGCCGGTGACCGGACGACCGTGATCGACGCCGAGTTCGTCGGCCAAAAGGATGCGCCAGCCCGCGGCCCGGGCGCGGGTCTGCCAGTCGGCCTCGTCGCCGTAGAGGAAGAACTCCTCGTCGAAGCCGCCGATGGCGTTCCATGCCGCGCGGTTGATCGCCAGGCAGGCGCCGCCGATGTAGCCGTCGATGCATTGCGATTCGGGCGGCTGGTGGGTGTATAGGTGTGAAAACGGAGTTCCGCGTAGCGAGTTGGAATAGCCGGCGACCGCGACCAGTGCGCGCAGCAGCGTGGTGCGGCGCGTCGCGATGTCCCACGGCTTGGGCCCGGGGGCACCGGCGTCGTGGATCATCGGCGACACCGCCGCGACATTGGGCTCACGCAGCAGCTGCCGGGTACGGGTCAGCGGTCCGCGCAGCCGGGCGTCGGGGTTGAGCACCAGCAGATCGGCGTCGGGCGGCGTGTGCTCCACCAACGCGTTGAAGGCAGCGGTGAAACCGAGATTCACCGGCCCCAGTACCCAATGCACCGTCGCGTATTCGGTGGTGAGTTCCTCCCGGCCGGGATATCCGTCGCCGCTGTTCTCGTAGACATAGACCGGCAGCTCGGGCAGATGTTCGGCGACGCGGTCGAGGCATTCGCGCAGTAGGTCGTGGCTTTTGTAGGTCACGATCAGCACGGCCAGCGTGCGTTGCGACGGCGGCGTCGAAAGTGTCGCTGCGCGTGGGTGTTTCAGGTATGCCCGGTCGGTCATGCCGCCACCTGCTTGTCGCGCATCGCGGTCAGTTCCGACAGGCGCACCGGGCCGATCGCCAGGCTGACCGCCAGGTAGGCGGCAGCGGTTGCGGCCACGACCAGAACGACATGCCGGCCGGACAGTAGCACCACCACCCCGACGCTGGCACTCACCGGCGCCAGCATGCGCAGCAGGAACGGCACGGGCGTGCGGTACCCGCACTGGCGATGCAGCCACCAGCCGGCGATCGCCACGCCGAACAACTCCGTGCACACCAGAGCGACGCCGGCCCCGACGGCGCCGAATTGCCCGTCCAGGGCCACATTCAGTGCGACGTTGACCACCAGGGCGCCGATCGACAGCCGCAGCAGAAACCGTTGGTGGTGGCAGGCGAACAAACCCTGGCTCAGGGTGCTGGCCACGAACCGCAGCGCCACCGCGACGAACAGCAGCGCCAGCGTCGGCGTCCCGCGATCGACGAACGCGTGGTCGCCGAACAGCGCGATCAGCGGTCCGGCCAGTAACGCGCCGACCACGGCGATCGGTACCGCCACAAAACTCATCAACTCGACGCCGCGCCTCATGAAGGCAGCGAATGCGGCGACATCACGGGCGAACAACTCGGTGGCTGTGGACAGTGTCGACTTGAGGAAGAACGTCGACACGATCGCGGTGTTGCCTGCGATGGTGTAGGCCAGACCGTACACGCCGACCTCGGAATGACTGGTCGACAAGGATAGGATCACGCCGTCGGCGCGCCAGTACAGGATCGCGATTACCGCTATTCCGATGGGCGCCAAGCTTTCTCGCAGCAGGTCGGTGGTCTCCCGCGCCGAGAAGATTGGTCGCAGGGAGATGTGCCGGGCCGCGGCACTGCCCTGGATCAGCAACTGGATCGCGGGCGGGATGAGTTGCGCGACCGCGAACCAGATGACGTCGGCCCGCGCAGCGACCAGCCAGCCGACCATCGCCAACGTACCCAGGCGGCCGGCGACGTCAGAGAGCGCTACCGCCGAAAACCGCACGTTGGCAAGGAAAACCGGTTCGAATCGGGTTGTCATCGTCAGCATCAGCAGCTGCGCCGACAGCACCACCAGCATCACTTTCACGTCGGCGTCGCGGTAGATGATCAACCCCGAGCCCACCGCCACGGCCGCCAGCGGAAGGCAGTACATTAGCGACAGGCCGCTGTTGACCCGGACCAGCCGCTCGAGTTCGCCGCGCCCCGAGGTGACTCGGCGCACGATGACCGTTCCGATGCCGAGATCGGCCAGGCTGGCCCACATTCCGATGAACGCGAGCGCGATCGTGAGCTGCCCGTAGCGTCCCGGGCCCAGGTAGCGCGCGGTCATCGCCACCGAGATCACCGATGCCAGCATGCCTACTGCCCGGCAGAACAGCTGGATGGAGAACGCGTGCGCGATTCGCGTCGGCGGCACCGAAGGTTCGAGCTTGGTCATGTCGGCTCAGTACGCTCCGTCCCGGGTAAGGACCGCTTTCAGCGTCCGGGCGATGATCAGGAGGTCTGCGGCCATCGACCAGTTGTCGACATAGGACAGGTCCAGCCGAACCGATTCTTCCCAGGACAGATCCGAGCGCCCACTCACCTGCCACAGGCCGGTGACACCGGGCTTCACCAACAGTCGGCGCTTGACGTCACCGTCGTAGTTCTCTACTTCACGTCGCAATGGCGGTCGGGGTCCGACGACACTCATGTCGCGCTTCAACACGTTGATGAATTGCGGCAATTCGTCGATGCTGAAGCGCCGAAGTATCCTTCCGACGGGTGTGACCCGGGGGTCGTGGCGGATCTTGAACAGCATGTTGCCCGCGCTTTCGTTCAGCGGGAGCAGCCGATCGAGCTGAGCGTCGGCATCCTGGATCATGGTGCGAAACTTCAGCATCGTAAAGGGCTTACCGTCCAGGCCGATGCGCTCGGACGGATAGAAGACCGGTCCCCTGCTGGTCAGTTTGACGGCGATCGCAGAGGTCAGCAGAAGCGGTGAGGTGCCGATCAGCGCCGCCAGCGAGAAGCAGAAATCGAATGCGCGCTTCAGAAATGATTTCGCGCCCTGGTATTGCGGCTTTTCGACATGCAGCAAGGGGAATCCAGCGACGGGCCGTAGCGCCAACCGCGATTCCGCCACGTCCATCACCCCGGGAGAGACCACCAGATCGACATCCATGGTCTCCAACCGCCACATCAGTTGCCTGATGCCGCGCACCCCGAACCGTTCCGTTCCGGTCACCGCGACGGTGTCCGCGCCGCACCGGGCGATCGCCGCCAGCGCGTGTGTTTCGTCCCCGAGAATCGGTATCTCGCGACCGTGGACCGTCAGCTTCTTGCCGCGCGACGAGCCGTATCCGGGAATGCCGACGCCGACCACGACGTAGCCGTCGCGGGGATTGCGCATGAGTTCATGCGCCAGATGTGACACCCCAGGACGATCGCCGACGGCCAGCACCAGCGTCTGGTACTTGCCGCCGGCTCGTTTGCGCGCAATGTAGCGGCGCCACAGGTTGCGGCTCGCCAACAGCCCAACGGTGCCCACGGGCAGAGCAACCGCCAAATATCCACGCGCCAAGTCGATTTTGGCGAGCAGCGTTGCCATCGCGATGATGCCGAACGTCCAGAATGACGCGCTGGCGATGCGGCGGTACTCGTCGATGCCGGCGCCGATGATCCGCGGCGACCTGGTGTTGAACACGGCGATCGACGACAGCCACAGCGCGGCGAACAGAAGCGAGAACAGCGTCATCACCTGACCGGGGTAACCCGACGTGTCCGGTGATTGGCCGAACCTGATGTATTGGGCGAGCATGACCGATGCGACCACGATCACGGAATCGGTCACCCGCAGCCGCGCCGCATACCGCTGCTGCCAGTGGCGCGCCGGGTTGGCAGGGGACGCGACCGGATGCGGGCTCACCGTCGGACGCCGCACAGGCCGGGACGCTGCCTTGGGAATCGACGCCGTCATCCCGGCCCGATCCGCTTGTCCGCCAGCGTCTCCGGCACCCCGCTGTAGTGCACGCCGGGATAGCAGATGAGCTGTGCGCGACTGGCCCGCAACAGCGCGACCGGCCCTTGCAGAAGGTAGCGGCGGGCCAAGCGTCGCGGCTCGTGAGACAACCGGTGCAGCCACTCCAGGCCCGCCCGCTGCATCCAGTCGGGCGCACGCCGGGTCCGGCCGGCCAAGAAGTCGATGGCGCCGCCGCAGGCCAGGAATATCCTTGCGCCCGTGGCGAACCCGTGCTGATCGACCCACTGTTCCTGTCGCGGCTTGCCGAGGCTGACGATCAGGACGTCGGTGTGCGCGGCGCGGATGGCCGCGGCAAGCGTGTCTGAGCATGACTCGACGGTCGTCGCGTCCGGCGCCCACATCCCCGAAATGCTCAGCGCCGGATACTGCTTAGCCAGATGCTCGGCCAGGCGCTGATGGGTTGCGGCGCTGCCGCCGAAAAACCCGACCCGCGCAGACGTGGCTTCGGCCAGCGCCAGCACTGGCGGTAGCAGGTCGGCTCCGGCGATCCTGGGCCACGGGCCGGCGGTGAGCAGTTGTCCCCGCCAGGCGATCGGCATCCCGTCCGCCAGCAGCAGCCATTCCAACCGGCCGTCGGGCGGCGCGCCAAGCTTGCGGAAGTGGTGCAGGTGGTCCAGGTTCACCGAGCCGACCGCCAGCCCGACCGCAGATCCCGACCGCAGGCGGGAACCGATGATCGACAGCACCTCGTCGGTCTTGCGGCGCTCGACGATGCTGCCGCTAACCACCATTCGCACGGCGGGTGCCGGCAACGTGTCAGATGTCATCAGGGACCAGGCTGTCGATCACAATGCCGGGGTACCCGCCGGCGTGACAAACGGCCAGCTGGCGTCCTTTTCGGAGATGACGGTGACCGGCAGCGGCCAGGAGATGCTGAATTCCGGGTCGTCCCAGCGGAATCCCTGCTCGGCGACCGGCGAATACGAACCGCTGACCTGGTAGAGAACTTCGGTGTCGTCGGCGAGGGTCTGCAGCCCGTGCGCGACGTACGGCGGCAGGAATAATGCCCGGTGGTTGTCGGCGGTCAGATGGACCATCACGTGCTTGCCGTAGGTGGGCGACTGCGGCCGCAAGTCGACCGCAACGTCCACGATCGCGCCGCGGGTGCAGCGCACAAGTTTGGCCTCGGCGAACGGCGGCGCCTGCCGGTGCAGTCCCCGCAGCGTGCCGCGGGCATAGTTGTAGGAGATATTGGTCTGTGCGACAGCCACATCCAGTCCGTACTTGGCGAACTCCTCGGCACAGAACGCCCGCGAGAAAAATCCACGATGGTCGCGATGCGGTTCGATGTCGATGATGGTCACCCCTGCGACATCAGTGGGTGTGTACTTCACTCAGACCTCCGTCCAGAACAGCCGCTTGTCGACCTGCCCGGTCTTGAGCAGGTATTGGATTTGTTTGAGCCGGGTGTGTCCCCGGCCGTGGAACGTTTCCGGGTCCATTTCGATGGCGTCGAACAGCCGATGCAGCTGAGCGGCGCCTGCGGCCACGGACCAGTTCGCGCGGAAGTCGCCGAATACCTCGTGTATCTTGCCGAACGCCACGCGGTAGCTTCGGTTGTCGGGATCGGGCGGGCCGAAAGTCAGTTCACAGCCGGGGAACTCGGCGCTGACCGCCTCGGCGATCTCGCGGACCGTCAGGTTGTTCTCGTCGGTGCCGACGTTGACCACCAGTCGATGCACGGTCTGCCGTTCGGCATGCAGTGCGCATCGGATCGCCTGGGCGATGTCCAGGGCATGCACCAGCGGGCGCCACGGGGTGCCGTCGCTGGTCATCGCGATGCGGTGGTCGGTCCAGGCCAGCCCGGCGAGGTTGTTGAGCACGATGTCGAACCGCATCCGCGGCGAGGCACCGAACGCGGTGGCATTGCGCAGAAACGTCGGCGAGAAGTCGTCGTCGGCCATCGCCGAAAGGTCTCGTTCCACCAGGGCTTTGCATGTGGCGTACGGGGTCATCGGGTTGATCGGGCTGGTCTCGTCGACGGTGCCGTCGGCGATCCCGTAGACGCTGCACGACGACATGTAGACGAAGCGGCGCACACCCGCGCGTTTTGCCAGGGCAGCCAGTTGCACGCTGCCGCGGTGGTTCACCTCGAATGTCACGTCGCCGATGAGGTCACCGATGGGATCGTTGCTGAGCTCGGCCATGTGCACGACGGCGTCGAACCCGCGCAGGTCTTCGAGTGTCACGTCGCGGATGTCGCGGATGAGGGTAGGCGGCTCAGCGTGATCGGGGCTTCCGGCGAGCCGGCCCGGGCACAGCCACCCCGAGCGGTAGTAGCCCGTGTCCAGGCCGACGACGTCGTGGCCCTCGGCCAAAAGCATCGGCGCCACAAGGCAACCCAGGTATCCCTGGGTACCGGTGACCAGCACTCGCACGGTCGGGTCCTAATCGTTTAGTAGGGATGGATTGCTGGTCGTGGTGGCGACCAGGGTCTGTTTCCTGGTTGGTCTGCTGTCAGGTGATGCCTGGTTTGTCCCGACGCTCGACGTCTAGAGAAAGAACGGCGCGCCTGGCGGCAGATCACCTCCGGTGGTGGTGGGATGCCGTTGCCCGAGCCCACCGCAGGGTTGACCTCCCGACTGTGTTTCCCGAGCCTTGAGCTCTTCGATAGAACGAGGTCCTGCGGTGAGCTGGAGTCACGGACGGCTAGTGAGATGACGGACCTAAGAGTCCCGCGATTAGGGCGCCGCGTGAGTCCACCGGTGACGGCATAACCATCGATCGAAGGAGTGATGACACCTTGGGCTTGTTTTGTGGAATTGATTGGGCCACTGAACATCACGATGTCGCCGTCATCGACGACGACGGGCGTGTGGTGGCCCGCGGACGGGTCAGCAATGATGCGGCCGGGTTCGCGGCTCTGTTGACGCTGCTGGCTGAGGCCGGTGACAGCGCCGCGCATCCAATCCCGGTGGGGATCGAAACCGATCGCGGACTGTGGGTGGCCGCGCTGCGCGAAACCGGCCGGGTGATCTACCCGATCAACCCACTGGCGGCCTCGCGGTACCGGGCACGGCATGCAGTGTCGGGGGCCAAATCCGATGCCACCGATGCGGTGCTGCTGGCCAATATCGTGCGCACCGATGCCGCCGCGCACCGACCGCTGCCCGCCGACACCGAGCTGGCCCAAGCCATCCGGGTGCTCGCCCGCGCCCAGCAAGATGCGGTTTGGGCGCGTCAGCAGATCGGCAACCAGATCCGCGACCTGCTCAAAGACTTCTACCCGGCCGCCATCGCCGCGTTCGCCGGGCTGCCCGAGGGTGGACTGGCCCGCGCCGACGCCCGCACCATCTTGGCCGCTGCGCCGACCCCAACGCAGGCGGCGACGCTGACTCCGCCCGGCTGCGCCGACTGCTGACCAAAGCTGGCCGCCGACGCCATCTCGACCGCGATATCGAGCGGTTGCGCGCCGTGTTCACCGACACCTACCTGCACCAACCGCCGGCCGTGGAAAACGCGATGGGCATCCAACTGGCGGCGTTGTTGCGCCAACTCGAGGCCGCCTGCACCGCGGCCGACGAGCTGGCCGAGGCGGCGATCGCCCATTTTGAGCAACACCCGGACGCCAAGATCATCACCAGCTTCCCCGGCCTGGGGATGTTGGCCGGCGCCCGGTGCTCGCCGAGATCGGCGATGACCGAACCCGCTTCGCTGAGGCCCGCGGACTCAAAGCCTTCGCCGGATCCGCCCCATCACCCGCGCCAGCGGCAAGAAAACCGTTGTCCTGCACCGCCACATCAAGAACCGGCGACTGGCCGCCGTCGGCCCGATCTGGGCACTGGGATCGCTGCGCGCCTCGCCGGGCGCGCGTCGCCACTACGATGCCCGCCGCGCCGCCGGAGACTGGAACCACCAAGCCCAACGGCACCTGTTCAACAAGTTTCTCGGCCAACTCCACCACTGCCTGCAGACCGGCCGGCTCTACAACGAACACCTGGCGTTTCCACCTCCTCTCTCGCTCGTGGCTTGACTCTTAACTTCGTGAGATGTCTTTCTCGGTTTGTGTCGGCAGCGGCTGGTCGGTTAGTTGAGCGAATACTCTTCGCCGGTCTCGAATACCGATTTCTCCACGGTGAATGCTTCGGCGTAGCGGGCGCGGCACTGGACGCCGCGGACCCGCATCAAGCCGAGGAAGGCCTCGTCGTCGAACCAGTCTCGGCCCGCTTGGGACGGATAGCATTCCGCCAGCACCGTCGCCTTTCGCTGTGCAGTTTCGGCCGAAACTGGGATGTACAGCGAGGGATTGGGCAGGTCCGATTCCCACTTGAGGATCTCGTAGCCGAACGAGAGATGGTCGCGGAACTCGGTGGGTATCAGTTCTGCGATCAGCCGGTGGTCCTGGTGAGAGTCGCCACGCTGCGGGCCGAACACCACGTCGGGCTGACAGTCGCGGGCGAAATCGGCGAGGTGGCCTTTCACCGCCGCCCAATGGTCCGGCAGCCGGCCGTCGGGCAGGTCGACAACCGTCAACCGCACGTCCGCCGTCGGGCACAGTGCCGCAAACGCGTTCTTCTCTTCGACTTCCCGCTCGGTGCCGCCACCGGTCAGGACCAGGGCATGCACCACCAAAGCGGGGTTGTGGCGGGCGATTTCCATCAAGGTGGCGCCCGTGCCGATGACAATGTCATCGCAGTGGGCGCCGATGGCGGCAACCGACGTCAACCGCGACGGGGTCAGTGAGATCATGCGGATCGGTCCCGCCGTCGGGGCGTATCCCAGACCATCCAGGGGCGAATTCCGTTGTTGTAGTCGGCGTCGAGCTCGGCGCGCTCCTTGAACGTGTCGGCCGGTTTCCAGAAGCCGTCGTGGCGGTAGCCGATCAGCCCGCCGGTGCCGGCTAGTGCCGTGCACGCGTCGCCGACCAGGTCGCCGTTCTCGGGTATCAGGTCGATGACCTGTTGGCGCAGCACGAAATAGCCGCCGTTGACCCAGATCGGGAACTTGGTAACCGGCGCGATTTCTTTGATGTCGCCGTCGGTGGCGATGTCGACGCAGTGAAACGACGACTGCGGCGGCACGATCAGCATCGAGGCCATGGCGCCGCTGCCGATCACCCGCTCGACGATGTCGTCGAGCGGGGCGTCGGTCAGTACGTCGGCGTAGTTGGCCAGGAAGTACTCGTCGTCGCCGAGGAACTTGCGGACGCGACGCAGCCGTTCACCGATCGGCGACTCGAGACCGGTGTCGACGAAAGTGATTGCCCAGTCGGAGATGTCGGAATCGAGCAGCTCGACCTGGCCGGCCCGGATGACGAAGTCGTTGGACTCCGTCTCGCGGTAGCGCAGGAAGAAGTCCTTGATCTTCTCGCCACCGTAGCCGAGGCACAGGATGAACTCCTTGTGACCGAAGTGTGCGTAGTAGCGCATGACGTGCCACAGCAGCGGACGCGGCCCGACCATCTGGAGCGGCTTGGGTATGACGTCATCCTCGGCGGTGCGCATCCGCATCCCGTAACCGCCGCAGAACAATACGACTTTCATCTGCGTTAGCCCCAGCTGGAGCCGACGGCGGAGTCGGTGCTGGCCATGTTGGATCCGGCGGTTTGGACTTTTTGGCCGTGGGCGTTGGCTTGTTCGTAGATGACCTGGAAGTTGCGGCCCAACGCGGTGATGAACTCCTGGCAGGCCGTGGATCCGGCGCCGCCCCAAAAGTCGCCGGCGGCAAGGACATCGCGGATGATGGCCTGGTGCTCGGCCTCCAAAGAGGCGGCCTGGGCGCGAATCAGCGCGCCATGGGCGTCGACGTCGCCGAACTGGTAGTTGATGCTCATAGTCGTGTCTCCTAGGTTGTCTGGTCGGCGACCCGCTGCGCCCGGCTGCGCCGCGCTTGCGATCGCCTCTAGCTGGACAGGATCTGCTGGGAGGCCTGCTCTTGGGCCTCGTAGTTGTTGGCGTCGCGGATCAGCCCGTCGCGCACCCCGTGCAGCATGTTGACGATGTTGCGGAAGGCTTGATTCATCTGGCTCATGGTGTCGTAGGAGGTGGCCTGGGCGGTTCCGCTCCAGCCGGCACCGGCAATGTTCTGGCTCGACGCCCACATCTTGCGGGCCTCGTCTTCGACGGTCTGGGCGTGCACGTCGAAACGGCCCGCCATGTCCCGCATCGCGTGCGGATCGGTCATAAACCGAGCAGTCATCGAAATCTCCTCCGGTAGTGGGACATTGACTGGAACGCCGGCCTCACATGACGCCTCCATATCCGGCGGACGGCGGGCGCGCCATCACGGTGGGAACCGACCCGTAGCGGGGGCCGGGGCTGCTGCCCGGACCGCTCGCCGCCCCGCGGGGCAGCCCGCCCAACACGCTTGGCGGCGTACCTGTGAGTGGGTTCGCGCCCGTCCCCGGCATCGCAGCACCGGCGGACGTCAGCATGCCCGTCTGGACCGACGTGCCCCAGCTCGGCGGCACGGACAACGGGCCCAGCGAGGCCGCCTGGCCGACGCCGGCCAGCACACCCGTGTTGCCGATGCCCGATTCCAGTGCGCCGGCCGCTCCTTCGGCTGCCTCCCAGGCGCCAGCGGTGGTCAAGCCCTGCAGGGTTTGCGCCATCCCCAGCACGCTGGACAGTGCGTAGAGCGGGGTCGCGGACACCATCAAATAGCCCGGAAGCAAACTGGGCCAGTCGTTCATAATCCCGGAGAGCCCCGACGAGCCAGACCCGCCTATTACCGAACCCCACGGTGTGGTGACGCCGGTGGACGACGACGTGCTCGTGGCCGGCGACGACAGCTGCTGCAGCGCATTGGGAATCGCGGAGATCAGCGGCGAGAGCGTGCTCTGCTGCGTGGCCGCGGCGCCGGTTGCGTGGGCGACCGCGGCGCCCTGGCTGGCCAGCCCGGCCGTGTTGGTGGTCTGCGGCGGCGACGTGAACGGCGTCAACTGGGTAGCCACCGCGGAGTTGGCGGCATAGCCGTACATCGCCAGCGCGTCCTGGGCCCACATCTCGGCGTATTGCGCTTCGTTGGCGGCGATTGCGGGCGAGTTGATGCCGAAAAAGTTTGTCGCGGTCAGCGTCGCCAGCTGTGCGCGATTGGCCGCGACCACCGCCGGGGGCACCGTCATGGCGAACGCGGCGTGATAGGCGTCGGCGGCGTCGCGGGCCTGTGCGCCCGCTTGTTCGGCCTGCGCGGCCATCGCCGACATCCAGGTGGCATATGGTGCGGACGCCGCCGCGGTGGACGCCGACGCCGGGCCGCGCCATGGTCCGCTAGTCAATGCCGAGATCACCGAGTTGTAAGTGGATGCCACGGAATGCAATTCGGCAGCCAACCCGTCCCAGGCCGCCGCGGCCGCCAACATCGATTCCGATCCCGGACCGGCATACATCCGGCCGGAGTTGAGCTCCGGCGGCAACGCGCCGAAATCGAGCACTGCGACCATCGCTAGCCGGCCGTCACCGCGTTGGCGGCCTCGGTGGCCGCATACGAGCAGGCGCTGGTGCCCAGGGTGTTGACGAACATCTCGTGAATCGCCTCGGCCTGGGCGCTGATCGCCTGATACATCTGCGCGTGTGCGGTGAACTGGGCCGCCGTGAGCGCAGACACCTCGTCAGCGGCGGCCGGAACCACGCCGGTGGTGGGAGCCGCCGCCGCGGCATTGTGGGAACTCATCGCGACGCCGGTGCTATGCAAGTTGGCCGCCGCCGATGTCAACGCGTCCGGCTGGGTGGTCACGAACGACATGTGCTTCTCCTAGTGAGGGGCCGGCGAGCCGGGCAAACCGGCTACATGCACTGAAGCCATAATACATACTTTTCGGATGCTGTATAGCGATGCCACTAACCTTTGGTATCTCGGACATCCCGGAGCAAGCGCTTAAGCTAAGAACCTGGTAGTCCAGCAAGTGGCTGCCCACCACTTGGCCAGGCCGCGGCATTGATGCCAACTCCCGAAGCGGCTAGCCAGTGCGCCCGGCCAAAGTGGCGGTGCGCTCCGTTCGAGGGAGATGTCCCAACCTATGAATCCGAACCCCGCGGGCGTCTCATCATGAACCAGCCGACCGACAGCCGAGCGGACTCGACCCGACAGCAGATCCTGAACGCAGCCGCACACCAATTCGCCCAGCGGCCGTACCACGACGTCGGACTCGACGACATCCTGGCTGAAGCCGAATTGACCAAGGGCGCAATGTATTTCCATTTCCGCTCGAAGCATGCGCTGGCGTTGGCGATCATCGAAGAGCAAGCCACCGTAGGCACCGCGGTCATCCGGGACCTGCTCGCCCGCAAACTCTCGGGATTGGAAACCCTCGTCGAGTTCACCTACGTGATCGCAGTTCAGGACGTCGGCCAGGATGTGGCCCGGGCAGGACTGCACCTGCTCGAGACGGTGGGCCGCGCCGAGAAGTTCCAGGCCAGGCTGTTGGCGGACTGGATCGAGGCGCTCGCCCGCGTCGTGAAGCGCGCCATCGCCGAGGGCGACATAACCGACCAATGCGATCCGCAGGACGTCGGACGCCTGGTCGTGTCGCTGTACTTGGGGATGCGCCATACCGGCAATCTCGACGACGCGGAGCAGTTTTTCCTCGAGCTGGAGAAGATGTGGGCGCTGTTGTTGCGCGGCATGGTCGAACAAGACAGGCTCGAATACTTCAGCCAATTCGTCAGGCGACGCACGGCGCTGGCGATCCGCACCGCCACGAGCAGCTGTTAGGCTTGCCCGCGCCGGCCGGAATGTGAGACGCCGAAGGCCCCGATTCTCAGCAGCTCGACCGAACTCCGGAGGTGCAGGCGATGGCGCGCCAGGTTCGATCGGAAGCCACCCGGCGGAAGCTCATCGACGCGGCGATCGAGGTCTTCAGCGAAGTCGGCTATGCGAGCGCCGCGCGGGCCGCGATCATCGAGCGCGCGGGAATGACCAAAGGTGCTCTCTACCACCACTTCGAGTCGATGGATTCGCTGGCATCCGCGATCATCGAGGAAGGCTCCGGCGTCGTCCTCGACACCTTCCGCACCATGTGCGACTCGTCCTCTCCCGGGCTGGAGAACATGATCCACGGCATGTTTGCGGCCGCGGAGGTTCTGGCATCCGACAGGGCCGCGCGCGTCGCGGAACAACTGATGTTTGCTCTCGGCGAATTCAACGAATCCGCCTCCCGTGTCTACGCAAACTGGTTGGAGGCCATGGCTACTCAGGCCGGCCGGGCAAGCGCGGAAGGCGACCTGAAAGAAGGACTCGACCCGCACGCCGTCAGCGAGTCGGTCGTCGGCGCCATGTTGGGCACGCGCCTGCTATACAGGGCGACGTCGGATGGCGACCTCATCGGCCAGTTGAGCCGCATGTGGGAACTGCTGCTTCCTGCGGTCGTGGCCGACGCATCGTTGCCTTATTTCCGCGAATTCCTGGCCCGGGAAGCGCTGCGGCGCAACGGGGCGTCGCCGTCGACCGAGTGACTCACGCATGGTGAGGATCATTGACGTCCTTGCAGGATTCCCTCGATATTGCGTTCGGCGAGTGCGGTGATGGACATGAAGGGGTTGCAGCCCAGGTAGCCGGGCAGTAGCGACGCGTCGTTGACGTAGAGCTTGTCGTATCCCTTGACCCGCCCGTAGCTGTCCGTGGCTCTCCCGCGGACACACCCGCCCATCGGGTGAACAGTGTTGGGGGCGAAGACGTTTCCCTCGAAGATGTCGTCGCGGTAGTCGACGCCGTTGGCCAGGACCACCTTGTCGAAAACCGCCCTCGCCTTGGACGTCAAGTTCTCGGTATATCCCTGGGGCCAGTCGATGCTGATCGAGTCAGAACGCCGGTCATAGGTGATCTCGGCACGGTCACCGGTCTTGACCATCACGTAGTAGCCCAGCGTGAGAGTCTCCACCGGCAACGGAAGCGAGAACATGCTGGCGTACACCGGGTTGTCGGGATCGTCGCGGCCGTCGAGGTTGATCATTCCCATCAAGGACTGCTCAGTGCCCGCCGGATCGCTCTCGTTCAGCGAATGGGCGACCATGATGTCGCCGTTGTTGCCGTATCCGCGGCCGATTTCCTCGCTCAGGTTGGGCAGCGTCCCGGTGTCCCGGGCTTTCAGCAGGATCTTGGTCGTACCCAGCACGCCTGCATTGAGATGCAGCTGGTCACAACCGAATTCCGCACGCCCGAGCTCGTTGCCCCAGCGGTCGATCTCGCGGGTGGACACCACGTACTCGCCGTCGCGCTCTCGACGAATATCGGTCACCTCGGTCAAGGGTTTGAGGCTGACCTTGCCGGTGGCCAGCGCGTCGCCGATGTAGGTCTGGTCGACGCTGCCGAACCGGCCGTTGTTGTTCCCGTATTGCTGCTCGAGTGCGAGCGCTGAACGCTCAACCTTGCCCACCTCCTCGTATCTGATGTAGGGGAAGGAGAAGGCGCTGCCGTTGTAGTCCACTGAATATCCGGCCGCCGCCGCATACTGCCGGCCGACCCGTGCGTACTGGAAACACGGTGTCTGCTCGAACCACCGCATGTCGCGATAGTTGATCAGCAGCATGTCCCTGGCCCGCTGCATGTACCGTCCGAGGAACTGCGCAGGGTCGATGTCGGGAAACGTTTCCCGAACTTGAGCCGCGGTGGGGATGGCGGCGATGGCCGCGTTCACCATCGACCCGCCGCCCACGGCGACGCCGCGGAAGACGTTGTGCGAGCCGTGTACGACCTTGTCGCAGATGCCGGCCTGCACGGGCTGGCGGGACGGCACGTGCTCGGCCACCGAGTTGATCGAGACGCCCCGAAACGACGGGACCAGGCTTGGTGGATGCCGGGTGAACCAGCCCGCGCGAGTATCCGGCGGCAGCATCTTCGAGAATCGCTTGCCGTCCTCGTCGCGGGCGTCCCAGAGCCTGCCCTTTTCCAGGATCAGGGTCCTGACGCCGGCCTGGCCGAGCCGCAGGGCCGACACGCCGCCGCCGTAGCCGCTGCCCACCACGATGGCGTCGTAGTGCGGCCGCACGGTGGGCCGATGTCGGCTCAGCTGGAACTCGGCGGTTCCGGCGCCGGCGGCCGCCGCAGCGGCCATGGCGCCAAGACCCAGAAAACGCCGGCGGGAGACAACCATCATGCGCCCCATTGACCTGCTCCGATTCAGTGTTCGCGGCAGTCGAGTGTGGTAGCCGGCCTGGTCGGTCGGACTCCGACGGCAACCAACTCAGACTCCTCGATTCTGTATATAATCAGTCAGATAGTATCGAATCAGGCTATTTTAAAGTAATCAAGTCGTGATAACTTCCAGAAATGGGCTATCTGAATCGAACGACATCTTCCGGCACCATGCCCATCGACGGGCCGGTGGGACATCGGGTGGGTAGCACGGCGGCCTCGGACCCCGCTTGGCGCGGCGCCAAGAAGTACTTATGGCTGCTGGGGTCGATAGTGCCGGGGTTCGTCGCCGCATCGTGGCTTGCCGTGCAGATCAGCGGGCTCGGTGTGTTTTGGTGGTTCGCTCCGATCGTGACATTCGGGATCATTCCCGTCCTCGACCACCTGGTCGGGCCTGACGCGGACAACCCGCCCGACAGCGTCGTCGCGAAACTCGAGGACGACCGTTTCTACCGTTGGGCCACTTACCTTTACCTGCCCAGTCAATACCTGTCGCTGCTTTTCGCGTGCTGGTTGTGGGCCGGCGGTGGCTGGCTCACCATGACGTTCGTCGACAAGCTGGGACTGATGGCCACGGTCGGAATCATCGGCGGTGTCGCGATCAACGTCGCACATGAGTTGGGCCACAAGCGACCTCAGGCCGAGAAGCGGCTGTCCAAGCTGGCGCTCATGCAGAGCTGGTACGGACATTTCTTCGTGGAGCACAACCGCGGACATCACGTGCGGGTCGCTACGGCCGACGATCCGGCGAGCTCACGAATGGGGGAGACACTGTACTTCTTCATTCCGCGGTCCGTGGCAGGCGGCGTGCGGTCGGCCTGGCGGCTGGAAAGCGAGCGCTTCGCGCGGGCGGGACAGTCCCGGTGGAGCCTTAGAAACGATGTGCTCAGCGCCTGGCTGGCCAGCTTTGCGTTGTTCGCTGTGCTGACTGTCTGGTTCGGTGCCGTCGTGGTGCCGTGGCTGGTCGGGCAGGCGGTGATCAGTTTCTGCCTGCTCGAGACTGTCAACTATATGGAACATTATGGGCTGCAACGCCAGAAGCTGCCCAACGGGCGATACGAACGGGTGCGCGCCTCGCACAGCTGGAACAGCAACACGGTGATTGCGAACCTGTGCCTGTTTCATCTGCAGCGGCACTCCGATCACCATGCGCATCCGTTGCGGCGTTATCAGGCACTGCGCCATACCGACGAAGCGCCGCAATTCCCGGGCGGTTACGGGACCATGCTGCTGCTGGCCCTGCTACCGCCGTTATGGCGTCGTGTGATGGACCCGCGGGTGCTCGCTCACTACGGCGGCGACATTCGCCTGGCCGGGCTGAGCCCGCGGCACGAAAAGCGGCTGCTGGAACGCTATTTGCCGACGGCCACCGGCGCCGAGCGATCCTGCGTCCGCTGATGTCGGACTGGTTGCGCGACGTCGCGACCGATGTCGATTCGAAAGGATCGCTGTCCGGACGCGCCCGTATTCGGCGGTGGCAGCACCTGATCGAGACATTCCCGTCGTTCTCGGAGATGCGAGTCCTGGACTTGGGTGGAACGCCGGAGTCGTGGCGACTTGCGCCGCTGCGACCAAAGTCGGTCACCACGGTGAATCTCCTGCCGCAAGACTCGTGGAGCTCCGGGATCGTCGCAGTCCATGCGGACGCCTGCGATCTACCGAGATCTGTTGCGGCAGCGCACTTCGACCTTGTCTACTCCAATTCTCTGCTGGAGCATGTGGGAGGCCACGTGCGGCGGCAGCGACTCGTCGACTATGTCCACTCGCTCGGCGACCGGCACTGGGTGCAAACCCCATACCGTTACTTCCCGGTCGAACCGCATTGGCTCTTCCCGGGCCTGCAGTGGTTGCCTTACGAAGCGCGAGTACAGATTTCGCTGCGCTGGAACCGCGGCCACATCCGCACTCACACCCGAGAAGAGGCGCAGGACAAGGTCGACGAGATTGACCTGCTTGGCATTTCGCAGATGCGGCGATACTTCCCGACGTCGACAATCTGGTTCGAGCGGTTCGCCGGCTGGGTCAAATCCTTGGTGGCCATCCGAAGCTGATAGCCGGCTGTCAATCCGCGATGGCCGCGATCGGGCGGTGCGTCCTGACGATGCGGGCCGGAACGCCGGCCACCTCCACGTCGTCGGGAACCGATTTGGTGACCACCGCGCCCGCCCGGACACCGACACGGCTGCCGATGTCCGCGCCGAGCACCATGGCCAGCGGATAGAGGTACACGTCGTCGCCGATAACGGGCACCTTGCCCTTCGCCTCGCCGATCGTCACCCCCTGGTGGATGCGGCAGTTGGCGCCGACGCGCGCCTCGCAATGCACCCACACCGGGCCGGGGTGTGCGATCGACAGACCCGGGCCGAACACATTGCGGGATATGTAGAAACCGAACCGCTCACCGAGCAGCTTGGTCCGCAGTTGCAGCCAGGCGGCAACCACCCGCCCGAAGGGGGTCCGCGCTGTGTTCGTCCAATACTCCGATTTGCGCAGCAAGCGCTGAAAATAGGCCGGGCGCTGCAGGAACCGATCCCGCAACCGCCACCGTTCCAGCCCGTTGGCTTTCATGTCTGCTGCGAGGTAGGCCTTCAGGTCCTCACGGGTCCTGATCACGGGAACACCGTACTACAAGTACAGATGTCAAGCCATAGTGATACCCAAAGCCCGATATGAGTGGCATCAGCCTGCCGCGATCGCGGCGACTCTAGCGGCCGCCGGAACCAGCCGGGCGGGCACTCCGGCGACCTCGACATCGTCGGGCACCGATTCCGTGACCACGGCACGCGCGCGGACGCGGACCCGATTGCCGACGTCGGCGCCGATGATCATCGCGAGCGGATGAATCGTGACATCGTCGCCGATGACCGGGACCTTGCCCTTCGCTTCGCCGATGGTCACTCCCTGATGGATCCGGCAATTGGCGCCGACACGCGCCTGGTAATGCACCCAGATGCCGCCGGGCGCTGCGATCGACAGGCCCGGCCCGAAGACGTTGCGCGGGATCATGAACCCGAGACGTTCACCCACCAGCCGGGTACGCAGTTTGAACCACACGACGACGACGCGCCCGAGCGGTGTCCGGGCCGTGTTGGACCAGTACTCGGACTTGCGCAACAACCGCTGGAAATGGGCGGACCGGTGCAGGAACCGGTCGCGCAGTCGCCAACGCTGCAGGCCATGGGCGGTCATATCCGCCGCCAGGTAGGCCCGCAGGTCCCGTCGAGTCTTGATCACACCTGAACAGTACTAGAAGTACGATTATCGGCGTTAACTACGACCTACGGTTTGTCGCCAGTTCAGCGTTCCTCGGCCCAGAGTTGCTCGGTCAGATCCTGGAATGTCGCGAGCGCGACCTGGTCGTCGGAACGCCGCAGCGCCGATTTGCTCATCAGCGCCCGGACCGTCGAGCCGTCCCGATGTGCGAGGTCGACAACCATGTTCGCCAATGCGTGGACGACAGACAGCACGGACTCGGCGGTCGGCACGTGGTAAAAGATCTGCTCGAAGTTCAACGACAGAACTTCTTCGACGCTGTACCCCAACATCTCTGCGAACGCGGTGTTGGCGAACAAGATAGTGCCGTCTTGCATGACGGCGAGGACGGGAATCGGGATGCGCTCCAGGACCACTGACGCGGGCAATTGCTGCAGGGTAACCATCGGTGATTGGCCGGGCCAGTTTTGTCGCCGCTCCACCCAACGATTATCGGGCATGCCGGAGGCGCCGGTTATCGCAATTTGCCGGACCCGTAGGTCCCGTGACTCGATCGATCGACCTCGGCAGAAGTGGTCTCTCATAGGGTGTTCAGCGCGTCCTTGATGCGTCGTTTGACGGCGTCCGGGTCGGCTTGCAGGTCGTTCCATCTGAACATCGCCTCATAGGCAGGACCGTCGCTGCTCTGAAATCCCAGCGCAGTCACCATCGCGTCCTTGCGGGCCTGCAGGTCGTCGGCGCCCTGTCTGCGCAGCATCCGCACCATGCATGCCATCACGCAACCGCCCCTGCCGTATATGACCGACGCCGATTCCCAGCCGGCGTCCAATTCCGCCAGCAGGTTGTCGAGGTCATGCTGCAGCGTTGACCTCTTGATGGTGGTCATGTCATCCCCCAATGCGTCATGCCCATCCCCGTAGGTCTGCGGCGCCGCCAGGCGGGGCGGACCGAAGTTCCTCCGCTGTGGTGATTGGGATTGAGCACGACGCTCGGAAACACTATGGCATACGATTTGAATGATATTCAAGCCATTTTCATGGCATATGGTATTGGAGCCGCGTCAATAGCGGCCGCCCGGATACCGATAGTCAAAATCGGTTTTCCGGGCCAATCGCTGCCCACGCGGTCCGTCGGAATCCATTCGTGTAGCTGCCCGAAGCGCGCGAGGCGGCCGCTAAGACGTCACGGCGTGAGCCGGCGCCCTCGACGGGCTGGTGACCCATGGTGAGCGCAGTGCTGACGTACTGCACAGCTACGGCCACGGTGGACCCGTCGGTTTCCAGTCGTATCGCGAATTTCGTGTCGGTATCGGCGAGCACGTCTTCGACCAATATCGCAGCGACTGTGGAAGCCGCATGGCAGAAATCAGTTCTCGACCACCCTGTCAGCCAGTGGTTCACCATCTCGCGACATCGCGCAATGCTGCTCTCGTGTGCGGGCAAATCAGCGCTTGCGCGACGCCGATATCTGCGCGCGCCCTGCGCCACGAGGTCGGTGACCGCGGATTCCACCGTTGCATAGACGGGCACGTAGCGCGTTATTCCGTTGCGGCGCAAGGCACTTTGTCCATGGCGATGAGCGCAGACCAGGCCCATCGGGATATCCGGCCAGTCGGCGACGCGCCAACGGGCACTGGTGAACACCGCCAGCGCCGGTTCCTCCCGGATGGCCAGTCTGGAGATGTCGGTGATCACCGCGGCGGGCTCGTCCAGCGCCGCTTTGACGATAGCGTCGTGAAGCGGACGATACGTCGTGTCGTCAAGTATTCCGCCGACGGTGAGCACACAAGCATCCGCCGCAGGCGTCGTCGTGATTGACAGCGCGCTCCGCCCCCGGCCCATGAGGCGATTCTGCATCGTGGGAAGGCCACGGGTGAACAGATGTAAGAGCCTGTGAAACGGCCGGTCTTCGATTACTTCTGCTCGTCGGCCTGATACCGCGGAAAGACCGCAGTGGGCGCCGGCAGCCGGGTGCCGGACGCCAGCCGGGCGCCGATCGCGGCGAATGTCCGTTGCTCGGCGGGCTGGCCGAGCAGGTCGAGCAGCTTGCCCGCCGACTCGGGCAGCACCGGCTGAATCAGCAGTGCGGCGATGCGCACCGCCTCGCAGGTCACATACAACACGGTCCGGAACCGTGCCTGATCCGCCGGCGCCTCGCTTTTGCGCAGCACCCACGGCTGCTGCGCGGAGAAATACTTGTTTGCCGCGCCGAGCATCAACCAGATGACTTCGAGCGCCAAATGCATTGCCTGCGCGTCGAATTCGGCACGCACCCGATCCAGCAGCGCGTCGGCCGTCGCCAACAGCTCCCGATCGTCGGCGCTGAATTCGCCAGGCTCCGGCACGACGCCGCCGAGGTTGCGCGCGACCATCGACAGTGAGCGCTGCGCCAGGTTGCCCAGTTCGTTGGCCAGGTCGGTGTTGATCCGGGTGACCATCGCCTCGTCGCTGTAGCTGCCGTCCTGGCCGAACGGCACCTCGCGCAGCAGAAAGTAACGCACCTGGTCGACCCCGAACGTGTCGACCAGTGCAAGAGGATCCACGACGTTGCCCACCGACTTGCTCATCTTCTCGCCCCGGTTGAGCAAGAATCCGTGCGCGAAAACCCTTCGCGGAAGCTCGATTCCGGCTGACATCAAAAACGCCGGCCAGTACACGGTGTGGAACCGGATGATGTCCTTGCCGATCATGTGCAGATCGGCCGGCCAGTAGCGGCGGAACAACTCCGAGTCGGTGTCGGGGTAGCCGACGCCGGTCAGGTAGTTGGTCAGCGCGTCGACCCAGACGTACATGACGTGGTCGGGATGCTCGGGGACCGGCACGCCCCAGTCGAACGACGTGCGCGAGATCGACAGATCCCGCAGCCCGCCGGAGACGAAGCTGACCACCTCGTTGCGCCGCACCTCGGGGGCGATGAAGTCCGGGTTGGCCTCGTAGTGGGCCAGCAGTTTGTCCGCATACGCCGACAGCCGAAAGAAATACGTCTGCTCCTCGGTCCAGGTCACCGGCGCGCCGGTTTCGGTCGCCACCCGGGTCCCGTCGTCGACGACGGTCGTTTCCGACTCGGTGACGAACCGCTCGTCGCGCACCGAATACCAACCGGAATAGGAGTCCAGGTAGATGTCGCCGGCATCGGCCATCCGCTGCCAGATCGCCTTCGACGCTTCCAAGTGGTCGGGGTCGGTGGTGCGGATGAACCGGTCGAAGGAGATATTCAGCCGTCCCTGCAAGGCCTGGAACACATCCGAGTTGCGCCGCGCCAACTCGGGCGTCGGAATGCCCTCCGCCGCCGCGGTCTCCACCATCTTGAGGCCGTGCTCGTCGGTGCCGGTCAGAAAACGCACGTCGAATCCGTCGAGCCGTTTGAACCGGGCGATCGCGTCGGTGGCGATGTACTCGTACGCGTGCCCGACGTGCGGCTCGCCGTTCGGGTAGGTGATCGCCGTGGTCACATAGAAGGGCCTCATCGAGACACCACCTTATGGTGTGCGGGTGAGTTCCAAACGGCCGCCGCCGCCCGCTCCGGAGCCGCTGAGCCCCTTGGTCGACGCCCATACCCACCTCGACGCGTGCGGCGCCGCCGATGCCGACGGAGTCCGCGCGATCGTCGACCGCGCCGCGGCCGTCGGAGTCGAGGCGGTGGTCACCATCGCCGACGACCTGGCCTCGGCGCGCTGGGTGACACAGGCCGCCGACTGGGACCCGCGGGTGTATGCCGCGGTCGCGCTGCACCCGACCCGGGCCGACGCGCTCACCGGCGCCGCACGGGCCGAGATCGAGCGGCTGGCCGCTCACCCGCGGGTGGTGGCGATCGGCGAGACCGGAATGGATCTCTACTGGCCGGGGCGGCTGGAGGGCTGCGCGGAGCCGGGCGTGCAGCGGGAGGCGTTCGCCTGGCACATCGACCTGGCGAAACGGACCGGCAAACCGCTGATGATCCATAATCGCGACGCCGACGCCGAGGTGCTCGACGTCCTGCGCGCCGAGGGCGCACCCGACACCGTGATCTTCCACTGCTTCTCGTCGGATGCCGCGATGGCACGGGCCTGCGTCGACGGCGGCTGGCTGGTCAGCCTGTCCGGCACCGTGAGCTTCCGCAACGCCCGCGACCTGCGGGAAGCCGTGCCGCTGGTTCCAGCTGGGCAGCTGCTGGTGGAGACCGACGCGCCGTTTCTGGCGCCACACCCCTATCGTGGCGCTCCCAACGAACCGTATTGCCTGCCTTACACTGTCCGATCGTTGGCCGAAATGCTGGGCCGGCCCGCCGAGGAACTCGCGCGGGTCACCACGGCCAACGCCCGCCGCGCCTACGGACTGGCAACCAGTAGTTAAGAGTCCAGTAAGAGCGTGTCTCTGGAGTTGCCGTATGTAGGCCGGTTCGTTACCGTCTTGTGATCGAACGGGTGGGGCCGAAAGGCCCCTTTGCTGTGTCAGTGGGTTGTTGCCGGAGTTGTTGCTGAGGTCGGGGAATAGACGCGTTGAACGTACTTGCCAGGCTGCATCAGACCCCATCGCCGATCCTGCGGTTCCTCGTCGCCGCGCTGCTGTCGGTACTGGCCGTCGCCGGGGGCATGGCGATCGCCGCCTACAAGACCGTGACGCTGAGCGTCGATGGAACGGTGATGAAGGTGACGACGATGAAGTCACGGGTCATCGACATCATCAAGGAGAACGGCTTCGACGTCGCCGAGCGCGACGACCTCTACCCGGCCGGTAACGAGCGGGTCCACGACGCCGAGTCCATCGTGCTGCGCCGCAGCCGGCCGCTGGAGATCTCGCTTGACGGCAAGGACACCAAGCAGGTGTGGACCACCGCGTCGACGGTCGACGAGGCGCTGGCCCAGCTCGCGATGACCGACACCGCTCCGGCCGCGGCCTCGCGCGGCAGCCGGGTGCCGTTGGCCGGGATGGCGCTGCCGGTCGTCAGCGCCAAGACCGTCGAGGTCGACGACGGCGGCAACGTGCACAACGTGCACCTGGCCGCGGCCAACGTCGGCGACTTGCTGCGGGCCGCCGGTGCCCCGCTGGAGCCCAGCGACCAGGTCAATCCCGGCGCGGCCGCGCCCGTCATCGACGGGATGCACATCCAGGTGACCCGCAACCGCATCGAAAAGGTCACCGAGCGGGTGCCGCTGGACCCGCCGCGGCGCCGCATTGAAGACCCGGAGATGAACATCAGCCGCGAGGTCGTCGAAGACCCGGGCACCCCGGGCGTGCAGGACGTGACGTTCGCGGTGGCCAAGGTCAACGGCGTCGAGACCGGTCGGCTGCCCGTCGCCAACACGGTCGTGACCCCGGCCCGCGAGGCGGTCGTGCGTGTCGGCACCAAACCGGGCACCGACGTTCCGGAAGTGGCCAACGGCGAGATCTGGGACGCCATCGCACACTGCGAGGCCGGCGGCAACTGGGCGATCAACACCGGAAACGGGTATTACGGCGGCGTGCAGTTCGATCAGAGCACCTGGGAGCGCAACGGCGGGCTGCGCTTTGCCCCGCGTGCCGACCTCGCCACCCGCGAAGAGCAGATCGCGATCGCCGAGGTGACGCGGGCGCGCCAGGGCTGGGGAGCCTGGCCGGTGTGCAGCGGACGAGCGGGTGCGCGCTGACCATTCGGCTGCTCGGGCGAACCGAGATCAGGCGGCTGGCCAAAGAACTCGAGTTTCGGCCCCGGAAATCGCTGGGACAGAATTTCGTCCATGACGCCAACACCGTGCGCCGGGTGGTGTCGTCGTCGGGTGTGCACCGCAACGACCATGTCCTCGAGGTCGGGCCGGGTCTGGGATCGCTGACCCTGGCGCTGCTCGACCGCGGCGCCACCGTCAGCGCCGTCGAGATCGACCCGGTGCTGGCCGGCCGGTTGCCGCAAACCGTCGCCGAACACTCGCACAGCGAGATCAACCGGTTGCGGGTGCTCAACCGCGACGTGCTGTCGATCGGTCCGGCCGACCTGGAGGGCGAGCCGTCGGCGGTGGTGGCCAACTTGCCGTACAACGTGGCCGTCCCGGCGCTGCTGCATCTGCTAGCCGAGTTTCCGTCCATCCGCACGGTCATGGTGATGGTGCAGGCGGAAGTCGCCGAGCGGCTCGCCGCCGAACCCGGCGGCAAGGAGTACGGCGTGCCCAGCGTGAAGGTCCGGTTCTTCGGGCAGGTCCGCCGCCACGGCATGGTGTCGCCGACCGTCTTCTGGCCGATCCCGCGCGTGTACTCCGGGCTGGTCCGCATCGACCGCTACGAAACGTCGCCGTGGCCCACCGACGAAGATTTCCGCGGCAGTGTCTTCCACCTGATCGACATCGCATTTGCCCAGCGGCGCAAGACATCCCGCAACGCATTCGCGGAATGGGCGGGCTCGGGCAACGAGTCAGCGACCCGGCTGCTGGCAGCCAGCATCGACCCGGCGCGCCGCGGTGAGACGCTGACCATCGAGGATTTCGTGCGGCTGTATCAGCGTTCCGTCGAACTCGGCCGGGACTCGACGCAGCCGCAGGCCTCGGCAAGCTAAGCCGCGACCACCCGGGTGATGTGCTCGACGAACTCCGCGCAGGACTGGTAGCGCACTTCGGGGTCCCGCGCCATCGCCCTGGCCACCACCGTGTCGAATGCGCGTGAGCCCCAGTCGACCCGGCACGATGTCCGCGGCGGGATCCCACGCAGATGCGCCTTGACCAGTTCTTCGGAGTTGTCGGCCACGAACGGCGGTGCGCCGGTGAGCAATTCGACTGCGCAACACGCCAGCGCATACTCGTCGGTGGCGGCCGTCGGGGCGTGCCCGCGCAGCATCTCCGGCGCCACGTACGGCAGCGACGCCTGCAGCTCCTTCGGGCGACGAAAGACGTCGTCGACCACGGCGTGGGCCACGCTGAAGTCGATCAGGCAGGCGCCGCTGTGTGAAAAGTCCTTGGCGACAAGGATGTTGGCCGGTTTGACGTCGCTGTGCACAATGCCTTGCCGGTGCATGTAGTCCAGCGCGTCGGCGATCTGCGCCAGTGCGGTCAGCCGGTCCTCGACCCGCCGCAGTTGGGTGGATTTGCCGCCGTCGACAAATTGCATCGCCAACCAGAACGGCCCGCGCTCATACATCGTCACGATGTGGGGATGGCGCAGCCGGTGCGCGAAGCCGAATTCGCGGTTGAGCCGAGCCTGTTCCGCCGAGCCGCGATGGTCCTGGCCGAGCACCTTGAGCGCAACCGTCCGCTCCGGGTGCGACCTGGCGTGCGCCCGATATACGGTGGCGTGCCCCCCGCGGCCGACTTCCCGGTCGATGACATAGCCGTCGATCGCGGCGTCAACCATGCCCACAGCGTAGGTTCCGGCGATAGTCTCGTGCGGTGCCGTTGGACGGAAGCGTTGCACCTCAATGGGTGCCCACTGGTTCGGTCACCGTCCGGGTGCCCGGCAAGATCAACCTGTATCTGGCCGTGGGCGATCGCCGCGAGGACGGCTATCACGAGCTGACCACGGTGTTCCACGCCGTCTCGCTGGTCGACGAGGTGACGGTTCGCAACGCCGACGTGCTGTCGCTGGAGATGACCGGCGAGGGTGCCGACCAACTGCCCGACGACGAGCGCAATCTGGCCTGGCAGGCGGCCGAGTTGATGGCCGATCACGTGGGCCGGGCCCCCGACGTGTCGATCACCATTGACAAGTCCATCCCGGTGGCCGGTGGCATGGGCGGCGGCAGCGCCGACGCCGCCGCCGTGCTGGTCGCGATCAACGCGCTGTGGGAGCTGGGCGTGCCGCGCCGCGACCTGAACACGCTGGCCGCGCAACTGGGCAGCGATGTGCCGTTCGCGCTGCACGGCGGAACCGCGCTGGGCACCGGCCGCGGCGAGGAGCTGGCCACCGTCCTGGCCCGGAACACCTTCCACTGGGTGCTGGCGTTCGCCGACGGCGGGCTGTCGACTCCCGCGGTGTTCAGCGAGCTCGACCGGCTGCGGGAGGTGGGGTCCCCGCCGCGGCTCGGCGAGCCGGGTCCGGTGCTGGCGGCGCTGGCCGCCGGCGATCCCGAGCAGCTGGCGCCGTTGTTGGGCAACGAGTTGCAGGCGGCCGCGGTGAGCAAGAATCCGGGGTTGCGTCGCGTCCTGCGCGCCGGGGTGGAGGCCGGGGCACTGGCGGGCATCGTGTCGGGTTCCGGGCCGACGTGCGCATTCCTGTGCCGCTCGGCGCCGGAGGCGGTCGACGTCGGCACCCAGCTGTCCGGCGCCGGGGTGTGCCGCACCGTGCGGGTGGCCAGCGGGCCGGTGCACGGCGCCCGGGT